>CAXUNT010000025.1:0-23740 GCA_964252595.1 uncultured Armatimonadales bacterium
CTATTTGGTCATTAATGCGGACGAAGGCGAGCCGGGAACGGCCAAAGATCGTGACCTGATGGATCACATGCCGCATATGCTGGTCGAGGGCTGCATTATCGCGGCGTATGCCATTCGGTCGAACGTCTGCTATATCTATGTGCGCGGCGAGTATATGCACCCGGCGCGTCAGGTCGAAAAGGCGATTGCCGAAGCCTACGCGAAGGGCTTTTTAGGCAAGAACATCTTCGGCAGTGGCTTTGACCTGGACATTCATGTTCATATGGGGGCGGGGTCGTATGAATGCGGCGAAGAAACCGCGCTGATGTCATCTTTGATGGGTGAGCGCGGAATGCCCCGGCACAAGCCGCCGGCCGCGCCGCTGCCGGTCGTCAGCGGCGTGTGGAAGTCGCCTACCATCGTCAACAATGTTGAGACAATCGCAACCGCCGTGCCGATTCTCAATGTCGGCGGGGCGGAATATGGTAAGTACGGTACGGGAACGCCGGGGCAGGGGCCAGCATCGCGTGGCACCAAGCTGGTCACGGTTTCCGGCCATGTCAAAAAGCCCGGCAACATTGAGATTGTCCTGGGGACGCCGATCCGCGAGATTATCTACGACATCTGCGGCGGCATGAAAGACGACATCCCGTTCAAGTTTATGATCCCCGGCGGCTCCTCGGTCCCACTGCTGGTGGAAGACGCTTTGGACACGCCGTATGACTATGAATCGCTGGGCAAAGTCGGTTCGGCGCTCGGCTCCGGGGCACTCATGGTCTACAACCAGACAGTCAACGTCCCGGCAATGATGACTCGCTTGATGCACTTCTACGCCCATGAATCCTGCGGCAAGTGTACGCCGTGCCGTGAGGGAACGTCGTGGCTGGTCAAGATCCACGACCGGATCATGGCGGGCGGCGGGCGCTACGAAGACATTGACATTCTGAGCGACATCTGCAACAATATCGCCGGACGCTCATTCTGCCCGCTTGGCGACGCTGCCGCATGGCCGCTGGTCGGCATGGCCGGCGGGGCCGGGGCGCTGAAGTACTTCCGCCATGAATACGAAGAACTGGTGCGGAACGGCGCGGGCGGCAAAAAGCGGGCCTTCGCGCCCTTGCAGATGGCGGCTGTCTAGTTACAGCCAAGGAGATGGATCATGGTCACTGGTGAGCACAAAGCCTTCTATGAAGCCAATGGATATGTTGTCGTGAAAGGCTTGTTTTCGCCGGAAGAAGCCGCCTTCTACCGGGAGCATTTCATGGCGTTGCGAGCGGAAGGCGCAAAGCCCGGCGACATGGCGGCGGCGACACCGAGACCCAGTGATCCGCTTCAGAGTTATCCGCGCATGATCCATATGCACCGCTGGGATGAGGTGAGCCGGCGCTGGCTCCTGGACAGCCGGCTGAATGACTGCCTTGCAGCCATTTTGGAGACTGAGCCACTGGCCGTGCAGACAATGCTGTATTTCAAGCCGGCCGGCGCGAGGGGACAGGCGCTGCACCAGGATAACTTCTTCCTGCGGGCCGCCCCGGGAACCTGCATGGCGGCCTGGATGGCGCTGGATGCGATTGACGAAGAAAACGGCTGTATGCAGGTGGTTCCCGGCAGCCACAACTGGCCTCTGTTATGCACGACCCAGGCAGACACCAGCGCCAGCTTTACCGATATGACGGTGCCGATCCCTGAAGGGCAGGAAGCCGTTCCGGTGATCATGGACCCTGGTGACGTGATGTTTTTCAATGGTTCGCTGGTGCATGGCAGCTTCCCGAATGTCAGCAAAGACCGCTTCCGCCGGGCGCTGATCGGGCATTATGTGGAAGACCGGGCCGAGCAGATGGGCGGCTTCTACCAGCCGGTTCTTCGTATGGACGGCACGGAGTTTGAGATACCCGCCGCGCCTGCCAGCGGCCCCTGCGGTGTGTGGGTAGACCGCGACGGCAAGCCGGAGATCGAACTGAGCGACCGCGAGCTAGTCGCCGCCGGACATGAATAAATCCAGCAGGATTGGGTCAGCGGACGAAGCTTTGCCTATCGCTAATGTTGGATAACTGCAAACTGAAGAGTTAGACTAAGAGAAAAGACGCATGGCGGAAACGACAATCAAAACAACGCAGGGGACGACGGCGGAGAAGCCGCCGGTGGACATGGTCAATCTGACGATTGACAACAAAGCGGTCTCGGTGCCGAAAGGCACGCTGGTCATCACGGCGGCGTTCCAGGCTGGGGCGGACATTCCGTATTTTTGCCACCACCCGCGCCTTAAACCCGCCGGTGCGTGCCGGATGTGCCTGGTCAAGATCGAGAAGATGAACAAAATCCAGACCGCCTGCACCGTCCCCGTGGCGGAAGGCATGGTCGTGGACACGATCTCGCCGGAAGTCAAGCAGGCGCAGAACGGCATCTTGGAATTTCTGCTGATTAATCACCCGCTGGACTGCCCGGTCTGCGACCGGGGCGGCGAATGCCCGCTGCAAAACATGGTCTACCAGTACGGGCCGGGTGTGACACGCTTTATTGACGAAAAGCGGCATTTCCCAAAGGCCATCCCGATCTCGGATTATGTGGTTCTGGACCGGGAGCGCTGCATCCAGTGCGCCCGTTGTACGCGCTTCACCGAAGAAATCTCCGGCGACGGCGAGCTGGCAATTGAGAATCGGGGCAACACAGCTATCATCTCGCCGTTTTCGCCGGAAGGGTTCAAGTCTAAGTTCAGCGGCAACACGATTGAGCTTTGCCCTGTTGGCGCTTTGACTTCCCGTACTTACCGATTTGCCGCGCGGCCGTGGGAGTTCCAGTCCCAGGATTCCATCTGCTCCATGTGCGGGGTCGGCTGCAACGTAGCCGTGCAGACACGCAACGGGGAGCTGATGCGGGTGAATGCCCGTCTGAACGAGGATGTCAACGAAGAGTGGACCTGTGACAAGGGCAAGTTTGAGCAGTACTGGGTCAACAGCTCCGACCGCATCAAAGAGCCGCAGCAGCGGTATGCGTCCCAGCTTCGCAAAGTAACCTGGGATGACGCGCTCGGTGCGGCGGCGAAGGCGCTCAAGGACGCGGCGGCGGCTGACCCGAACTCCGTAGCGGGTATCGGCTCAACGCGGGCGTCCAATGAAGATTTGTATCTCTTCCAGCGGCTGTTCCGGTCGGCGCTCGGCACGAACAATTTGGATCACCGGGCGTTCCCGTTCCCGATCCTGCCGATGCAAACCACGATTGCCGAAGTGGGGGAAGCCAAGAAGATCGTCGCCATCGGGACGCAGGTGGATGACGATCTTCCGGTGCTGTGGCTGCGTGTTTACAAAGCGATCTCCAAAGGCGGCGCGGAGTACTTCCGAAACGACAATGCACGGTCGCCAGAAATCGCGAAAGCCATTGCAGCCGGGCCGGATACTGTTGTGCTGGCGTGGTATGCCCTGCCGGCTGCCGACATCGAGTTTCTGAAGGCGTCCTGCACGGCGTCTGGTGCGAAGCTGAACGTCCTGCTGCCGGACAGCAATAGCTGGGGCGCGATTCAGATGGGCGTTCTGCCGGACCGCCTGCCCGCGATGAAGGCGGTCGGCAACGGCGCGACGCCGAAGCTGGAAGCGCTTTGGGGCGGCCCGCTGCCCGCCGCGCCGGGTTTAGACACGCGGGGCATCTTGGAAGGCTGCATCAGCGGCACAATTAAGACTTTGTATGTCATGGGTTCCGAGATGTTGCTCGCGTTCCCGGATCAAGAATTGGTCCAAGCCGCGCTGGCGAAAGTGCCGTTCCTGATCGTGCAAGACTTGTTCATGACGGAAATCGGCAAACAAGCCGACGTATTCCTGCCGGCCTGCTCGTTCATTGAAAAAGATGGCTCGTTCACAAACATCGAGGGCCGGACACAAAAGTTCAAGAAGGCTGTCGAGCCGCGTGGGCAGTCCAAGCCCGACTGGCAGATCGTGGCCGAACTGATGTCGCGCCTCGGCAAGCCGGTCCCTTACTTCTCGCCGCGGGATGTGGCCCGCGAAATCCTAAAGGCAACCGCTTAAATGACACTCGCGCTGTTTGCACATCTTTTTTTCTATACGCCGAACATTCCCACCCAGTACGCCTGGATTGAAGCACTTCGGGTCGTTCTGCGTGTTCTGATGGGCGTTTTCGGCATTCTGCTGGCCGTGCCGCCGCTGGTCTGGTGGGAACGGCGTCTGCTCGGCTGGATGCAGCAGCGTCAGGGTCCCAACCGAGTCGGGCCGTTCGGTCTGCTTCAGACTATTGCGGATGGCTTAAAGCTGCTGTTCAAAGAGGACATGAACCCGACCAATGTGGACAAGACGCTGTTCGTGATTGCGCCGATGATCTTTTTGATCCCGGCCCTGATCACGGCGGGCGTCATTCCCTGGGGGCCGAGCCGGACTTGGGGAGCGGTCGCGCCGAACGTTTCCATCGGCATTCTGTACATCCTCGCCTGCTCCTCGCTTGGCGTCTACGGCGTTGTCCTGGCGGGCTGGTCGTCGAACAACAAGTATTCGCTTCTTGGTGGCCTGCGATCTTCGGCGCAGATGATTTCCTACGAGATCGGCATGGGGCTGGCGATTATTTCTGTTGTCCTGATGACCGGCAGCCTGACGATGCACACCATCGTAGAGCAGCAAGGTTACTACCAGATTTCGCCGACGCTGACCCACTACGGCATTGCGCTTCCTGAGTGGAACGTCCTGAAGTTCTTCCCGCTCGGCTTTGTTGCCGCGCTGATTTACATCATTTCTATGCTGGCGGAAACAAACCGTGCGCCGTTTGATTTGCCGGAAGCGGAAACCGAGCTGGTGGCCGGGTATCATACCGAGTACACGTCCATGAAGTTCGCGACGTTCTTTCTGGGTGAGTACGCGAACATGATTGTCGTCAGCGCGATTGCCGCGACACTCTTCTTCGGCGGCTACAAAGCGCCGATCCCATGGCTCAATCAACTGCCGCAGGGGATCGTCAACTTGTACAACTACAACTTGGCGGGGGGACGTGATATCACGCACTGGGGCGTTCCGGTCCTGACAGACATCGTGAACTCGCTTCTTCCAGTCGTCTGGTTTACAGTCAAGATTTTGGCGGGCTTGTACTTCTTTATCTGGATTCGCGCTACACTGCCGCGCCTGCGCTACGATATGCTGATGAAGTTCGGCTGGCAGGGCATTCTGCCGATCGCGCTGGTCAACATCCTGCTGCTGGCGGTGGCTCTGGCCGTTTCCTACTGGGCCGCGCTCATCGCGTGGGTCGTCGTTACCGGGATCATCCTAGTGCTGTTTGCCGGTTCCAAGCCGTCCAAGCTGTTCACGACGAACTCCCGGCGAGCCGAGACAATCCGGCTGTCGTCCGGGGCCGAGCCGTACCGCGTCGTGGCGGAAAACCCTGGCTACGGCGCACAAACCCTGCCGCCTGACGCCAAAATCGGCGGCTTCCTGGATGCCAGCACTGAGCGCGAGGCGGACATCATTGCCGCTGCGCTGACGAAATAGAAAGATTTACCCATGAGCCTTTGGGATGACATTAAATCGCTCGGTAGTGAGGTGAAAGCCCCGCTGACCGGCATGGGGATCACGCGCGGCTACTCCAAGCAGGAGCGTGTGACTATTCAGTACCCGGAGGTGCGCCGCCCGATGCCGCGCCGGTCGCGCTGGCGTCATGTGCTGAACCGCTATGAGAACGGCATGGAGAAGTGCATCGGCTGCTCGCTGTGCGCGGGTGCCTGTCCTGCAAACGCTATTCTTGTAGTTGCGGCAGAGAACACGGAAGAAAACCGTGTTTCGCCGGGTGAGCGGTTCGCCGCCCAGTATGAGATCAATATGATGCGCTGCATCTTCTGCGGCTACTGCGAGGAAGCCTGCCCGACGCAGGCGATCCAGCTTAAAGACATCTGCGAGCTGGCGGAAGACAATCGTAAAGACACGATCTACACCAAGAACATGATGCTGGTGCCTGATCCAACAGCAGCATAAAACCCACCCCGGTTCGTTCCTCACCGGCCTTCCCGAAGCGGGAAGGCGAAGAGTTTCAGAAAATTTGCCTCTTTTGTCTCCTAGTCCTCCCGCTTCGGGAGGACCCCTGCGAAGCAAGGAGGTGGGTGAGACCCTCATTTATGACAGCTCAACTTGTCCTCTTCGGCATTCTCGCCGCCGTCGCCGTCGTGTGCGGCATCTGTATGGTACTGGCCGACAATCCGGTTCGCAGCGCCTTGTTTCTGGTGCTGGTCCTGTTCTCGGTTGCCCTGCTGTTTTTATCGCTCCATGCGGTCTTCATTGCGGCGGTGCAGATCATTGTCTATGCCGGGGCCATCATGGTCCTGTTTATATTCGTGATTATGCTCCTTAATTTAGGTACCCCGGAGCGAGTCGTGGACCGCCTCAAGCCGCAGCAGCCGATTTCTGTGTTGGCCGCGATTGGGGTCATTTTGGTGCTGGCATTTGTGATTGCCTCGGTTCCGGTCAAGCCGCAGATGCTGCCGGAAACGATTATTGGGCCGACCGAAATTGGCCTCAATTTGTTTACCGCCGACTGGCTGTTCCCGTTTGAAGTTGTCTCGATCCTGCTGCTGGTCGCCGCTGTCGGTGCTGTCATGCTGGCGAAGAAAAGGATTTAGAAAGCGTTATGATCGAGTCGATCCCCTTAGACTACTATCTCATTCTCAGTGCCATTTTGTTTACTATCGGCGTTGTCGGCGTCTTGATTAAGCGCAACCCGATTGTCATTTTCATGTGCGTCGAGCTGATGCTGAACGCGGTCAATCTGACCTTTGTGGCGTTCTCGCGCTACAAAAGCGATCTTGGCGGCCAGATGATGGTCATCTTCGTGATGGCGGTGGCGGCGGCGGAAGTTGCGGTCGGCCTCGGCATTTTGGTCTCGATTTTCCGCAACCGCACGTCTATCAGCGTAGACGAAATTGATTTGATGAAGGGTTAGAGGCTTTTTGGCGATGCTGCATTCTGATTCTTCTTTATTTTACGCTTGGCTGATTCCCCTGTTCCCGCTGGTCGGCTTTTTGATCAACGGCGTTTTAGGGCCGCTGACGGGCAAGCCGCTGCCGAAAGTGGTGGCGGGCGCCATCGGCACTGTCGCCGTGTTTGCGTCGTTTGTCGTGGCGTGTGCGCTGTTCCAGCATGTGACGTCCGCGCCGGACGGACAGAAGCAGGCGACGGTGTATCTCGCGCCCTGGCTGAACATCCCTACCGATCCGCAGGGCATCCACTTTTTCAATGTCAACTATGAACTGCTGATTGATCCATTGTCGGTGCTGATGATGCTGATTATTACCGGCGTCGGCGGCTTGATCCACCTGTACTCGACGTCGTACATGGCGACAGACAAAGGGTATCAGCGATTCTTTACCTACCTGAACTTGTTTGTCTTCTTCATGCTGATGCTCGTGATGAGCAACAACATTCTCGGCTTGTTTATCGGCTGGGAAGGCGTCGGCCTTTGTTCCTATCTGCTGATCGGGTTCTTTTACGAGAAGAAGTCGGCGGGGGATGCGGCGAAGAAAGCGTTCATCGTTAATAGAATTGGCGATGTCGGCGTCTTGATCGGCATGTTCTTTGTGTTCCACTATTTCGGCACACTCGACTTTGTGACCGGGAACAGCGCGGTGACGGGCATCACGCAGGCCGCGCCGATGCTGGCGCAGGCGGCATCGGGAACTGTCATCGCGACGCTTCTCTTGATGTTCTTCCTCGGCTGCACCGGCAAGTCTGCCCAAATCCCCCTCTACACCTGGCTCCCGGACGCGATGGAAGGGCCGACCCCCGTGTCTGCGCTGATCCATGCTGCGACGATGGTCACGGCTGGTATTTACCTGGTGTCCCGTACCCATGCGCTGTTTGAACTATCCGATATCGCGATGGTGACGATGGCGGTCATCGGCATCTCGACGGCGTTCTTTGCCGCGACCATCGGCCTGATGCAGAACGACATCAAGCGGGTGCTGGCCTACTCGACGGTTTCGCAGCTCGGCTATATGTTCGCTGCCTGCGGCTCCGGCGTCTTCGCGGCGGGCATGTTTCATGTGATGACCCATGCGTTCTTCAAAGCCTGCCTGTTTTTAGGCTCCGGCTCAGTCATCCATGCTGTTGAACATGCGATGCACGCGCAGCATGAGAAAGACGGCCATACGGACGCCGCCCATGCCGAGCATGGAGACAGCGCAGACGAGAAGACCGGCGGCACAGCAGGGCCGGACCCAAACGATCCCCAGGATATGCGGAACATGGGTGGCCTGTTTCCGCACATTCGTGTGACTGCGGTGTCTATGCTGGCGGCGACACTAGCGATTTCCGGCATCATCCCGTTCGCGGGTTATTGGAGCAAGGACGAGATACTCTGGCGCACATGGCAGACGCAGCCCGCCGGGAACTGGCTGTTTTGGGGCGTCGGCGTCCTGACGGCACTGCTGACTGCGTTCTACATGTTCCGCATGATCATGAAAACGTTCTTCGGCAAGCCGCGCACGGAAGCCGCCGCTCATGCTCACGAGTCGAGCCTTGCGATGATCATTCCCATCGGGATTTTAGCCGTGCTGTCTTCCATCACCGGCTGGGTTGTGCTGAAGTTTGATACGTTCGCCGACTTCCTCGCGCCTTCGGTGACGACGCCGGGCTATTTGAACCCAATTCATGATGCTCATATGGAAAGCGTTCTTGGGATCGCTACGCTGATTGCGATTGTGCTGGTCATTGCTTACTGCGTCGTCCGCTACCGCGCGACCACGAACAATGAGCTGATGCGGCCTGAAGTTCGCGCTAATCATCGCCTTCTCAGCGCAGGCTGGTACAACTGGGCCATCCTGAACAAGTATTTCGTGGACGAGGCTTATAACTTCTGGTTTGTCAAGCTCGGCAAGAGACTGGCGAATTGGCTGTGGCTGACGTTTGATGTGCGCGGCATTGACGGCATCGTCAATGGGGTAGGGGCTGTGACTGCTTGGTCGGGCCAGCGCATCCGCAAGACGCAGAACGGCTTTGTCCGCTCGTATGCCTTCTCCATGGTGGTCGGAATTCTTCTTATTCTCGTGTTTGTCGCCGTTCGCGCGTCAGGATATGTGCATTAAATGACAGAAACAATGACAGGTTTTGGGGGGCTGCTGACCCTGCTGGTGTTCCTGCCAGCACTGTTCGCGCTCGTGGTCGGGCTAATCCCGAAGGACAACGTACAGGCGGTCAAAGCGGTCGCGCTGGCCGGAACCCTGGCGGCACTGGCGGTCTCGCTGTTTGCCTACGTTCAGTACGCGCCGCACGGGCCGCAGTTCCAGCTTGTAGACATGGCTTCGTGGATACCGTCGCTCCATATCAATTACTTTCTCGGCATGGACGGCATTTCGCTTTTGATGGTGCTGATGACGACCGTGATTTTCCCTTTTGCGGTCGGCGTCTCGTTCAAGGAGATCAACACCCGCAGCCGTGAGTTTTATGCCTGGATGCTGGTGATGGAGACTGCTGTGCTCGGCGTCTTCTTATCCCTGAACTTGGTGCTGTACTACTTGTTCTGGGAAGGGATGCTGATCCCGATGTATTTCATCATCGGCATCTGGGGCGGCCAGCGGCGCGTCTATGCGACGGTCAAGTTCTTTTTGTACACGATGGCCGGCTCGATGGTGATGCTGGTCTCCATCATGGCCTTGTACTTTTTGGGCGGCTCGACGACGTTTGATCTGCCCGCCTTGCAGCAGCACGTCAGCCCGGTCACTGGGCTGTTCTCGGGCCGTCAAGTCACCGATATTCTGCTGTTTGTCGGCTTCTTTCTCGCGTTCGGCATCAAAGCGCCGGTATTCCCGTTCCACTCGTGGGTGCCTGATGCGTACTCCGAAGCGCCGACCGGCGGGACGATTGTGCTGGTCGCGCTGAAGATGGGCTTGTACGGCTTTATCCGCTTCTGCCTGCCGCTATTTCCATTCGCCGTCAAAGCCTGTGCGCCGGTCATTATTACGCTGGCGGTCATTGGCGTCATCTATGCCGCACTGGTCGCCGCAATGCAGACGGATCTTAAGCGCCTGCTGGCGTATTCGTCAGTCTCGCATATCGGCGTGATCATGCTCGGCATCTTTGCGCTGACTTCTATAGGCTTGTCCGGCGCAGTCGTGCAGATGGTCAGCCACACATTCACCACGGGGGCGCTGTTTATCCTGGTCGCGGCGCTGTATTCCCGCCGCCAGTCTTACCAGATCGGTGATTTTGGTGGCCTCACTGCCGTCATGCCGATGTTCACGGTGGTCTTCTTGGTTGCGACGCTGTCGTCGGTCGCTCTGCCGCTGACCGCTGGCTTCACCGGCGAGCTGCTGCTTCTGATGGGGTCGTTCCAGACCCACCCGTGGGCAACCGGCTTTGCAACAACCGCCGCCATCTGGTCTGTCGTCTATATGCTCTGGATGTTCCAGCGCGTCATGTACGGCAAGCTGGACAACGAAGCCAACGAAAAACTTCCCGACATGACGCGCGGTGAAAAGTGGGCGCTCTTTCCATTGGTCGTCCTCATCTTCGCGCTGGGCATTTACCCGACACCGACGACACTGAACAAAGTCAGCCCGTCGGTGGCGACGGTGATGGCCCAAACCCAGCCGGTCTATGTTGATCCGTTTGCCGCGCCAAATGGTTCTCATACCGCCGCCGTGCCGCCCGCCGCCCCTCGTCTCGCCGCTGCCGCAGCGCAGCCGAAAGGCATTCATCCCTAATGACTCCTGCTCTGCCCGTTACTTCTGCCGACATCATGGCCGTCTCGCCGATGCTGATTGTCATCGTCACAGCTATGCTTGTCTTGATGGTTGATTTGGCCCTGCCGCGCGACCGTAAAAGCTGGTGCGTGATCGTGTCCCTCGCTGGTCTCGTTGTTGCCGCGTTTGCCTGTGCTTTTCTTTGGGACAAAAGCGGCGCGTCATTGACGACCGGCTTTCATGGAACCGTGGTCGCCGATGATTTCGCGCTGGCGTTTCAAGCTATCTTGGTGGTCGTTGCCGCTTTGTCTGTGTTGCTGTCGGAGAAGTACATCCAGCAAAAAGGCATCAACTACGGCGAGTATTACGCGCTTCTGCTGTTCTCCACATCGGGTGCGATGCTGATGGCGACTTCGCGTGAGCTGATCACTATCTTTATTGGCCTGGAAGTGCTGTCTATTGCGCTGTATATTCTGTCCGGGTTTGCCCGGACCGAAGCCCGCTCGGAAGAGTCGGCGATGAAGTACTTCCTGCTCGGCTCGTTCTCCTCGGCGTTCTTCCTGTATGGAATTGCCTTAATTTATGGCGGCACGGGGACGACCCGACTGGACACGCTGACCACCGTGCCGATGGCGTCTTTAACATCGTCCTATGCCGTGGCTGGCTTCGCACTTCTGCTGATCGGCCTTGCGTTTAAAGCCGCGATTGTGCCGTTCCACTCGTGGACGCCCGATGTTTACGAAGGCGCTCCGACTTCGGTCACGGCGTTTATGTCCGCCGGGGCGAAATGCGGCGCATTCGCCGCGCTGGTCCGGGTCGCGATTGTTCTGCTCCCGCTGTCGTCTATCTTCCATGATGTTCTGTGGGTGCTGGCGATTTTGACCATGGTGGTCGGCAACTTCGTGGCGATTGTCCAGACCAACATCAAGCGGATGCTGGCCTATTCGTCTATCGCTCACGCAGGCTATATTTTAGTCGGCCTGCTGGCCGGAAGCTCCGCCGCCGCCTCCCTTGACCCATCAATCCGCACGGAAGCCTACGCGGGCATTTTGTTCTACATCCTCGCCTACACGTTTATGAACCTCGGCGCGTTCGGCGTGCTGATTCTGCTGGCCCGGCGCGGCGACGAGCTGAACAACATTGAAGACTTGCAGGGCCTGGCCCAGTCCCAGCCCTGGGCCGCGGCGCTGATGGCTTTGTTCATGTTCTCCCTTGCCGGTGTCCCCCCGGCTGCGGGCTTCTTCGGCAAGTTCTATGTGTTCATTGCAGCGGTCCATGCCCAGCAGTACAGCTTGGCGGTGATCGGTTTAGTTGCCAGTGTCGTCGGTGCTGCCTACTATCTGCGGATCGTCTATACGATGTATTTCCAGCCGGCTCAGCGTCAGTACCCGGCAGGCATCTGGGGGTTTTCGCCCGGCGCGACCGCCGCGCTGATCATTTCGGCGATTGCAACGCTTGCCTTCGGCGTGCTGCCATCGGGCCTGTACAAAGCTTCGGTCATCGGCTCGCGCTCACTTCAAGACCCGGCGACTGTCACAAACGTTGCTCACGCGCCGGTTCCAGTGGAGCGAGCGAGTATTCAGTAGGAAGCCCCGGCACTAGAAGTGCCGGGCTGTTGAAGCACAGAAAGTCGCTCCGCGACTAAAGGGTCTTTAGTGCCGGAGGCACTTTCCGTCCTTGAGCAGCCCGGCACTTCTAGTGCCGGGTTTTTTCATCTGCGCTTCATGTCGGCGACTTGTGCAGATGCACCATCTTCCACACCTCCTCCAACTTCACAAACACCCGCGTCTCGTTCATCGTTGAAAACTGCGATGCCGTGTTCTCGCTGAACGTTGTTTTCAGCAGCGTATAATTGACAATCGCCGTATCCCCATAGACCTGCACGCGCGGGGTCAGCATATCCAGCCGCGATGATCCCCCGTTGCCGCCGCTTGCGATCAGCGCCAGATGAAAGTCTAGGCCGTCAATGCGTTGGGGCGCGATGTACCACTCATACGACGACATATCTTCCGCGCTGTGCTTTTGGTGAACTTCCGGGTCTGACGAGTACATCGCGTCCAGCATCCGCCGCGTGATGTCCAGCACTTCCTGCGCCGCCTTGTCTTCCGTCTGCATAATTCCCTCCTCCGGCTATCATACCCCGTTGTCTTTCCACGCTCTCCGTGCTATACTAAACCCATTCTACGGAAACTAATCCTACAAAGAAGCGAGTGACGCCTGTGCAGCAATTTGTGAGTATGAACGGTGTGCTGACGCCGAAAGAAGAAGCGGTCCTTCCGTTCTATGACCACGGCCTGCTTTACGGCGATGGCTTGTTTGAAGGCATCCGGGTCTACAATGGGCGCGTCTTCAAGCTCGATGAGCATGTTGCGCGGCTGTATTACTCGGCGAAAGCGCTGAACATCGTCATCCCCGCCCCACCCGAAGCCACCCGCGAGTCCATTTTAGAGACCGTCAAAGCGAACGGCCACGCGAACGGCTACATCCGCGTCACGGTCACGCGCGGCACGGGCTTAGGCTTAGACCCCAAGCACATCAAGGGCAATGCCAATGTTTATATCTCGTGTGAGCAGTTGGCGCTGTATCCTGCCGAGATGTACGAAAACGGCCTGATCGTCGCCACGGTGTCCACGCGCCTGCCGTCGCCCGATGTGATTGACCCGCGTGTCAAATGCACCGGCAAATACATCAACAACATCATGGCGAAAGCCGAAGCGAACCGCCAGGGCGCAGGCGAGGGCTTGATGCTGACCCGCGAAGGGTATGTCGGCGAAGCCACCGGCGACAATATCTTCCTCATCAAAAACGGCGCGATCACCACGCCGCCTGCCTCTATCGGCATCTTGCAGGGCATCACCCGCGACACCGTCATCGGGCTGGCGTTAGATGCTGGCTACACCGTCACTGAGCCGATCATCACCCAGTACGATGTCTACAACGCCGACGAAATCTTCCTCACCGGCACTGCCGCCGAAGTCATCCCCGCCGTCCACTTCGATGGCCGCGACATCGGCGACGGCAAGCCCGGCCCCATCACCCGTCAACTCATCGCCGCCTTCCGCGAGCTGACTCAGACGACGGGAACACCTGCTTTCTGACGGACGCAAAAAGCATGAACTGGGATGAACTCGAACAACTGCTTCCAAATGGCTTCCATGATGCTCGCCTCGACGAAATCAGCATAAACTATCGCGCCAGAACAGCCGTGTTCGAATTAGAGCTTTGGGCAGTGACAGAACGGCCGGAACACAGACCCGCCGAAGTGCCGAATTTATACCGCCGGGGCAAAGTGACATTTTTGGGACTGTTAGCCTGTACTATGGATGTTCCCAATGGCGAGTATCAAGTGCCGGATGCTTGCGAATTGTGGGTTGATGTTGCGCCGATGAGCTATGCTATCTCAGAGTTCCCATCGTGGCCGAAGGAGCCTCTGCCGGAAGGCGCGTTCAGTCGTGCGTTTTATTTTCTGAATGATGCGGCTTCCTATGTTCACATCGCCGCGCAGGACATTGATTTTGAGTGGCTCTCTGCAACCCGGCTGCTTTGTGAGGCGGGAGCCGAGCAGCTTCCCGCAAGCTAACTTGGACGACTGGAACGCAGGCAATTAAAGAATAGGGCCAACGGGCTGTTTTCGGGTAAAATAGTGTCTGAACAAGTGACCGAGCCGAGCCTGACGGAACCGGAAGACCAGACCTGCCCGCAGTGCGGGATGGCCCGGAGTGAGCTGTATTCGCAGGGGCAGATGGGATGTGCCAAGTGCTACGAGGCGTTTCCGGCGGAAGTGCAGCAGGCGCTGAAGGAGATTCACGGTGAGACCCGCCACCTCGGCAAAAACGCCGCTTGAATCGGAAGCGCTGCCCACGCCGCCAGCGTGGGCGGGGGAAACCGGCTGGGAAGCGGACGTTATCGTCTCCACACGCGTGCGACTAGCCCGAAACTTAAGCAGCGCGGCATTTCCAGGGCGGGCGAGCGACGCGGAGCTGAAGGCGGTGGCTAAACAAGTACTTGCGGTTGCGAAGCGGCGGGACAAAGGCCAAGTCGGCCTGCGGGCAGTGGAAGTCGGGAAGCTGGGCGAAGCGGACAAAGCGGCGCTGGTGGACAGCCACTTAATCTCCGTCGCGCACGCGATGGCCGGGCAAAGCCGCTGGGCGCTGGTGGACGACAAGCACACGGTCAGCGTCATGGTCAACGAGGAAGACCACCTGCGCCTCCAGGCGATCCTGCCGGGGCTGCAAATTGACGCGGCCTGGCGGATTGCCGACCAGATGGACGACCAGTTCGGCAGGCATCTAGAGTATGCGTTCCATCCGCATTACGGGTATCTGACCTCATCACTGGGAAACTGTGGGACGGGGCTGCGCGTCTCGGTGATGGCCCATCTGCCGGGCCTGGCGCTGTCCGGCAAAATTGAAGGCGCATTGGAAGCGGCGAAGACGCTGGGGGCGGCGGTGCGCGGGCCTTACGGCGAAGGCAGCGCGGCGGCGGGGGACGTATACCAGATCTCAAACGCGGTCAGCACAGGCAAATCCGAGCGGCAATTACTCACCCGCCTGGCGGCGACGGCGACCCTGCTGCTGACTGATGAGCAGGCCGCAAGGGAACTGCTCTGGCGTGATCAGCGTTCAGTAATAGAAGGTAAAGTTGAGGGCGCTCAGGCAAAATTGAAGTCGGCAGAGCGGCTGTCGGCAGGCGACTCGATGGCGCTTCTTTCTATTTTGAGACTGGGTGAACAGCTCGGCTTGGTAACAGGCGTCACCAACCGGATTTTCAACGAGCTGCTGTCATCGCTTCGGATGGGCGCACAGTTCGTCTCCGGCGAAAAGGCTCAATACACGTTTTACGAGGAAACGCGCCGTCCGGCGCTGATACGCAATAAACTACGCGAAAATAAGCGTTAAGATGAGAACGATGGGGGAGACAGAATTATGTGGCAGCGATTTACGGAACGCGCTCGCAAAGTCGTGTTCTACGCGCAGGAAGAAGCAGGCCGGCTGGGCGAGAATTATGTCTCGACCGAGCATCTCCTGCTGGGCCTGGTGCGTGAGAATGACAGCGTCGCGGCGCGGATATTAGACCGGATCGGCGTCAGCTTAGGGCGCATTCGCTCCGAAATCGAGCGGCAGGTGGCCCGCGGCGACGGCCGGCTGGGGCAGGATATGCAGCTCACGCCCCGCGCGAAGCGGGTCATTGACCTGGCTTACGATGAGGCGCGTCAACTTAACAACAATTACATCGGTACGGAGCATCTGCTGCTTGGTTTGATCCGAGAAGGAGAAGGGCTAGCGGGACGCGTTTTGTCCAAGCTGGGCGTGGATCTTGACCGGACCCGCCGCGAAGTCATGCACCTTCAGGAAGGCGGCGGCGAGGGCGGCACGGGAACCGGATCGCGTACTCAGGCCGCCAAAACCCGCACGCCGACCTTGGATGAGTTCGGGCGTGACCTGACGGAGCTGGCCCGCAACGAAAAGCTGGACCCGGTCATTGGCCGGGCCAACGAAATCGAGCGGTGCATTCAAATTATTTCGCGCCGCATGAAGAACAACCCATGTCTGTTAGGCGAGCCGGGCGTTGGCAAGACGGCCATCGCCGAAGGTTTGGCCCAGCGGATCGTCATGGGCGACATTCCTGACTTCCTGAAAGACAAGCGCGTCATCCAGCTTGATCTGGCCGCGCTGGTCGCCGGTACTAAGTATCGGGGCGAGTTCGAAGAGCGCATGAAGCGGGTCATGGAAGAAATGCGGAAAGCGCAGGGAGAGATTATTCTCTTCATTGACGAGCTGCATACTCTGGTCGGTGCGGGCGCGGCGGAAGGCGCGATCGACGCGTCTAATATCATGAAGCCGGCGCTGGCACGCGGCGAGTTGCAGTGCATCGGCGCAACGACTTTGGACGAGTACCGCAAGTACGTCGAGCGGGATGCGGCACTTCAGAGACGTTTCCAGGCGATCCAGGTCCGGGAGCCGTCAGTAGATGATGCCATCGAGATCCTGAAGGGCCTACGTCCGCGCTACGAGCAGCACCACAAGGTCGA
Source organism: uncultured Armatimonadales bacterium (assembly GCA_964252595.1). Taxonomy (GTDB): domain Bacteria; phylum Armatimonadota; class Armatimonadia; order Armatimonadales; family Capsulimonadaceae; genus JANXMY01. The sequence goes on from CAXUNT010000025.1 coordinate 16,665, forward strand.
GATCACGAACGAAGCCCTGGACGCCGCCGCGCGGCTGTCCGATCGCTACATCTCGGACCGGTTCCTGCCGGACAAAGCGATTGATGTTATTGACGAAGCCGCGTCCCGTGTCCGTCTGCGCGGCGCGATGCCGCCGCAGGACCTGCGAGACGCTAAAATCGAGCTGAACGCGATCCAAAAGGAGCTGAACGGCCTGCCGAACAACCGGCAGTACGAAAAGGCGTATGACTTGCAGGGCCGCAAGCGCGAGCTGGAAGAAAAAGTGCAGGGGCTGGAAGAAGGCTGGCAGGAGACCAAGAAGGACGCGAAGCAGACGGTGGACGAAGATGAAGTCGCGAACATCATCTTCTCGATGACCGGCATTCCCGTGGCGCGTCTGGTGGAAGCCGAGACGCAAAAGCTGTTCCGCATGGAAGAAGAGCTGCACAAGCGGATTATCGGTCAGCACGAAGCGATTGTGGCGATTTCTAAAGCCGTCCGCCGCTCCCGTTCCGGCCTGCGGGACGTTCAGCGCCCCATCGGTTCGTTTATCTTCCTGGGACCCACCGGTGTCGGCAAGACCGAGCTGGCACGAGCCTTGGCGTCTTATTTGTTTGAGAAAGAAGATAATCTCATCCGAATTGACATGTCCGAGTACATGGAAAGCTTTGCGGTCTCGCGCTTAGTTGGAGCGCCTCCCGGATACGTCGGATACGACGAAGGCGGTCAGCTTTCGGAAGCCGTCCGGCGCAATCCGTACTCGGTCGTGCTTCTCGACGAAATCGAGAAAGCGCACCCGGAAGTCTACAACATTCTGCTGCAAGTCATGGAAGATGGCCGCCTGACCGACTCGCATGGCCGGGTGATTGACTTCAAGAACGTCATCTTGATTATGACCTCGAACATCGGTGCCCGCTCCATTCAGGGCGAGCGCGAGATGGGCTTTGGACGCACGGACACCGGGCCGAAGTCGGCGGAAGAGATTTCCCGGCAGATGGACAGCATCAAGGGGCGGATCACCGACGAGCTGAAGCGCGTCTTCCGGCCGGAGTTCCTGAACCGTGTGGATGAGACGATCATCTTCCACCCGCTGTCCGCGGAAGAAATCAATCAGGTCGTCACGCTGATGCTGGACCGCGTGAGCAAGCAGATCGCTCAGAAGGGCATGGACTTTGAGGTCACGGACGCCGCCAAACAGTTCCTAGCCCGCGAAGGCTTCGATCCGCAGTATGGCGCTCGCCCGCTACGCCGCGCCGTTCAGCGCCTGGTCGAAGACCCGCTCTCCGAAGAAATTCTGCTCGGCAAGTTCAATGCGAACGACACGGTGGTCGTTGACCACGACGCAGAGCGCGGTATCTTCTTCCGTCTCGGCGCTCCGCTGGGATTGGAAGGCGAGCATAATCCGGTTGTCCCTGCTTCCCCGGAAGCTCTGATCCCCGAAGCAGACACTGAGCCGACCGTGGCTTAGTTCCAAACAAAGGGCCCGGAGCATGATGCTCCGGGCCTTTGTGCTTTGGGTATTTGTCTTATGAGCGAAACTGTTCACAGCGCGGTCCGTGACCTGCAACTTCTGAGATGGAGGCTGGTCCTGCGGCGGCTTCCTTGCTGACTCCCAGAGCGATGGCCCGAATAATCCAGAGTCTCGTCACTCAGGAAGGAAAGCGGCTGCTTGAACACAGAAGGAAATCCGATTATGCTTAACGACTTGAACGTTGCGTTTCCAGGAAAGATCACACGCCGAAGATGGCGCGGTCCAATGATAATGGCTTTAATCACTGCTCTCGTTTCACTCGGTGCGCCCGGTCAGGCGCAGACACCTTCTTCAGCGCCGCCTGATTTCGGCCCGAATGTTCTCATCTTCGATCCTTCTCAGCCGATGGCTGCCGTTCAGAGTCGTCTAAATGCCATCTTCGCGCAGCAGGAACGCAACCAGTTCGGCCCGGAACGGTATGCGATGCTCTTTAAACCGGGGCAGTATCACCTGGATGTGAACGTTGGGTTCTACGCGCAGGTACTGGGATTGGGGCGCTCTCCAGACGATGTGACAATCACCGGCGGTGTCCATTCGGACGCAAATTGGCTGGGACACGGCAACGCGACCTGCAACTTTTGGCGCTCGTGTGAAAATCTCGCTGTCATTCCCGACACCCCGGAACCACTGCATTGGGCCGTCTCCCAAGGAACGTCTTTACGCCGTGTCCATATCCACGGTGCTTTGAATCTTTGGGACCGGGGGTGGTCCAGCGGCGGTTTTCTGGCCGATTCAAAGATTGACGGCCAGGTCAACTCCGGGTCACAGCAGCAGTGGTTCTCGCGCAATGATGATTGGGGGGAATGGTCCGGCCATAATTGGAACATGACTTTTGTGGGCGTGACTCGTCCCCCCGCCGGCGACTGGCCGGCACCGCCTTACACAGTGGTTTCCCAGACGCCGCCAATCCGGGAGAAGCCTTATCTTTCTTTTGATGCCAAAGGCCGGTACGCTGTCATGGTTCCCGCCTGGCAGCCGCACGGCACGGTAGGGACAAGCTGGGCCGCCGGCCCGACACCGGCGACGGCCGTACCGCTGGACCGCTTTTATTTGGCCCATCCGGGCAAGGATACGAGCGCCAGTCTCAACGCCGCCCTAGACGCCGGCAAGCATTTGCTGCTGACGCCAGGTGTTTACCATCTCCAAACAAGCCTGCGTGTGACCCGGCCTGGCACGATCGTTTTGGGACTGGGGTTTGCAACGCTGGTGCCGGATCGGGGGGAGCCGGCCCTTGTCGTTTCCGATGTCGGCGGCGTTTCTGTTTGCGGCCTGATCGTGGATGCCGGAACGACCCGCACCGCCTCATTGGTGCAGGTCGGCGTCCCCGGCAGCCGCCGCGGTCATGTTCCTAACCCGACTTGCCTGTATGATCTCTGCTGCCGCGTCGGCGGAGCGACCGCTGGAACGACTTCCTCGTGTCTGCGAATCGAGAGCCGAGACGTGGTGATAGACAATGTTTGGCTGTGGCGAGCGGACCACGGCGCGGGAGCCGATTGGGACAGCAATCCTGCCGCAAACGGCCTGGTTGTGAACGGCGACAATGTGACCGTCTACGGCCTATTTGTGGAGCATTTCCAGGAGTACCAGACGCTCTGGAACGGCGAAGGCGGACGGGTTTACTTTTACCAGTCCGAGCTGCCGTATGACGCGCCCGACCAAAGCCGCTGGCAGCATGGCGGCGTTCCCGGTTATGCGTCGTACAAAGTCGCGGATCATGTTCAGCGCCATGAAGCTTGGGGCTTAGGCGTCTACGGCGTCTTCACGCGCTCGGACACCACTTGTTTCAATGCCTATGAAGCCCCGGAAGTGACGGGTATTGCCTTGCACCATCTGACTTCCATCTGGATTATTGGAAAGCCCGCCACCGAAATCACCCACGTCATCAACGGCACCGGCCTGACGACCAACCATGAGCGTCAAAAAGCGACAATCAAGTCGTTCCCGCCAGGCTAAACGTAAAAGGCCCGGAGCATCATGCTCCGGGCCTTTTGCATTGAGGAAGCGGCTCTACTGCCAGCTTACCGTGTCCACATAGCAGGTGCCGGACCACGCGCCGCCCGTGAAGAACTGGACCCCAAGCTGGTACAGCGGCGTGGTTGCGTTCGCGGGAACCGCTATCGTGAGCGTGTTCCAGGCACCTGCTTTCAGGCTGGAGACAGGCTGGTAAGCGCCTGTCCACTGCCAGCCGCCGCCGCTGCCCTGCTGGACATACGGCTGAACAGCGGTGATGCCGCCGCCTGCCGGTATCCAGACGTGGAATGTCACGGTCTTGCCGGCGGGAGTCGCCGGAGACGACACGAAGACCTGCTGCGTGTCCTGCTGTGAGCCGCTAAACTGAACCGCCAGTGACTGTGTCCCCGCAAATGCCTGAGCGGATGAAGCCGAAACACCGGAAATCATGCCGCCTGACGATGTCCAGCCCTGAGTTCCGCTCTCGAAGCTGTACGGCGCGGTGTCCGACGCTGCCGATGCGGCGATGGTGATTGATGCGGCGCTTGCATTCCAGTAAAGATTGCTACTCCAACCCGCCGCGAAAACGCCGACCGAAACATGATATACGCCTGCTGCGGACGGCGCAGGCCAACTCCAGGAGTAGGTGCTGGATGCGCCCGCCGCGAAGTTCTGGCCCGAAAAATACTGCTGGCCGACTCTCGTGCCGGCGCTGTTGTAGATCTCCAAGTCCACAATTGCGTTGGTATATGCGCCGCCGCTGTCTTTGGCTGCCGCCGTGATCTGCGAAGACGCGCCGGGCGCAATCGTGGCCGGGGATGCTGCGGCGGTCGCGCTCCAAACCGGCGCACTCGGAGGCGGGGGAGGCGGCGTCCCGCTGCTCAGAGTCATCACCACGGTTGTCATTGAATAGGGCGGCAGGGTCTGAGTGAAGCTGCTCCCGGCACTGCCGGATGCCGACGTGATCGCGGTGCTGTTCTGGCCGTAGGAAAAGACTGTGCTGGCGGCGGCAGGCGTGAACCCGGAAATGGAGACCGTGGCCGCAACCGCGCTGGTTGGGCTTTTGTTGATGAGCAGCAGCGCCAAGCTGCCGCCGGCCTGCCGGACGGCATGAACCGCTAACAGGCCCTGCGAGGACGACGCGGAGATCATCTGGTCGCCTGGCTTGCCGAGGCGCGACAGCATCTGAAGGCCGTAATAGGGCGCAAACGGCGTATTGGCAGCCGGCTCGCCGCCTGTGGCATCCGACAGAATGCCGTAGTCGCCGTAGTTTGCTGACCCGTACAGGCTGCCGCTGCTATTGCCGCCAGTGCTGCCGTTGTGCAAGTCCCACCAGTCTACATTGGCGACGCCGTTTTCCAGCCAGGTCATGTCGTCATCCGCCGCGAATAATCCGTTCACGAGGCTGACCGTCTGCTTGCCGGGATTATACGCGACAGAATTGGTTTCGGTGGCGAAGATTTGCACATTCGCCGCGTTCGAGCCGCAGTACTGGCTGATCAACGCTTTAACTTTGGCGACTTTGGCAGCGAGCAAACCCGTACTGGAAAGCAGGCCGGCGTCGCTTTCGGCTCCCGGCTGCTGGGCGTACCAGTGGACAACAACAAAGTCTATCTTTGTGCCGCAGGCGGCCAGGACATTCGAGTTCCAGTCCGGCGACTGCCCATCTGGCCAGTCCCCTGGCGAAGTTAGCACAGCGCCGACCTTGATGGTTGGGTCTTTCGCCTTCATCGCGGCGGCGAACGTCGCAACATTGGTCCCGTAAGCTGAAGGGGAATGGTCGCCATGCAGATCTGTTTCCCACGCCGAGCCGTATTCCCCGTTGCCGTAAATCTCGTTGCCGATTTCCCAGTATTTGATGCCGTAGTGCTTGGTGTTGTTGGCATAATCTACCCAGGCCGCCGCTTCGTTCGGATCGCCGCCGGCATTGCCGGATGCATTCGAGCCGTAGTTGACCGTGATGATCGGCGCGGCTGCGGCCTGACCGGCGACACCCATAAAAGCGTCAAACGTGTTGCTGGGGTTCACATACCCGCCGCCGGTCGCGCTGTTTGTCTGCCAGTGGTACTGGTCGGCCGTCGAGCCGCCGGGGAACCGCAGGACCGTAATGCCCGCCTGCCCCAGCAGTCCGGGAACCGCCGTGTCTAACAAATTGCCGTCCCAAACGGCGGTGTTAACGCCGACAGCAGTTTTGGGGATCGTGCCGAGCGGCGTGTTGGCGCTGACAGTGACGGTCGCTGTTGTCTGCGCGAAAGCGGCTGCGGCGCACACGAGAGGGAAGAGGGCTAAAGCGCCGCTCAGTCCGTGCGTAATTGTATGAAAGCAACTTTTGCTAGACAGGCGGCGAGAAAGAGGTAAGCGAGTCTGCATCCGAAATCTCCTTTGGTCTGATACTGCTTGATTGCAGGAGGCGGGCATATGGACGGAGTTGATTTCCCCGTGGCAAGGCAGAATGACCGCACTCAAGATTGTACCACGAATTGTAGTGCTTCTAACAAAAGAGCATTGCAGAAATCAGAAAAGGCCCAGAGCATCATGCTCCGGGCCTTCTTGTTTTCCGACGCTTGCTACTTTGCTCCTCTGGCCCTCAGCACCGCCAGCGTTTCCGGCTGATGCTCGGCGAAGTAGACAGGATGCTTGTTGTGCGACTGCTTGTCGCCCTTGTTCAGCAGCAGGGGATCGCGTGCGAGATACTCTGCGACTCGATCCGTCAATCCTAAAACGCAGGCGGCAGAGATATTGAGTGCCGCGCCTTGCTCAAGAAGATACTTGACAATGTCCACCCGGCGCATTTGGCAGGCTGCCCCCAATGCCGTCTCGTTGCCGCTGGGCATTTCAAGAAGCAACGGCTCGTCTGTCAGCATCTGCTGGACTTTCAGCAGATCGCCGTGAGCCGCTTCGACAAACTCTTTGACTTGTGCTTTTGAGGGTTCTGCCATCACCGCCGCATCCTTTGCTCGTCAAGCAGCAACCGTCTCGCGGATTTCCAGTTCGGTTACATCCGGCGTCGGCAAGCCATCTTCGCGCATACCTCGCAGGTGAAAGTCCAGTGCAGAACGAAACTGCTTGATGACTTCTTCCCGTGTCGCGCCGGTGACGATGACGCTGCCAATGTCATCGGGGGTGTATGCGCCCCAGTTGTTTGCGCCTTCTTCCAGTATTACAACGAGCTTCATGTCAAGAGTTCTTGCTGCTAAGTAGAAGCGGACAGGGTGGGATTCGAACCCACGGGGGAGTTGCCCCCCCGACTGTTTTCAAGACAGTTCCGTTATGACCACTCCGGCACCTGTCCAAGCGCTGCCTTCATTATAGCCGCAGAGCGCAGACGTGTCAATGCCGCAAATCGTTCTTGACAGAGGGCGCGGCAATCTGCTATACTCTCTCATTCGCTGGGCAGTAACAGAAAGCAAGGCAAGGCGGGATGTAGCGCAGTTTGGTTAGCGCACCGAGCTGGGGGCCCGGGGGTCGCAGGTTCGAATCCTGTCATCCCGATTGATTGTCTAAATTGACTGAAACGGCGGAAGGCAAAAGAGCGGCCGGGGGGTGGGCCAGGCCGCCGTTTTTGGTGTGGAAATTTTGGTCGGAACTTTACCCCCCGGGCGCCACACGCGGTTTT
>CAXUNT010000025.1:23750-47350 GCA_964252595.1 uncultured Armatimonadales bacterium
ATCCTGTAATCCGGATTGATGGTTAAATTTGCCTCACCCGGCGTAAGCCAAACGCGCGGCCGGGCGTAGGCCCTGCCGCTCTTTTTGCGTCTGAAATTTTGCGTCTGAAGTTCAGCGCCGTGCAGCCACAGGAGTTTTAGCTGGGGCGGGCTTTGCGGCGGGAGCGGACGCCGCATGGAGGCTGGACTCGGTCCAGTTGCCGGACCACTCTAAGCGCTTGGCGGCAAGTTGGGCGGTTTCCTTGCCCTCGTAGCGGGCGATGATGGCGAGGGCCAGATCAATGCCGGCGGAGATGCCCGCCGACGACATCAGCTTGCCGCCGCCGTTGACCACGCGCGGACCTTTGACGACTTTGACTTTCGGGTACAGCTTGGCCAAAGTCTCAATCTGCGCGGCATGGGTCGTCACCTGCCGCCCGTCGGCCATGCCGGTCTTGGCGAGGATGAACGCGCCGGTGCAGACCGACGCGATAATCTCGGCAGTATCGCAGGCGTTGTTCAGGAACTCCAGCACATGCAGCGGCAGGTTCTCTTTGCGGGCACCGGGGCCGCCGGGAACAATGATCACATCGGCTTCAAGCGCCTGAGCAAGCGATTTATCAGGCAGGACGCACAGCCCGTGGGCGCACTGGACTGTCTTGCGTCCGTCGGCGACCGTCTGCACATGGAACGCAGGCTTGTCGCTCCATTTGCCGTCTATGACGCGGCGGCAGGAGGCTAAAACTTCGTAAGGACCGCAGAAATCCAGCTCATCAACTCCATCAAACAACAAGACATCAACAGTTTTCATCTTATCTCCTAATACGTTCTATGAGTGCGAGAAGAGGACTGCGCTTAACGCCAGAAGCGCAGCAATGATTCAAAGATCGTTCGGCCATCCGCCGAGCCGAGGGCGGGGTCCGAGGCGCGTTCGGGATGGGGCATCAGGCCCAGGATATTGAAATCCGCGCTGGCGATGCCGGCGATATTGTCCGCCGACCCGTTGGGGTTGGACTGGTCCGCGAGTGTGCCGTCGGCATGGCAATAGCGGAACAAGATCCGGTTCGAGTCTTGGAGCTGCTTCAGCGTCTCAGCGTCACAGACATAGTTGCCTTCGCCGTGCGCGATCGGCACTTGCAAAACCTGGCCCGGCGTCAGCGTGTTGGTCCATGGCGTATCCGCGTTTTCCGTCCGCAGATGGATCTGTTTGCAGACGAACTTCTGGTCCTGGTTCCGCAAAAGTGCCCCCGGCAGCAGATGCGACTCGCACAGCACTTGAAAGCCGTTGCAGATGCCAAGCACGAGGCCGCCGCGCGACGCAAACTCCTGGGTCGCCACCATTGCCGGTGAAAACCGGGCAATCGCCCCGCAGCGCAGGTAATCGCCGTAGGAAAAGCCGCCGGGAACCACAACACAGTCCACGCCCTTGAGGTCCGCATCCTGGTGCCAGAGATATTCGGTCGGCTGGTCCAGCACGTCGCGCAGCGTGTGGTAAGCGTCCTGATCGCAGTTCGAGCCGGGGAATTTCAATACGCCGAACTTCACGCAATTACCTCATAGTGATAGTCTTCAATGACCGGATTCGCCAGCAGCTTGCCGCACATCTCGCGGACCTGGGCGTCCAGCTCAGGGCCGCCTTCCACAGTCATTTCGACATATTTGCCGATCCGCACGTCCTCAACATTCGCATAGCCGAGCTGCGTCAGCGCCCCCTGAACGACTTTTCCCTGCGCGTCTAAAAGAGACGGCTTCAGTGTCACATAAACTTTAACCTGGGCCATAAGAAATCCTCAAGAACTATAAGACCATTATACCATGCCTATTCGCGAGACAAGCTGTTCGGCCAGCCCAATATAAGAAGCAGGCGTTAAATTCAGCAGTCGTTGCTTGTCGGCGTTGGGCAGGTCCAGACTTTGGATAAATGCCTGGATGCCTTCCTGCGTGATGCCCGCGCCGCGCGTCAGCTCTTTGAGCCGCTCATACGCGCCCGGCATGGACACCCGGCGCATGACGGTCTGGATCGGCTCGGCCAGCACTTCCCACGCCGGGTCTAAATCGCGTGCGATGGCCGCTAAGTTCACGTCCAAAACGCCCAGCCCGCGCAGGGTTGCGTGCAGCGACAAATAAGAATGGGCAATGGCCGTGCCTAAGTTTCGCAGAGCCGACGAGTCGGTCAAATCGCGCTGCAATCGCGAAATCGGCAGCTTCCCGGCGAGATGCATCAAAAGCGCGTTGCTGACGCCGAGATTAGCTTCCGAGTTCTCAAAGTTGATCGGGTTGACTTTGTGCGGCATCGTGGACGACCCAACTTCTCCGGCGACGGCTCGCTGCTTGAAGTAGCCGAGCGAGATATAAGTCCATACATCCTGGTCGAAGCCCAGCAGAACTGTGTTAAATCGTACTATCGCATGGGCTAACTCGGCGATGTAATCGTGCGACTCGATCTGGGTCGTCAGTGGGTTCCAGGTTAGCCCCAGCCGCTCGACAAACGTCTGCGCCAGCGCTTCCCAGTCTAAATGGGGATAGGCGATGGAATGCGTGTGGTAATTGCCGACCGTGCCGCTGAACTTGCCGAGATACTCCACGGCTTCCACCTGCCGGAGCTGACGCCGCCAGCGATGGACGAAAACCGCCATCTCTTTCCCCAATGTCGTTGGGGAAGCAGGCTGGCCGTGCGTTCGGGCGAGAATGGCAACGCCTCGTGTCTCGGACGCAATTTCCGCCACGCGATGCACCATCTTCTCCGCCAGTGGCAGCCACTTCTGCGTGATACCTGACTGAAGCATCTGAGCGTATGCTAAATTGTTGATGTCTTCCGACGTGCAGCAAAAATGGATGAACGGAATGACATCGGCCAGCGTCGTCGGCCTGAGCTTTTCGCCGAGATAATACTCGACGGCTTTGACGTCGTGCCGGGTCGTTTGTTCGATCTGCCGCACCTGCTCGGCTTCAGACGTGTCAAAGGCCGTGATTAACGAGCGCAGATAAGTCGTTTCAGCATCGGTAAATGTCCTCACTTCGGAAATCTCAGGCCGCTCCGACAGAAACAACAGCCATTCGATCTCCACCCGGACGCGGTACTTAATCAAGGCCGCCTCGGAAAACTCCGACTCCAAAGCCGCCGTTTGCGCCTCGTAGCGCCCGTCAATCGGGGAAATCGCCGTCACGGACATTGAAACTTTTCCTTTGTACTCGCAAAAAAATGAGCCACCGTCAGTATACCTGTTCGGAACTCGCAATCGCGTCGCGGAAAATGCAGACCCCTGTAAAGATAACAGGGGACGCCGCCGATACTCTTAACATACAAAACACGATTTGCTTCCAAAAAAGCACATTTGCCACTCGTTGTAGGAAAAAGGGGATCAAAACAATGCAGATCCAATCGCGGCTGCTGTGCATCGGGACTGGCAGCGTCCTCGCCACTGTGATTCTATTAATCGCTACCGGGGCGTGGCAGTCACAAGCATTCCATGAAAAAGCGCAGAGAGAAGTCTCCGGGATGCAGGATGCCAACCTCGACCACACGGTTCACAGTGTCTACAACTTGATCCAGGCGCAGGATGCTTCTTTGCGGCAGCAAGTGGACTGTGACCTGCAAGTCGCAAATTATGTGCTGGCGAAGCATGGAGGGATTGGGTCTTCTTCCGAGCCGCTGCGCTGGGATGCCGTCAATCAGCTTTCCAAAGCAAAGACATTCGTGACGCTGCCGCAGATGACCGTCGGCGGCCATTCTTTGGGAAGAAACCAAGACCCGAAAATCCCGACGCCGGTCGTGGATGAAGTCTTGGGGCTGACCGGCGCCACCGCCACCTTGTTCGAGAAGATGGACCCGCAGGGCGATTTGCTCCGCGTGGCGACCAATGTGAAGAAAAAGAACGGGCAGCGGGCGGTCGGGACTTTCATTCCCGCACACCTCGCCGACGGAAAGCCCAATCCGGTGGCATCGGCCATCGCGTCCGGCCATGTCTACCGGGGGACGGCCTTTGTGGTGGATGCCTGGTATGTTACGGAGTACGAGCCGCTGTATGGCCCCGATCATAGGCCCGTGGGGGCTTTGTATGTGGGTCTTAAAGAAGAAAGCGTTCCCGCGCTGCGCCAGGCGATCCGCAGCATTCGTGTCGGCACCGGCGGCTTTGTCTCGATCTACAAAGGAACCGGGGACGCTCAAGGCGAGTGCCTCATTTCGCCGGATGCTTCAGCCGAAGGCAGCAGCCAATGGGATGTGCAGGATGCCGACGGCAAGCCGTATGTTCGGTCTCTGATCCAGGCCGCTACCTCTCTTTCGCCGGATGCGCTCGCCACGCAGCGCTACCGCATCCAGGACACGGGCAGCAAAGTAGTGCAGGGAAATTTGGTCCGGCTGGCCTACTACAAGCCCTGGGACTGGGTCATCGCCGCCAGCATACCGGAACGTGACTTGACCGCGTTCCAAACCCGGCTGCACCGGGGCCAGGTCCAGATGCTTTGGGCGCTTTTTCTCGTTGGTCTGCTGGTTTCTGTGCTGGGAACGCTCTTGAACTGGTACTTCGCCCGGCGGATTGCCGGGCCACTTCGCCAAATGGTGAGCGTGGCCGAGCGTTTTGCCGACGGTGATCTGGAAGATACCGCGGCCCTCGACAGTGCGGCACGGTCGCAGGATGAAGTCGGGCAGCTCGCGAGCGCTTTCCGCCGGGCCACTGTTTCCATGCAGGAGATGGCCCGGTCCGCCGCCGCGATTGCCGATGGAGATCTGTCCGGCAAAATGGTCCCGCGCTCGGAGCGCGACGCGCTGGGCCTTGCCTTCATGGCGATCACTGCCCGGCTGCGTCCGCTGATTGGCAATGTCGTGTCCGCCGCCGATGCGGTTGCGTCCACCAGTTCAGAGCTGTTTGCCTCCGCGAACCGCAACGGTGAGGCAGTGACCCAGCTATTTTCTGTCATGGCGGAAGTTGCCGGAACCAGCGAGCAGTCCGCGCAGGCGGCCGGCAATGTTGCCGAAGTCAGCGCCGAACAGGCAGCCTCGTTGCAAAAAGGAGCGGTGCTGGTCGAGCATCTGGCCGGATCCGTCCTGGCCGTCACCCAGAATGCGCGAACGGCAACCGAAGCGGCCTCACAAGCCGGCGCGGCCGCTACGGCCGGCTCTTGCGCGGTGCAGCAGTCTATTCTTGGGATGGAGGAAATCCAGCAAACGGTTCAGCAATCCTCGGAGGCTGTGGAGACGCTTGGACGCTCGTCGGTGAAGATCGGCGGGATCGTCAAAACGATTGACGATATTGCGGAACAAACCAATCTGCTGGCGCTGAACGCCGCGATTGAAGCGGCGCGAGTCGGCGAAGCCGGGCGCGGGTTCGCTATCGTCGCCGAAGAGGTCCGCAAGCTGGCGGCGCGTTCGCAAAACGCGACTTCTGAAATCCGGGACTTGATTTCAGAAGTGCAAAGCTCAACCCAGGATGCCGTCAGCGCCATGCATTCTGCGATGAAAGAAGTCCGCACGGGAGTGACAACGGTGCAGGATGCCGGGACCGCGTTGACCCAGATCCAGCAGTCGGTGGCGTCTGTGACGCTGCGGGTTCAGGATATTTACGAAGCCGCCGCTGGTATGGGAAGCGCATCCGAGACAGTTTCGCTGACTATTCGTGAGGTGACCTCCGGGATCGGCCAAAGCAGCGTCGCGGCGGAAGAAATGTCGTCTTCTGCGCTGGAAGTCGCTCAATCTGTGCAGGCCATCGCAGCGGCGACCGAGCATCAGCGCCGGGATATTGAGCAGATCAGCGGGGCCGCGGAAAGCCTGCAAACAATGTCGCATCATCTGCAAGCTTTGGTCAGTCGGTTCCGCTTGGAAGAAGCCGCCGATCCTCAGGAAGAAGCTCACCTTTGGCAGCAAGCCGCCTAGATTACTGACGAGTTCAGCAAAGCATTAGTTCAGCGAAACAAGCGGCGCAAGCTTGGCAAGCTTCTTCGGTCCGATGCCGGGAACCAGCGAAAGGTCATCAATCTTTGCGAAGCCGCCGGACTGCTGGCGGTAGGCGAGTATTTTTGCCGCCATGCTCGGCCCAACCCCCGGCAGCCGCTCTAATTGCTCCAAAGTCGCGGAATTCAGCCCGATCTGCTCGCCGGAGTCCGCGCTGATTTTGGAACTGCGGCTGCTGCCGGCGCCTTTGCCGGCGCCGTTTTTGCCGCCTTTTGCCGCTGTTGCAGAGAGCGCTGCCGGGGCCGTTTTCGCCGCCGGAGTCAGTGCAGGGGGGATCATGGCTGCCGCCGGGATCGCGCCGAGTTTCGGGACGAAAACTTTCTCGCCGTCCGTGAGCGGCTCGGCGAGATTGACGGCATCGGTGTCGGCATCCGCCGCCGGACCGCCTGCCGCGAGAAGCGCCTGCATGACCCGGCTGCCTTTGGGCAGCACATACAGCGACGGGCGCCGAACTGCGCCGGCAACATCCACATACAGCTGGGCCGGACGTGCGGCGTCTCTTAGTGTTCCTGAAGCCTCCGTCGCTGGTGCGGGTGACGCTTTGGCCGGACCCGCGGCGGCTGCCGGCATGTGCGAAAAGACAATGGGCGGCGGGGCGCTCTGCCGACCGCGCAGCAGCACCCCACCGCTGCCGAGAAGGCAAGCCAGGCAAATCACAATCAGTGCAATGCGTATCCGTGCATCCTGCATAATCTAATCCTCCGTGAGCGAGAGAGGCGACATCCCGAAGCTGACGAGGGCGTGAATGCCCGGTTAAACTACTACGTTAACCAGTTTGCCGGGGACGACAATGACTTTCTTCGGCGCGTTTCCGCCGAGCGCTTCCACCACCTTCGGACTGGCAAGCGCCAGCGCCTGCAACCCCGTCTGGTCTAAATCGGCGGGCGCGGTGATCTTGTCGCGCACTTTGCCGTTGACCTGCACGACCAGCGTAATCTCGTCGTTCTTGGCGGCTGCCGAGTCGGCTGCCGGCCACGGGTGATGGTACAAGAAGCCCGTCTGGCCCAAGCCGGCCGTCCACAGTTCATCGGCCAAATGCGGCGCGAACGGGGCGAGCGCCAGGACAAAGTGTTCTATCGCTTCGTCCAATGCCGCCGAGCGGGTGCCGGTCGGCAGGGCGTTCGCGACTTCATACATCGCGTTTGTCCATTCCATCAAGCCCGCAACCGCCGTGTTGAAGCGAAAGTCTTCCAAATCGTCTGAGACCCGCGTGAGCGTCTGGTGCGTCTTTCGGCGCAGGTCCCGGTCTTTGCCCGTAGCCTCAGCGACCGTTTGCCGCCAATCGGGAGACCAGCCTTCGCTCCACTGAGCGATCAGGCGGTAGACGCGGGCCAAAAACTTGGCCGAGCCGCGAATGCCTTCCTCGCTCCATTGGACGGTCTCGTCAAACGGCGCGACGAACATCTCATAGACGCGCAGGGAGTCCGCGCCGAACCGCTCGGCGGCTTCGTCGGGCGTGACTACATTGCCCGCCGACTTGGACATTTTGGCCCAGCGGTAGACGATCTCATCCTCGCTGAACTTGCCCAAATCTTCGGGTTTGATGGCTTTCCAATCGTCAATCTTCTCGTCGCCGTCTTCGTCCGCAGCTTCCTCTGCGCCCGTTTTGCGGCCCGGCGTGTAGGCCAGCATCATGCCCTGGTTACGGTAGCGCTGAAACGGCTCATCAAAGCCGAGCATCCCGGCGTCAAACAGCACTTTGGTCCAGAACCGGGAATACATCAGATGCCCGACCGCGTGCTCCGCACCGCCGACATAGGTGTCCACCGGCAGCCAGTAGTCGGCGGCTTCGCGGGAGAACGGCGCGTCGGCATCGTTCGGGTCGGTGAACCGCAGGAAGTACCACGACGAGCAGGCCGCTCCGGCCATCGTGTCGGTCTCTCGCCGGGCCGGCTCATGGCATATGGGACAAGGCGTTTCGACAAATTCGGCGATTGCCGCCAGCGGCCCTTCACCGGTTCCGGTCGGCTGATAATTGTCAACGTCCGGCAGCAGCACCGGAAGCTGATCTTCGGGAACCGCGACTTCGCCGCAGGTGGGGCAGTGGATAATCGGGATCGGGACTCCCCAGTAGCGCTGCCGGGACACCAGCCAGTCCCGGAACCGGTACGTCACGACGGGCTTGCCCTGACCGCGCTCCTGAAGCCAGGCGGCGACTTTCGCCACGGTCTCTTTGGAATACGCTAGGCCGTCAAACGGCCCGGAACGGACCAGGACGCCTTTGTCGGTCGTCGCCGCCGTCATGGCGCTGCCGTCAATTTCCGCGCCCACTTCCTGGTACACCGGCACAATCGGCAGGCCGAACTTGCGGGCGAAATCAAAGTCGCGACCATCATGCGCCGGAACTGCCATAATCGCGCCGGTGCCATAGCCCATCAGCACATAGTCGGCGATCCAGATCGGGACCCGCTCGCCGTTGACCGGGTTCTCGGCATACGCGCCGGTAAAGACACCGGTCTTTTCGCGCCCTTCCGCCTGCCGGTCCATCTCGGTTTCCCGGCCAGCCCGTGTCACATAGGCGCGGATCGCTTCCCGCTGTTCGTCCGTCGTCAGCGTGTCCACCAGCGGATGCTCCGGGGCAAGCACCAGAAACGTTGCCCCCCAAAGCGTGTCTGGCCGGGTCGTGAAGACGGTGATAGAACCCCTCCCGGCTCGTTCCTCGCCCCCCTCCCCGAAGCGGAGAGGGGAAGAGGCTCCAAAGTCCGTGACCACAAACTCTTCACCTTCCCGTTTCGGGAGGGTATCCGCAAGCGGATTACTGCGTATCGGCGCTTGCGCCGGGGTGGGTTCTATCGCAAACGTCACTTCCGCGCCTTCGCTGCGCCCGATCCAGTTGCGCTGCTGCTGCTTGATGCCTTCCGGCCAGTCAAGCGTGTCTAAACCCGCCAGCAGACGCTCGGCGTAGGCCGTGATCTTTAAATACCACTGCGGAATGGAGCGCTTCTCGACCAACGCGCCGGAGCGGACGCCGCGCCCGTTGACCACATCTTCGTTCGCCAGCACCGTCTTGTCCACCGGGTCCCAGTTGACAGGCGCGTTCTGCCGGTACGCCAGCTTCTGCTTGTACAGCAATAAGAAGATCCACTGGGTCCACTTATAGTAGGCGGGGTCGCTCGAGTTGATCTCCCGGTCCCAGTCGTAGGCCATGCCGATGAGGTCAATCTGCCGCTTGTAGTTGGCTGCGAACTCCTGCACCATCGGTCCCGGATTGCGCTGCCGCTTGATCGCCTCGTTCTCGGCGGGCAGGCCGAACGCATCCCAGCCCATCGGGTGCAGGACATTGAAGCCCTGCATGGACTTCAGCCGCAGAAACGCATCGGTGGGTGCGTAGTTCTTGAAGTGGCCGACCGACAGGCCCGATCCCGATGGGTAGGGGAACATTTCCAGCCCGTAATACTTAGGCTTGTCGGGGTCAAGCGCGGCGTGGTAGAGGCCCGCGTCGGCCCAGTTCGCCTGCCATTTTTTCTCGATTACATGAAAGTCGTATTTCTCGTCCAGCGCCATTGTTATGTCTGTGCCTAATTCGTGTATTGCTGCATTTAGTATACTGTTGGCGAGAGGGTTAGTCAAGGGAGGTAAAATAGTACGTGGAGGAAGTCCTATGGTTGACCGAAGAGCGCGGCGCGAATATGCACAGCTAGTGCGGCAGTTCATCAGCGGCAGGATGACGAATAGCGGGTACGAGCAGAGATTTTTCGGACTGCGTGCCAACGAAAAAGACGCTGCGTTGGTGGAGATTTTCGATGAGGTTAACACTCTTTGTGAGGATGCCTATCCCAATAAACTGACACAACGATGGCAGCTCAACAACGATGAGCGGCGACGTGTTGCCCAGGCTGTTTTGTTCCTTCATTCCGGCGCAGAATATCAGTGGCTAGACAAGCTTTGGGATGGCTCAGTGTTCCTCATTACTGCGTTCTTCGTTCTTCTCCTATTCGCTTTGCTTCCAAAAACGTCTTTGTTAATCCGTTTCGCCGTCAGCGTCCCACTGGTTGCTGCTTGGCAATGGTATGAGCGATGGCAATTCAAGCGTTCCGTGATTGTCGGTGATAAGGAAGCGTGGCCGTTTTTGCATCAGGCGGAGTTAGAGGCGGCAAGAAGACAGCCCCGGCTGCTAAACGGCAAAGGGAACAACGTGGCATAGCATGGTTAGTCCATTCACACGGTATCGGCAGGATTTTCGGCGGGACGTCGGGAATAAAGGGACATGACTTCTGCCGCTCTTTTTCAGGCGACCCGCGCGTACTCCGCCCCCGCCAGTGTCGTCCCCGTCCTGCTCGGCACGGCGCTTGCCGGCCGGGGCTACGCCAATGGCGGTCACGGCCATTTCGACGGGCTGGCGTTTGTGCTGGTGCTGCTCGGCGCTGTGCTGGCGCATTTCGGCGCGAACGTCCTCAACGACTACTTTGACTTTGTCAATGGCGTAGACACCAAACCCGAACACGGCAGCGGGGTTCTCACTCAAAGCCTGATGACCCGTTCGCAAACCCTCGGCTTTGGCCTGGCGCTGCTCGGCGGGGCGGCGCTCTGCGGTGTGCTGCTTTTGAAGGACCATGCAAACGTCGTCGTGCCGCTGGCGCTGATCGGCCTCGGTTGTGCGGTGCTGTACCCGGCGTTCTTGAAGAAATACGCGCTAGGTGATTTTTTGATCATTCTTGCCTTCGGCGTTGGTCTCACCCTCGGCGCTTACGGCGTGCAGACGAACGCGCTGACGTCTCAGCAGTGGCTGCTGATTGCGCTGTACGCTGTCCCGGTCTCGCTGCTGGTGGACGGCATTCTCCATGCCAACAACCTGCGCGATGCGCCGGATGACCGGGCAGTCCATGTTCTGACACTGGCGACGCTGCTTTCGCCGCGGATGGGTCTGGTGCTGCTGCAAGTGCTGCTGTTCGGCCCGCTGGTGTTTGTCGTGGTCGGTGTGCTGGTGCGGTTTCTGCCCGTGTGGAGTTTAAGCTCGCTGCTGGCAGCGCTGCTTCTGGGGAAAGCGTACAAGACGATCAATGTCCCGCTGACGGCGCAGGCGCATCTCGTTTTCGGCGTGCTGTATACGGCTTCGCTGCTGGTCAAGCCGGTGTTTGTGTGAGGTTTCTGATTACGGCCACGGAATAAATTCCGAGGCTCGGATGAACCACCGTCGCAGCGACGGAAGACGCGCGGGCGTCTTTCTGTTCTTGTGTCACGGCGACACTGGTTTGTATTAGCCTCGGAATTTATTCCGTGGCGTATTTGCTGTCGCTTCTACTCGTACAGTCTCCACTTCTGCGCTCGCTCTCCGAACGCCCGCAAATCTTCGGCCCACCCGGCGGCAATATCGGCGTAAGACTGGCCGCTGACAATGCCGTCATAAGCGGTTTGGTTGACCAGCAGCGTCATCAGCTTTTCCGGCTGCCAATCGTGCGCATACAAATAGCGCAAAACAGTCGCAATAGTCAGGCCGATGCGGACTGCGTCCAGAGCGTCCCTCTCCGTCAGCAAAATCTGGACGCCGCCGCACTTCTCGTTCGCAAAGACGCTGGCTGCCGGCGTAAACTCGACGGGGACAAAGCGGACGCCGGGCAGCGCTTGGGTGTTCAGCGCCGAGGCAAAGGCGCGGGCGTCAATGTAGGGAGCGCCGAAAATCTCAAACGGCGTGTCCGTGCCGCGCCCGACCGAGACATTCGTAAACTCCAATAACCCAATGCCGGGGTACAGCGCGGCGGCGGTCAGACGGCGCATGTTGGGCGAAGGGTTGGTCCAAAGCAGGCCGGCGGCGTCAAACCAGTCGCCGCGCTGCCAGCCTTCGCACGACACGATTTCCAGAGGGCAAGTGAAATGATTCTCGGCATGGAGCAGGCGAGCTAGCTCGCCGGGGGTCAGCCCGTGGCGAATGGGGAGGGGATGGCAGGCGACGAAAGCCAGCTTGTCGGCATCGGCCGGCGGCCCTTCGGTGTGGGTCCCCGTGATAGGATTGGGCCGGTCCAAGACGACCACGCGCTTGCCGTGCACGTCGGCGGCTTCCAGCACGTTTAACAGGGTGCTGAGATAGGTGTAAAAGCGGCAGCCGATGTCCTGAATATCAAAAACCAGTGTGTCTATGTCTTGGATTTGCTCTGCCGTTGGCTGCGTTCGTGCACCATAAAGAGAGTAGACCGGCAGGGCCGTCTGTATATCCACGCTGTCCGCGACGACAGGCTGATCAAAGTCGCCGCGAATGCCATGCTCCGGGCCGAACAGCGCGGTCAGCTTAACTTTCGGCGCATGGAACAGCGCGTCAATGGTCGGCTGGTCATTGCTGGTCAATCCCGTGTGGTTCGTGATCAGCCCGACCCGGTCTCCTGCCAATCTCCGAAAACTATCCCGTGCCAGCACGTCTATGCCTGTCAATACCATGCCGAGATAATACCGCACCGCACGTTCAGGTACAATAGGCACATGGCACTTCCCACAGTCAGACTCAAACCCCAGCGGCCGGAGCGGCTTCGGCATCCCTGGGTTTATGACAACGAGATCGCGACCGGTCCGCCCGAAGGCTTCTCCAATGGCGGCGTCGTGCGCGTGCTGGACTCGCGCGGCAAGACGCTTGGAGCAGGCTATCTCAACTACAAAAGCAAGATCGCCGTGCGTTATCTGTCCCGGCAGCAAGGCGAAGCCGTGGACGCCGACTTATGGCGCTCGCGCCTGACCCAAGCCGGCAAGTACCGGCAGGCGCACTACAGCAAAGATGGCGTACTGCCGGAAGCGTTTCGCCTCGTTCACGGTGAGGCCGACGGCCTGCCGGGACTGATCGTGGACAAGTACGGCCCGTTTCTGGTCGTCCAGTTTCTCGCACTTGGCCTGGAACTCTGGCGTGACACAATCATTGCCGCATTGGCTGAGCTTTTTGCGCCTGCCGGTATCTATGAGCGGTCTGACAGCGCGGTGCGGAAGCTGGAAGGCTTGGACGAGCAGGTGGGGGCGCTGTTCGGGGCATCGCCGCCGGATGACCTGGTACTGCATGACGAAGGCACGACACTGCTGGCTGACCTCAAAGCAGGCGCAAAGACAGGGCTGTTTTTAGACCAGATCCAAAACCAGAAAGCCGCCGCGTGGCAGGCGTCGGGCCGGGACGTGCTGAACTGCTTCTCGTACACCGGCCTGTTCGGCCTGCGCTGCGCCCATGCCGGCGCGAAAAGCATCACCGATGTGGAAATCAGCCCAGAGTTCAACGCACTCAACAGGCGTCAATGGGCGCAATCGGGATTGGATACGCCGCACGAGACCATCACCGAAAACGTCTTTGATCACCTGCGAGCTTTGGAAGCCCAGTCCTATAAAACAGACATGATCGTGCTGGACCCGCCCGCGTTCACCAAGAACCGCAGCAGCCGGGACGGGGCGATGCGCGGCTATAACGAAATCAACCGGGTCGCCCTGCGCCTCCTGCGCCCCGGCGGCGTTCTGGTGACCTGTTCGTGTTCGCACCACCTGTCCGCACTGGAGTTCCGCGAGATCATTCAAACGGCGGCTCGTGACGCGGGCCAGACGCTCAAGCTGATTGAGGGCCGGGGCCAGCCCGCCGACCATCCGGTACTGCTGGACGCGCCGGAGTCCGAATACCTAAAGTGCCTGATTTTAGCGGTGGAGTAAGGCGGAAAGCCGGGGTTGTAGAAAACCCCGGCTGGAAAGTGTGCTCCGCACGCAGAGAAACCGAGCCCGTGTCCGAAGGACATCTCTCTGCCGGGTTTTCTACAACCCCGGCATCTTGCCACGGCAAGTTTATCCTACGCAACGACATTCAGCTTGCCGGTCTGCACATCGTAAATGCCGCCGCTCACGGGGATGCTGGCGGGCATCCAAGGGTGGGATTTGATGCGCTGGATCTGCCGCCGGACGTGGTCTTCCATGTCGCCGAACGTGTGAAACTGTGCCGGGGCCGCTGTGTCCGTGCCGCACCGGCGGCGCAGCTCTTCGCGCAGCTCTTCGTCCCGAAATGTCTGCATCCCGCAGCCGGTGTGATTGACGACCAGAAACTCCTGCACGCCCAGCTTGTAGTGAGCAACCAGCAGTGACCGGAGGACATCTTCGGTCACGACCCCGCCGGCGTTGCGGAGAATGTAAGCGTCGCCGGGACCTAGCCCGAGCGCTTCTGCGAGCGGAATGCGGTAATCCATGCAGGTGACTATCGCCAGTTTGTAAGTCACCGGGGTGGTCGCCCGCGCCGTATCATATGTTTGCGTGAACTGGGCGTTCGACCGCAAGACTTCGTCTAAAATACTCATAGCGCTATTTTACCAGGAGAACACACTTTGAAGATACTGATCCTCGGCGGCACGCAGTTTGTCGGGCGGCATTTAGCGGACGCGGCGCTGGCACGCGGCCATGAACTGACGCTGTTCCATCGGGGCCGCACCGGCGCAGATTTGTTTCCCGAAGCGGAACACTTGACCGGCGACCGGGACGGCGACGGTCTCAACATCCTTCAGGGCCGCACTTGGGACGCCGTGATTGACACCTGCGGCTATGTCCCGCGCGTGGTTCGTCAGTCTGCCGAACTACTGACGAACAGCGTTGCCCACTACGTGTTCATCTCGACGATCTCTGTGTATGCCGATTTCAAGACGCCGGGTCAAGACGAAACGGCCCCGCTCGGTGTGCTGCAAGATCCGAACACAGAAGAAATCACCGGCGAAACCTACGGGCCGCTGAAAGTGGAGTGCGAACGCGCCGTGGAAGCGTTGTTTCCGGGCCGTGCGCTGATCATCCGGCCCGGTTTCATTGTCGGCCCCTATGACCCGACCGACCGCTTCACTTACTGGCCGCGCCGCGTCGCCGCAGGGGACGACGTGCTGGCTCCTGGCAGCGCCAATCAACCGATGCAGTTCATTGACGCGCGTGACCTCGCCGACTGGACGCTCGCTATGCTGGAAGCGGGCGCAGTAGGAGCGTACAATGCCACCGGGCCGGACTACGCGCTGACGCTCGGCCAGGTTCTGGAAACTTGCCGTACCGTCAGCGGCAGCGAGTCGCATCTGCGCTGGGTTCCCGAGCCGTTTCTCAAAGAGAACGACGCCGACTCGTCGCGCCTGCTGCCGTTTTATGTTCCGGCGAGTTCCGACATGGCAGGTCTGATGACCGCAAGTATTGCCAAAGCGCTGGCGCAGGGGCTGACATTCCGCCCGCTTGCCGACACTGTTCAAGACACGCTGACCTGGGACAAAACGCGCCCGGCAGACGCGCCGCTGAAAGTCGGGCTGTCGCCGGAGCAGGAGCGGGAACTGCTGGCGAAGTACGCCCAGGACTGAAATCCTAGGTTTCTACGTTGAGTCTCCGGCCATTGTTTTCCTGAGTCCGCCGTGGTACAATACCGTGCCTATGTCTACCCGCTCCCCAAAAAAACCTGCCGCTGCGCTGCCGCTCAATCAAATCGTCCTCGGCGACTGCGTGGACGTGATGAATGCTCTGCCGCCGAAATCGGTGGATTTGGTCTTTGCTGACCCGCCCTACAACATGCAGCTCGGCGGCGACTTGTGGCGACCCGATATGACCAAAGTGGACGCCGTCACCGATCCCTGGGACAAGTTCAAGTCGTTTGCCGAGTACGATGCGTTCACCCGCGCCTGGCTGACCGCTGCCCGGCGCGTCTTAAAAGACACGGGAACGCTCTGGGTCATCGGCTCTTACCACAACATCTACCGGGTCGGGGCCGTGCTGATGGATGTCGGCTACTGGGTGCTGAACGATGTCGTGTGGGTCAAGGCTAATCCGACGCCGCAGATGAAGGGAACTCGCTTCTGCAACGCGCATGAAACCCTGCTGTGGGCGAAGAAGTCAGCGGACCAGAAAAAGTACACGTTCCACTACCACGCCCTGAAAGCGGGCAATGACGACAAGCAGATGCGCTCCGACTGGCATCTGCCGCTGTGTTCCGGCGGTGAGCGCGAGACCCGTGACGGCAAGAAAGCCCATGCGACCCAGAAACCCGAAGCCCTGATGCACCGGGTCATCGCCGCCACGACCAACCCCGGCGACATCATTTTAGATCCATTTGCGGGGACGGGAACGACTGCCGCCGTTGCCAAAAAGCTCGGACGCAATTACATCACGATTGACCGGGAAGCGGCGTATGTGGAGGTGGCGGAAGCGCGGCTCGCGAACATTTCCCCCGCGCTGCTGACTTCGGGCGACGAAGGCGGGGTGCTGCTCGGTGGCCCCAAGCCGCGCGTGCCGTTTATCAGTTTTGTGGAAAGTGGGCGTCTGCCGATTGGCTCGACACTGCGGCTCAAAGGCACCAGCGTCAGCGCCATTGTTCACGCCGACGGCACGGTGTCGGCGGGCGGGTATCGCGGCTCCATCCACAAAGTCGCCGCCGCCTGCCTCGGCCTGCCGACCGCGAACGGCTGGACTTCTTGGCTGTTTGTTGACGCCGAGACTAAAATGCAGCAGCTTCTGGATAGCCTGCGGCCGGCGGCTTAAGCCCCCCGCCCCAATTTTGGGGAGCAATACAGACAAGACCAAGAGCAACCACGCAACCCGGAACTTCCGCTTCCGGCTCCCCAGAATTGGGGTGGGGGGCTTTTCTAGATAAAGATTTCCCCGCTCAAATACTTTACAGCCTGCCCAGCAATCAGCACACGTGTCTCACCGGTCGTGCAAAAGATCTCGCCGCCGCGTGGAGACACCTGCTTCGCCGTTAGCTCGCTCTTGCCCAAGCGCCCAGACCAATACGGCGCGAGGGCAGAGTGAGTTGACCCCGTAACCGGGTCTTCGGGGATGCCGAAGCCGGGGGCGAAATACCGGGACACAAAATCGCAGTCCGTGCCGGGCGCGGTGACGCAAACGCCGAGGGCGCCGAGCGGCAGAAGCGCAGCGAAGTCAGGCGCTAACGCGCGAACTTCGGCTTCCGTGTCGTAGACGGCGTAGAAGTTGGGGTTCGCTTCAGCGAAATAGACTTCGCACGGCGGCGCTTGAAGGCCGCTGAGAAGTGCGGGCGGAACGTCAACCGCCGTCAGCGTGTGGCGTGGAAAGTCCATTTGCAGAAGATCGCCCCGGCGCGTGACTGTCAGCGTTCCGCTGTGCCGCGTATGGAACTCGGCGGCCTCGGCCATCGGCGCAATCTCGGACAAGATCACAAACGCCGACGCCAATGTCGCATGGCCGCACAGCGGCACTTCGCAGGCCGGTGTGAACCAGCGCAAACCATAGCCGCCGGGTTCCGGCACGAGAAACGCCGTTTCCGCCAGATTATTTTCGGCGGCGATCTGCTGCATCTGAGCGTCCGGCAGCCAAGCACCGAGCGGCACGACCGCCGCCGGATTGCCGCCGAACATGGTGTCTGTGAACGCATCAACTTGATAGATCTTCATAGCTATCCCTATCGTTATCCTTGCATTTATGGAAACACACGCGCAAGGCCATGGCCGAGAAGGATCAACATCTGCGGTACGCATCCAGTCAGCCCTGAAATTGACAGGCCGTACCATGCAAATGTTAATCCCCTGCGAAGTTCCGCATCGCTCCGGCCCTGCTTAAACTGGAGAAAGTCCTTGTAATCGAAGTAGCAAAGCACAAGACAGGTTAGGAGCAGTCCCATCGCCAGCCAGAAGGTGCGAGTTGGGAATGAATCGAAACGAAAAACATGAGCGGGCGGGCCAGTGCAGTAGTCCAGCGACACTGCCGAACCGAGCAGCAGACAGGCCCACCCAAATACGGAGCGCAATGAGGCGAACCGCGGGCGACGAGCAACGCTCTGAAGCGGCGGCTGACGAGGGCTTAGTCTGACAGAGTGTGGGCTGCTATTCATGTCAATCCCACTCAGCGCCAGCTTGAAGCCTGCTGCCAAGATAATACCCAAGATAAAAACACCAAGCAGGGCTAAATCCTGATTGACTGTCATGGTTATTCTTAAAGGCGGCTCTGGCGGGACGCGCCGAACTCATCAATCGGGTCGTCGTCCAATTCCGTGTGCGGGCCTTCGTCGCCGATCCGGAACGGCTCCGGGCCGGCAAGCTCAACATTCGCTAATTCTTCTTCGGCTTCTTCCCGCGCGTCCGGGGTCATCTGTTTGACGATTTCTTCACCGGTCATTTCATCTGCGTTGTCCATTGTTGTCTCCCTTCTGCTATCCTACCCCGGTGAAAAGAGTGTCAACCCGCGCGACTGCTCCTGTTCCAGCCGGTCCAAAAACTCGCCGCGCGGGATTTCCGATGCGCCTAGGGCGGCGAGATGCGGTGTCATCACTTGAATGTCCAGCCAGCTTGCGCCACGCGTCGCCAAATGCTCGCACAAAAACAACAGCGCGAACTTGGACGCATTGGACGCCGAGTGGAACATGCTTTCTCCGCAGAAGACTCCGCCCGCGCTGACCCCGTATAGCCCGCCGACCAGCTCACCCGCGCCGTTCCAAACTTCAGCGCTGTGGGCATGGCCCAGCCGGTGCAGAGCGCGGTAAGCGGCTTGAACGGCAGGCGTAATCCAGGTTCCCGCCTGGCCGGGACGCGGCGAATGCCGGCAGTGGGCAATGACCTGGTCAAACGCCGTGTCCAGCGTGTAAGTGAAATCCGAATGGCGGCGGGCGCGGGCCAGACGCTCGGAGACATGGAGACGATCAAAATCCAGCACGGCACGTTGCGGCGGGCAGAACCACAGCAAAGGATAGCCGTCCATCGGCCACGGGAAGATGCCGTGCCGGTATGCCCAAAGGAGCGTGTCCGGCGACAAGTCCTCGCCGACGCCAACTACTTCGGCGTCACCGGCGAGCCTCGGCGGGATCACTTGCAGGCCCGGTGGAACACTGTCAATAAGACTTGGCATGGGTATACTTGAAGCACCATGATACCCAATCCGCCGGCTGTTCCGAAGACTGCCTCTGGCAATGCACCGTCGCGCTCCGCGCTGGGGCGTCTGCTGCTGGCGTCGGCGCTGTCGGTTGTGATCTCGCTAGTGCCGGTTGTATCGTTTGCGCTGTATCCCCTGCGGCTGTTCGTGACCTTTATCCATGAAGGCAGCCATGCGGGGGCGGCGCTTCTGACAGGCGGGCAGGTCGCAAGTATTGCCGTTCAGCCCGACGCTTCGGGCGTCACGCTGACGTCGGGCGGCTTTGAGCCGTTGATCGTGATGGCGGGCTACCTCGGCGCAGTGTCCTACGGAGCGCTCATGCTGGCCTTGGCCCGCCGTCCCGGTACGGCCCGGCTCATCTTAGGGCTCTCCGGCATCATCATCGCGCTGCTGGACGTTTTTCTCGTGCGGAACGGCTTCGGGTTCGGCTGGGCGCTTGTCCTCGCCGCCAGCTTGCTGCTTGCCGCAGTCCGGCTCCCCGCCAAAGCCGCCGAGCTGGCCGCGATGTTCCTCGGCGTTCAGTGCGCCCTAAACTCGCTGTCCGACCTCAGAACGCTGGTCGGTCTGTCTACGCTGGCAAATGGGCCGGTGTCAGACGCCGTCTTGATGTCGCAGATTTTTCCCCTGCCGCCGATTGTCTGGGCCATGCTGTGGGGCCTGATCTCGCTCGGTGTTCTCGGTTTCGCCCTGCGGCCCTATCTGAGGATGCCCCAAAACTAACCCCGCAGGCGGGCGATGTCGCGCTGGGGCGGGGCACCGAACAATCGCGCGTATTCCCGGCTGAACTGGGACGGGCTTTGGTAGCCGACTTTGTACCCGGCGGAGGCGGCATCCAAAGCTTCCGACAGCATTAGCCGCCGGGCTTCCTGCAAGCGCAGATGCTTCTGGTACTGAAGCGGGGAAAGCGCGGTCACGGCCTTGAACTGGTGGTGCAGGCCGGACGCGCTCATGCAGACTTCATTCGCTACCGTTTCAATGGACAGCGGCTCGGCGTAATGGCGCTTGATCCACGCGATTGCCTGCGCGACCCGGTTCGTCAGGCTGCCTTGAACGGCAATCTGGCGCAGCCGCCCGCCCTGCTCGCCGGTCAAAAGGCGGTACAGGATCTCGCGAACGGCCAGCGGCGCGAGCATGGGAATATCGCTTGGCGTCTCCAAAAGCCGCAGCAGGCGCACGGCGGCATCCAGCAGCGGCGCGTCCAAGGGCGAAAGCGACAGGCCGCGTGACGCCGTGCCGACCGCTTCCACATTCTCCATTTCCAGCAGCAGCAGGGTAATCTGGCGCGGGTCAATGTCCAGGCAGAAGCCGAGATAAGGGTCTTCGGGCGTCGCTTCCACAATCTGCACGGACAGCGGCAAGTCTACTGAGAGAAGCATGTAACGTGCGGGATCATGCAAGTGGGTTTCCTCGCCCAGCACAGCCAGCTTGCCGCCCTGCGCTGTGATGCAGAATGTTGGGCGCAGCACCCCATGCACCGGCGGTGTCGGCGCGGACAACCGGTGCAGAGACAGCGGTTCTATCAGCGTGCGATGGGTCCCGTCCGTCTGGGTATGCTCGTCCAGCAGGCGTGTCAGCTCACGGCGTTTTTCGCAAAGGTTATCCATGCTTTCAGTATACCCGGTGCTCGGTTCACAAGCGGCGGCTTGCAGTATCAGGCAATCATTTTGCAGGATTTGAGCAGTGCTTTGGCTGCGAGAAAGAGTATGATAGACCTACCACCTCGCTTTGCAGGGTCCTTCCTGAAAGAAGGATTAAGAACAGAGGCAAGGGCCTGCTTAGTTGTCTGTAACTTCCCTTCAGAGAGGACCCTGTAAAGCGAGGTGGTAGGTCACACTCAGGAGAATACTTATGCCGACCAATGTTTCAGGATACGCCGCCCAGTCGCAGACATCGCCCGTCGCGCCGTGGGATTTTACCCGGCGGGACCCGCGTCCCGACGATGTTTCAATTGACATTTTGTACTGCGGTGTCTGCCACACCGACATCCATTCCACTCGCAATGACTGGGGCTTCAGCGCGTTTCCGATGGTGCCGGGCCATGAAATTATCGGTCGGGTCACAGCAGTCGGCTCCGCTGTCACCGGTTTTCAGATCGGCGACACTGTCGGCGTTGGTGTCTTAGTAGATTCCTGCCGCGAGTGCTCCGCCTGCCGCGCCGGGCTGGAAGTCTACTGCGAGAAGTACCCGACCTCCACCTATGGCGCACAAGACCGGCATGACGGCTCGCCGACCTACGGCGGCTATTCGGACCACATCGTTGTCTCGGACCGGTTCGTACTGCACATCCCCGACGGTCTGGACCCGAAGACCGCCGGGCCGCTCTTGTGTGCGGGCATCACGACCTATTCCCCTTTGAAGCACTGGAAGATCGGACCGGGCCACACCGTCGCGGTCGTCGGCCTCGGCGGATTAGGCCATCTCGGCTTGAAGTTCGCCAGGGCGCTAGGCGCAGACGTATCTTTATTCACCCGCACGCCCGGCAAGGAAGAAGAAGCGCGGCGGCTCGGCGCAGATCATGTGGTCCTCTCCACCGACCCCGATCAAATGGCGGCGGTCGCCAATACGTTTGACTTTATCCTAGACACCGTGCCGAGCGCCCATGACCTGAACCCGTATCTGGCGACGCTGAAGCTCGACGGCACGCATATCTTGGTGGGCCAGCTTGACGCCATTGAACCCGCCCTTCTAGGCATCTCGCTGATTGCAGGCCGCAAATCCCTCGCCGCCTCCGGTGCGGGCGGCCTGCCGGAGACTCAGGAGATGCTCCATTTCTGCGCCGAAAACGGCGTGACTTGCGATGTGGAGATGATTGATATTCAGGACATCAACGAAGCATTTGAGAGGGTGCTAAAAAGCGACGTGCGTTACCGCTTCGTGATTGATATGGCTTCACTGAAGCAGGGCTGAATGAAAGAAAAAACGCGATGAACCTGACTGACTACCGCACACTGGGCCGCTCCGGACTGATTGTCAGCCCCTTTGCGCTTGGCACCATGACCTTTGGGAAAGAGCGCTGGGGGTCGGATGAAGCCATGTCCGAAGCCGTTTTTAATGCGTATGAAGGCGCGGGAGGCAATTTCGTTGACACCGCCGATGTCTACGCGGGTGGGCGCAGCGAGGAAATGCTGGGAAGCTTTATTGCCAAGCGCTCTCTGCGCGACAAAATGGTGCTGGCGACTAAGTTCACGTTTAACGCCGAAGAAGGCAACCCCAACGCAGGCGGCAACGGGCGTAAAAACATGCACCGGGCATTGGAAAGCTCTTTGCGCCGCCTGAAGACTGACTACATAGACTTGTACTGGATGCACTTCTGGGACCAGCTCACGCCGGTGGAAGAAGTCCTGCAATCGCTGGGCGAGCTTCAGCGGTCGGGAGAAATTCGCTACTTCGGCTTGTCCGACGTTCCCGCCTGGTACGCGGTCAAGGCAGCGACTTTAGCGTCCGCGCAGGCCGTACCCGGTCCCATCGCCCTGCAAATGGAATACTCACTGGTGGCGCGGGAGATTGAGCGGGAGCATCTGCCTGCCGCCCATGAATGCGGCCTCGGCCTGACCCCCTGGAGTCCCCTGGCAGGCGGGTTCCTTGCGGGTAAATACGAACCAGGAAAGACCGAAAAACAAGTGACCGGCAAGGGGCGTCTCAGCGGCCCTAATCCGTTCGGAGATATGAAATTTAACGAGCGCAACTGGCGGACGCTGGACGCCCTGAAAGCCGTTGCCGCCGAAGCAGGCCGCCCGCCCGCGCAGATCGCGCTGGCCTGGATTTTGGCACGGCCCAGGGTCACGTCCACGATTATCGGTGCCAGCCGAGTAGAGCAGCTTCACGACAATCTCGCATCGCTGGAAATTACGCTTTCCCCGGAGCAACTCGATGCGCTGAACAACGGCAGCGCACCCGAAGCGTCCATGTACGATTACTTCAAGATGGACCTGAGCGGCATGATTTTCGGCGCGAAAGTGACCGGCTGGCGGTAGCCGCCTGACGACTCAGCGCCGCCGGATCTGGAGGCGCTTAAACGTCCCGGCTGGGAACGTCACTTCCAATGTCGCTGGGCGGGGGTGTCGCGCCGCCGGCAACACCTTCCACTTTATATAATTTGCCTTCGCGCACCATCAGATAAACAGCATGGACCGTAATGCCGTCGGTTCCGGTCACAGCCGTCGGGATCGCGAGGTGGCTTCCGGCGAGGTCCGCCTGGGCAGGGCCGAAGACGGCACGTTTGGAGTGGGCGAACTCAGGATATGCCTGCTTGATCATCGCCTGGAACTGCTCCGGCGACGCGAAGTTCTTTCGGAGGCCGCTGCTCTGGTACACAATCGCGGCCTTGTAATCGTCGCGCCCGAACGCTTTTAATTGAGCCTGAATCGCAGAAATGGCGGCGGCTCGTTCCGTGGCTTTCGCGGGCCGCACCAGGGCCGGGGCTTGGGCGGACGCGGCGGCAGTGAAGGTCAGGAAAGTGAAGGCAAGAGCGGGCGCAAGCAGGCGGGACATGGCGAGGTTCTCCTAACCGAAAATACCCAAGTTTGCTTGTCTGCTAACCCGGCGGCAGGAAGAAAAACGCCAGGGCGATAATCGCATAGGCCGCAAGAAGCTGCGCTCCTTCCAGCCAGTGACATTTGCCGTCGCCGGCAATAAATGCGGTGATCACAACGCTGAACGCAATCGCGGTCATTTCGGGAACGGTAAAGATATAGGTCAATGGGTGGCCGGTTAGCAAACTCGCAAAGACCAGCGCCGGGGCGACAAACATGGCGATCTGCGTGGATGATCCGATGGCAATGTTCATCGTGATGTCCATCTTATTTTTGAGCGCCATCCAGACTGCCGTGGAATGCTCGGCCGCGTTTCCGATAATCGCCACAATGATGATGCCGATAAAG
>CAXUNT010000026.1:0-27527 GCA_964252595.1 uncultured Armatimonadales bacterium
ATTCTAAACGACCTTGCCGAACCCGAACACAAACTAGCACCATTGGTTAGCTACGTTAGGGCGAACTTTGTCGATAGCATTCAAAACGGGTCACCCTCGAGCCAAGCTGCCCGGCTGGACGCTCTGTACGGCTGGCAGGCCGGCCCGACCCGCTATGCTTTAGAGGCGCAGCACTCCCCGAGCTGGCAGGGCGGGCAGGCCGAGGGAGCCAAAGACTATATTCAGTTTACGAACCGGCCCGTGTACGGGAAGCTCCGGTACACGCTGAGCTACGAAGATACCGCGCCGAACTTCGACAACCAGCTAGGCTACAACCCGGAGCTAAACAGGCGAGGGGAGGCGGTCCGCCTTTCGCAGTACAACCAGTTCGACAAAGGCATCGTGGAGAATTATAGCTTTGGGGCAACCGTCGACTCGTATGATCATCATTCGTATGATCATCATACCGGCGGCTTTTTCCACAGCGATCTGACGCCTTATGCCAATATCTCGACGCGGAATGGCCTGTACTATGAACTTGACTATGGACTGGGCCGCCGCAATCAGCTCGATGCAGACGGCGTGTCCGTGGATCATTTCCATGATCACACCCTGACACCGAACTTTGGGTGGGCCCAGAAAACGCTTTACCAGCAGGGCCTGATCAGCGACACGTTCGGGCGGGTCGCTGGTCAGTCTTACAACCTGCTGTCGCTGTCGCAGGGCATCCTGGTTTCGCGTCCCTTCTCGGTGCAGCTGAATTACAGTCGCCAGGTTCAGGGCAGTGCGCTGTCTACACAGACGATCGCGACGGGGACGTACCGGCTTAATGACTACCAAACGATCGGAGGCCGGGTCGTAAACCAAGGCGGTGTAGATCAAGGAACAGGTCTCGGCACGGACATCTACTTTTCCTTCAGTCAGCAGGTCCGCCAGGGCCTGGATGTGTTCCTGCTGTTTGGGGATCCGAACTCACCGGTCACGCGCGGTAAACTCACACTTAAAATCATTCATCCATTTTAATACTGAGCTTGAGCCATTTCATGCAGTATGGGCGAGCACCTGCGGAACTTGCCACCATGAATCCACTGGAATGAGAAACGTCTGGACGAATTACGGCGTCTGTGGGCTATTTCTTGAAGCCCACAAATGCCATCGAGTTGCTGCCAGAACATCGCTGAAGGTTCCTTCCTTCTTGCTGTACTAACTGCTCTTATGCAGGGGAAAATATGCGGATGTAGACGCTGCGCCATCAGCACCGCCAGACTAGACATCCTAAAGAGATAGGGCGTCGTCCGACCAATCAAACGAACACTCAATTGACGCTGCGTCTCCAGACCCAGTTGCACCCCCCTCTCCTCGAACGTCACCTCGATGTTCCAACGGCTCACATACCAGCCGACGATCTTCTCCGAAGAGATCGTCTCGTCCGTCGTATCCGAGCAGAAGAATGCCGCTGACTTCACTGTCACTTTGCCCGTGCGCTTGTTGGTTTCTTCACGGTGTGCCATGACACGTAAGGCCGGGGCCACCGTGCGTCTTCCGGGAGCCAGAATGACGCCATAGATCAAAACGAGTGTATTTGCAAACGAGTGTATTTGCAAAAGTCGGCGCGTTCATGGCCTATGCAAAGGTTAATAGAACATGGCCTATGCAAAGGTTGATAGAAGTTGTATAATCTCTGGAGATGGGATAAGCCTGCAAACCTTCCAGTTAGAGTTGAAGTGTGGTAATTCCTATTCTCTCCGAAAAGGGCGATGCAAACCCCATCTCACTTAAAAATGGCGAGTCCGGTTGAGAGGCACAAAAATGACCGTTCAAAATACGATTGCCTTTGCCGCAGATCATGCGGGCGTTGAATTAAAAGAGCAGTTGCGCGCCGTGGCGGAACAGCACGGTTTTTCCATTTTGGATCTGGGTGCACATAGGCTGGAGAGCGTGGATTATCCGGATTATGCCCAGGCGGCGGGCCAGGCGATTGTGGATGGACATGCAGGGTTAGGGGTTTTAATCTGCGGTTCCGGCACCGGCATGGCGATTTCCGCCAATAAACTTCCCGGCATTCGTGCGGCGAACTGCTGGAACATTGAAATTGCCCGCTTGGCGCGTGAACATAATAATGCCAATGTCTTATGTCTTCCAGCACGGTTTGTCAGCGCCGCCGATGCTAGCCAGATCATGCAAACCTTTTTACAGACTCAATTTGCGGGCGGGTGCCACGCGATTCGAGTCAATAAAATCGAAGGAAATGGTTAAAACCCGTTGCCCGGTCGGCGGTGCGCGATTCTACCGAAACCACTCGAAACCCTTGGACTGTCACCTTCAGAATTATCGCACTCAAATTGGCTAAAGTCCAGGTAAAGAAGAACACTTGGTAAACCCATGCCAACATTTCGCCGGCTTATACTGACTCTTCTTTGACCTGTAGAACAAAAGTCAATTACAGCAATAATGGCAAAGAACTTTTACAATTGGCAGCGATATTGGTGTCCGCGAGATGCATCCTATAATTTGCAGGACGGCGGCTATCTATCAGACCCAAAGGGAGAATGGGGAGCAGCGGTCAATCCTTATCTCATGGCATTTGAGGGAGTAGCGCAATCGCCGTGTCTAGTCCTACTGGGAGAACCTGGCATTGGTAAGACCCGCGCTGTTGAAATGAACTGGGAAACGATCCAAGCCCAAGCGAGAGCCGCTGGACATGACGTTCTATGGATAGACCTGCGGACTGGAGACACCGAAGAGCGCCTCATTAAAAAGATCTTTGAGAACTCGATATTTCGGACATGGCTGGAAGGCTCCAATTTTCTGTTCCTGTTCTTGGATAGCCTCGGCGAATGCTTGCTGCGCGTCAGTACGGTGGCGGCTCTTCTTAAAGAAGAGCTCAAAACGTATTCGGTAGACCGCCTGCGGCTGCGAATCGCCTGCCGCACTGCGGAATGGCCTGCGCTTCTTGAAGATGATCTTATCAAGCAATGGGGCGAAAAGGCAGTTCAAGTATTAGAGCTTGCTCCATTGCGCCGGGCTGATGTTAGCCTTGCGGCTGAGGCACGCGGCATAAAACCATCGGAATTCCTAGACGCCGTGCAGAACGCTGAGGCGGTGCCGCTGGCGATCAAGCCCGTTACGCTCGAGTTTTTACTCAACACCTACTCTCAGGCGGGATCTCTGCCGTCTACGCAGGTGGAGCTTTACGAACTGGGATGCAGGCTTCTATGCGGCGAGCCGAGCGAAAGCAGGAACGCATCAAGGGCAACGGGCAATTTAAGTGCAGACCAGCGGATGATGGTTGCTGGACGAATTGCCATTTTGACGTTGCTCTGCAGTCGTTATGCAGTCTACACGGAGGCTGATCAAGGTGCTGTTCCTCCTGGCACATTGCCCGTTCGCGAGATCGCATGGGGTATAGAGCCTACTTCTCATGGATCTTTTGCTGTTACGGAAGATGCTGTTCAGGAAACACTGGGAACGGGCCTGTTCTCAGCACGTGGGGCGGGGCTGCTCGGCTGGTCGCATCAGACCTATGCAGAGTTCTTAGCGGCCTGGTACCTGCGTCAAAAACAAGTCCCACAAGATCAAATCTTGTCCTTGATTCAGCACCCTGGCGATGCCGGCGAGCATCTTGTCCCGCAGCTTGAAGAACTGGCCGCCTGGATCGTAGGCATGACCCCAGGCATTTTCCGGAAGATCATGGATACTGATCCGGCCGTTCTGCTGCGAAGCGATATTGCGACGGCAGACACTGCTGATTGCGAAAAATTGGTAGCGAAACTGCTTGAGAAGGCCGCAGAAGGGCTGCTGCATGACCGTTGGATGTTCGACCACCGGCCACGTTTCTACAAACTCAAACACCCACATCTCCCTGATCAGCTCCGTTCGATCATCGCCGATTGTAGTCGAAACCCAGACGAGAGAACATTGGCAATCCGCATTGCTGAGGCCTGCCGGTGTGGGGAACTTCAAGATGAACTGGCAACCGTTGCTTTGGACGCAGCGGATGTGCTGCCTGTTCGCATTCATGCAGCTTATGCAGTACAGCAGATCGGCGATCAATTGACCCGTGCACGCCTCCGTCCCCTGGCATACGGCGACGCTGGAGAGGACCCAGACGATGATCTCAAAGGCTGTGGTCTGCAGGCGTTGTGGCCCGACGCTTTAACGGTTGATGAATTGTTTCCGCTTCTGAAGAGACCGAAGAAGAGCAATCTGTATGGTTTGTACCAGGCGTTTCTTGAGACGGACCTGACGGCTAAATTACAGGTTTTTGACCTTCCGGTTGCTCTTCGCTGGGCAGCGCAGCACCAGGCGGATCATCACCAGATCGCGGCGCTGGACAAGCTTGCCTGGCAGATCACCAAACTGGGCTGGGAGAAGATGAATGAGCCCGATATTCTTGAACCCCTAGCTGCCACCATATTAAACCGTATCCGTCAGCATATTGTTCTGCCGAGCGATGGTGTTGAAGACGAGCCGACACCGTCGCAGCATCTCAAGCGGCGACAACTACTCAAAGCAATACTGGCTGGTGCGAACATCTCAAATATAGATCTGCATTTCATGGTTTATCTGTCTCCGCCGCTCGCCATGCCTGCCGACATTTCGTGGCTCATTCAGCAGGCGAAAGAAACTTCTAATCCAGAGACTGAGTACCTTTATGCCCAGCTTGTCGGCCGGACGTTTTCCTACGGAGACAGAGAGAACTGGGAAGTCGTCATTCAGGCAAGCCAAAGTGGGGGGGCGCTGACTGAGGTCTTAGCTTCGCGCTTCGCAGCAATACCTCTTGACTCACCGATTGCTCAAGAGTGGCGCGAACTGGCTCAAAACGAAGAGCAGCAGCGTTCTCAGCAGGTTCACACGCTCGTTACACCACCGCCAGCAGAACTCATTGCTCAGCGGTTACACCAATTTGAGAATGGGATTATGGACGCATGGTGGCTGCTCAACCTCGACCTCACATTGAGGCCTGGTAGCAAACGATATGGGCCGGAACATGCTTTCGACTTGACCCAGGAGCCGGGCTGGCAAGCGGCGGACGATCAAACCAAGCTTCGCATACTGGCGGCTGCAGAAAAATACCTCCTCCTCCAAGATCCAGAGCCGGATAGATGGTTTGGGACAAGCCATCCCCTTCGGCCTGCTCTAGCCGGCTACCGGGCGCTGCATTTGCTTCTTTCTGAGCAGCCTGAGGCGCTGTCAAAGCTTCCAGTTCAAACCTGGACGAAATGGATCCCGATTATTCTGTCATTTCCCCTGTATGCTTTCAACGAAAATAATGAACAGCATCTTCTCATGGTCGGCAAGGCCTTCAGGATCGATCCGACTACAGTCGTTGAGGTGCTTCTGAAGATCATTGATGCTCAGATTGCCAAAGGAGAAGCTATTGTTGCCGTGAACATGATGGCGTACTGTTGGGAGCCTGCCTTAGCCTTGGCCCTGTTAGAGAAAGCAAAAGAGGACGGCCTAACACCTGGTAATGTGTCTGTATTACTGGGTGAGGTGCTTCGACGGGGCGAGCCGGAGCTGATCGTTGTTCGTGATGAAGCACGAAAGTTCGCAACCGCTTTGATTGCCGCTTTCACTGCTGATCCCGCCTCTCCTGAGGCACGTCTTATGGCTGTTGCGGCGGCACATGAGTTAATGCTCTACGCTGCTGATGCGGGCTGGCCGGAGGTTTGGGCAGCCATTCAGCGCGATGTTGATTTCGGCCGGGCGCTACTGGAAGCAGTAGCGAGTCGAGATCGATTACGGGGACAGGTCGCGCCGCAT
Source organism: uncultured Armatimonadales bacterium (assembly GCA_964252595.1). Taxonomy (GTDB): domain Bacteria; phylum Armatimonadota; class Armatimonadia; order Armatimonadales; family Capsulimonadaceae; genus JANXMY01. The sequence continues at coordinate 5,746 of CAXUNT010000026.1, forward strand.
TTAACTGAAGAACAAGCTGGTGACCTTTTCCTCTGGCTCGCTGCTCAGTATCCGTATGCGGAAGATCCGCAGCACGAAGGCGTTTACGAGGTAGATCTGCGCGACCAGATTATGCAATGGCGCGACTCTCTTTTGATTGGATTGGAACGCAGAGGAACACCCGCCGCCGTTTTTGCTCTGCATCGAGTCTCTACTGCGCGTCCTGACCTCCTATGGCTACAGGCCGTGCTGCTGAGGGCACAAGAGAATACCCGCCGCGTAACTTGGTCGCCTCTTAGACCCGATCAAGTTTTGCGCCTGACCAGCGATAGCTCCTTGCGTTTTGTCCAAAGCGGGCATCAGCTCCTGCAAGTTGTTACAGAGTCGCTGATGCGGCTGCAAAAGAAGTTAATAGGCGAGACACCAATGGCGCAGTTCCTCTGGAGCAATATGCCCGATGGCAAGACCTATAGATCGAAGGATGAAGAAGCTTTCTCCGACTACGTCAAAGATCATCTTGTGGGTGATCTTAAAAATCGTGGTATTGTCGTAAACCGCGAAGTGCAAATCCGGAAAGGACACGGAGCGACGCGTGGAGAGGATACCGACATCCATGTGGATGCCGTCATCCCGGGCGAGGGGAGCAATGTCAGCGACCGGATCACGCTGCTCATTGAATCAAAGGGGTGCTGGCACGCCGAACTAGGCTCAGCGATGAGAACGCAATTGGTAGATAGATACCTGAAAGACAATTTGTGTCGGCAGGGTCTCTATTTGATTGGATGGTTTCGCTCCACTGCTTGGGACCAGGCTGACACGCGGTGGAGCCGTACCCCTAAAATTACATTTGTGGAAGCCCAAGATAAGTTCAGGGATCAAGCAGTACAGCTTTCCGTGGAAGATTTGAAGGTCGCGGCTTTCGTCTTGGATGTGCCTCTTTGATCCTGATTTATAATGGTAGGGCTCTGATAAATTGTTATAGTTAAGGCTTCATCTGACGCTTTTTCTTTGTTTCTATTCATCTACACACGGCTTTGATTACCAATGGATCTGACTACCTAAAGGTGATCGGTACTGCCATCTATGGTCTTCATGCTGTGGATTTCATGCTGTGGATTTCATGCTGTGGATTTCATGCTGTGATCTCCATGCTACCGACTTCTCAAATCCGAGTAACTATTTAATTCCTAGAATTTATGCCCATGCGAAAACGTATTCCAAAAGAACTGGCTCTCCAGGTCGAGTTCGCGAGTGATCGTATCTGCTGCGTCTGCCATGAGCCCAACAAAGCGGTGCAGCTCGCTCACATTGATGACGATCCGTCAAACAATGATTTCGATAATCTTGCCTTGCTCTGCCTCGATTGTCATAGCCAGGCACACACCCGAGGTGGCTTTGGGCGAAATCTTACTGCTGACCTAGTCAGAAAATACAATGCCGATTGGCGCAAACAGATAAGCGAAAATTCCACCCGTTCCAAAGGCAAACTTTATGTAAGTGGAACGCCAGACCCGGGTGAACAAAGCGCTGACTTTGCCGGCAGCCCCGACGAACCCTTTTCTCCAGGCCTCCTGCTAAGCGGGCATGGTGCAGCAGTCCAGCAAATTTCATGGTCGCCAGATGGTTATCGCCTAGCATCCGCATCAGAGGATCATATGGTTCGAGTCTGGAACACTGAAACTGGTAAATGTCTGTTTACCGTCAAGCATACGGACAAAGTTCTCTGCATTGCCTGGTCGCCAGATGGACGAACTCTTGCCTCCGCCGCTCTCGACAAAACCATCCGCTTATGGGATGCCGCAAACGGGAGAGCCAATCGCACCATTCCCGGCTTCTTCAACACAGTATGGAACATCACCTGGTCACAAGACAGCCAGCGGCTGGCGGCTGGCACGGACGCAAGCACTCATATTTACGAAGCCCGCTCGGGAAAGCTTCAGATGACGATCGGTGAGGCGTTTGAGGCGGCAACAAACGTTGCTTGGTCGCCAGATGGGCGGATGCTGGCTGCTTCGTTTCTTTCAGGTGGCGTGAGGCTTTTTGATGCAAAGTCAGACCGCCCGATAAGGCAGCTTGTTGGTCATGCCGATGCGATCACCTGTCTTGCCTGGTCTCCCACCAGCGAAATGCTGGTGGCAGGCTCCAGCAACTCCGTTGTTCAGATGTGGGACATCCAGACAGGCTGGCAGACCGGCGTACTGGAAGGGATGACGAGTGAAATTACCTGCGTCGCGTTTTCCCCCGATGGACAGTTTTTGGCTGCATTGTCTTTCGGCGGCTCGATCCACGTCTGGCACTGCGAGACGCGGGAAATCGTAGCTCTTCACGAGAATACACAAGGTTACGGATGGGCACGTGTTCTGGCCTTCAGCCCTGGATCTTCTCGCCTAGCGACGCCTGGAGATCAGCCGGCGCAGGTTTGTCTTTGGGATCTCAATTCGCAGGAGTTAGTCCGCATTGCAGAAGGGGGTACAGGAATTCATTATGCAAATGCGAAAGTGGCTCTGCTCGGAAATAGCGGTGTCGGCAAGTCAGGTCTTGCTTTGGTGCTCAGTCATCAGCCGTTCGCAGCCACCGAATCATCCCACGCTAGGCATGTCCTTCAGCTTGATCGGCAGAATGTTGCTGTTGATGCACATCGAAACATTGTTCAAGAGACTTTGCTTTGGGACATGGCTGGTCAGCCTGGATATCGTCTGATCCACCAGCTTCATCTCAATGAAGCTGCCATAGCATTGGTTGTCTTCGACGCAAGTGACGAGACTGACCCTTTCGCCGGTGTTGACCACTGGAACCGAGCTTTGCAGCAGGCCCAAAGACTTCAGGGAGATGCAGCGCCTCCACTCAAGAAGTTTTTAGTCGCAGCCCGCACGGATCGTGGAACGATTGACGCAAGCCGGGAACGTATTGATGCGTTCGTACGACAAAATGGATTCGATGGCTACTTCAAAACGAGCGCGAAGGATGGATATGGAATAGCAGAACTTGTAAAAGCTATTCAAGCCTCCATCAATTGGCAGGCGCAGCCGAGAGTCAGTTCTACTGAGCTATTTCAGCGCATCCGAGATTTCTTTGTTCAGGAAAAAAGAAAAGGCCGCATCCTTTCCAAGATTGATGATCTATTCCGCAGTTTTATCGCAAACTACGCAGATGCCAATAATCTGGAAACAACTGCTGCTCAGTTTCGTACCTGCCTTGGCCTCGCCGAGGCACGCGGCCTTCTCCGGCGCCTTCACTTTGGTGATTTAGTGCTGCTGCAGCCGGAGTATCTTGATGTTTATGCATCAGCACTCGTTGAAGCTGCCAAAGATGAACCTTCTGGCGCAGGCAGTATCCTCCAAGAGGATGCCCAAGCGGGAAGGTTTAACCTGTCTGCTGACGAGCGGCTAAAGAACAGGGGTGAAGAAGAGCTTCTTTTAATTGCGGTTGTTGAGGATTTGCTGCGTCACGAAATAGCGCTTCGAGAGACACTGAAATGCTGGCGTTTTCCTTGTCTTTCCTTCCCAGCTGACACGGGAACGAGCCGACCTGCCGGAGCCGCCAGGAAAGTCAGTGGTGTTCAAATTCGAAGGCGCTGTGATCAGCATCTACGCCACGCTGACAGTCAGGTTAACGCACAGCGGGCAGTTCTCTAAAATAGAGCTGTGGAAAAATGCGGCAACCTATCACGCAGAGGCTGGCGGCACATGTGGCTTTTTCCTGCGACAGGTCGGGGATGGCAACGGAGAAATCACGGTGTTTTTCGATAAGGAGGCAAGTTCGCAGACGCGCTTCGAATTCGAGGGTTATATCAGGTCGCATCTTCTCCGCCATTGTTTGTCTGATAACATTACTCTGAGGCGAGTCTCAGTCTGCGAGGTCTGCGGGTTTGTCGCTACGGATCAAATGCTTGCCCTGCTACGTATTCGCGATATGTCCCAGTTCCGCTGCCCTGTTTGTGAGACATATGTTATCATATACTCGGAGGCAGCATCTTTGGATCAGATTCATCCGTTTGTCGCGGCGATTGACAAGGAGGCCGATGCAAAGCGCAATCAAGCGGTCTCTGCTTCCATCCTTCAAGGCAAGCGGGTCGTCAAAGAGTTTGATACTTTTCTGGCGCACAACACCAACGACAAAGCGGATATTGTTCGGATCAGCAATTCCCTCAAGAACCGCGGCCTCAACCCCTGGCTTGACCAAGAGCAAATTCCGCCGGGGCGCTGGTTTCAGGATGTTATCCAGAAGGCCATCCCAAACGTGAAGTCGGTCTGCGTCTTCTTCGGGAAATCCGGCGTCGGTCGCTGGCAAGACCTTGAAATAAAGTCGTTTATCACTGAGTGTGTTGAGCGCAGCATTCCTGTTATTCCTGTCCTGCTTCCCGGTATCACTGAGATTCCCCACGATAAGGCATTTTTGAGGGAATACAACTGGGTCCGTTTTGAGAAGGATGTTGAAGAGCTTGCGGCTCTGGATCAGCTTGAATGGGGCATTACCGGGAGGAAACCAGAAAGACCGTAACGAAAGACGTCGAAAATCTAGCCTAACTGCTGTCCTGACTATGGAGAACAAACAGCCCGCAGGACTGGTTTGCTGCACGGCACTCCTTTCTGGTCAAGAATGAAGGTGCCTAATGGATTCGCGGGCCGGCACGGCAGTGTCTCGCATCGGGCGACAGCCGCAGCAGTAGCGCCTTGCGCGTTTGGGCAAGTTGCCACGGACGAGGATCATCGGCAATGCTGCGCTCGTGTAGAGCTTGGGCTTCGATGGTTTATATCAAGGTAGATTAGAATAAATAGTTCAGGAGCTAGAATGCCCGAAATACTGTCATGTGACAGTGTTTCGGGCATTTTTCGTTTCACTCGACTGAAAAAGTTTGCAGGTACGTGCCTATAGAATTATGTGTCCTCATTCGTTGCTCCTCGCACAGGAACCGAATGATTTATGCCCACACTTTTGATGAACTCTGTTTTCAGAGGTTCTGGGCGCAGTCGAAACCCCCAAACGACTGTCTCATTAGGAAATAGCTTCGGTATTCATCAATCGTATATTGCGGCGAGCAATACCAAGCGCGAGTCTATCCGCAGGCTCGGTTCCTACGGTTCTATAGTGCGGCGTTGCTGATTTAACAGAAGCAATTGGCATGGAGACATAAAATCATTGGAAATCAAGATGCAGCAGGCAAACAGAACGCAGCATGGCATGCATTGTGGGTCAAAATACGCGAGCTGGACGTGCGTGAGACGGATCGCCGTCGTGAGGAGATGGGGGATCAGGACAGCAATCTGTCGGCAATCGCGACCAATGAGGGAAAAGGCCTCCGTATGACCAGCGACGAAAAGGGGCATCGCTAGATGCGGCCATAGGAAGAACCTGGGGCGGCTCGTCGGGTGCCCGATCATTATCATGGGACCGATTTTCTCTTTTTCATCAACTCGTTCTTTTCATCAACCAGCCCTTTCGTTATTCAGCAAAACTGGTTGGTCAAGCCGACGCAACCCGCTAACTTGTACTCGCACGGAGAGTTAGCATCGGTAAAGATACTGTAATATGACAGTAACTTAGACCTGATGGATGAAAACCGAGCTTCACTCCCACCCTTTTTCAATTTCTGCTTTACTTCTTTCCCGAAATGAGTATGACGGATTTGCCTCCGTAACGCCTGCGAATAGAATGGAATGCGGATTGCTGATGTTCAATGCCTTAAGCCGCGGCTACTTAGCCACCCAGAAAATCCAAAATAAACGAGTTTTTAGGAAACTGCCTGAAGCGCGGCCAATTGTGATTCATGGCAGGCGAAGCTATGATCGCAGCCGTAGGCTATGGCTTGTCTTCCGGCTAGGTGCCGGCGACAAATCGAACAGGAGTAGATGATAGTGGTTGAAGAAGAAAATCCGGTCAAAGAGAAGAATCCGGTCAAAGAAGAGGATCCCGTCAAACCGAAAGACGTTACGGCACACCAGAAGGAAGTTTCCGTTGATCCGAAACCAAATCACAGTCAGAGCGCGGCCTGGCGCACGTTCTGGCTGAAAGTGCGCGAGATGAACACGCGGGAGTGGGGGCATCCAGTGCCAGAGGCAGCGGAAGGCGACTCAATCGCAACGCCTGGCAGGATCGACTCAGAGGATGTTCCAGCACCGCTGGGTTAAATCCCAACGCTGCCAAATTAGATTCCCGCACTTCGGGCTTAGATCCCGAAGCTGCCCGGTTCCGGTGACGCGAGAAATCACTGAAGAGGCCGGAACCACTGAAACTAGAACAGGAGCAATAAGATATGAACCACTCACCAGAAAGTCTTCGCCGGATACGCAGCGAGCAGGGCGCTACCCATTTCCTGTCACAGCCCCAAACGGCCGCACAGCCCCTAGCAATTGCATCGGGCCTAGCAATTGCATCGGGCCAGGCTCTCGTCACTGGCGGCTCAAAAGAAGCCTCGCCGTCATTTCTGGAGGATTTGGTCCAGTTCGAGTCGGCTGGACGCATTCTCACGTTTGAACCTGACGTTGTTGACGGGAAGCTGCTTTTCGTTTCCGACAACGCCGACCTCAGCCAAAAGGGCGGCAGAATCGTCTACTATGCCACCGATTTACTGGTCGTGCGAACGCTCACACTTGATCAGCTCCGCGCCGTCCACAGCGCGCTGTTGCCTCTCCCGACCCCGCGAGTTAAACCGGAACTGGAAAGCCTAGCTGACGACGAGTTTTCATGGGAGAGGCTTGTCTGCGGCGATCTTACAGGCAACGATCTTGTCTGTGGCACTCTTGCAGGCGGCGGCCAGGAGGAGATCAATGTGAGCAGTCTTTTCCCGGACATTGTGAACGAGCCTTTCTGGGCTTCACCGCGGGAACTGATCGCCTGGGACGCCGCCGTGACCGAAAAGAACCTGGGGCTGGCCTCTTTTCCCCTCCCAGAATACAAGCGGTACGAGCGCGTCGCGGACCGCGCCAAGCGTGCTGAAGCGCACCGCCTTGGCCTGCAAGCCTACACGGCGGCTGCCACCCGGCTGGCAGAGATGACGATGGGCATGCTTCGCTGTCTCCGAAACTGCCTTCTCGCTGACTATCCGCGTCCAGAGGTTCAGGTGCTGAAGCCGACGCCTTTCCCATATCTGTCTGCCCTGAGTTTGCAGGTGCGCTATGCCCCAGGCGCACCAATTGTCACTGTTGATGCCTGGATGCAGAAAGGTGAAGAAGAGAGTATCTGCCGCGGAGGGGAATTGTTCGGCAGCTTCCACGGCCCCCCGTTCCCACGCATTTCTTACGGCAGTCGCACCGTGACCGTTCATGTCAGCGGTCAAAATAACCATCGCACCTTCGCCATCCCAATTGGGACAGATGCCGATGAGGCAGTCACCGAAGCGCTCCTTGAGATTGTCATCAATCAGGTCCGGCGCGTGGCCCGCTCGCCGCTGTCAGCCCGCTGAACGACGGGCACCGGCCCACTTAACGACGGGCACCGGGTGACGGAGCCGCTTTGTCCTCGCGGCAGTCAAGGATCTGGCGGCTTCCGTGCAGGAGGACATGCCGACCCCGGCACCGTGTAGCCGGGGTCGCTTAATTCATCTTCTGGGTGTCTGGTGGGATCGCTCTTTATGAGCATCAGGGATGCGAGAGGTGGCGCGAACTCTGGCGTGTCAGCGCCTCTGTAGTGCTTCGTAGGTCAATTATTTGCGAATAAGGAAAGTGAGAATAAAGCAATTCCGCTATTGGTCTGCTGGAGTAGTATGTGCCTGTTCAAGATTAACAGATATTCCGATAAGCTGCGCTGACCTGAGAATAATCGCAGCTCCGAAATTGAAGAAAAAACGCTAAAGCCCTTCACATGATAATTGCCGGCTGAACTGGCGGTACTCCGCGTCTAGTGAGCACAACTGGTCCCAGACTAACTGCCTTAGCTTGAGCGCCGGCTGGACGCAGTGCCGGTGGAACTCGGTCGGCGTAACCTGGCCGTCAGGGAACAGTATTTTCATCATCCCGCTCGACAGGTTCTGCACCCACTCCTGGTTCCGCTTGTAGGGCCGTTCCCCATCGAGCTGCACCCGCTGCGCGCAATACTGGTCCGCCGTCAGGTCGTTCCGCAGGGCCATCAGCACGTCCCCGAAGAAATCCGATTTCAGACCTACCGATGACGCGAACGAGTTCGCAGTGAGCTTCGGGATTTCCCAGCCGGGGATCAGCCCCTTGAGCCGGTCCAGGAAAGCCGTCTCCTGCAAGAACAAAGGCAGCTCCCGCACATACGGGTCTGCGACGGGACGCTGCTGCTCGTCCAGCGAGATGTTCGCGAGCAGCACCAGCCCGCAGTCGCTCGCGATCTCGTGCAGGCCGCCGCGTGTCAGGCGGCCGTTCGCGAGGTAGCCCTTCAATCCGCCGACGATCTCCTCAGGTCGTTCGAACTTCAGGGTCTGGACCTCATCCAGTACGACCACCGAAAACCGCGCCAGTAACCCCGGGTGTCCCGTCGCGTTGTTCACGAACAGCACTGCGGGCGAGACGTTGCCACCGCTGATCAGCCTCACCCTGGGCGAAATGTTCTCGTAGATGTAGCTCTTGCCGGTCCCTTTGGGCGCTAGCTCCATCAAGTGCATGTTCTTCTGCACCAGCGGCAGGAGCCGGCATAGCAGCCACCCCTGCTGCGCTTCGGTGAACGCCAGCGGCGAATACCCCATGCTCAGAATCAGTAGCGCCCGCCACTCTTCCAATGTGAACTCCTGCCGGGCCTCTTTCCACAGCCCGAGATCGACCGACGCCTGCATCGGCTTGAACGAGGCCACCACAATCCCTTCCTCAGTCCGCATCAGTTCCGTGATGCCCCACATTCCACCTTGCAGGAGGTCTGGATAGCGTGAGGGGAGGTCGTCCCCGATCAGCGCGTCGTCTATGCCCAGCAGCTTCAGCTTGGCTACGCGGTCCTGCCGGTTGCGTTTCAGGACGATCTCCACTTCCACCGGCGTCAGCACCTTCACAGTCTCGTCCCGAAGCAGGCGGTTCTTCAAGATGCCTTGGTCATTTGCCCCTGGCACTACGCGCATTGCCCATGCCTGTACTTTCTCCGCCTCATAGGGCGTCAGCGGGCCAGAGCCGGGGACGATGTTGTCTAGGACCCACTCCGCAACGTAACTGGGGATGCCGCGCCGCTGGAGCTGACTGGCCGGCAGGCGGCGCTTGTCAATAACCAGGTTCCCAAAGACGCGCTCGGCCTTCAGCGCAAGCGCCTCCTGTGATTCCAGGGTCATCGCCTTGTCATTCATCATAAATCCTCCAGGCTGGCCGCGCGTCCGCCTTGCATCTCTTGAGTCTGTAGGGCAATGCGTGCCTCCACAGAAATGCGCGATCCACCGGGCAGCAGGAGCTCCACGGCAGCCCGCGCTCCCTCAGCCTGCGACGCAGTCGGCCAGCGCGTGACCTCCACCGACATCTCGGCTGATGACAGCGGCCCTAACTCGATTTCATCCAATGGCAGAACTCGCGTCTCCGCTCCCACAGTGAGCGCGACGGCTACTGCCCAGACCGGCACCGCGCCCAGGTTTTCCAGATGAACCTGTGCCCGATTCGCTGCTCCGGAACGCCCCCGTCCGGAAAGGGACGCCCGCAGCGGCGGCGGGACCAGGTCTCGGGTCAGCTCGCCCCAGGGAATCAGCACTTCCTCAGGAGACAGCCCGCCGTGCGGAAACCACTCCTGTCCCGTCTTGCCGTCACTTGTTTTGAAGACGCCCATGCCGAGTGCGACGACGCAGTCAGTCGGCAGTCGGAACCGGTCCTTGTCCAGAAAAACCAGCCCCACCGCTTCATCCCGTAGGGTTCCGGTCGCGCCGAAGACGCGCCCTGAATGCCCGTAGGCGGCCCGGCCGTGCGCATCCATGCCTTTTGGGACATCCAGCGTCCGCGTCCCCGCCGACAGAAGACGCCCGTGGTCGGTCGTGAAAACTACACGCAGCGGCAGATGTGCTGGAACAGCTTGGGCACCGTCCCGAATAGCTCCCGCCCAGCGCTCCAGCTCACTCTGCACATTGCGCCGAATTGTTGGTGCATCGAATTTTTCATGGTACGTCTTGTCCGGCTGTGTCAGAGGCCAAACGAACACGTCGCCTTGCTTCGCTTGGGCCAACGCCGTTCCTGCCTCCCGATTTCGTTCCAGTACCCGTGCTCCTTCCCAGGATGGCACAGGCTGCGCCGCATCAACGGAGCCAGAGGGCAGTCCTTCGATCAGAGGCCGTTTGCAGAACTGTGTGATCGTCGGCAGTGGCGACAAAACCGGAGTGAGCGACGCGAGAGACAGACGTGGCTCCTCAGCCAGCAGCCGCGCCAGTGCCTGGCCGTCCGGATAGGTCAGCCCATCGAATACGACCCACAGAGTCACCCCTGCGGCGCGTTGCTGCTGGAGGCGCTGTGACCGTCTAATTGCCAGATGTTCCGATGCCTCCGCGAGAGCCAGCGGGTAGAACCGTAGGCACCAGGCCTCGAATTCGGCTTCACGCTCTGAAGCCACCCCCCGCGCTGCCTCGTCGCCGTGTTCCTGCTCCCACAGGCGGTAGGGGAGGTACTGACCGACGAACCACTCTAGGACTTTTTCTATTCTGTCCGGCAGCGGGGGCGGGGGTGGGGGCGGACACATGGCCCGCAGCCGCGCAGCCATCTCCTCAGGCAGCAACGCCTCTAGTAATGCTAAGACGGGGGCCGTAAGCTCTCTGGGATGGTGCTGGAAATATTCTGCTGCCATCTGCGCGGCTTCAACACGTATGTCATAAGGTGCCCGCCGTTCTTGGACCCGAGTCAAAAGTTGTGGACGCTCCGCTACGCTATCCTCCGACCAGAGGACGCGTGCCTGTGTGCGCCAGCGGGCGGGTACAGCGAGCGGGAAGTCTCCCCATGCCTCGTGGCTGGCCCCCCCGCTGGTAATGCCCAGCCATGTCCCAAGCGCCTCCCGGACAGCCAGCTCATCGTGTATGGTATACAAAGGCGCGATTTCCACCGGGGCATCCAGCGCCCAAGCGGCGGCGATCTGCGCCAGGAGGGGCCGCAGCGCCGGATCAAGGACGTTCCCTTCAAGCCAGAGCAGCCATCGTGCTGCATGGTCACGCCCTGGCCTCTCCGACCACGGCCCCGTCGGGAACAAAACCTCTACCACATCCCTTGCTCGGTAGCCCCCGCTTGCTACTGCTCCGCCTTGGGTCAGCATCTCGTGGATGTGGTGCGCTTGTTCACTAGTTAGGGCTGGGCAGTACAGCCGCAGCCATTCGGTGACCGGGCGCACTGTTTCCCACGGGTAGTCGCGCCCCAGACAAAACTCCTCGGCCCAGCGGCAAAGTGCTGGCCCACGCACCAAGAGGACGGCAGAGCCGGTCGCCTGGCGAAGAAACTCCGCCTCGGTCCCAACGATTTCATGGCCGATCAGGGCGGGGACTTCTCCAGAGGCATCGAGCAGGAAACGGGGGCGGGGCATCAGGCGGCTCCCTCTATATGCACGATCTGTTGGAGGGCTTCCAAACAAGCCCGCCGCTTCTGTGGGTCGGAGATGCGCTGGAAGCGTAGTGTGATCGCCTCCACCTCGTTCTGATCCAGCTTCTGCCGCACCTGCCTCCGCAGGGCCTCGATGGCGGCGGCCTCGGTCTCCGGCAGGAATGGGTGGGGCCGGTCAAGCTCACTGAGCAGTAGGTCGAGGGCGGAAGCTGACGGTTGCAAGGCCCGACGCTGGCATTCATCCAGCCACGTAGCCGCATCCCGCCGTCCGTCGGTCAATCGGCGATCGATGGCGGCGTCGAGGTCCGAAAACTTGGCCTTCTGGTCCGCGCTCAACATTGCCGTTGCCTGTTCCAGCGCCCGCGCCGCCTTAGCACGTAGGTCTTCCAAGGCATTCGGCGTTTCGGCAGTCCTCGCCGCTTTGCAGTAGGAGGACATCCGGTTCAACGCTTTTTCCAGGCCCTCACATCTCTCTGTGCCCCGCTGAACGGTGATCAACTCCGGTGTACCGAGGTAGGAGTCATAGCGCCGCTGGATCTCTTCATACAGCTTGTGGGATTGTGTTCCTTCCATCACCGCATCCAGGCGGGCTGGGAGGTCCGTGACGAACCGCTCCATATCTGCGATCCGCTGCCCCAACACCTTTTGCTTCTGTCGAATGAGCACTTCCGTCTCCTGGGCACGCGGCTCGAACTCTTCCATTCTCACGCGGGACTGTCGGAGCTGCGCGAGCGCACCCTCAGCCTGAATGGCGCGCAGTTCGGCGAGGATGTCGGCGTCCTGCTGCCGTTCATCCCGCACCTGTCTCAGCGCCTCCCGCCGCGTGTCCAGCGCCGCAAGGGCTACCTTCACACGATCTGAGAGCTGCGGCACCCCGAGAGGATGTAAGGATTTGTCAATGGTGATTAGAAAGCCGCGTTGCATTGAGTAATCTTCGAGCGAGTTCAGCTTGGAGAACTTGACGCACTGCGTTTCCACGACATCCTGAAGTCTTTGGCGTATGAGCGATTGCAGGGAGGCGACCTTGTCGGTGTCTGAGTCCCGGACGCAGAGGAGCGACGGCAACTCCGAGAGCCTTCGATACTGTTGAATCAATGGATCAACGGCCGTCGCCCTCTCGATCTTCAACCGCGCCTCGGCGACTGCCGCTTCGTACTCGTTCGCACGGGTGAGCGCCCGTTCCAGCCGCTCTCGTGCGGACTGGACGCTGATGCGCTGGCTTTCAGCCAGTTTCTCATCTCTAACCAGGACGGTCAAGTTTGCCAGCGCATCTTGTGCCCCCATCTTGGTGAAAGTATCCTGGGAAATCCGCCGGACTAGCTCCATCAGCTCCTGTTCGGCCTCGTCCTTGTCTTTGCGCGAGAGGGTGACATCCGCACGGCAGAGCGCACGGACTATCTCCCCCGGCTTGTCCTGGTTGTGCAGCATCGCGCTGAGGGAGGTGCGCCGTCCGCCGCTCTGCATCGCTAGGTACTGCTGATGGAAGCCGTACCAGGCACCTAAGAGCAGCAGGGCGTGATGGTAGTCATAGCCGTAGGGGGCGTTGAACAAGGGCAGCAGCGCGTCGCGCACCGGGCGCGGCGGCTGGCCCGGTTTGAACGAAGCGTCCAGCCAATCCCAGGCCTGACGGATGCGCTGCGCTGCCGGCATCCGCAGATCACCTCCGACCGTCACCAGCCCCCAGGACGAAGGCAGACCGACCCGTAAATACTTCGTCATTAACTCGCGTGCGACTGGGTTAACCGCCTGGGCCTCCTCGCTCGCTCCGATGCGGTTATCGGAAAGGTAGGAACTCAGGCGGCAGACCGCTTTCCGCAGGTTCTGGCTGCTCAGGGAGTAGTTGGTGAAGAACGCGGATGGCGCGGCATGGTAGGCTGCCTGGTAGCAGACTTCCAGGGCGCGGGATGCTGTGCGGACAGGACCCTGCTGTGCCAGAGACACGCGGTAGGGGGCCGGCACTTCAAACTGGTTCGCCGCCTTGACGTGCCTCATTTCATCGTCAAGTGCCTGCCGGTAACGGTCCGCCGTCGTCCGCAGGATCACCTCACCGTAGTCGCGGCGGACCTCCGGCGGCAGTCGCAGGAACGCCTGCGAGCGCAGCACATGGGGAATAAACTGCGGGCGGGCGGCCCAAGGCAGCGCCAGCACGACCGGCAACGGGTTCTCCCCCGGCAGTGCCTCATCCAGCACCGCCTTCGCGTTGTCCTGAAACCAGGCGATGTCCTCTTCTGTCTCGGCCACGAGCCAGAACAAGCCGCCGCGCACTCCTTCCGTTATGCCCTGCACCGCATCTGCTTTGAAAGGAACGGCCATGCGCCGCACCCGGTCTGCCGTGAACGTCGCGCGCGTCAGCAAGAACTCGCCAGCTTCATAGTCCTTCGGGCTGCCCCAACCGATGCCGCCCACCTCTAGGGGGGAAAGGCGGTTGATCCCGTTCGCCGCCCAATCCCGGTTCATCGCATCGATATTCAAGGCTGGTTCAAGATACTTTTTGACCTCTTTGTCCAGGCGGTTGCCGCTGGCTCCCGCCGTCCAGAACGAGTATGCCTTGTTCGCCGCATCGTTATGGATGTGGCCGTTCTCGCTCAAGCCGCTGAGGGCCACCTGGCAGTCGGCCAGCGCCATGCCGCTCAACACTGAGATCACCTTCGCGTAGCCCTGCGCGCGGGTCTTCAGCGATGCCACCGCCACCAGAAGCATGGCCTTCAGCACCTGCGTTTGCGTAGTAGTGATGTCGCCGCCCAGCATCCCCACGGTCGCCTGATACTGCTCCCATTCCTTTTCCGCCAGCATCTCGCGAAAATAATCCACGAGATCAACGGCATACACCCAGTTCGGGGAGCGGCCTGTCAGCGCCTCCTGGTCCTGCCGCCGTTCCAGCGCTTCCTGCACGAAGCCGAGGACCGCTCGTGGGTTTGTTACTTCGCGCAGGCTCACGCTGCACAGCAGCGCCGTCGTCAGCGGGTGCAGGGGAAAACAGCCCCGCGTCAGCACTTCAGAGACCTTCTCCGTATCCCAATCTAGGCTGTCGGCGTAGCGCGCTTCGCACAACACCATCGTCGTATCGGTCGCATCCTCAAGCGCCGCCACCGCCTGGTCGTAGAGTGTGTCCCAGCCCTCCTCGTGCTGCTTCAGGTAGGCGGCAAGCACGGTCTCCAGCGATGAGAACAGGGTCTGTCGCTGGGGCAGGCGCGTCAACTCCTTTGACAATGAATCCTGGCCTTGCGTGTCCGCCATTACGCGGAAGACGTTCTGAGCCACCGTGTCCGGGTCGTGTTGCGAGAACGCCACAAAGGCCGACCTCTCCTGTCGGCTGTGAACGCCGTCCAGCAGGTCTTGCAGCGAAGCGCCGCCCATCCCGCGCCGCTCCGCGTAGCGCCGGACGAACTCGCTGAACTCGTCGAACAGGACCAGCAGCCCTGCGAAAGGCTTATTCTCGCCGCAGTAACCGTCCACCACGAGCTTCACGGCGTCTTCCAGTGAGACCTCCGCCCCGAAGTCTAGGGCCGCACCGTACAGCTTGCGCGAGAGCGCGCGACAGACCTCGTAGCGGTCTGCCGCCCGCTCCCGCACCTGCCTCAGCAGCAGCTCCGTGTCCAGGTCCTGCGGCTCCAGGAAAATGTCCGCAGCTACGATCTGTTCGGGGGTCAGCCGCTCCAGGAAGTTTTCGGCCTCTCTGAACCACAGCGGCAGGCGCGTGCCGCGCGTTGCCTCGTGTTCATCTAGGGCCGTTTCCACCCCGGACAAGAACTGCTGAGGCAGGCTGCCCGGTTTGTCCCCCCGCAGGCGCACGACGAGGAACGGCGCCCGCGCTCCCTTGAAGTCCCGTAGGCCCTGCGCCTTCTCCTCTGACGACCCGTGGGCGATATTGTCCAGCATCCGGCGGACCTCTTCGGACTCAGCTGGCATTCCGAAGAAGTTCGCTAGGGCCAGCGCGAAGTGTGTCTTGCCGTGTCCGTAGGTCGCGATTACTACGAACCGGTTCTCGCGGCTGTAGGTAAAAGCGTCGCGGACCTGCTCCAGCAGCAAGATGGACGACTTTTTCCCTTCCGGCGCCTTATCGGTGAAGATGTATCCCTTCGCCAGTGACCGGCTGCGCGGGTCCTTCGGATACCAGCCGAGCTGTACGTCGTTCACGAATTCGGCGTCTTCGTTCAATGCGACGAGATCACGGATCAGCATGCCTTGCTCCTTGCGTCGTGTCGTTTCTGGGTGCGGTCGGCCCCAAACCGCCGCGATTATTCTTGTGACCACCAAGCGATCCGCCCGCCGTCCCGCCAGGCGTCCCACTCCGCCCCCTCCGGCAGCAGGTGTTCCGCGCCCGCTGGCATCGCCAGCAGCAACGCCCGCCGCCGCTGTGGGAAGCCTTCGCGCATCGCCCGCCACAGCCGTCCCCGGTCCGCCATCGCCAAGCGCGAGATGACCAGGTCGAGCTGATAAACCAGGACGATGTCTGCCCCGTCCGGCGCTTCTGCGATTTCGTCCAGGCGCGCTTGCTCCGCGTCAGCCGTGATTCCTAGCCGCTTCGCCCCTGGCGGCAGCGACTCCAGGATCAGGCGCGCATAATCCACGGTGTCCGCTCCCAACCGTGCCGCGATCTCCGGCGCGTCCGGCAGCTGCTCCGGCGGCACCAGCAGCAACCCCGTCCGGGACCGCAGCGTCCGCCCGCGTAGACGCTCCTTCAGCGCCTGCGGGGTCGGTCCTTCATTCGCCGTCGTCTGGCTCATACAGATGCTCCAAAACCGCCACTGGGTCCAGCGAAAGGCGTGTCACCTGGTACGGCGGGTGACGCCGCTGCACCTCAACCATTCCCCGCTCTTGCATCGCCCGGAGGCGTGCGTTCAGCGTCCCGCTGCCCATGAGAAGCAGTGCCCCCACTTCCCGTGTCTCGTCCAGGTTCACCCCGACTCGGTCCGCCCACCGCCCGGCCCATGTGTCCGCCAGCGCATAGGCGACCACTGGCCAGGGCGCCGGTGCCGGTTCATCAACCACATACTCGCCGGGTCCGGTTTCCTTCAAGAAACCTAGTGCTCCCAAGCCGTCCCACTTCGCATAAGTACCAAGGAACTCGGTTGCGGCTCTCTCATAGGTGTCGCCAGCTAGGGGCTTTTCTTCGTGGGTAAGATGAAACCGTTTGATCTCGTCAGCAACCTGTTTAGTGGTAAAAGACGTGTCCGGTTGTAGTTTCTGCACCACCAAATGCCGCCAAAAACTCGGAGTGTGGGATGAGGTAGAGGTGAGATGGTAGTGAAGCGCCCACTGCGTCGTCACCTGGCTCAGACCCGTATCATGGAAAAAAGCCATGCCTCCAAATCGCGTCGGCTTGTCTTGTTCATTGACAAGGCCCGACGACTTGGCATACGGGCGGGCCGCTTTGACCTGCCTTGTTCCGAGTGACGTCAGTTCGTGAATGTCGTCTGATGTTAATCTTCTTGTCTCCCCAGCATGATCACGCTCTATGGCTAGGCTTAAAATCTGAGACAGTGCAGGACGGTTCAGACTGAAACTTTCATGTGTCGGAATCGAGACTTTGCCCATAATGTGATAGTGAATCTAGTAGGAAGCAGCGCAACTCGTGTCGCCGAGTGGCGTTCGAGATGACCAAAAAAGCTTCTTCGCTCAGATATGCGTACTCGATGTTCTCAAGGATGCGTTTGGAGCCACCGCCGGACGTAGTTAAAGTTTTGTAAATGCCCTCACGCCCTGGCTTGACTTGGTGAAACCAAAAACCGGAACCGCGCAAGTGAAAGAATGGGAGGGCAGGCTGGCTCCAATCGTTCTCACTAGCGACCGAAGCGAAATGACGATGAAAGCACTCGATAAGCGTGGCGTCGAAGTAGATTCTGTTCTGCGGAATGAAACCATCTTCGGCAAGATCAAGGACAGCCAACATCATAACCAATTTGTGCGGTCTTGGGCGTTTTTCCCCACTGCCGCGCCGCAGGCTTCGTATCTGGGCGACTAAAGCATCGTAAGACTCTGTCGGCATTGACCCACCTATAGCTGACAGATCAAGCAAGAACGCTCACCGTTCCCGTCCTCTTCATCATCCTCATCCCAGAGTTCTGCAAGTGGAAGGTTCACTTTGCTCTTTTTCATCTCAGCCAGCCGCTGTGTCCGTTCAGCCCGTATCTGTTGGACCCGCTCGGGCTGCGCCAGTTCATCTAAACTTTCACGCTGATTCCAGGTATAGCGGCGTCCTGCTTCTATGCCATCTTTCTCGAACGCTTTGGCCTTCTCGAAGAGTTCGGGATGGTTTTCCAAAAGACCCACCCATTCACCCCGCTGTTGAAAGAAGCAGAAGTAGCAACCCGAACGTGAGCGCCACTTGTAGTAGTCAGGAAAGCCAATACCACTTTCATCAAGAATTCGCGCTACATCTTCCTTACGAATGCCGTCTTCGATGAAGGGGTAGCATGGTCTGAGATTTTGCTTGGTCGAGACGTTGCCCACACGGTTTTCATCGGCCCGTATGCCGATGTAGTTGATGACGGCTTCATCCCCTACATACTGCTCGAAGGGCTTGATCTTCAGCATCCTGGTACACCAGCGAGTCCGTGCATCAGGAAGAACGCCCCGGTACAAGTTGACGTAATGTAAGAAAGGACGGTCAGGATTAAGCCGCACGATCTGTTGACCCAAAAATACCTCAAGCTTGTCGAGGTATTCATAGGTTTCGGGGAGTTCTTCACCCGTGTCACAGAACACATACTCCATCCCCGGCACCTTGCCGCGCATATGGATCGCTAGGGCCGTGCTGTCTTTGCCGCCGGAGAGTGAAAGGATGTGACGGACCGGGGTTCCAGGATCTGGGGAGATGGGGTTACTCATTGTTCAATCTTTCTTCGGCTGAATTCAGGTCTTGCAGGAGGGCCAGCAGTGCCGCACGCAGCAGGCGACGGTTCGTGCCGTGGCGCAAGAGAATCTGGTCGGCCAATGAGCGGCTACGCGCTGTTTCTTGCGGCGACAGGTGCGGACCAGGGAGCATCACCTCCTGCGCGTCCGCCTGGCGGAGCAGCTCGCCCACCGCTCGCGACTGGGATAGGAAGCGCTCATAGTCCCCATCCGTCCAGTTGCGGGCTGGGCGGTCGGCCAGGAACGCCAGTGTGCTTTCCAGGGCCGCCGTGCCGTCTTCCAGGGTCACGCGGCCTACGAACGGCAGCAACAAGGGATGTGCCACCCGGCCGCGCAGCAGGGCGCACCGTTCCCGCAGCATCGCCCAGCCCGTCCCGCTCAACGGCAGGCCACACGAGGCCAGCAGGTCGGCTTGAGCCTGCACCAGAAGACGCGGATACGCCCCCGACCACGTCCGCAACGCCCCGTTGAGAGCCTCAAAGAAGGCGGCTACTTCCGCCTCCGTCGCCGCCTCGCCCTCCGGTACGGGAACTCCCAGGGCCGCCGGCAGGTCCACGAATAGCAGTCGCTCCGGGGAGCGCGCCTTCTCGAAAGCCTCTCGCACGGCGGAGACCGGGGCGGGCAGCTGGCGTGTCTTCCAAGCGTGTTCCGGCAGGCCGCGCACCATCCGCACCAGCGCCCGGACGACAGGGACCGCAGCGGCAGTATCCACGCGCAAGCTTTGGGCTAGGCGCGAGACCACCTGGGCGCGTGCCCCGGAGACGCGACAGCCTGCCACGGCGAACATTTCGGGGCGGCGCAGCAGCAGCTCCCAGTCGGCGACCCCTGGCTCCGCTAGGAACGTCCCTTCCCGGTACAGGGTGGTTTCCGCCGCGTGCGTCAGTAGAAACGCGCACAGCAGCACCGGCAGGACGCCCTCGGTTAGCCCATAGGGCGGTGTTTTAAGGACATCCCAGATCTCCTGCACGGAGCGCGGAGCGGGCGGGTCGCTGAACACGAGCCCCGAAAGCGCCTCCCACACGGCATCGAGGTGGGCCGACTCCGCGTGGGGTGCCCCAAACACCCAGCTGCCTCCGTCCGCAGGGCGGTGCAGCCCGGTCGCCTTCAGCAGACACTCGTACATGCTGGCCTCGGGCGGAAAGCCAGTCATGCCCAGCCGCTCCTCGGCACCGCACGTCAGCATGGCCTCGATCAAGTTCCTGCGTCCCCCCGCGGCCGCCGAGGACAAAGAAGGCCGGTTAATCAGCTCGTTCCGCAGGCGCGGGGCGGCGTTGAAGGTCGCATCCGCCATGACCGAAAGTTGCGTGGAGAGCGCGCGTCGGTCCGCAAGTTCGCAGGCTGCCCCGCGCCAGTACCAGCGCGCCCCGTCCGGGGCAGGACGAAACAGCCGGAGCCATTCCGCGCGGAACGCCGCTTCCGCCTCGTAGAGCCGCCCCGAAAGCTCCCGGCGCGAGGCCCGGTCGTGTTCCAGTGCCTTCGTGTCTTTCTCGACTTGGACGGCGGCGGCCCCCTCCCGCGCCGCCTGGAGTAGCGGGTCCGTTTCCCCCGCCCCGGCGCTCAGCGTTCCCGGTCCCGCGTACTGCTGCGCTGCCGCCTGCGCCGTATTCGCCTCTTCTTCCGTCTGTGCCAGGCACAGCGCCATCCGTAATTGCCCCGAACCCGCCGCCAACAACCCATGCAACGCGCCGGCTGCGCACGGCTCCGAAGCTACCATGCGGAGTGTCCCTGTCTCGAACGAGTGCCGCCGCGCGATCAGGGGTGGTGGCGGACAGAGGTCGCGTGCGGCCTGCAGCGACACATCCTGTCCAAGACCCGCCGCCGCCCGCTCGATTTCGGCCGCCACGTCAACGTCGCCGCCCTCCCACAGCCGGTACGTCTGCCGCATCCGGCTGTGGACGATTAGCCGGCGCTGCATCAACTCCGCGAGGGCCGCCTCGACGTCGGGTGGGGCCTCGACACAGTCCATCAGCGCCAGTTCAAGCACTGGCTGAGACGCCGGGAGCCGTGGCGCTTTCAGGAGAGCCAGCAGCCCGATGCATTTCAGCGCCCGTAGCGCCGTCGGCGACAGCCCTTCCGCACGCTCGACCGCCTCACTCACTTCCGCCCACAGCGATGCTGCTCCGCCCGTCCATGTCTCGGACAGGGCCTCGGTCGCGTAGTCGTACAGTTGTTCCAGCCCGTACAGAGGCGGCGTCACCGGGTCGAACGGTGTTTCCTTCAGGTAGCGCCCCAGCGCGCTCGGCTCTTCCCCCGCCAGGAAATTGAATACGCTCCGGTGACTTTGCCCCGCCCGACGGAACAGAGCTGGCAGCGCCAGAAGCGTCACCGGATGAAGGGGATATGATGCTTGTGCGAGCGCCGGGAAGCGCTCCCCGATGTCAGTCGGCGCCAGCCCACGCGCCGCGCACATTCGCGACAGACTTGACAACCCCGGCAGTGGCCCAAGGGCGGGGTTATGTTCCAGCGCCTGCCCGATCACTTCTAACCGCTCCCGGTCAGATGGGAAGAACGGCAGCGTACGGAACCGCTCACCTATTTTAGCCCACTCCGCCTGCTGCGTTGGTCCCAGGCTTCGCGCGTATACATCCGCGCTCTGGTGCAGCACCGTCAGCACCAACAGCGGGTTCTCGCGCGGACTGCGCACCGCCGCCTCCGCCAGCTCCTGGAGCGCGAAAACGTCGCCCTGCCCCGGATGCAGTGCGGCGTGTTCCAAGAACTTGCCCATCTCGTCCACGACCAGCAGCAAGCCGTCTGCGGTTCCCCAAGCCTGAACCTCCCGCGACGCTTCCGCGAACAGGTCTGCGAGTGCGCGCGGTTCCGGAAGTTCCGGCAGGGCTGTCAGCGCCCCGCGCAGCCGCTCGCGCGTCAGGCTATCTGGCAAGCCATCTAGGGACGCTCGGAGGCCCTCCACGAGTGCGGGCGCCAGGAGGCGCCGTGATCCCACGACCAGCACCGGATGCAGGCGCAAGCCGGCAACCCCGGTGCCTGCTGCCCGCCGCGCCAGATCAACGCAGAAAGCGCTCTTACCCGCCCCATAAGGGCCGAGTACTGAAAGCGCCCGCTGCGACGGACTCGTCATAGCCTCTTCGGCCGCTCGAAACGCCCCGGCGCCGCATTCTGTCGGCAGATAATTGGACGGCCCTTCTAATCTGAAGTCTCGCTTCACATGGACCGAGCGCAGGAAGTAAGACCGGAGGCGCACAAACCTCGCCAGCGTCGCTGCCTCAGACATGGGCGTAGTAACCTTTCAGAAAATACAGCGGGTCCGTGAGGCAAGGGTGATCCACCTGCGTCAGCACCACCTGCCGCGTCAGGGCCGCGTCGTCGAAGCGCATGCCTCCACTGGACGCCTGTTCCAGCCCGTCTAAATATTCCAGCACACTGTCTTCGTCCAGCTTAAAGGCGCGACCTGGCCCGCCCGCGCCGTGAGCAATGTCATGGACCGTCAGAGTCGCCGCCGTTTTCCGCCATCGCCAAAACGACGCCAGGGCATAAAAGAAGAGCAGCGCGGGC
>CAXUNT010000026.1:27537-46408 GCA_964252595.1 uncultured Armatimonadales bacterium
GAGTTGGCTTCGGCCCGATCTGGAACCGATAACGCGGCTCGCGCTCCCGGTCTTGTCTGGTTCGGTCTACCAGGCTAATCAGCCCTAGCATCTGAAGTGGGCAGTCCAGCGTG
This sequence comes from uncultured Armatimonadales bacterium, assembly GCA_964252595.1. Classification (GTDB taxonomy): domain Bacteria; phylum Armatimonadota; class Armatimonadia; order Armatimonadales; family Capsulimonadaceae; genus JANXMY01. The sequence goes on from CAXUNT010000026.1 coordinate 27,651, forward strand.
TCCGGGGAGGCTTCTGTCCGTTCTGGGCCGAGGTAGGTATGCAGGAGGCAGTCCACGTCGCGCGCGACGGTCTCTGCCCCAGGTGCTTTGGTAAGTTTCGCCTGGGCCGCCGTCAGTACGGACTCGGTCAGAGTCTTCTTCGTGAAACCCGAGCCGGCGACTTCATGGAACGCCCACACCCAGCTTAATGCCGGAGACAAAGGGGCGGATACCTGCCAGTGGAGCAGCCAGAGCGTCGCATCATCCTCCAGGTACGGGTCCCATGGCTTCTCGCCAGCAAACAAGGACCTGCCGAGGGATGTCACGTACAACCCACGTCCTTCCACCTGTGCCATCCCCATCGCCAGCAACCAGTGGCGAATGCTCTGGACCATGTTCTTGCCGACGCCAAGCATCACCAGTGCGTCCTCTCGAGAGAATGCCTCTGGTCCAGTCGCTACGAGGGCATCAATGCCTTTTTTCAGCCAACCTGTGCGGACTGCGAACGTCTGATGCCCTGTCAATGTTACGCGTTCAGAGATAAGACTCAGATTCATCATAGAATTTATACGGACCCGGGAAGCGCCCCGGGCGCGATATGGTTAACCGTTTTCAGAGGTGTATCGAACCAGAAAAAAGAGGTGACAGAACGAAGAAACAGGATTGGCTTTGTATTTGCCATGCCTTTTGCTCATTATAGATCAACTCGCGCAAATATGCTAGTCCTTTATGCTAGTCCTTTACCCAACGAATGGCAACCTGGAGTTGCTAGCCAGCGATTGGCGGCAACAGCAAGCCGTAGACCCGGCACCTGCGCGGCTGTACCCTCGTGGAGGGGCACAGCCGTCCGTCGGCCTCATCGGCGCGATCCCAATTCACAAAGGCAGAACGAGAACAGAAGCGTTTGGAGGCAACGACCCTCCCACGAGCCTGGACACGTGCTCATGGCCGATATGGCAGGGGCAGCGATGCACGAAGCGTCCATCGTCGCGAAAGGCGACACCCTCGGCCATGTTCGGTCCAAAACATGTTCGGTCCGAAAATGCAGTGGCTCATGCTCGAGGAGCTGAGCGGCGAGGTGATCCTGAGCGCCCGAAACTGGATCGAGCGGAACATCCAGGTTGCGTACCCGAGGCGGCTGACGGAAAAATGCACACTGATCGCAGCAACCGGGCTGGCGTTCTGGCGGGCTACGAGGGAATGGCATACCTTGTGCTCTCCATGTCTACCAGTTTAATGGATGCTGGTGCGCTCCTCAGATGGATCGAACTCTAGGCAGACATCCCTCTCGACACTGGCGTTGTACAGACGGCGGCGTTTTCCTACTAGAAACATCCGTTTGCCAACCCAGATTTCCTGTTTTCGCACCGCAATGCCGTTCCTGTACGCGACTTCACCCAGCCCGCTGGACGTTCAGAGCGTGAAATTGGGCAGCAAAGTAGATAGACACTACTCACGTCACGTTTCGGTTCCACAAGTTACGCCCAACCTGCATCTCGGTTTTCATCATCTGAAGCAGATCGGCCGTACCTAGTAGTCACACGGTATCCGCGTGATGCCAGGAGGGCTACCCCATCAGCAGCCAGCAGGCGTCGCATTCCAAGGCCAGCGCGAGCGCGGCGACCTCCGTGTCGGTAACAGTGCGTGTCCCGTTTTCGATCCGCAATATCTCCTGGGGTGTCGGATTCCATCCACCGTCTGTGACGAAGGCCAGCCGGCCCAGCAGGGAGCGCTGCTGCATCTTCAGCTTCGTTCGGCGGGAGCGTACTCGCCCGCCAACCCGATTTAGTTTTCCGTCCTCCGCGCGGAGACGCGGCCCGCCTTGCGGCATTGAGTCACCTGATCCCCGGGGATATTTCCGTTAGTCCCGTGGGGTGTCCCATTGTCGCAAGAAAGTTGTCACTTGAAGTTGCGAAGAAGAAACATTTGTGTTAAAATGTTGCCATGTAGAAACATTTATCACCAGATTGACATGTTCGTCCCCGCGCTGGACGCTTCCCGCCACGTGGGACGGCCTCTGTCCCTCAACTGGCTCAGGCGACCGATTCACCAGAGCAGTGCCGGTCCGGTGAGACGGCCGATTACATGGACCGCAATAAATCTCGATTTATACCAAATGTCGAACCCCAAGAAAGCTTATCCAAAACATATGCATCCTTCCTTTTATCGCTTCCTGAACCGACCTTTTGCTCGTAATGCCTGCGGTTCCTCTGGTAGTGCCCACGGTCTCTATTGGGGCATGGCCGGCCTGTCTGTAGTCTGTAGCCTTTGTCTCTTAGGCACTGTGTCCTCTCTGAATGCAGAGCCTGCACATAACGCGCCGTCGGTTCGTGCCAGTGTGCAGGCGCCGCCTTACACACCGGATAAACTTCCATACCGGCTCATGTGGGGAGCGAACACGGTCGTGGTAGAAGTTGAACATGGAACAGTAAGTGATGATGACCCTCATCAGCCCCATCAGGTTCGCATCATAGATGCGTCAGGACATCTCCTCTGCCGCCTTGAGCTGGATCGCGTGGCAGATGTCCGGTTAGTCAAACCGCTCGTTGCCGGCGAACAGGGCGTGCTCATTGCCGCCACTGGGGGCAACGGCGGTCTTGAGGATTATCACGGCTTTGGGAAGGGCGATTTTGGAAAGGGCATTTCCACCCGGTTCCATGTTTCGGGTGCCGTGCAGGTTGACGTCAAAGACTTGAACGGAGACGGCACGGCGGAGATCATTGCGATCTACCGCCTGGAAGACATTGACGGAGGCGGAGAACACCATGGCCCGCGTGTGACTGTCGTCTACCAGTGGAACGGCACAAAGTACGTCGAAGCCACGCGCAGCTTCCCGGCTTTGACACGCGCCAGTGAAAAGGAAAATCAGTCTACACTTGCCGCCATCGAAGCGAAGGTCTCTCAAAGCAGTGCCGCTCCCGGCGCAGCGGACTCAGAGATTGATGGTCATTATAATGCTGCCGTCGGCTACTTGATGAACGCCACCTTCGCCGGTGACGGCACCGAAGCCCAGACGTGGCTGAAAGATAATATCAGGGCTGACCGGCTTCAGCTGCGACTTGATGTGAAGAAATCAATTACGGAAGCAGCTCAGTCTATGAGCAGTCCTCTGGCGCAAGACGCTGGCGACGACGCGCAGGACGCAGGCGACAGTTCGCGGGCATCTACCCCCGTTCCAGGTCAGGCTACTCCAAATGCGTCATCTCCAACTAAGGCCGCCCCAAACACGGCGCAAAATCTCCAGAGGGCAGGCGTAGTACCCGGTCAATCTCTGGGCATCCTTAAGATCGGCGAGTCGCGGGCAGATGTGATCGCTGCCATCAAGATGCGGCCCACCGCGAATTACGATCTCAAACAGGGGCTTGTTGAAGATGACTGGAGTAGCGGTAGCAGTGATGGATCGGGAGAACATTACAGTGCATCCGTCTGGTACCGTCAGGGGAAGGTTGTACAAGCCCAGACGACTATTACGGAAAAGCAAAGGGCAAATTTCCCCTCGTTTAACGCCCTGATCGCCGGGGATCGCGGCCTGAAAGAAGTGTGTTACAGCCTGAGCTACCGCGACGCCCCTGGGGGAGTTGACTTCTACTGCTTTGATGATGTCAGGAAAGGAATTGCTTATGGCATCGGGGTCAATGGCGACGCCTACATGACGGGTAAGCCCGACACGCTCATCATCCATGCCCCAGGCGTACCCTATTTCCCGTTTCAGGGCCAGACCAACGTTACCCGCGTCAACGGGCCGGGGTCTATTCTCTACCAAAATCAGGCTGAAGAGGACAAAGCCTTTGCGAGGGGAAAACAGTTGAAATCATCCCGTGTGAAATCGTCTCACGTGCGGTCGCACAAGAAGTACTAGAGCATACAAGAAGCTCTGAATTGGGACTGGATGGCCTCTCAGCGGAGTGGGCAGAATAGGATAGTTATTTCACATGGTCTACCAATGCGAAAAGTGCGGTTCCGTGCTGCCGGCAGGAGCGATGGCGTGCCCGAACTGCGGGGACAACTTCGATGAAGTTGTCCCGCCGGATGCCGAAGTGCCAAGGCGCGGATGGCAAGCCAAATCAGAAGACAAGGCAACAGAAAAACCGAAAGACAAAGCAACAGAAAAAGCGGGCGTTTCTGCGGATCATCAATCCTCTATCGCCTCGGCATTTCCCGGCACTCACCCGGAAGCTGATGCCGGGACACCAGCAGCCGGTACTGAGGTGCCAGCAGCCGGATTTGGGACACCGGCAGCCAATACAGGGAGGTCGAAGACAAATATTGGGACATCTGTGGAAATGCCTCGCGTGCAAGAGAGTTCAGACCGCGACTATTGGCAAAGCAAACTTCGGCAGGTCAATGGTGCAGCCGGCCGTATTTCCGATCATCCACTTCTCGATCATCCCCTTGGGCGCAAACTAAAGCAGCATCCAATAGGGCGCAAATTGAAGCAGCGTCCACTTCTAGCCCTTGCTGGACTGCTTCTTCTTGTCTTTGTGCTGATCGCCCTCATTCGTCCGCACACGGCTTCCTACGTATTCGACCAACACCCACTGTATCAAGCCAACATGGCTTCCTTCAGCAATGTCGCGAGGTCGCATACGATCGATTACGTCTGGCCTTATGAAGGGCATGAGGACCGCCTGCAAGCCGTGTATCATCCCGACTCCTTCGGCGGCAATGCTTCTCAGGTGCCAACCAAACTTGATCTCGACAACTCGGCAGCAGCTGACCGGCTAGGCTTCTGTGCGATTCGCTATCGCTCAGGGTTTACGCCGGACGATGCCATGAAGTGCCAGGTTTACGTCACTTTTGAGGGTTCTCCCGACACCGGATATGATGGTCCGGAGGTCAATCCAAACCGAGATGCTGCGGTCAAGGGCCTACTCGACCGGGTGCAGTAATACCGTAACGAGTGCAGCGTTTCATGGTAATGAACGAGCTTATTCGTGTGATCGCCGGCATCCTGCGAATAAGCTCGTTCACAAGTATTGGTCGCCGTCCAGCCTGAATGTGGTCGTGGACGGCGTTTTTGGATACCGCGTTTTTTAAGCACGGCGCTAGGCAAGGCGTTTTTTAAGCACGGTATGTGCAACTACATTGCCGCGGGCAAGGCTTGCACGATGCCGTTGCACCATAGCTGTAAGTAGGCTGCGTTGCCCTTCGTCTCCTGGAACCACGCCTGGCCGGACAGGCGGCGAATTGCTTCGTAGAGCACGCGGTGGGCAGACCGTCGCTCTTGGCTGTCCTCCATCCAGAAGCTGAGGCTCCAGAAAAAATCCGCCACCTTTGCCTCCTTGCGGAGAATGCGGCGTGCCGGCGGCAGGTACCAGGGGTCAATGCCGCGAACGACCAATTCGGCCCGTAGGACCTGCTCCGCGACAGCGGTCCATGCTGGGATTTCCGCATCCTTGTAAAAGTCTTCAATCAGCGCCGCGCGGGGGACCATAAAAACTTGTCCCGGCGGACCCTCGCCGCGTTGGTAGGCGATCAGGTCCGCGTTGATGGTTTGGACCGGCTGGGGCGGGCTATGTTCCACGCTCGATTTGCTTTTGTTCATATTTCTGTTCATGTTTTTGTCCTTCCGTCACTGTTTTCTTCCGTCATTGTTTTTGCGTCTGTCAGAACCGTCTCGCTTTTGAGTTGGCGCTCTTCCCCTCGTTTCTTGTTGGGTTAATCACTGGGGAGCGTTGACTAGGCTTGTCTGCTGCCGTGAGCGCCAGTAACCGCATCAACGGCGCTGGCCGCATCAATGGGCGACAGCCGCTGCGCGTGACCGGAGCGGCAGGTGAAGATCTGTTTTACGTGCCGATGGCTGGGTCTTCATCCTCCGGGGCATCGGCGCTCGTCGTCGCGTCGGCGTTCGGCGTCGCGTCAGCTCATGCAGTCTGGTTACACAGCAACGGCAGTTTTCGCCCTAGTGCTAGCAGTCTTAGCCCCAGCGCGGGCAGTGTTCGCCGTCATGAAGAACGGCAGCATGCGCGGCAATGTTTCTCAGGTTTGACTTTCACGAGTTTGACATTTCCCAATTGGAACGCAAATCCGGCGATTTGCGTTTCCTGCCTCCGTGGGCTGAAGCCGCGCAAGAGCGGCTTCACCCCCCGCGCCGGGCGTTCAGAACACTCACTGAATCATACGGCCCGCCCTGGGCGTGTTTGATGAACTTTCGAATATGCGCTTCCATTGACCCTAAGACTTGCTCGCGCGTGCGCCGGCCCTCAGCGGTGCGGACCCGGACGCCTGTCGGCGACGTGGGGAAGGACCCTGGACGCCAGCAGACCAAATACGAATCGATCCATCCCTTATCCGTGGCAACGTCAAGTCCCAAGATCCCGGCGATCTCGTTGCCGAGCTTTTCCTTTTCCTCTGCGCTGTGTGCCACGCAGATCGGCAGCAGCATAACTTCGCTCATCATCACCGCGTAGTGGAACCGCGCCTCCGGGTCAGCCAGCCGCTGCCGCGCGAGAGAGCCGGCGCTCTTAGGCACCGGCCCACTGCAGTAGGGCGGGGGAGGGTCCGCTTCTCCCCACTCTTCCGTGCTGAACAAGTGCCGGAAGTACTTCCCAAGCACGCCCGGCGACTTCAACACCGGTTCTCCCGGCGACTTCAACACCGGCAAGGTTGCCTTTTCCGTGGCTGGCAGAGTTTCCTGCGTGGACTGGCGTTCCTGCGGGGGAACGCTTTGGCACTGCGATGCGTCGTCTTTGTCGTTCACATCCTTCTTGGTCATGTTCATCTCCGTTTATGCTTTAGAGCGTCAGCTTATGCTTTGGGGCGTCAGCCCTCGTTTCAGCGCATCGACTTTCGGCGTTGGCGTCTAGCCAGTGCCGAGACGTATATCGGCCCGGGGTCGTGGCACCCATAGACAGAGCAGGTCTGTCACGGAAGAACAGGTCTTTGACAGAAGAGTGCCATCGCTGCTGTTGGATTTAGACGCTGGGGTGCAGACGCTGGGGTGCAGACGCTGGAATGCAAAATAGTATTGTGCTTCAATCTCGGCGGGCAGAAACTCCGCGTCTTGATGGGCTCGTTCTTGTGGCCGTCATTGGCACCGTCATGTCATCTGCACCGTTCATCTTTAGAAAAGCATCTGTAAGGGCAAGCGGCACTCATTACCGAATCCACACGTCCACAATCCGCGCCTTGCACGTCTAGGAATCGCACGTCCGGAACTCGCATCTCAAAACTGCCGAGGTTTGATGCATTGCTCAGGGGCGCTTGGAATGCAGAACTCTGGAGTTCAACTGCGCTTTGCACGCTTGTCGAATTGCTGACAACCTTGAAGATCGTTTCAGCGTACTGAAGTCTGATTTGAGTGCCAGCGAGACTGCTTGGAATACCTGTTAAGCCGCCGAGAACACTTCACAGGTACTCCAAACAGCTTAACAGGTATTCTCAGGCGTATTTCCGCGGGGTTTGGGCCAAATACGGCTTTTCTTTCCAATGACCGTTCCGAAACGCAACGGTTTCGGGGCAGAAACAGCTTTGAAGCCTGTAAAACGCAGCCGAAACACGGGTTTCCACGCCGCCGCGCAGGGCTTTCGTCCAGAGAAGACCAGGGAATGGAACTCTGCTCCTTAGATGGAAATGATTCGTCTGCGCAACTCGGAGGGCGATCTCCTGCGCGGAACCTGCTAAAAACTACCCTGGGGAGAATACCTGTGAAGTGCACAGGTATTCTTAGCGCGTTCTTCCACTCGATCGAATTGAGCATTGCCTTCCGTGATTAGACTTTGTTTGAGTATCGTACCGTCATCCGCTCAAACACGGAAGACATCTCCTCCCTCGCTCACGCGGTACGTCTCGTCCGTGGGCGTATACGTATGTTCGATCTGCCCGACGCCTTTGCCCGTGAATTCTTCCCGGATCTGATCGCCCAGCTGCTTCCATTCGGGGTCGTTGACGATGCCCTGGGCCATCGGCGGCTGGACCATGCCGGGAGCCGCGAACATCGGGCGGCGCATCCGCCGCTCCAGCTCTTGCCGCAAGGCTTTCTGCTTGTCTGTGCAGATGCACTTAGTCCCGTCCATCTTGCGGCTCTCGCACATGACGCAGACGGCGCTATGAGCGTCGAAGTTTTGACACATGGAACACGACGGACACTGGTTATAGGAGTAGCAGCGCAGCGTCAGGTTCGTGTTGTACGGGTCCCTCTGGAGTAGCAATTTCGGTTCCGTTATCGTCCTGCCCGCTATGGCTGCCTTTCTTCCCGTTGTTTTTCCTGCCTATGGTTTGCTTGCTACTGAACATGCGTCCATGCAAGCCCGCGCTTGATGGAGGAGATGACACTGTTGTGGACGTCATACCGGCGCCCGATTTCACAGCCTGAGATGCCCTGGGCGATTAGCTGGCGGATAGCAGGAATATCCTGTTCGCTGAGCTTTGCGCAGGGCCGCAGGCTGCCCTTCCGGGCAGGCGTATCATAGCACCCATGGGCGACAGCATGGCGCGCGTTTTCCAGATAAGTCGCGTATTCCAAATTCGTTGATCGATTATTTGTCTTGACCGCATCCATGTGGTTGACGGTCACGCCTTTTGGCTTGGGCCCAATAAATGCCGAGGCAACGAGGTCATGGACATAGAAGGGGCGAGTCTTGCCAGCGCCGAGCCTGAAGCCGACAACGAAATAGCCGTTTTTCATCATCGTCAACTTTCGGGGATTGCCTTGCTTGTGGCTGACTCGTCCGTGACTACTGACTTCATATTGCGGGAACGCCGGACAGGTCTTCCACTCTTCTGGCAAATCTGGTACTTCATACGGTGTGTTCATGGGCAGTTCCTTATTGGCTGAAGCGCCATGCTTGGCGATGGACGAGTTGTGTTGCATGGAAATCCGGTCTTTGGAGGAAGGCGTGGTTTCACGGCACGAACTGTCTTGGACCGTTCACAGCTGAGCAGATCTTGCAGGAGATGGCAAAGAAGCGTGGCGCGGAGGATTTTGCTCTGGAGCAGGTCTAGGTAGATGACAGCCTGTATCGGCCGTAGAATCTCTATCGGTCCTACCCTAGGGAAACCTTGGAGTGCGGGGCTGAAGAACGTCCAGCCGCACCCACAAGTGTCATCTTCCTCAAGAGTTCAGCGGAGGATTGAAGTGATCAAGTTAGAAAAGTAATTCATTGCGGCCGGTGAACCCAGCTAAGCAATAATCCTTAGTGCATCGAGATCAAAGACAGGTCACAAATCCATTTCTAATACTGTCATGTGACAGTCTTAGAAATGGAATTCCACAGCGATGTTACAGGGTTAGTAGCAAACACTTTTCCCGTAGCGCATCGCTGGCGCAGGCTTGTGATACGACAAGCAGCAGCGACCAGCGCTGGAAGTGCCACAATCGCTTTGTTGGCGTCATCGATGCCCTTGTCTTGCAAGAATGTACGGTGAAAACGGAATTCAATCCGCCAGACGCGCATCTGCCGTCGTTCTCCGTTCTCGCCGACCTGAACAACCCGCCCGTCTTCTTCCACGGCAAGAGAGGAGTCTCCAAGACTTGTGACGTACTCCTGTACCCCTGCAAAACCTTTCCGGTCCCAGCGTTCCTGAAACTTGTCGTAGCTCGCGACTACCCGCTTCAGCCGGTCTTTAGCGGCGTTCCCGCGCCCGATCTCCCAGCCGGTTTTCCAGAACGTTTTCGGGTGCTGCAACCGAGAGATCAGCTGCTCGTGGACGGCAGGGCCATAGTCGTCTGGCCCTCCTTTTTCGACCAGCACATCCACCGCGTAATCGATACGGCTTACCAACTCGCACTCAACGACGGCCTGCGGCGTCGGCAGGCAGAGCATGAGAGCGTTCGTCCACCGGCGTGCGCTAGCCACCGCTTCCACTTCACCTACCCGTTTGATCAGCGCGGCATGCACGTGGACCGACAAGCCGCCGATCCCAAACCCGCCGTGCTGATTGCCCTGGGCGGACAGCAGGAACGGACGCACGCCTTCCGGGTCCATCACCACAACGTCGAAGCGCCCGTGTGACGGCTCAAGGTTCCGCACCTGACACCGACTGCTGCCGATGTCGCACTTTCCAATTGGCCCAATCTGCCGCGCTCCGCGCCCGGTGACGCCGCGCACGTGCTGCATAGATGCGCCCCGCACACTGCCGCGCATCTGTGGGTTGAAATTCAACCAGACGCCGTCATTGCCTTGGTGCACGACACGCGGGCCAAAGGCAGTGTCCACGTCTGTCGTCATGGCACTCGGCTTAGTTCCAGTTATTGTGCTCTTAATCATCTTGCTCTCAATCATCTTGGTCTCAGGCATTGTGTGGTGACATCTTTCTTCAACGAAGCCAGGCCCGCTGCTGCGGCCTGGCCTTCTGCTGCTCATTGTTAGGGACGATCTGTCCGCTCTCTACCGGTAACCGAGATCCTATACCCTCCCTGGCAAGAGAGATAGTCTTACTCTCCAAAGAGGGACAATACTTCCTACCCGCGCGAGTATAGCACGAATATCACATGACAGTCAAGACAAATTTGAAAGAGATTTCATGAAGTTTGAGAAAGAGACAGAACAGCATTTGAGCTAGTGGAAGTCTGCTCCTACGTGGGAGTATGTTGCGTTGCTACGTCAGAGAAAGTGTCCAATGAAGAAATGTTCTGCTTTTCGCGGTAGTGCCTTCCTACGTGGGAAGCATCCCCGGAGTATATCGACAGTGGTTGGAGATTTGCAGTAGTTAAGGATTTGCAGCAGAGTCCCCGCTCTGCTCGCTTATAAACGATGTGCCGCCGGCATCGGCCGTGAGCTCAAGGGAATTGGAAGCGTGAATTGCGTTCTCATCAACAGCATCGGGCGAAGGGAGTACTGGCGCAGCCTGGGAATATTCCTGCTTGTGGCGCCCGGCCCAGGCGGCGAGCGCGGCCATATCTCGGAAGCGCAGCAGCTTTGTCGGACCCGCAGCTCCTTTTGTCGATGCCGCTCCACGGCCAGTCTTTCCCCGTGGGCGCTGCTTAACTTGCTCCTGCTGAACTTGCTCCTGCGAAACCGCGCCCGCACCCGTGGGGAGGTAGAGTGTGACCATGGTTTTCAGGTCATCCTGGGTAATTGTTGCCTTGGTCTCAGCGCAAACAAATGCCTTGGACTGCTTCCGGAGGTTGGTGATGCCCGAACCGCTGCCGCGCCGAGAGCTAAGTTCCGCTTGCAGCTGACTGACCGACATTTTCTTAAGCAGCGCCTGCTGGTACCAGTAGTCGCGATCCTTCTCCTCTTCAAGTGAACTCAGCGTTTTGGCAAACGAGAAGGAAAGACTGCCGGTGCGGATTTCATGACCTGGCTTGAACACACGTGCGATTTTGCCATAGTTGACCAGGGTTGCCCGCTTCACATCGTAGTCTTTGAGCAGTTCATCCATTCGGTCTCGGCACAATTCCAAGAACGCCCTGTTTTCCTCTGAGAGAGTTGCCTGTTCCTCCGCGCGGCCTAGTATGGCGAGTAGCTGCGTAACTTGATCTCCAAAAGCGAACTTCTGGGCGGCCGTCGCGTTCTTCGAGACGGCGCCGTGCCGGATGAGGTCGCGAAGTTCGTTAGAGGTCCTTTCTAAATCGCTCAGGTCCGATCTCAAATGGGTCTCAGCGCGTACAGCCGAGGGATCTTCGTTTGCTTTGTCCTTTGCCACTAGCTCTACTCCTGGATCTTGGGGGGTTCAGTTCGTCGTCAAAGAAATTAAAGTCAGAGGCTCAAAGTCAAGGACTTCGAAGAGACTGTTCTTCAAAGTCCGTGGAAGCGCGGTCATGTTCCCAGCCGTCATCGCTGAGTTCTTGCGACTTGTTCTGGGCCTTGACGAAAGCATGATCTTTACGGTATATTGACTGTCACAAGACAGCCGTTATCGTATATGGGCGAACTGAATGTTAGCACCATCATACCCCATAGTGTCGAGGAGCGTCTATTAGCATCTCCATAGACATTTGCATTCCAATAGATCTTCGCATTTTACTGGACGCATTACGGGCAGTCTTGGTGCATGGGTGAAAGTATGGCTACAGAACCATCGATAGATAGCGGGCTACGATCCATGAATGGCGGACCACGATTCTTCGGGCGTTCGCAGCGCGTCGCCTTGTACGGCGCCGCCAGCGGGTGTTGCGAACACTGCGGCGAACCATTGACGTCATCGTTTCATGCCGATCATGTCGTGCCGCATATACTCGGTGGGGCCACCTGTGTCAGCAACGGTGGTGCGCTCTGCGCCCGCTGCAACGTAGAGAAGGGAGTTCGCCCCGAAGGGTTTCGGGTCTTACCAAGCACTATGACTCCTGACACGGGGGCAGTCCGGCAAGCGCTGTCCCCCGTACCGCTTCGGGAATGGCAGGCTCGTGGCCTCGCTACATACCAGGCGCTCCGCGACGCTGGGCAGGCCAGCATCCTGGCCTCCGCATGTCCGGGTGCCGGAAAAATGATCTTCGGCTGCCTTGCTGTTCTTGAGGAGTTCAAGCGAGGTGCGGACTGCGTTATCGTACTAGTGCCGACAGAGCATCTGAAACAGCAGTGGGCAAAGGCGGCTAGCGAATGGGGCATCACGTTGACTGCCAACTGGCCGGGAGCGGCTTTGGCGCTCCCGGCCGACGTCCACGGCGCTGTTCTCAGCTACGGCCAGGTCGCGAGCCTGCCCGATGGACTTCGCCTGTTCTGCACCCGAAATTCTGCGCTGATAATTCTAGATGAACTGCATCACTGCGGCCGGTCACTGAAGTGGGGGGAGGCCGTCTATCATGCTGCGGAATTTGCATGGGCTCACCTTGGTCTGACCGGCACGGCTTGGCGGTCGGATGGCCTGCCCATTCCGTTCGTCATTTGTGACCACTCTGGTGCCGTTCGGGCGGACATCCGTTATTCTTATCGGCAGGCGCTGGCGGACGGCGTCGTGCGCCAGGCGTTCTTCTTCGCGTTTGGCGGCCGGTTCGAGTGGACGTCTTCAGCTGGCCTGCGACATGCGTCGTTTGACGATCCTTTGGGCGAAGCTGGAAGATCGTGCCGCCTGCGGGCGGCGCTCGACCCAAATGGCGGCTGGCTGAGGTCAGTCTTGACGGAGGCTGTAGCCACCATCTGGGCCATGCGTCAAACCCACGCCCGGGCCAAGGCTCTCATCAATTGTGTAGACGCCATCCACGCCCGTGCGGTAGCAGTCCTTCTGACGGACATTTTAGGCGAAAGGCCAGCACTCGCACTTTTCGACGATCCGAAGGCAGCCGCGGTGCTCGCCCAATTCCGCTCCGGCGATGCGTCGTTTTTGGTCGCTTGCCGGATGGGAACGGAAGGGTTTGACGCGCCCGACTTACGGCTGCTGGTGTGGGCTTCCAACATTACAAGCGAGCTGTACTTCTGGCAAACGGTCGGGCGTCTCCTGCGAACTGTCAAGGGCCTGCTGTATCAAGATTCCGTGATCTTTATGCCGGCCGACGCGCGTCTTTTGGAGATGGCCGAGCGTTTCGCCGATGAACCTGGCATCTCCCTTCGGGGGGACTACAGGTCGGTCGAAGAGGAAGGGCTTGCCGCCGATAAGGGCACCCTGCGGACGCGCTCCGTCACTATCCATTCCGAGGCCACGGAGCCGCTGATCGTGACGGCTGGCGAAGTGATTTCGGAGGAGCGGCTGTCTGAGGCACGAAATCTCAAGTCATCACGACCCTACCTCAGCCACTTACCAGACCACCACGTCGCCGCCGAACTGACCCGGGTCGAAGCCGGAGAGCTGGAATTTGAAGACCTCGGATGGGAAGAAAGGCTGAGCGAAACCGCTACCCAGCTTGAAGCCGCAGGCGGGGAAATACACGAAACTGACTGCCTGAGCCGAGACATAGGCCGAGATACATATGCAGCCGCAACTCGTACATCTGCGACGGTTCAGGTCAACTTGGCGCCGGACGCGTATGATGGGAAGCTAGAAGTGTATGACGAGAAACGAGCGAGGCTGCGGCGAGAGTGCAACCAACTGGCGGAGCGTATCGCCCAAGAACTGGGCCTGACGTCGGGCCGTGTTCACCAAATCTTCAGTCGCCACCTTGGCTTCCGGCAAACTGATGCGACAATCGCCCAGCTTCAGGCGAAGGCGGACCTGCTCCGGGAAAGGGTTATGGACCTGGGCGCATCCGGTGAAGACCTGAGCGTATCCGGTGTGCATCCGCCGTAGGTGATCACAGTTCACGAGGCATGGATGTCAAACGTGCTGAACCGCTACGCGCCTCTGATGCGGAAAGAAACGAGTAGCGAGCCGAAGCGAATGAATAGGACCGGGGTTAGACATGGCGGAAATTAACGACATCAACAATTCTTTGCGGCATTCTGACGTGGCTTCATGTGAACGACGGCGCGGCGATGAGTTGCGTCAGTGGCAGATGCAGGAACGTGCGGAGCGCTTGAAGGCGCTGAGTGCAATCCTTTCCGAATTGACCCGGCGGCTGCTCATGGTACACTCCGAGTGGCAGATTCAGGAACAAATGCATCTTGATTATATCAGCTTGGAAGCTCGAGCCCGGCCCGAGGCCGAGATAGTGGTGGTCAACTGCCGATGGGCTGATGATGCGATATGGGGGGGAGACGAAGTGGTCGAAGTGTCTATAGCGCGGTTCGATAACTTCCAAGCTATCAGCATGGGCCCACCCAAAATCTTCGAAGATGAGATTGGCTGGCCTTCGCACCATATGGCGCTGCTTGTGCAGGAGGTTGAGCAAGAGATTGCTTCGCAGGCGCTGATTGCTCCCGAGGGTATTACAAGCTTAGTGCCTTGGTTCTTTTAAAGATGGAACAGCGAGGTAGCCGCAGCAATAGGCACCGAACCATAATACGGACAGAAGAACCATAATACGGACAGAAACGGAAAAGCAACAGACGTGACTGGACAGACAAATATCATCGGGCAAGCCCGAACCAGACGGGGGGCGGTGATCGTCACCCGTGTCAGCACCGGAGAACAGGTCAAGCACGGCACTAGCCTCGAGAGTCAGCTCGAACTGTGCCGCGCCAAGGCAGCTGCGCTTGGCCTGACTGTAGTCGCCGCGTACGAGGACGCTGGCATCTCAGGCGGCTTGCTCCAGATGCGTGCCGGCATGCAGGCCGCGATTGCCGACATCACGGCGAGCCGCGCCAGCCACTTGATCTGCGCGACTCTGGACCGTTTCAGCCGCACGGTCGAGCACCAGCATGCCATCAAACGGGAAATCGAGACCGCTGGCGGCACCGTTGTCTTCTGCGACATGGACTTCGACGATACGCCCGAAGGTGACCTCAACTTCGCCATTCAGGGAGGGTTCAAGCAGTATGAGCGCCAAGCAATCCGGGCACGCACCATGCGCGGTAAACGCAAGCGTGCGGAGTCCGGCCAGCAGCCCCAGCGGAGCCGCCCGCCCTTTGGCTATCTGATCGTCACTCATGCTGATGTCACTCGCGGGACGTACCCGCCAGACCAACTCGGCCAGTACTTCGTCGTGGAAGAAAAAGCGGCCATCATCCGGCGGTTATTCGAAAGCTACGCCGCCGGAACGCATTCCATGCCGGCCCTCGCGCGTGTTCTCAACCAGGAAGGGGTGCCGACGCCAGGGGGCGGCCGCGCCTGGCTGGAGCCGACGCTGCGCGTGATCCTGACAAACCCCGTTTACAAAGGAGAGCCGGCCTGCGGCAAGCAGCGCACTGTAGTGGATGAGAATCGGCTCCAGCAAGTCCACCGACTCAACGGCCGACCGATTACGCGGCCCGAAATGCGGGTCGCCCGGCCCCAAGAGGAATGGGTGCAGCTGTCCGCGCCGCCGCTTGTCACCGCCGATATTTGGCAGGCCGCGCAGGAGCGTATGGCGCAGATGCGCACATTTCAGGGCGGCAATCCCCGCCGTACCCACATGCTGTCCGGAAAGGTCTACTGCCCTCACTGCGGTTCCCAGGCCGTGATCAAGCACCAGAAAGCGAATGGAGTGAGCTACCGCTATTACCTGTGCGGTGCTCAGCGCCGTTCGCGCGTCCTCGGCCCGGAGCGCCCGTGCGTAGGCGACCTTTATCCCATTCATGAGACGGAACAAGCCGCGCTGACTGCCTTGAAGAAAGTGCTCACGTGCCCGGCTTCCGTGACCGAAGCTTTGGCCGTCTATCGGCAGGGGCAAATCGCCACAAGCCTGACGCCGGATGAAGTTCGACGCCACCTCCGGGACCTTGACGCAGGTCTTCTGCTGATGAAGGGAGAAGAGCAATCCGCTGTGACGGCTCAGCTTGCCGGCATTCGGGCGGGGGCCTCTCCTGAAGCCTACGCCGCAGTGTTCGCGGACATTGCCGCGCGGCGAAAGGACCTCGAGGGAAAGCGCCGAGCGCTCTCCGGCTCGCCAGGACGCCCGAAGGCAGGAAAGACGGACGACGGCATCATGACGGGACTGCTGCAGTCCGCGCTGGCAGTGCTCTCTGATCCGGCTGTGCCGGGGTCTGAAAAGCGCACGGCACTGTCACCCATCGTTGAGCGGGTGATCTGCCGGAAGGGAGGCGCCGATGTTGTCTTTGCGCAAGGTCTGTTTGATGAACCTTGGGGCAAAGACAACAACATTTGGAGCAAAGACGGCCCCGGCAAAAATCCCACCAGCTACGACAATAGCCTCGGCGGCGAGGAGAACACGCGTCAAACTTATCAGACCACCTGCATGGGCATGAGGACGCAGAGGTAGTCGGCGGTATCGGTGGGGCGGATGACGCCGGGGCGTAAGGGTTCGGTCAGCTCGATGTGGAGGCCCTCGGTGTCGAGGACGTTCAGGACATCGGCCAGGTACTTGGCGTTGAAGGCGATCTCGACAGGGGTGTCGTCGCCGGTGCGAGCGACTTCGACTTCTTCATACGCATTGCCGACGCTGCCGCTTTCGGCGGTGATGGTCAGTTTGTCGCCGTCTTCGGTAGTCCGGAGGACGACCCGGCTGGCGGAGTCCCTTGCCACAATGGAGGCACGCTTGACGGCGGCAGCGAGGGGAGCACGTTCGACCGTCAGCGTCTTCGTTGCCTGGGCGGGGATGACGCGCTCGTAGTTCGGGAACTGGCCGTCAATCAAGCGCGAGATGAGCGTTGTTTTGCTGCCGGAAGCATCGTCTACCTGGAACTGGATCTGGTTGCCGGACAGGGTCACGACAATCTCGCCTTCTTCGTTGCCGACGATTCGGAGCAATTCGTTCATCGCCCGCGATGGCACAATCGCGCTGGCCGAGCCGGAGCCTTCTTTGACCGGGCAATCCCGAACGGCTAATCGGTGCGTGTCGGTGGCGACTAGCTTCAAGCTGTCGCCCTGGAAGACGACCAACACTCCCGTCAAAATGGCGCGGGTCTCGTCGGTGGACGTGGCGAAGATGGTCTGCTTGACGGCGTCTTTCAGTATTTCACGGTCCACCACAAAGCGCGAGTCTTCTTTGACCTGCGGCAACAATGGAAACTCGTCGGCGGACAGTCCCAGCAGCTTGTAGTTAGCTTTCAGGCAGCGCAAATGCAGTGTGTTGGTCTCGTCTTCCACCGTCACCGACACGTCGGCGTCGGGCATGGCGGCGAGAAGCTCGGTGAAGTTCCGGGCGGGGGCGGTCGCCGCGCCGTCTTCAGTGATGCCGACGCCGGGCAGGGTATGCTCCATCCACATCTCTAAATCCGTCGCCATCATGGAAACTTTGCCGTCTTTGGCGGCGATCCGTACATGGGTCAAAATGGGAAGTGACGAGCGGGTCGCGACCGCTTTGCCGACCGTCTGAATGCCCTCAAACAGTTCTTTGCGCGGGGAAGTCGCCCGGAGCAGTCCGGGAATGATTGTTTTTGCCATCAGTGATTTTCTCCTTGAAACTATTTGGAAATCGGTAGGTCTTGCGGTGTTTCCTGCGCCGCCGCATGTTCGCGCAGCAGGCGGTCTAAGGTGCGCTCGGCGAACCAGGCGTCGGGCTGCTCGCCTGGCAGAGCTTTAAGCTGCGACACGGCGGATTGCAGTGAGGCGAGATTGGCGGCGGCAGCGGGATCAGCGGCGAGATGCGCGTCCATGCTCGCCTGGAGCGCTTCCGGCAGCGTGTCGTCTACATATAAATCTAAAAGTTCGTCGCGTTCAGCTTCGGTCATAAATCCTCCTGCTGCAAAAGAAGCGCGTTCCGCAGGGCGCGGCGGGCGCGTCCGTGCAGGGACTTGGCGGCGGCGGCGGTCCGGCCCAAAATCGTCCCAGCTTCGGCGGATGACAGGCCCTGCAAGTCGCAGAGCGTCAAAACAAGCTTGTGGTCTTCCGAGAGCGTCGCCAGCGCCGCTTCCAAGTCCGAGACCGGGTCCGGGTCCGGGGAAAACAAGACCCAGTCGCCCCGGTGGGTTTCCGTGAGGCCCGACAGCGACAAGGTCGGCAGGCGCGGCTGACGCAGTCTTTCCAGGCAGACCAGTCGCGCGATGCCTAAAAGCCACGTCTTGAACCGGCTTTCGCCCCGAAACTGCCCGGCCCGAAGCGCCCGTCCCGCGCGAAGCCACGTTTCCGACGCCGCTTCTTCGGCGTCTTCCCGGCTCTCTAAAAACCGCCGGGCGAACACATACGTCGCATCCAGATGCCGCCGGAACAATGTTTCTAACGCCCGCGCGTCCGCATCCCCGCTGTACCGCGCCGCCAGCGCTTCATCGTCGTCCCACTCGCTCATCATTGCCTTGCTGTCATCTTCTTTGTGTTGTTTCCGCGCCGAAACGCGCCGCGCTTGTCAAAATTATTTTCTGGGAACTCTTTTTCGTCCGTAAACGCTTGCCTGTTCATCTGCACCCTACAGGAGAATTCTATGAAACCGTTCACCCGCTTGCCGGCTGTTCTCAGCCTCGTGGCCTTGTTCGCCGTGTCCGCCTTCGCCC
>CAXUNT010000027.1:0-45831 GCA_964252595.1 uncultured Armatimonadales bacterium
TCCCCCCCCCCCAACACAACGCGGGGCGGCGGGGGAACAACCGGGGGCGGAGGAACGGGTACCACCGGCACCGGGGGAACAGGCACTGGGGGAACAGGCACCGGTGGAACGGGGACAGGCACGACTGGAACCGGGACAAGCGGCACGGGAACATTCGGTACGTCCGGCCCGACCGCACAGGCCCGGCCCGGTGACGCTGCCCTGCCGCCGATCATGCAGCGCTATTCCAGCGCAGCAGGCGCGGCGAAGCCCACGCCCGGCGGAGCGCTGAAGCCTAGCGACAGTACGGGAGGAACCGGGACGGGGACACAGCCCGGCAACGGCTCATTCAACACCGGCAACAGCGGTCGCAACAACAATTACAGCGCCCGCCTGTCGGTGACTCAAGGCATTGACATCTTCAACCTGGTCCCAGCGGCGCAGGATGTCGAGCGGTTCACCCGCGATTTTTATGTCACCGATTTGCAGCGGGTGCAGAACGAGACCGCGCTCTCGGTCAAAGACCAGTATTTTAATGTTCTGCGCGACCAGGAACAGGTCGCAGTGGACCAGGAACAGGTGACGGCCGACCAAGAAAGTGTCCGTGTGACCCAGGCGCGGGTCACGGCCGGCGCGGCCGCCGAGTTTGACCTGCTGACGGCACAGACAACGCTTTCCAACGCGCGGCAGGTGCTGTCGTCCGCCCAAAACACGCTGACGCTGGCGCAGGTCAACTTGAACAATCTGCTGGGACTGAATGCCGATACGCCGCTGTCCCTGCAAACGCCGGCCCTGCCGCCGCTTAATGAAACCTTTGACAAGAACGCGCTGACCCAGGCGGCTTACACGCGACGCCCGGAGCTGCAGCAGGCCACCAACAACATACGCATCGCCCAGCGCCTGGTCAAGCTGGCCGGAGTCGGTCTGCTGCCGTCGCTGAGCATTGTTGGTGCAGGCAATTACAACGGCTACGTTTCTTCCGGTTCGCACGACACGGCTTCCATCTCTGCGGTTGTCGGCATCCCGCTGTATGACGGCGGAACGACGCGGGCCAAGATCAAAGAAGCCGAGTCGGACCTGCGCTCACAGCTCATCACGCAGAGCCAGCTTCAGGAGAATGTCGCGATTGAAGTGCGGCAGGCGCTCTCAAACATCAACGATGCCCAGACCCGCGCCGCGTCCGCCGGCCTCGGCGCCCAGCAGGCGGCGGAAGCGTACCGGCTGGCCAATGTCCGCTACCAAAATGGCATCGGCACGATTTTAGATGTCGTCAACGCTCAGGCGCAGCTCGCCCAGGCACGGTCGAATCTGCTGAACGCGCAGTTCGACTACCAAACTTCGCTCGCCCAGCTCACCCGCGCCCTCGGCGGGCGATGAAGGGCAGCAGAGTTTAAGCAGCAGAGTTTAAGCGGCAGCGAAGTTTGGAAGACAGCAAAGTTTCAGGAGAAAGACAGTATGACGAGTCAGCGTGCCGCAGCGGCACTTGCGGGATTTTTTTTGATCACGGTGGTTCCTCTTGCCGGATGCGGCCCGAAGGCGGGTGCAGGCGGCAGCGGGGACGGCGGCGGTAAAAGCGGCAGAAAAGGCGGCGGGGCTGGGCCGAATGCTCCCCTGCCGGTCGAGACCCTAGCGGTCCAGCGCGGCACCATCGCGAATTCCGTGCTGGTGACCGGCAGCATCGCCGCACTTCAGGACGTGCAGTTGTCCGCGCGGGTTTCCGGACGGGTCATCGCAGTCAACTACCGCGAAGGCCAATTTGTCCGTGCTGGGCAGGTGATCGTTCAGCAGGACGCCACTGATTTACAGGCGAATGTGCGGGCGGCGCAAGCCAATGTTTCCCAGGCTCAGGCCAATGTTTCTTCTAACGTCGCCAAAGTCGCTCAGGCCCAGACCAACTATACCCTTGCCGTACAGACCGCAACAGCGGCAGTCCGGCAGGCCCGTGCCCAGGTGGCAAGCTCCCAGCAGAACTACCTGAAAATCAAGGGCGGTTCCCGGCCGCAGCAGATTTTGCAGGGCCGGGGCCAGCTTCTGCTGGCAAAAGCCAATCTTGATAATGCGCTGATCAATCTCAATCGGGACAAAAGCTTGTTTTCCCAGGGCGCGATTGCGAAGTCGGATCTGGACACGGCCCAGACGAATTACACGGTGCTTCAGCAGACCTACGCCATTCAGCAGCAGTCACTGTCGCTGACGGTGCAGGGGAACCAATCTGAAGACATTGCCGCCGCGCTGGCCCAGCTTCAGCAGCAGCAGGCCAATTTGCAGACTGCTGTCGCCAACCAGCAGACGGTCCAGCTTCGGCGCGACGACATCACTGCCGCTCAGGCGGCCTTGCAGCAGGCCCGCGCGGCTGTCCAGCAGCAGCAGGCGACGCTGGTCTTCGACCAGCAGCAGGTTTCCTACACCCAGATCAAATCGCCAATTGATGGCATCATTGCCGCCCGAGAGTCCGAGCCAGGGCAGATCGCGTCACCCGGCAACAACCTGATGCGGATCGTCAACGTTAAAACGGTGTATTATGAGCCGACCATCTCTGAAACCGACTTCTCGGAAACCAATGTCGGTGACCCGGTCGCCGTCAACGTAGACGCCCTGCCGGGCCGGTCGTTCAACGGGATAGTGAAGGCCGTTTATCCAGCCGCATCCAGCGGCAGCCGGCAGTTTACGCTCCGGGTCGCCGTGCCGAACCCGACCAACGAGCTGCGCCCCGGCATGTTCGCCCGCGGCACGCTGCTGGCGAATGTTCACCGGAACGTCGTTGTGGTCCCGGTCAGCGCCCTGGTCCCGGTCAGCAGCGATATTGCAGCCGCTTCCAGCGAAGGCACGGCAAGCGGGGGGACCAATCTGCCGCCGCAGCAGGTTTACTTAGTCGGTCCGAACAACAAAGCCGTCGCCCGCAAAGTCGCTACGGGCATCGTGACCGCCAGCCAGGCCGAGATCACGTCCGGTCTCAGCCCCGGCGACACGCTGGTCACGGTCGGCCAGGGCCAGCTTCAGCCGGGCCAAGCCGTCAAAGTGGAAAGCACGGCAAACGGCGTCGGGGCAGGACTTGCGACGGAGTAGCCGAGAAAATTTTCAAGCGCGTGGGAGTAAACTCCCGCGCTTTCTGACCGATAATTTGCTAGAAACTCTGAGGAATATATGGGACTGACACGCCTTGCGATCTCCCGCCCTGTCGTCATTTTAATGATGGTTGCCGCCTTTCTGGTGCTGGGAATCATCTCTTACTTTAAGCTGCCCGCCGAACTGAACCCGAAAGTGGACTTCCCGCGCGTCACCGTGCGGACCACCTACGCCGGGACGAACCCGCAGGAAATGGAAACGTTGGTCACGAAGCCGATTGAAGACGCCATTTCTGGTGTTTCCGGCGTACAGGAGATCGACTCCTACTCTGAGCAGGGCGTCTCGACTGTTTCCATCCAGTTCTTTTTCGGCACCAATTTGGACACCGCCGACGCCGATGTCATCCAGAAAGTGGACGCCATCCGTAAGCTGCTGCCGCAGGCGTCCGACTCGCCTGCTGTTCTGAAGGCGGATACCAGCGGCCAGCCGGTTATGCACATTGCGATGCAAAGCAAGCTGCGGCCGGAGCGCGAAATCCAGTCGCTGGCGACAAACATTGTCCAGCCCGCTTTAGAGCAGGCCACCGATGTCGGCTCGGTCAATGTGGCGCAGGGAGCTGTGCGCGAAATCCGCGTGTCCGTTCCCGCCAGCCGCCTGGCTGCTTACGGCATCACGATTTCTCAGCTCGCTCAGGCCATCGGCAATGCCAATGTCAATGTCGCCAGCGGCTTTATCCAGTCGGGTTCCCAGTACTACAACGTGCGCCTCATTGGCGAATTCGCCAGTGTGAACGAAATCCGCAACCTCAAGCTGAACTTTGCCGGGACATCCAGCGGCGGCAGCAGCGTTTCCGCCGGAGGCGGTGCAGCGGTCGGCGCAGCCGGGACAGGAACGGCTTCAGCGGCCTCCAGCACAAGCGCAGCGGCTGCCAATCAAGTTGTTGCGCTCGGCGACATCGCCACCGTGCTGGACACCGGCTCGCAGCAGACGCAGGATGCGTTCCTCAATGGTCAGCCTTCTATCGGAATTGACGTGCTGAAGACCACCGACGGCAATACACTGGCTGCCGTCGCCGGCGTTAAAGAACAAATCAAAAAGCTCGGCAAAATCCTGCCGCCCGACATCACGTTTACCATTTCGACCGACCAGTCGGAAACGGTCAACTCCAACTTGAACGATGTTGTCGTCTCCCTGGTGCTGGGCGCGATGCTTGCGATTTTGGTTGTATTTATTTTTCTGCACAACATTCGCGGCACGATCATTATCGCGATTGCGATCCCGACATCCATGATTGCGACGTTCATCCCGATGTACGCGCTCGGCTTTACGCTGAACACGCTGTCACTTTTGGGGCTGTCACTCGCCGTCGGCATTCTCGTAGACGACTCAATTGTCGTTTTGGAGAATATCAACCGGCACCTGGCGATGGGTGAAGAGCCGTATCAGGCAGCCATCAACGGCCGCTCCGAGATCGGCTACGCGGCGATCACGCTGACCTGCGTTGACCTCGTCGTCTTTCTGCCCATTGGCTTTATGGGCGGGGTCATCGGCGAGTTCTTCCGGTCGTTCGGCATCACGGTCGCCTTCGCAACGCTTTTCTCGCTGTTCGTTTCGTTCACGCTGACCCCAATGCTGGCCGCTCGCTGGTATAAGAAAGGCGAGAAGAACGAATACGACACAGGCTTTGCCGGGGCGTTCGACCGCAATTTTCTGCATTTTGAGGATTGGTATCGCCGCGTTCTGCGCCGCGTACTGACCTTCGCTTATGTTCCCCGCTACAAACGCGCCGGCGGCCCGGCGGCCGCTTTGCCCACGCGGATCATGGGAGGCATCTTCGGCTGGGTGTTGCGTGGCCCGGTTCTGGTGCTGCTGGTAGGGAACCTGTTCCTTGTCGCCATTTTCGGCATCTTTGGGTCCAAGCTTGGCTTCCGGTTCGCCCCGGACCAGGATCAAGGCCAGGTGTCGGTGCTGGTGCAGGCCCCGGCAGGGTCATCACTGGCCTTTACGGAAGCCATTACGACGCAGATCCAGAATGCGATTCAGAATGCGCCGGACGTCAAAAGCGACACGAAATTCGTGTCCACCACGGTCGGCGATGCCGGGCCGGGACAGAACGCGACCGGCACCCAGTATGCCCATGTGGACCTGACGCTTTATGATCGCAGAAGCATTCTGGATAATCTCCAGTTCTGGAAGCACGAGCATCTGCGGAACCGCTCGGATGTGGACGTTGCCACTGAAGTCGGCAGCCTGACGAAGAACATTGTCGGTGCTCGTATTCTGCCTGCCAACGTCAGCGGCTTCGGCGGCGGCGCCCCGCCGCTGGAAGTGGACTTGACCGGTCCAGACTTCAACCAGCTTCAGGCCGCGACCCAGCAGGTACAGCAATTAATCGCGTCCACGCCCGGCACATACAATGTAGACAACTCGTTCAAGAACAGCCAGCCGGAAGTGGAAGTGCGTCTCGACCGGATCAAAGCGCCCGAATTCGGCCTGAGCTTGCAGCAGGTCGCAAACGCGCTCGCCGACTCGGTCGCGGGAAACCAGCAGTATGAATACCGCGACCCGGCGGACGGCCAGCAATACTATATTCGGGTTCAGCTTGCCGATGCCGACCGCTCCAACCCACAGGCGATTTCGCAGGTGATCGTCGGCTACCAGAACGGCAACCCGGTCCATCTCGGCGATGTTGCCAGCGTGACAAACGGCTCTGGCCCGGTCAAGATTGACCGCTTGAACCGCCAGCGCAAGATCGCCGTGACGGCCTACCTGCGCCCCGGCTTCCCGCCGGGAACGGTCAGCGCCCAGCTCAAGCCGAAGCTTGACGCCATGAACTTGGGCCAGGTGACCTACTCGTTTGGCGGCGAGGCCCAGACCATCGGACGCGAGATCGGCTACTTGGGGACGGCGTTCTTTCTGGGGATTATCCTCACATACATGCTGATGGCGGCGCTGTTCAACAACATGATTTATCCTCTTTCAATCATGCTGTCACTGCCGCAGGCGTGGGCCGGGGCCATTATCGCTTTGACTATCGCTCACGAGCCGCTGTCTTTGATTGCCATGATCGGCATCGTGTACCTCAATGCAATCGTCAATAAAAACGCGATTTTGCTGGTGGATTACACGAATACGCTCCGAGGACGCGGCTACAAGCGCCTCGATGCCATACTGGAAGCCGCCCCGATCCGTCTGCGGCCGATCCTGATGACGACGTTTACGATCATCGTCTCGACGCTCCCGACCGCTTTGGCACTTGGACGCGGCGCGGGCTTCCGGCAGTCACTCGGCGTCGCCGTCACCGGCGGCATCATCCTGTCGCTGATCTTGACGCTGATCATCGTGCCGTGCGCCTACTTCCTGTACGACAACTTCTCGACCTGGCTAGGCCGGGTGATCTGGCACCGCCAGATCCCTGCCGAAGCCCTGGCTTACGGCGGCACGGATGCCGACATTCGTACTGAAACTGAGCGGCAGCGTGACCCTGAGCCATTGGATTAGCGACACAAGAACACCTTGACACAAAACGCCCTGCCGAACCCGGCGGGGCGTTTTTGCTGCCTCTTCATTCTGCTGATTGATACTCTCGCCACAGCGCCTCAAACTCGTCCACTAGCTCGGCCAGCACACCAAAGCCGCCTTGCCAAAACTGAGGGTCGCTGAGGTCCACCCCGACCCGGGCCATCAGCTCTTGCGGGGTCAAGCTGCCACCGAGGGCCAGCATCTCCAGGTACCTCTGAGCAAATGCCGGGCCACCGGTTTTCGCCTGCTGATACAGCGACAGCACCAAAAGCTCGCCGAACGAGTAAGCATACACATAAAACGGCGAGCCGATAAAATGGCCGATGTAGGACCACCACAGCTTATGCTCGTCGCCGAGTTCCACGGAGTCGCCGAACATAAGCTGCACTTCCTGCTGCCAGTAGCCGCCGAACTCGTCCGTCGTCAGCTCGCCCCGCTCTCGGCGATGAGCGTGGATCCCCAGCTCAAAGCGGTACATGGCGGTCTGGCGCGGGATCGTTGCAAACGCGCCCTCGATCTTCTCCGCGTACAGGGCCAGCTTGTCTTTGAGCGACGCCGACTGCACGGCCTGCTCGAAGACCAGCATTTCGCCGAACGTGGAGGCCAGCTCGGCAAGCGGCAGCGTACCTTGAAAATTGAGCAGCGACTGGGAGCGGGACAGCGAGGCGTGGACGCCGTGGCCCAGTTCATGCGCCAGGGTCATCACGTCCTTCATCCGGCCCAAGTAATTCACCAGCACATAGGGATGCGTATCCGGGGTGACATACGAGCAGAACGCCCCACTGGCTTTGCCCTTCGTGGCAGGCGCGTCAATCCAGCTTTTGTCAAAGAACTCAGCGGCACGGTCCCTCATCGCCAGGGAAAAGCCGCCGAATGCCTCCAAGACCATTTCCTGTGCCTGGGGATAGGTGATGGTTTCTTCGGCGGTAAACAGCGGCGCATAACGGTCGTAGTGGGTCAGCGTGTCCAGGCCCAAAATCTCACGCTTCAAGTGGTAGTAGCGGGCGACAAGAGGATAATTTCGGACAACCGTGTCTACCACGAGGCTAACCGTGGCTTCGTCCAGCTCGTTCGCCTCATGCCGCGACTCCTGCGCCGACGAGTAGTGCCGCAAGCGGTCCTGGACGTTCTTGTTTTGCAGCAGCGTGTTGAAGATGTAGGTCAGTGTCCGGGAATGCGGCTTCAGCCCAATGGTGAAGGCTTCGGAAGCGGTGCGGCGCACTTCCCGGTCAGGATCCATAAACTTTGCGGTAATCTGGGAAAGCCCTAGTTCCTGCCCGTTCCAGGAGAACACGGCATTGGAGACAGTTTCTTGAAAAAGACGCCCGAATGCCCGTCCTCCGGTGTTTGCCAGTTCTTCCATCAGCCGCTCTTCGGTCTCAGTCAGCATATGCGAGCGTGCCGCCCGAACAACCCCAATAAAGTGCTTGTAGGGCGCGATTTCCGGCGTGTTCAAGAGCGGCGCCAGCGTATCGTCAGCAGTGGCAGCAAGCTCCAGCTCAAAGAACAGCAGGGGCAGGGACAGCCGTGTCCCCTGCTCCTGCATCTTCTGCATGAATGCACCTCGCGCCGGGTCGCCGGTATCAGTGGCGAACAGCAGCGACGCAAACGTCATCGGCTTCGCTGCTTCCTGCTGAATGGCTTCGTACTCGCGCAGAGCGCCGCCGAGCATCTCCGCCGTCAGGCCCTCAGCCGCAATGCTGCCTTTGTAATCGGCTTCGAACTGCTCCGCGCGGGCCAGCACGATCGCGAGCGTTGCAGCGATCTTCGGATCGTCCATACCGTAAAATAAGTCGCCGAGGTTCCAGTGCACGTCGGCGGAAAGCTCAGTTGTTTCTGAAGTCACTCCCAGTCTCATTTCTTGTTTCAGTTTCGGTAGTATACCCGAAGCGCGACATTGTGAAAAAAGTTGCAATGTCCAGCGGGGGTGGGTACAATACGATCAAAGGATAAGAAGCATGGCAGCATTGGAAACAAGTCGACGCAACCCACTTACGGCGGGCGCGAAGCAGACCAAAATCATCTTAGAGATGATTAAGTTTGAGCATACGGTCTTCATGCTGCCGTTTGCGCTGATGGCGGCGACTATTGCCGGGCATCGGGACTGGCTGTTGTTCGCGCACAAGCTGCCGTGGATCCTGCTGGCGATGGTCGGCGCACGCTCGGCGGCAATGGCGTTCAACCGTATTGTAGACCGGCAGTACGACGCACAGAATCCGCGGACGGCCATGCGGGCGATCCCCGCCGGCCTGCTGTCCGTGCCGCAGGTGACGGCATTCACCGTGGCAGCTTCGCTTTTGCTGATATTTGCCGCGTTTATGCTGAACCCACTGGCGCTTGCACTGTCACCAGTCGCGCTTTTGCTAGCGCTGGGCTACTCGTATACCAAGCGCTTTACGGCGTTCTCGCATTTGTTTCTTGGACTGGCAATGGCCGTCGCGCCGGTGGGGGCGTGGATCGCGGTGACGGGCCGAATTGATCCGCCTGCGCTTTGGCTCGGCGGGGCCGTGGTCTGCTGGCTGTTCGGGTTTGACATTTTGTATGCGCTTCAGGACACGGAATTTGACCGGGCGAACGGCCTGCATTCCATGCCTGCCCTGCTCGGTCCTGCTGGGGCGCTGATTGTTTCCCGTTTATCACACGCCGCTATGGTCGGCCTACTGGTGATGGCCGGTATGTCCGCGCACCTCGGCGCGGTTTACTTTGCGGGAGTTCTGCTTGCCGCCGGGGTCGTCGCCTGGGAGCAGTCTTTGGTCAAGCCCCACGATCTTTCGCGGCTGAACATGGCCTTCTTTACGCTCAATGGGTATCTCAGCGCCGGGCTGTTTGTGCTGACCCTGGCTGATGTCTTGACGCATTCGGTGAGATTATAGAGCGCCGCCGGTGTTACGAAGCGCCGCCGACGGTGACTTCCCCGCCTTGAGACTGGTCCAAGCGCTCGGCTTCTTCGGCGTCCAAAGCTGTCTTGTAGTGCAACGACTTT
Organism: uncultured Armatimonadales bacterium; assembly: GCA_964252595.1. Taxonomy (GTDB): domain Bacteria; phylum Armatimonadota; class Armatimonadia; order Armatimonadales; family Capsulimonadaceae; genus JANXMY01. The sequence goes on from CAXUNT010000027.1 coordinate 9,551, forward strand.
TCCGCCATGACCGTTGTGCCATGCGGGTCGGAGCGCTGGAACTCAATCTGGTCGGCCATTTTTCGGACAAGCTCCAACCCAAAGCCTCCGAGACGCTCCGAGCCATCCAAGTCCAGCCGGGCCGAGCCGACTTCACGAACATCTTTAAAGGGCAGGCCGACACCTTTGTCTTCGACCACGACAACGACTTTGTCGGCGTGGTACTCCAAAATGACGATAAAGCGCCCATCGTCCAGCGTCTGTGCGTGCCGGACGACATTGGTGCAAAGCTCGCCGACAATGAATTCGATGTCGCCAATGTCTTGTGTGGTGACGCCCATGTCTTCCAACAGCGTGCGGCCTACGCGCCGGGCGATCCGCAGATAAGTTCCATCGCCCGGCAGATCAAGCGAGACTTTGAGTATCATAATACGAAAAGTGTTCCCGGATTAGAAAGCATTAAACCATATTGGAAAGCATTAAACCATGATGATGCGAATCGGCAGTGTTCCGTACCTGAACGAGAAACCGCTGACCCGCTGGTTCTCGCATACGGATGTCGGAAAAGCTTCTGGAATTGAAGTCGTTTACGCCGTGCCGTCTCAGCTTGCCCGGATGCTGGCGGAAGATGAGATCTCGGCGGCTTTGGTTTCCTCGTTTGAGTACTTCCGTACTCCCGGCTATGCAATTGCCCCCGCCGTTTCCATCTCCGGGCAAGGCGACATCGAGTCGGTCCGGGCCTTCGCCAAGCTCCCCTGGCGCAAGATCGAGTCGCTGGCTTTGGACACGTCTTCGCTGACTTCCGTGGCCCTGCTCAAGATTTTGCTGGCCGAGCAGCTCGACTCTTATCCGGCGTTTCTCCATGCCGCGCCGGATTTGGACGCCATGCTGGCGCAGGCCGACGCCTGCCTGCTCATCGGCGACAAAGGGATGCTGGCGGATGGCACGGGCCTGAACATCGTAGATTTAGGGCGCGGCTGGCGCCGCTTAACCGGCCTGCCGTTCGTCTACGCTGTCTGGCTCGGCAAGCCGGAGAACATTACGCCGCACTTAGTAGAGGCACTCGTGAAGGCTAAAGCTTGGGGCCTGACCCAGATAGACGCGATTGCCGCTGAGGAAGCCGAGCGCATCGGTACTAGTGTCCGCCAGTGCCGCCATTACCTCACAGAAGTCATGGACTACGATCTCGCCGAGGAGCATCAAGAAGCGCTGGCCCTCTTCGGCGCGAAAGCCTACGCCCAGCAGCTTTTGACACATGCCCCTGCTCCGGTGCTGATCGCGTAGAACGCGCGAGATTGAAATCCTATGCCCTCTACCCAATCTCTGGTATAATAATTGCATGGCTGGACACACACATGGGGCAACGAGTGGGCGAGGACTGTGGCTCTCGCTGGGGCTGACGGGGGCATTTGTTGGGGCGGAAGCCTACTTCGGCCTTAAGGCGCATTCACTGGCGCTGGTTTCGGATGCCGGGCATAATATCAGCGACGCGCTGGCGCTGGGGCTGGCGGCGTATGCCGTCTGGGTCGCTCGTCGGCCGGCGTCGCCGGGTAAGACGTTCGGTTACCATCGAGTCGCCATCCTGACCGCGCTCGGCAACGCCGCCGCGCTGGTCGTGATCGCTCTGGGCATTCTCTTAGGCGCGTGGACGGCGTTCCAGCACCCGCATCCCGTTCAGGGCAACACCATGATCTGGGTCGCCGCGTTCGGCGTGTTTATGAACACAGTGATCGCCGCGCTTTTGCAGGGCGAAAGCAAGCACTCGCTGAACGCCCGTGCGGCCTATGTCCACATGGCCGGCGATGCGCTGTCGTCGCTCGGCGTCGTGCTGGCCGGGCTGCTCATCAAAGCGACGGGCTGGACCCTCGCCGACCCCATCGTCTCGATATTGATCGCCGGGTTCATTCTCTACTCATCGTGGGGCATCATCGGCGAAGCGACGAACATCTTAATGGAAGGCACGCCGAAGGGAGTGGATGTGGAAGAACTCGCCGCCGCCATTCGCGCCGTGCCGCCCGTCTGCGATGTTCACGACATGCACGTCTGGACCGTTTCCGACGGCCTGCACTTTCTGTCTTGTCACGTCGTCCTGCCGGGCGATTGCACCGTCAGCGAGAGCCAGTCTGTCATCGCCGTTGTCAGCGAGCGCCTGCACGATTTCGGCATCGGCCACGCCACCATTCAAACCGAAACCGCTAATAGCGACACCTGCCGCCACCCCGCCGACGCGCTTTACTGCGCTCTCCACCCCACCCACGAACATGTCGGATGCGGTCATTAACAAGCCGTCGCCATGACACGAAAGCCTCTCTTTACAAGCTGGCTCGTGCGCTTTGACGAAGACGAGGCAGTATTTCGGCGGCCTTTTGCAGAACGCCTTTTCTGTGGATTGCTGGCTTTAGGCTCTGCTTTCCTGCTGGGCAGCTTTGTTGTTTTCGCGTACCATCAGAGGGCATCGGGGCAGAATATGTTGCCGCTCGGCTTGATCATGTTCTTTGTTATCGTCTCTATTTTCGCCTTCGGAGCCGGGCCAAAAGAAATGCGCTTTGATTTCCAGCGGCGTCGCTGGAAATTGCGAACGGGGTTTCCACTGCTGGCATGGATACGCACGGGGAGTTTTGATGAGATCGCCAGCATCAGTGTTTGGAACACAAGATTTGTGGGATTAGCCGTCAAATGGAAGAATGTGAAGCGCGATGAGTTTACGTTTTTTGGCTGCACCAACGTAGGTGAGGCATGGGACGCAGCAAAACGGCTGGAAGGAAAAATCGGTGTGCCTGCCCCGCAGGGCACCCAGCGCAGGATGAAAAGCCGTTAAAATGCAGGGGCAGGGTTTACCCCTGCCCTTTTTCTTGCTATTCTGAATGGAGAGGAAGGGCGGGGGCAAGCCCCGCCCCTACATTGACATGAAGCCTAGCTTTTCAAGAACTGCACGGCGATGATAAGGCAGATGACGGAAGCAAGGGCGATCCAGTGGGCGTTGGTGAGGCGCTTGGCGAACAAGCCGAGGCAGACGGCGGCGAAGACGATGGGCAGAACGATAGTCATGGCAGCGGGGTCTCAGAGACGGTTTTGGTGTCAGGAGAAAGCGGCACTCGCTCAGTGCGAACCCATTCAGGGCCGGATTTCGTGAACAGCAGGGCGAACTTCCAGAGCGCATAAAACGGGGCGCGGGCCAGGGCGGTATAGGTATCGGCACCTGCCCCGGCGACGCGCAGGCCGCCGAGAACATAGACGCACAAGCCAACGAGGCCGGACGCGGCGGCGGACAGCCAGACGTCCGGGTGCAGAAGCAGGTGCGTCATCGTACCGAACGCTGTGAGGCCCGTAAACAGCAGCAGCAAAGCCGCCAGATCGGCCAGCGGCGGGGTCAGCAAATCCCAGGCGGCGTCAAGCAAAAGTAAACTGCGGCGGCGGACGCCTTCGCCAAGCAGCGGCAAAGCGCGTTCTTTTACCAAGCCGAAGCGGCCCCGCTCCCACCGGCTTCTTTGCGACGCGGCTTGAGCGGCTGTTGCAGGCATCTGCGCTTGAACGCGGGCTTCGGGGACGTACTCCACGCGGAGGCCAAAGCGGCGGGCGAGTTCTAAGCCGTAGTCTAAATCTTCGGTTAGGCTGCCGCCGGGCCACGAAAGCTGCTCGGCCACGGCGCGGGTGAATGCCATGCCGTTGCCTTTCAATCCGGCGCTGAGACCCAGCGTGTCCCGGCCCAGCGGCTTGACGTGGTTTACCAGGTCAAACGCCGCGGTCATCAGCGCGGCCCGCCAGCCATCGCGGGCGTTCAAGACGCCGTAGCGTCCCTGCCACGCGCCGAGGCCGCGCGGGTCCGTGTTCTGCGAGATCCGGACGCTCATGCAGGCAAGGAAGTCCGGCGCGGCCTGCGTATCGGCGTCTATGATGATAAAGCCGTCAGCGACAGTTGGCTGGGCAAGCAGGTGCGAGATCGCATAATTGAGAGCGTAGCCTTTGCCGCGCTCTTGAAGATTTATGCGCTCCAAGACAGTAACGCCGTGGGCGCGGGCGATGGCTGCGGTGGAATCGGCACAGTTGTCGGCGACGACGACAATCTCAAAGCAGTTTTTGGGGTAGGACTGCGCCTGGAGACTTGCCAGCGTTCCCGCAAGAACCAGCCCTTCGTCGTGCGCCGGCACGATGACGGCGAGAAGCAGGGGCGTGGAAGCGGCGGGGCTGGAACGGCGGGACAGCGCGGCAGCCCCCAGCAGGACCAGGAGGGACAGCACGGCGGACAGCGCAAACAGGCCGATCATTCCCGTGATGAGACTGAGGGCAAGCGTCAGCATCTTAGGCTCCTGCCATGCGCCGGCGCAGCCAGGCCGGGCCGGACTGCTGAATGCGGTTCAAGGTCACGCCGATCACTTTGTCCCGGCCCAAACCGTCTAAAGCTTCGCTGACCACGTCGCGCGGCGTGACGCCCGCGCGGGCGACGACCAGCACGCCGTCCATGTGCCGGATCAGCGGCAGGGCATGGTCAGTTGCCACGGCAGGCATGTCTACGACCACGACATCAAACGCCGTCCGGGCCGACAAGATAAGCTGGGCCACGCGCGGCGACCGGACCAATCGTGGCGGGTTCGCCGGCAGTTTGCCCGCCGGGATGATGACTAAGTTGTCCAGCCCCGCAATTTGCAAAGTCGGCACGACATGGCTGTCGTCTTCCAGCACCGGAATGACCCCTTCGCCGCGTGTCGGGACGCCGAGCCGTCCGGCAAGATCTCCTTTGCCTAAGCTTAGGTCAAGCAAGCAAACACGTTTGTAAGTATCCCGCGCGATGGTCATGGCAAGGTGAAGCGCGACCGTCGTCTTCCCTTCGCCGACCAGGGCGCTGGTTACGCCCAGCACAAACGGCCGGTCGGAGCCGAGCGTTTCGCCGCTGAGAAGCGTCACGTCCCCGACGCCCGCGATCTGCCGCTCCAAAGCGGCGTACAGGTGGCTGAACTCCGGCGGCGTCTTTTCCACGCGCAGATTGATGGCCGACGAGGATTGCGCGGATGCGGGTTCCGCCTCTGTGCCGGGAGACGAGGGGAACTCCTCGGGGCGCAGGGTCCGGTCGGGACGGGCCAGGCTGTCCCGGTCCATCATCATGGTAGTCTCAAACGGCAGCACTTCAAATTCCGTGTCGCTGTACTCGGCCTGAACGTTGACGGCCGGGCCGGCGTTCCGGGCGTGGCGGAGTATCTGGGTCATCTCCTCCGACTGCAAGGTGCGGGTCGGGAACACTTCTTCCGGTTCGTGGGGGACGGTTCCATTAGTCGCGGCGGTTCGGTTGGTCATGCGATTGCTCATCAGTGGTTATCCTTCAAGCCGCCGTCAGAAGCGAGGGCGGCGAGAACACGCGGGCCGCCGGAAGTACGAAGGTCGGCAGTCTCCGGCAGGGACGCCAGAACGGGGACGCCGAGCAGGCGCTCGGTGTCCGATTCATGGCGCAGGGAATGGTCGGACCACTCGCTCAGGACAATCAAGATCGCGCCGACCAGAGCGCCGAGAAGGAGGCTGCCCAAAAGCATTGCAATCAGCTTGGTCCGGCCCGTGGTCGGGGTCGCGTAAGTGACTCCGATCGGCAGCAGGCTGTTGGACGCGGTGACGCGGTCTAAGTTGGCCTGGAGCTGCACGGTATCGCGCTGCTCCCGCAGTTTCTGGTCGAGCAGCTTGGCATCGGCGTAGTCGCTGGTTCGGTCGGCAAGCTGGCGCTGGGCGGCGGGGATTTTGTTCATCAGCGTCTGGTATTTCGCGATCTGCCGGTGCAGGTTCTGCATTTCCTGCTGGTCGGCGACTTCGGCAATCGCGGCGTCGGCGATTTCGTTCTTCAGAAGCTGGTACTGCGGGTTGTCCTGCATCTTGGTCAGTGTGTTGCGCTGGTTTTCAGGGGCGCTCGCTTTAGCTTTCTGCTGCTTTTGGAGGACGGCGATGGTGGCGTCCACAGCAACCACGTCGGGATGCTCCGGGGTTTTGCCGCCGGCCAGCAAAACTTCGCGCTTTGCCAGCAGGTCGGCGATCTGGCGCTCCAGCGGAGACTGCTGGGAGACCGTCTGCTCAGCAATGCTCATCGGCTGCATCTGGGCGAGCTGCTGCTGCAAGACTGTTCTTTTGCTGGCGCTTTCGCCAAGCGTCACTTGGTGTTCGTCAAGACTCGCCTGAAGCGAAGAAAGCTGGCTGTTGTACGCGCTGTCCGAGTCCGACAACTGGCCACCGTAGGTTGCCTTGAAGTTTGTCAGGGCGATCTCAGCGCGGCGCATCCGGGCATCCACCTGGGCGATCTGGCTGTCCAAAAACCGCACGGAAGACACGGACACCGCCGAGCGGTCCAGCCCCACTTCCTGGATGTACTGCTGCTGCAAGGCATCCAAAATGTTCTTGCACTCTTCTGGATTGTTCCAGATCAAAGAAATGGAAAACTGGTTGGTGCTTTCCGCCGCCGCCGTGAGGTTCTTTTCCAGCAGCGTGCAGCGCGGGTCGTCCGCCTGCGGGTCCACGTTGATCGGAACGGACAGATGGGCGTTTCGCAGGGCCGTATCAAGAAACCCGCCAGGCTGGTCCTGCTTGGACAATTCCAAGAAGCGGTCTACGTTTTTCTGAGCCGGTGTCGTGTACGAAGCTGGCTGAGCGTCGGCGTTCAGCACCGTGGCGACATTTTCCGTCTGCACCTGGGTCATGGCCGTCGCATGGTATGTCTTAGAGCGGGCGTACAGCGCGGTCATGGTCAGGACGCTGACCAGCAGCAAGGCTGTCCAAAAGAGGCGCTGGTGGCGGAAGAACGAGTCAGCGATGCGGTAGATAATTGGGGTGTTCTGGTGCATAGTCTTGGTTTATTATACAACAAAAAATCAGTAAGCGCCTTCGGCACGCAAAACAGCGGGAATTGTCAGCAGAAGTATCCGAAAATAGAGGGCAACCGACTGGCGCTCGATATAGTACAGGTCCAGCTCAATCGAGCGCTCGAAGCTTAAAGAAGCCCGGCCCGACACTTGCCACAGCCCGGTGACTCCCGGCAGGCACAAAAGCCGCTGGCGCTGGCGGGCGGTGTACTTGTCGGTTTCTTTCGGCAGGGCTGGGCGCGGGCCGACAAGGCTCATGTCGCCTTTCAGGACGTTGATAAGCTGGGGCAGCTCGTCCAGCGAGAATTTCCGCAGAACCCGCCCCACCCGCGTAATGCGCGGGTCGTTCTTCATTTTGAAAACCGGCCCGGAGCGCTCATTCTGCATTTCCAGCAGATGCCGCTGCGCTTCAGCGTCGCTCACCATAGAGCGGAATTTGTAAAACCAAAACTCCCGGCCATCCTTGCCGACCCGTGACTGCTTGAACAGCACCGGCCCCGGACTGTCCAGGCGAATCAGCAGCGCGATCACGGCAAACACCGGCCACAAAATCAGCAGAGCCAGCGAGCAGAACAAAACATCACAGCCTCGCTGCACGGCCTGAGTTGCGCCATGCTGGGACGATACGGTTTGGAGCAGCAGCGTGTCGCCGTCTCGTCCCGACGCCTCCAGTGCCCCGGCATCCGGCAGGGAGACGATTTGCAGCGTGGTGTTCGTGTTCATTTTGGAATACAGCGGTGTTTTCATAAGGCGTATAAGGTGCGCGGCGGCGTTTACGACTAATCTTGCAAGATTCATGCCAAACCCAGGCTTCGGCGAAGCCCGGTCTTTCTTTTCCGCTCATTATTTAGTTTTATCTTCAAACTTATCTTCGGCTTTATCTTCGGAGAAATCCGCTTCAAACTGGAACCCTGACGACCGGGAAAAGCGGCTTGTTCCCGCTTTTCGGCACAATTCGCGAAATAGGGGTAGAATAGAAGTGTCGTAATCTCTGCTTTGCAACGCCCTTCTAGGAGAAAACACGCAATTATGGGAGCAATCCTCGTCACCGGCGGCGCCGGGTACATCGGCAGCCACACTTCCAAGCTGCTGCTCAAAAAAGGCTATGATGTCGTCATCTTAGACACGCTGGAACTCGGCCACCGCGAAGTGCTGCGCTTTCTGCCCGGCGCGAGGTTTGTGCAGGGCGAGATCGGCGATGGGGCTTTGGTGTCCCAAATGATTAAAGATTACGAAATTGATTCGGCGATCCACTTTGCCGCGTATGCGTCCGTCCCGGAAAGCGTTGCCGAGCCGGTCAAGTATTACCAGAACAACATTGTCAAGACGCTGACGCTGTTCGACGCCCTTGTTGAAGGCGGGGTCAAGCATGTCTTGTTTTCCTCGTCGGCGGCGACGTTCGGTGAAACCAAATATATTCCGATTGACGAGCATCACCCGCAGTTTCCGACAAACCCCTATGGGCAGACAAAGCTTGACGCCGAGCATATCCTGCACTGGTACGATGTCGCGTTCGGCCTCAAAAGCATTTCCCTCCGCTACTTCTGCGCGGCTGGGGCGGACCCCGAAGGCGAGCTGGGAGAAGACCATACGCCGGAAACCCACATGATCCCGCTGACATTGTTTGCGGCCCTGGGCCGCCGTCCGGACATCAAGATGTTCGGCTCGGATTACCCGACCCCAGATGGCACCGGCGTCCGCGACTACATCCATGTCACCGACCTCGGCACCGCGCATATTCTCGGTTTGGAAGCCTTGAAGAACGGCGCGGAGACCACTGCCTACAACCTCGGCAACGGCAAAGGCTACTCGGTTAAAGAAGTGGTCGAGACAGGCCGCAAAGTCACCGGTAAAGAGATTGTCGCGACTTCTGCCCCCCGCCGCCCCGGCGATCCGGCGGAGCTTGTCGCCACCAGTGCCAAGATTGAAAAAGAACTCGGCTGGAAGCCGCAGTTCGGCGATCTGGAAACCATGATGCGGACCGCCTACGAGTGGTTCGAAAAGCACCCGAACGGCTACAAGGGATGAGCGAAGAACAGGCGTCGCACGTTTACACTGAAGAAGAAAAAAAGGCTGAATATCGTGATGCCGATTGGCTCCATGACGGTATTTGGCGCTGGATACGCTGGCACACTCCGCATCCCGGTTGGGACTATGACCACTGTGTTTTCTGCAACGCTTATATCAGCGATAGTCTGACGCATGGCGTTTTGCGAGAGTGCTGGCACTGGGACGATCCAGTAAGAGACGGCAATTACGAGTCGGTGTGTGCTTCTTGCTTCGCCCAATTACGGAAAACATTTCGCTGGACAGTTGCAGAATTAGACGTTGAAGCACAAACAATGACCAATTAGCGAGTAACATCCAATGACAATCACTTTTAATCTCGCCCCGGAAGACGAAGCCCAGCTTAACGTCATCGCTGCCCAGCAGGGCCAACAGGCAGATACCGCCGCCTACACGATTTTCGCCGCTGCACTCGCGGAGTCCAGAGCAAGGCACGATGCTCCCGTAGACAAACAGCCACTTGCCGAGATCGAGCTTTCTCCAGAAGAAGAAGCGGAAGCTATCAGCATCGGCTTGGATGCCAGTTTTGCTGGGCGGGTCACCCCGCTTGCCGAGTGGAGGGCGAAGTTTCGCGCTCGGCATAACATACCTGGAGGCATCAAGCCGATGACGCACGAAGAAGCTATGCGGCTGCCATGAACGTGTATTCTGTCGCCGTGTCTGACCCAGCCGACGCCGATTTAGACCGGATACTTCTCAGGCTCATGGCAATTTCAATGGAGGATGCATTAGCGTGGGAGGCGGGTTATGCAGACGCTTTAGAGTCACTAACTTCGCTACCGAACCGTTGTCCAAAAGCGCGGGACAGTGACCGTTATCCCAATGTAGTCGCAAAGCAACTTTATTTCGGAAAGTATCGGCTAGTTTTTCATGTCGTCGAGGCGGATGCTGACGAAGCGGAAGGCACTGTCATTGTCCTGCGCGTTCTTTACGGGGCGCAGTCATTACGGCAGGAAAAGGCGGAGGAGGAACAATGAAGCGTTGGAATGAGATCAAATACACACTGGTGCTGAATATCCTGTTCCCGCGCTTCTGCCTGTTTGTCCTGCTTCCCTGCGGCCTTCTTTTAGCTGTTTCACCTGGAGCGGAGTTTTCGCAGTTTCAGCCGGCTTATGCAAAAATCGTTCTTGCAATCTCTTTGCTGCTGTTCGGTCTGGACATCTCCGCCAACCTCAGCATCAGCCGGTATCTTCGGCGGCATCAGACGAAAGACTCGCCCTATATCTATAAAGCGGCTTGGGACATCGCCAGGCGCAGCGGCTACTTTCGTGTTCAAGTTACGGACAGCAAGGCTTTCAGCCGCCTTCTGAACGAGATCAGCCGGAACCATCCCCAAGAAGCCATTCGGTTTTGGCTTTTGCTGGATAATGTTCTTGTCCTTTCGGCGGGAGCAATCGTGATGTTTGTTCCGGCGGCGTTTCTGCTGCTGGCATGGCCGGTTGAGTTTCTTTGGGACAAGCTGACAGGGTGGAAGTCGCGCCTGGCGGCACAGAGGTAGATCAGGAGGAGCAACATCACAGACGATGACGAAAAAACGGTTATTATCAGGAATGCAGCCGACCGGCGGGGGTTTTCTGCACATCGGCAACTTGGAAGGGGCTTTGAAGCCCTGGGTGCAGCGGCAGGACGAGTACGAGATGTTCTGCATGATTGCCGATTGGCACTCGCTCACGACTGTCGCCGAAAAGCGGTTCGACATTGCCGAAGCATCTCGGCAAACCGCGATAGATTACTTAGCTGCCGGACTGGACCCGGATAAATGCGCGATCTTCCGGCAGTCGGATGTTCCCGAACACGCCGAGCTGCACCTCTTGCTGTCCATGGTGACCCCCGTCGGCTGGCTGGAGCGGGTGCCGACGTACAAAGACAAGCGGGACTTGGTCAAAGAAAACGACACGCAGGTTTCGTATGGCCTTTTAGGATACCCGGTGCTGCAAACCGCCGACATTATAGTTTATCGCGCCCATGCGGTTCCGGTCGGGCGTGATCAGGCCGCGCACATCGAGATTTCGCGGGAGATCGCCCGGCGCTTCAACCATCTGGTCGGACAAGATGTATTTCCCGAACCCGAGGCCGTCATCAACGAGTTCACGGGCGAGCTGCCGGGGATGGACGGGCGCAAGATGAGCAAGTCCTATGACAATGCTATTTATCTTTCGGACACGCCGAAGCAGACTGGGAAGAAGATCAACTCGGCGTTCACAACCCCGACGAAGATCCACCTGACCGATCCCGGCCTTCCCGAAGGCTGCGTCGCCTGCAAGCTGCGCCGTGTTTATGACCCAGACCATTACTTGACCCAGTGGGACGGATGCCGCGCGGGCGAGCGCGGGTGCGGGCAGTCTAAAAAAGAGCTGGCCGAGATCATCAACGAGAGTTTGGCTCCGATCCGCGCCCACCGGGCAGAGCTTGCCGCCGACCCAGCGTATGTCGCGGGTGTCTTGAAGACAGGCGCAGAAACGGCCCGCGCGGCGGCATCGGAAACGCTGACGCTTGTGCGGAAGGCGCTGCTGTTGACGTAAAAACCGGCTCAAATAGAAATCGGCATTTTTAGTGCCGGTTCCCAAACGCCTGCTCATCGGGTACAATTCAACGTATCTTAAACAAAACGTAATTGCAAGGACAATTCTTTTCCAGCCGCCTCTTAGCGACAGGCCGGAAGCGCAGCGTGCAGCGTAAAATGCAGGCACTACTATGGAACCTCCCTCACAACAGACGCATGACCTCTTGATGCTGGCTCTGACCCTCCTGCTGGTCGCCGCCAACGGGTTTTTTGTCGCCGCCGAGTTTGCGCTGATCCGTGTGCGGCAGACCCGGATCGCGGAACTCGTCGAAGAAGGCAATGTCCCGGCCCGCGCGGTGCAGAACCTGCTGGGCCGCCTCGATACGTATTTATCGGGAACGCAGCTTGGGGTCACGTTGGCGTCGCTTGCCCTCGGCGCAGTTGGCGAGCCGTCTGTCGCCCATCTCCTGCGCGGCCTCTTTGGGACGCTTGGGATCGCGCCGACATCGGCGTCCGCCCATATCATCGCTATTGGCCTCGGCTTCGTGCTGATTACGTTTTTCCACATCACGTTCGGCGAATTACTGCCGAAGTGGTGGGTGATCGCCCATACGGAGCGGACAGCGCTGGCCGTCTCCCGCCCGATGCGGCTGTTTTTAACTCTCGGCTATCCCCTGATTATTATCTTGGAAAGCGCGGCAAAAGCCATTGCCAAGCCGCTGCATATTGAACCCGGTGACGGCCATGAGCAGGCGCACTCGGAGGAAGAAATACTCGCGATCATGGCGCATTCCCACCGTCAGGGGGAGCTGCGGCCGTCGGAAATCGAGATCGCCGAGAATGTGTTTGATTTTGCTCATACCCAGGCCAAAGAAATCATGGTGCCGCGCGTGGACATGGTTTACCTGTCCACGACATGGAGCATCGGGCGCAATATTGAAGCGGCCACCGAGAACGGCTTTACCCGCTACCCGCTCTGCGAAGGCGACCGGGACCATGTGATCGGCATGGTGCATATCAAAGACCTGCTGGCGATTGCGGGCGATCCGAAAGCCGACATCAAAAGCATCAAGCGCGAGATCATCGGTATCCCCGAAACCAAGCCGATTGACGAGCTGCTGAAAGAGCTGCAAAAGAGCCACACGCATCAGGCCGTGGTCGTGGACGAATACGGCGGCACGGCGGGGCTGGTCACTTTAGAAGACATCATTGAAGAACTGATCGGAGAAATCCAAGACGAGCATGACGAGCCGCCGCCCCTGCTGCCGCTCGATGCTGCCGGGCAGTCTTATTCAGTGGCCGGCACAGTCGCTTTAGACGAAGTCTCCGAGACGCTCGGCGTTCCGATAGACAACCCCGACGATTACGACACCATCGGCGGCTACGCCCTGCATGCCCTGCGCCTCCCGCCCCGCTACGGCGCGGCGGTGCGGCTCGACGGCTACGATGTCGCCGTCGCCGAAGTCACTGGCCGCCGCATCCGCCGCCTGCTCTTCACGCGCCACGCGCCAGAGGATGAAGAAAGACAAGAAACTTCGGCCCTGCCAGCGAACGTAGTCAAAGCGTAACATTGCTCCCAAGTCCCGTGAGGCCAAGCCATGCTGAAACAAGACACCGTTCCCGACCAGTCGACTCCCGCCCCCCAGCCTTCCGTTGCTCAGGCGCGGGTCACGCCCGATGAGCTGGCTTCAGCACTGGCTGCGATTGAAGCCCGCCGGCAAGCCGAGGCCGCGCATCTGGCTGGCACAATCCCAATTGATCAGGCGGTTTCCGATCTCCACCTCGACTCCACGCCCGATGAGATCTGGGAGGAAGTGAAGACCCAGCGAGCAAAAGCCGCTGTCCCAGCAGCCGAGCCACAGCAGAAACCTCAGCTAGTCCAGCCTTTCCGTGTCACCGCACCCGTTGTTCGCGCTCGCTCACGCGGATGGCGTCGCCTTCTTGCACCGTTCCTTGTCATCGGCGTCCTGATGGGTACCGGCGTCATCCCGCATAACTTCACCCCCCACGGCTTCAGCCCATCCCTCTTGACAGATAAGCACGTTTCCACTGCCGCGCCGGTCTTGCACCCGCTCTCTGCTGTTTCCGACGGCACTGAAGTCTACGCCGACGATGCCGCACTGATCTAAATTTCCGAGGGCAAGCCAGCGGTCCAAGTCTCCATTACTGAGATCCAAAGCGGCAGCCGCTGGGCGGTAGTCAAAATGCGCGGCCATGTCTACTTGCACGGCTTCATTGCCGCTACTGACTCGCTGGCGCCGCTTACCGGCAAAGCCCTCAACGTCTACAACGATGACAATTCCGGTGAATTGACGGGCGAGCGCACGTCGAATATCACTTTACGGGTGGACAACATGCCGCTTCAAAAATCCGGTGGCGATGACAGCTTCTCCAGCATCACCGTTCCAAACTTCCAGCCTGACTCGTTTACGACGCTGACGCCGTGGCGGTAGGAACCCACCTCCTTGCTTCGTCACAAGTGACTTCGCAGGGGTCCTCCCTAAAGGGGAGGACGAAGAGTTATCTATCGGCTTCCGGGCTTATCTCTTGCCCTTCCCGTTGCGGGAGGGGTGGAGAGCCTAAGCGAGCCGGGGTAGGTTCTTAATTATGCTCAAACACGAAGACATTCCCCAAGCTGCCCCACAATCTCCGTCTGCTGCCCAGGTGCGCGTCACGCCAGAAGAACTCGTGGCAGCGGTGACGGCGCTGCAAATCCGCAAAGAAGGCCAGCCGGGAACAATCAGTATCGGCGACGCTGTTGAAGAACTGGGCTTAGACGTGACGTCCGAAGAAGTCCTGGCGGAAGTGCAGGCGCGGCGGCGGGTAAAGCCAAAAAAGCCACGGTCAGGCATTTGGGATCGCGCAGTCTTAGCGCTTGGCCTCGGCGGTATTGCCCTTTGGGGCAGCTTCTTTCTGATGCCTACTTATCCTTTCGAGGATGCGTCAACGCTTCCAACGAATATGGCTACTATAGCAGGTGTGCCAGCCGAAAGTGGAACGCCAATTCATATTACGGCAGCCCCAAACTTGACAGTAGGTGATGCGTCCGGCAAGATGTTGATGCTGTCGGAGATCGGGGACAGCCAACCAGTTCACTGCCGGTGGTACAGCGGTAGCTTGTACCCATATTCACTAGGCACCACCGGCGAAGATTATACGCTGATCAAGCATAATGGCAGAGTCTATGTACGAGGGTGGATAAAGAGAATGTCTCCAAAGGTGCTTGCACTGCACGGTGCGGACATCAGCCCCGGCCAAAGCTTAAGTTATGCGGTTCGAGTCACGTTGCCGTTAAAGGGTTTCAAAGAAGCGGTGGCTACCAGCGATACCGAAATGTATGGCAGCACCATTCCCGCGGTAGACATTCACCTGGACAAGTACGCTTATGAGAAATGGTAAAGATGCCTAACGAAGTAATTGTCATCGGCGGTGGGGCGGCGGGGATGCTGGCGGCGCGGCGGGCGGCGGAGCAGGGCGCACGGGTCACGCTGCTGGAAAAAAATGACCGGCTGGGGATGAAGATACTCATCTCCGGCGGCGGCAAGTGCAACCTGACCCATGACGGGCCGATGGAGGACGTGCGGGCGCAGTTTCGGGCCAACGAAGCGCGGTTCCTGAAGCCGTCATTTTATCGGTTCACGAACAAGGACTTTCTCGACATCCTGCATGAGCGCGGCATGGAAACGTATGTCCGGCCAGACGGGCGGGTGTTTCCGACCGAACCGGCGAACGCGAAAGACGTGGTCGCGCTGCTGGCCCAGTATGTCGAGGAAGCGGGCGTCTGCATCCAGTACAGCGTATCGGTGACAGGACTGGCAGCGGAAAACGGGCGGATGGCGGGCGTGGAAGTCGGCGGCGAAATACTGCCCGCGTCGCGGGTGATTGTGTGTACCGGCGGGTCGTCGTACCCAGCAACGGGAACAACCGGGGACGGCTGGCGGTGGCTGTCCGCCCTGGGCCACACACTGGTCCCGCTGCGGGCGGCCCTGGCACCGATGTATCTGGACGGGGCCGAAGCCGAGTGGTCGGGGGTGGCCCTGCGGGATACGACGCTGCGGGCGCGGGCAGGGATCGGCGGCAAAGAGTTTGCCCGCTGGTCCGGCGACTTATTGTTCACGCACAAAGGCGTGTCCGGGCCGACCGCGCTGGGCGTTTCCCGCGAAGTCGCCGAGCGTGAGTCTCTGCCGAGCGCGTTAGAGGCCGATCTTGCACCGGGGCAGAGCTGGGAAGAATTGTCACTGGACTTGCGGCGGCAGGCGCAGGAAAACCCGCGCAAGACAGTCGCGTCGCTGGCCGCGCCGTTTGTCCCAGCGCGGCTGCTGGAGCCGCTGCTGGCATCGGCAGGTATCCCATCGAACACGCGCGGGGCATACCTCAAATCCAAGTCACTGAACAAGCTCGTGTCCACGCTGAAAGGCTGGCCGCTCGGCGCGGTGCGCCATGTGCCGCTGGAACGCGGTGAAGTGGTCGCGGGCGGCGTAGAGCTTTCCGAGGTAGACCCGCAGACGATGCAGTCTAAGCTCATCTCCGGGCTATATCTCTGCGGCGAAGTTTTAGACATCGCTGGGCCGGTCGGCGGCTACAATTTGCAGGCGGCCTGGAGTACTGGAATTGTCGCAGGGGATGCGGCGGCGCGTTAGGCAATAGGCAAAAGGCCAGATTTTTCGCCCTCTTGACTCTCCCCTGTACCATCGGCTATACTCACGTCCTAACAACTTCATCGTGTCAATACCCTCGGTGCTTCGCGGTCAACGCGCGGCTTAAATGGGGAAGTCCGGTGCGCTCTGCTTCTTAACACAGCAAAGCAACTCCGGCGCTGTCCCGCAACTGTGACGACGTCCTTTAAGACGTTCAGCCAGACTACCAGCCGAAGGGTCCCGGAAGACAGCCGTCTTTCGGTTCCAGCCTGCGCGCGACAGGCGGAAGGAAACCCGTTTTGCCCTGCCTCCCCTCCGGCACGCCCCGGCGCGTCTGCCAAACATCGTCAGCGTTTACGCTGATTGAGCTCATTGTGGTCGTCGCCATCATCTCAATTTTGGCCGCGATTTTATTCCCTGTTTTCTCCAAAGTCCGTGAGAACGCCCGCCGGACGGTCTGCGAATCCAATCTCAAGCAGCTTGGCCTTGCCTGGCTGATGTACGCCAGCGATTATGACGAACGCGCCTGCCCGTCGTACAACGCAGGCAACGGCGACGATGCGTGGGATTTTCACCGCCTCCCGAACCACACCTGGACTACCGGCTTTCTCGGTGTTTATACAAAAGACGGCGAGATCCACGGCTGCCCTGACAACCCCTTCAAACCCGACCCTAGCCAGCGCCCCTACAACGGCTACGGCTACAATGCCACCTACATCGGTGGGGACTCCGGCACTCCAAGCGGCAATTTCCCTGCCTGTACCCTATCTCAGATCGTGCAGCCATCCGGCACGGCAGTCTTTGCGGATGCGGGATACGGCCCGCAGTCGCCCGACAACTTCCTACGTGCCCCTGGCGATGCCGTTTTTGCCGAATCCTACTCCGCCGGCTTAGTGGACTTTCGGCACGGCGGCAGGGCCGACGTCTGCTACGCCGACGGTCATGTAAGATCAGTCGCTGATCAATTCCCTTTCGACCCGCACAACCTGGAATACGGCGGTTTGTCTGCCGACGATTCCGCCTACGGCCCCGGCATGACGCCGTGTTACCACATTTAATCCCGCACACTCACACCCTATTAGGAGATCATTATGACGCTTTTCTCGACACGGCCCGTCTTTGGGCTGCTTTCTTTGGCCCCACTTTCTTTGGCCCCACTTTCTCTGGCTCTGCTTGTCGGCGGACAGACTGCGGCCCGCAGCCAGGAGTTTGCTTCCAGCGTCGCAAGCTTCAGCAATCTCAGCACCAACTCACTTTACAGCAACCCAAATGCAGCGCTGGGCCAGCCGACGACGATTGCCAACGATGGGTTCGGCGACATCTCCCACGACTCGCTGGCTTTGCCGGCCTATGGCTCCGACCCACAGGGCAACAATCTTTTAGTCTCGCTCGGCAGCACCGGCACAGGCAGCTTGACGGTGAAGTTTGACGAGGCGCCCATTACCCACAGCGACAGCCACTGGTACGGCGAGGACTTCCTTGTCTACAGCAATGACTTCTTCAGGGGACAGGGCAGCAACTATGTTAACCCGACGACGGACATGAGCCAGTATCTCTTGAATGCCGATCCCAGCAAAATCCTCTACGGCACCCTGCCGACCGTCAGCGTCAGCAGCGACGGCATCAACTTCGTGACCCTGGCTCCGGCCGACAGCGTCTTTTTCCCGGAGAACCCTTACCAATGGGCCGGGATTTCGGCGCAAAACCCAACCGGTTGGGACGACAGCAGCTTGCAGGACTTTTCTAAGCCTGTAGACCCTTCTCTTACCCTGTCCGCATTCACCGACCAGACCGCCGCCTACGCGGCGAACACGCTGTACAACGGCTCCGCGGGCGGCACGGCCTTTTCGCTGGCCGGAACCCAGTTCGCCGACACGGGCATTCAGTATGTTCGGTTCACCGGGGCTGGCAACATTGACGGCATTTCGCGAGTCGGCGATGCCCCTGCGGCGGTCCCGGAGGCGTCCTCGGCAGTGTCGCTGGGTGTGCTTGGGCTGCTAGGGCTCGGCGTGATGGCGCCTCGGCGCAGAAAGACGGCCTGAGATTAAGACGAAAACCTGCCGAAAATGAGGAGGCTGCCGGGTTCCGGCAGCCTCTTGTTCTCTTGCCCGCAGCGGGTTTTTCGCGTTTCTTGTCACACAAAACAATTCAGCGTTTGAGGCGGGAACGGCGGCGGCTACAGTGAAGAGAGAACAATGGAAAAGGGCCAGCCATTTGAATAACTTTGCTTTGCGAGACCGACCGAAGATGTCTTTGATCACCCTGCCGACCCTGCCTCATACCGTGCGGGAGTTCGGCGTCGAGGCCCGTAAAAAAGGCGGTGCGTGGGAAGCGGCGTTCAACGGGCCGATCCAGCTTTGGACCGACCCGGAGAGTGGAGAGCGCACTTATGCAGTCACCGTGCGCGTGGCCCGTATGAAGGACACGTTTACTCGCGAGCTGTATTCCACCAACATCTTGTTTTACCTGCCGGAAGACGCCATGACCGGAATGCACAACATCTACGAGATGGCGCAAAAGTTTCCGTTCACCCGCCTGCGCGGCCCGCGCACTCCTCCGCCCCACTGCCCGCCGCGCCCCGGTAAGCTGTGGTACGACGCGAACCCCGAAGGCGTGATCATGGAAGATGTGCGGCTCGCTCCCACAACCCTACTGAGCGGGCGGTCCGGATTTTTCGTCACTGGCCAGGGCTACCGGGGGAAAGTGGTGCTGCCCGATGGCCTGTTCATCCACGATGTCGGGGTCTACGGCGGCTATTTGGACCCGGCCGAGCAGCCCGGCCAATTTGAGCTGACGCATTTGTTCGGCGGGATCGAGTTCGGCGCACAAAAAACCGGTGGCCAGGAGGACTTGTTTTTGACGGAGCTTGGCGACGACATCTTCGTCAAAGGCATCGTCGGCAATGTGACTCAAGAACTGCATGTGGAGTCGTACAAAAACTCCGTGCGCCTGCCGTCGCCGACGCCGGGCCTGACACTGATCGGGGCGCGGTCCATGAGTGAAACCAAGCTGCTGCCGTATTTTGCGACCGACGACTCCGAAAGCCTGCGCGGCTACAGCCTGCGCGGGTTTGTGGACGGTTTGCCCGGAGCCATCGGCCCGGACGTGTGGGAGCGGGTTGTGCGGATCGGCCTCGGCTCTAATTTTGTGGACTGCCCGGAGCTTGGCGGATATGTGGGATTAATTCACGTTGTCTTGGAGCGTAATGAACCGGCGCACCCGGAGACGCATGACCCGCAGTACCCGAACATTGAAGAGCAGTACGAAGGCTGGATGGTCCGGCTGGATTTTGACGGCGGGCGGCCCGTCTTCAAGGCGTGTGTCCGGGCGATCACGCCCGACGATGTTCCCCAGTGTTATGAAGGTCTCGGCGAGCTGTTCGACACCAAGCGGGTCGCGTTCCCGATTGCCCTATACCGCGACGGCGACCGACTGGAAGCCGCCTACGGCTGGGGCGACCGAGCGTTGTTCCAGGCCCAGTTTGACTACCGCACCGTCGTGCAGCGGCTGGCAGAGGGCTGAATGGCGACGGGATGGCCCGCTTCCCGCAGGCGCAGAATAATTTTCGCGTAGTGGGGCGTGGTCGGCGTCATCGCGCGAAACCTTGCGCCCTGGCCCGGCGCGACCGGTCCGGCAGTCAAGTAACCATCGGCATGTTCAATTTCGGCTCCCGCTGCATCAGTGAAAACGCAGGCGACCGCGGGGTAAGTCAGTGCCTGCTGACCCGTGTTGACGATTTTGCCGGTCACTTCCATGCCGCCGAGAGTCTGTTTCACATGCAGACTTTGCACGAAAACGCGAAGCGCAGGCACGGCGGGAACAGTCTCCGCGTGAACCGTGGGCGAAAGTGTCTGGCTGACACCGAGTGTGAGAAGCCCCGCGGCAAAGACAAGAATAATCGGAGAATGCTGCATGACTAGGGACCCTTTTGCTCCCATTATCGGCAAATCTGGACCTTTTCTGCATCGGCGGCGTTCAGCCCTTGACAGACAGCACCCGAATCGGCTATGATAACTTGCTTCCGCGAAGTTCGCGTAGCACAACGGGGTGTAGCTCAGTTTGGTAGAGTGCTCGGTTCGGGACTGAGAGGCCGCAGGTTCAAGTCCTGTCACCCCGATACATAAAAAAGCGAGGAGCAGATGCTCCTCGCTTTCCGAACATCATCCCCACCCATCTTCGGAGGAACTATGCGCTCCGCTTTCGCTTTGCTGCTGCTGCTTGCCGCTTCTCCCGCTGTTGCCCATACGCCTTCCACTTCCCTACCCCTGCGGATCGGGCTGGACCACACGTTCCGCCACTCGACCCAGCTTTTTGTCTCCTGCCTTCAGCAGTTTACGCTGCGCGACGCCGTCACGAACAAGCCGGTCGCACATGGTGCAGGCGGCACTTTTTACGAAATTCAATCAACACCGGCAGGAATAATGCTGGCGCGGGCCGACGGTGGGCAGGCCGTGCCGATTGCATGCAGCAGCACGGACGCGCTTTGCGTGCTGCCGGGGCCGGGCGGGTTTGTGCGGATCGCGCGGCTGGATAAACAGCCGCTGAACACGAAGGGGCTGCCCTGGCACGCTTACCGCGGCTTTCTGACGGTGCGCCGCGAGCCGGATACGACGCTTCGGGTCATCAACACCGTTCCGCTGGAGCCGTATCTGTACGGCGTTATTCCTGCTGAAATCGGGGCGAACGTGCCGATGGAAGCGATGAAAGCGCAGGCGGTGGCGGCCCGGACTTATGCCCTGAAAAACCGGGGCAAGTGCGCCGCCGACGGCTTTGATCTCGATGACACGACCCGCTGCGAGGGCTACGATGGCTTGGACGGGGAAACGGCGCTTTCCAATGCGGCTGTGGACGGCACGCGCACCCAAGTGCTGACCTATCAGGGCCGGCTCATTGACGCGATCTTCTCCACCGACAGCGGCGGCATGACCGCCTGCGACCTCAGCGGTGACTGCCCCTACTTGCAGGCGGTCAAAGACGCCGACACGTCCGACGGGCTGGACTACGCCGCATCCGGCAAGTACCACACCTGGACCCACACATTCACGCCCGCTCAGATCGCCGCCCTGCTCGCGCGTGACCCGCGCACCCAGGTGAAGCAATTTGTTTCGCTGACAATAGACGGTTTGGATCCGTCAGGCCGGGTCACGACCGCGACGGTTGCCGGGGCAGACGGTACGCTGAAGACTGTCACTGGGCCTCAGATCCGGCAGATTTTGGGTTACGATACCCTGCGAAGTACACGCGTGGTGATGACCCGAACGGCCGGCGGCTCGTACCGGTTCGACGGCAAAGGCTGGGGGCACGGCATGGGGATGTCGCAGGACGGCGCGGTCGCAATGGCCGGAACGCCTTACCGAAAGTCCTACCGCGAGATTCTGACGCATTACTACGTCGGCGCGGAAGTGACTGCGGACACGACTGCCCTGGCGTCGAAGTAAGCCTCGCTCTTAGACGGCCGCCTCGGCGCGGCTTTTGATCGCGTCCAGCACTTTCTGCGTATTGTCCCGCATCAGGCGGGCAACGACAGCTTTCAGCAGCGCTCCAATCAGCGGTATTTCCAAATCGTAATCAATCTCCGACTGGAACCGGGTCACGCCGGGACTGTCTTCTGTGAATTTCCAAAGCCCCCCGTAGGCTGTGTAGTCCCCTTTGAGCTGCTTGAATCGCAGTTCGTGTGCGGCTTCATCCCAAATGTCTTCTTCCGTCCAGCGCACCTTCAGCTTGAAATCGGAAGCGACCGCTACCCAGTCGGAGACAATCCGGCTGCCGTCAGGGCTGCGCTCGGTCACGATCAAGCTTTCCACATCCGGCATGAACTGCGGGAACGACCCTTGATCACGGGCCGCCGCGAACACGGTCTCCAGCGGGGCATTGACAAGGACGCTGTTTTCAATATGGGGCATAAGGGTTTAGCTCTGATGGAGAGGGCGAACACAAGGTTCGCCCCTGCGGGATCATAGGAAGCCGATGTAGGGCGCGAACCTTGTGTTCGCCCATCTTGTTGCTGGAAACTACGCCATCCGGCGGACGAGGCCGACGACTTTGCCGGCGATCTGCACGTCGTCAAAATACATCGGCTTCATGCGCTTGTTCGCGGGCTGAAGGCGGATGCGCTGCTTTTCTTTGTAAAAGCGCTTGACGGTCGCCTCGCTTTCAATCATCGCAACCACCGTTTCCCCGTTGTCGGCGGTCTGCTGGCGGCGGACGACAACATAGTCGCCGTCATGAATACCGTCGTCAATCATCGAATCCCCGCGCACTTCCAAGATAAAACCGTCGCCGGAGATGAAGTCGGTCGGCAGTGGGAATACGTCTTCCACGTCCTCGACAGCCAAACGCGGCTTTCCGGCGGCGACGGTGCCGATGACCGGCACTTGAATGACCGACTTGCTCATCGGGCGGCCTTCGCCGAGACCGTTCGGCGTGAGCTTGATCGCGCGGGTTAGCACAGCGTCGCGCTCAATATGCCCCTGCTCTTGCAGCGTTTTGAGGTGGGCATGGACAGTGGAAGACGACGACAGGCTGACGGCGGTGCCTATCTCGCGGACCGTCGGCGGGTAGCCGTGCGCGTCCATGTGGTGCTGGATATAATTTAAGATTTGTTTCTGTCGGGTTGAGATGGGTTTCTGGTCGGCAGCAGCTCTGGGCATGGTGCGTTCCTTTCTGGAATTGGCCGAACACCCTGAGACAATCAAAAAACAGGCGTTCGGCAACAAATGTTCGGTCTATGCCGTCAGTATAGCACAAAATGAGACATTTGACAAGCGGTTATGGCATTCGCGCTTGATGCTGCGTTCCCTCTTTGCTATAGGGTATAGGGCTTGCCCCTACTCACTTGGCAAAAATGCAGGCAGATTTGTCGCAGTATGTGCAGAAAAAGGCTGGGGCAAGCCCTGCCCCTACTCCTGCCGCTTTGTTGACAAACCACCTGTCGCAAGGTACACTGAAAGACACTCTTAAAAAGTCAGTTTTGCAGGAGTCCAGTTTCAGAGGAGCCATGCCATGATTATTATACTCTCGTCAGGGGCGACGAAGGAGAACTTAACGCACGTGACACAAATGCTGGAAGAGCGCGGCTACGGCGTTCACCTGTCGGAAGGCGTTGAAACAACCATTGTCGGCGCGGTCGGTGTTCCCGCCGACGCCGCCATGAAGGCGGAGGTCATGCAGCAGTTTGAGGCGCTGCCGTATGTGGACAAAGTCGTCCCCGTCACCAAGCCCTACAAAGTGGTCGGCAAGCAGTTCCATCCGGAGCCGACCATCATTGACGTGCGCGGCATCAAAATCGGCGACCCATCTTTTGTCGTCGTGATGGCCGGCCCCTGCACGGTCGAAACCGAAGAACAGCTTATGGCCTCGGCGCAGGCGGTCAAAGCCGCCGGGGCGCATATCCTGCGCGGCGGGGCGTACAAGCCATCTACGTCCCCCTACTCGTTCCACGGCCACGGCGAGCCGGCATTAAAGATGCTGGCGGCGGCGCGGGAAGAGCTGGACATGCCGATCATCACCGAAGTCTTGGACGTTCGGGATGTAGAACTCGTGTGTCAGTACGCCGACATCCTGCAAGTGGGAACCCGCAACATGGCGAACTTTCCCCTGCTGACCGAGATCGGCAAGACCCAGACGCCTGTGATGCTCAAGCGCGGCATGGCGGCGACAATTGAAGAATGGCTCCAAGCCGCTGAGTACATCGCGAGTAAAGGCAACAAAAATGTCATGCTCTGCGAGCGCGGCATTCGGACGTTTGAAACCTACACTCGCAACACGTTCGACATCAACGCCGTCGCCGCCGCCAAAGAACTGTCGCATCTGCCGGTGATCGCCGACCCCTCTCACGCCACGGGCCGCGCGAGCCTGGTCAATGCCGTCACGCGCGGCGCGATTGCCGCCGGTGCCGACGGCATCATCATCGAAGTCCACCCAAACCCTGAAAAAGCCCTGAAAGACGGCGCACAGTCCCTGCTGCCCGAAGCCTTCGCCAAGCTCATGCACGACATCGCCCCCATCGCCAATGCCGTAGGCCGACACCTGTAAACGAGCGGAAGGCATAGAGGGAATCGAGAAGGCCGCAGAGAATGAGCGTACACGAAACGCTTCTCTGCGGCCTTTTTCCGCAGAGAGCGAAGAACAAAAGCAATGACAGAGGACGCACATTTTCCAGGACACTTCGGGACGGTGGCGATTGTCGGGGTCGGGCTGATCGGCGGCTCGCTCGGCATGGCCTTGAAGTCCCGGCGGCTGGCCCAGACCGTCATCGGCGTGGAGCAAAGCGCAGAGCGTTTGGACACGGCCAAAGCGCTTGGTGCGATAGATTACGGCACGACGCGCCTAGAAGAAGCGGCCGGCGACGCCGACATGGTGATCCTGTGTACGACGGTCGGGCATATCCTAGAAAGCCTGCCGGAGACGCTGGCACGGGTCAAGCCCGGCGCGATTGTCACCGATGTCGGCTCCACAAAAGCGGCGATTGTGTCGGCGGCGGCTGGCGCGGCACACTTCGTCGGCGGGCATCCAATGGCCGGCTCTGAGCAGACGGGCGTCGAAGCTGCCTCTCCCCTGCTGTTTGCGGAAGCGACCTGGGCCATCACGCCGACCGACACGACCGACCCTGACGCCGTATCTCTTTTGGAGCGCTTCGCCAAGTCCGTCGGCGCGACCACGCTGCGTCTTGCACCGGACGCTCACGACGCCATGCTTGCCGTGACCAGCCACCTGCCCCATGTGCTGGCATCGGCCTTGATGCGCCAGGCCGCGCAAACCCAAAGCCGCTACCCCCAAACCCAGCAGCTCACCGCCGGCTCGTTCGCCGACGGCACCCGCGTCGCCGCCTCGTCTCCCGAACTCTGGCGCGACGTGTGCCTCTCCAACCGCGACGCCCTGCTTCAAGCGCTTCAAGCCTTTCGCGGCGAGCTTGACACCTTAGAAGCCGCCGTTGAAGGCCGCGACGCCGCCGGGATTGAGGCGTTTTTTGCGTCCGGCGCGTCCGCTAAACGTGGGTGGGGGTTACTGTAGAGAACAAAGGGCTAGAATATGCTACGCTTGCTTTTAGTTGTCTTTGTATTTAGCATCTGCGTAAGCGGATGTAGTTCTCGGTCGGGAGGAAGTATGAACAACGAAGACGCTTACATTGCAAAGCAGCTTTCCACCACTCCGCATAAGCTGGAAGCTCTATCGTGGCTCCAGCAGGCGGATGGCAAGGATCGCATGGTTGGGGATGGCGACCTAGACGAACCTGCTTCTTTGCAACTGATCAAAGATCTATATCAACGTGGCGCTGTTGATGTGACAGCGATTGATATTGATGCTGATGCTCACATGGAAACAACTCAAACACTGATCGTCGAGATGCCGCATCAGGCAGCGGCACGAGAAAAGCTGCTTCAGATTGAGGCAAAGGTTGCGGCGCAAGGCGGGTTCGATCCGGTTGGGGACCAGGGGCAGAAGTATTTTATGCTGCACTGGTAGAAACCATGCCATGAATGGCACGGCTAAACGGCGCGGACGCCACAAAACACCCGCTTCGCGGGGTTAAGAGTAGGATAATCCCAGTGCCGCGAAGCGGTACTTCGTGGCGTCTTCGCCCAATAGCCGTGCCATTCATGGCATGGTCTTGAACGCTCTGCCTGCTTAATTTACAGCACTTTCAGGCGTAATCTACAGCACTTTCAGGAAATCTTTGGACTCGTCGAACTTGCGGCAGGTGTCGGTCTCGACGGCATCCCAGACGGCGGGGCTGAAGGCCAGCCATTTCTCGACTTCTGGGGCAATCGGCATCACTTTCATGTCGCCGCCGCAGCCGAGGCCGAGCTTTCTTGCCACATGGTCGGCGGCCTGAATCGTCGCCGTGATCTCGAAATGCTCTTTCGCGAACACCGGCTGATGGTGCAGGGTAATCATGGAGGTGAGAGACGGCGGCAGATTCCACTTTTCGGCGATGCGCTTCCCAACCAGGGCATGGCCGATGCCGAGGGCGGTCTTCTCGGACTCCCAAATCGAGATCTGTGCGGCGGTCGCCAGCTTAATGGCGATGGAATACTGATCGGGGAAATACTGGTCCAGGAACAGCTTGCCGACATCATGCAGCAGGCCCCCGATAAAGACTTCTTCTACAGACTTCGACCCGATCCCCTTGCGCCGGGCGATGACCCCGGCGGCGACCGCGACGGCGAGTGAGTGCGCCCAAAACGCTTCCCGGTCAAGGGCGGTTTTTTGCCCCTGCGCGTCAAAGGCTTTGAACGCGCCGAGCGACGTGGTCAGGTTGCGGACAGTGTTGAAGCCGAGGATGACGACGGCGTTGGTAATGGTGGCGATTTTGCGCGGGAAGCCGTAGTAGGATGAGTTGACCAGCCGCAGCACTTTGGACGCCAGCGCCTGATCGGCGGAGATGAGCCGGTTCAAGTCTGCCGCCGAAGTCGCCGGGTCGCTGACGGTTTCCATGACCCGCATGATCACCGCCGGCAGCGGCGGCAGGTCTTGCAGTTCATCTTCAATAATCCGCAGCAGGCGTTCCTGTTTGAGTTTGGTTTCAATCAATGTCGGCACGGTCAGTCCTCATTCCCCGGCGAGCGTTCTCCGTTACGCTTTTATTATCGGCGAGGGAGAAAAGAAACTAGAGGGAACGAGCCGAGGCGCTACGACTTGATGAAAGGCAACAGGGACTTGAACGCCGGAGTGCCGGCTTCGCGGAGCAGCTCGTAGACCGCGGCTTCGGCGGCGCAGGGCAGGACGCCGCTGTCGCGCATCCGCTCCATGCCGAGCTTGTGCTTTTCGAGCGAGCGGGAAGAAACGGCGTCGGCGGCGACATGGACCTGATAACCTTGATGCATCAAATCCAGCGCGGTCTGCGAGACGCAGATATGGGTTTCGACGCCGCACAGCAGGATTTGACGACGGCTCGACGACGCCAGATGTTCCGAAAAGCCCGCAGCCCCGGCACAGGAGAAGCACAGCTTGTCAATCGAACGGGCGACGGCAAAGTCACGGTTATGCTCTGTGATTTCGGGCACGACTTCGCCCATGCGCTCCGCATACTGTGTCGTTGGGATGACGGGAACATTCAGCGTTACGGCAGCCTGCACCAGCAGCCGCACATTGGCAAGCAGCCGCTCACGCTCGTGCATGACACTCAAAAATGGCTCCTGCATGTCTACGACGACAAGCACGGCCTGTTTCAGGTCAAGTATATTGAGATGGCGTTCGTAGTCGAGCATAAAAAACTATTTTAACGCAGGGGCGGCGCAGGAGGCACGCACGACAAGGCGGCCGGGCAGACAGATGTCGGCTTCCGCCGGCTCGGCGACTTCCGGGTTCGCTTCCTCAAAGTCCGGGTTGTCGGGGCTGGCATCGTGCAGGCGGTACAAGGCGGCAACGGCAGCTTGGGCGATTTGGAGGACCGGCGGGCGGATTACCGTCAGCGGCGGGGTCAGAGCTTCGGCGAGGCGCGGCGTGTCTCCGAAGCCTGCGAGTGAAACAGCACCCGGCACGGCAAGACCCATTCCCGCGAGGGTTTGTGCTGAGACGGCGGCGATATTTTCGTCCTGACAAACGAGAGCCGTCGGGCGAGCGCTCGCAGGAGCATCAGGGCTGAACAGCTTCCCGACTGCCCAGCGAATTTGGTCCCGCTCTTCGAGCGTCTTCAGCGTATCATACGCCAGATGCGTCACAGCCTGGCTCTGTCCGCCCTGCGCCGCCCAGGCGGATTGAAGGCCAGCCAGCCTTTCGCGGGTTAGCCGCGGGGTTGTGCTTGGTGCCAGCAGGACTGCCCGGCGATGCCCCAGTTCCCACAGATAATCCCCCAGCATCCGGCCTGCCGCCGCGCTGTCAAGATGCACTTGTACCATCTCGCGGGGCGCGTTGTCTGTTTCGCCGATCATCACGCTCGGTATGCCGGCCATCGCAGCCTCGCGGGGCAGGAGGGTGGAAGACAGCGAGATCATGCCCATCAGTCCGATGACATCCAGGCGCGGCAAGTCTTCCGCAGTCAAGAGCCGCAGTCCAAAGTCGTCTTCCGTGGCCGCCCCATGCGCTTTCGCGTATTCACGCAGAGCAAATTGAAGACTTTGGATCAAAAATGCACTGCTCGACGAGTGTTCCGGGTCCCAAATACCGATAAAATGCTCCGTGCGGAGCTTTCGCAGGCGGCGGGAACCGCGCGGACGCCCGGACCGGACCGGCGTATAATGCAGCGCTTCCGCCATTTCCCGCACTTTTTTGCGGGTGCTTTCGCTGACAAACGTGCCGTTGTCTCGCCCGCTCAGCACCGTCGAGACGACGCTGGCCGAAACCCCTGTCTTTTCCGCAATGTCTTTTAGTGTTACCGGCATAAATGACCGCCTCCAGTCCGTGAGCAGTGGTTGTAGTATACCTAAAGTGGAACGCAAAAAAGCAGGGCCACCCCTCGCCGCTTGAGACGAGATCGGCCCTGCTTTTCCGAAATCCCTTTAGAGCTTGCCGAGGGTCTTCAGGCTATTGACGGTTTCCTGAACTCTGGATGCGGACTCTTTAATGCCCGCCAGCTCAACGTCCGAGAGCGGCGCAAGCTGCATGAGATCGTAGACTGCTTCGACGCCGGACGCGCCGAGCAGAGTTGGAACGCCGAAGTAGAGGCCATTGACGCCGTACTGACCGTCCAAAAGCACCGTACAGGCGAGGATGCGCTTGCGGTCCAGCAGTACGGCTTCCACCATTTCCGCGGTCGCAACACCCGGCGCGTACCACGCGCTCGTGCCGATCAGGCCCGTGAGAATACCCCCGCCCTGCCGGGTGTCGTCTTCGATCTTTTGAAGCTGCTCACTTGCCAGCTTCCCTAAATCCACCCACTTCTGGACAGGAATACCGCCGACCGTGGTGAGCGAGCGCACCGGCACCATCTGATCGCCGTGGCCGCCCAGCACATACGCCTGCACGTCTTCCACCGAAACGCCGACTGCCGACGCGATGTAATTGCGGTAGCGGGTGCTGTCCAAAACGCCCGCCTGGCCGATGACGCGCTCCGGCGGCAGCCCAGACGCCTTCAGCGCGACGTGGCACATAGCATCTAATGGGTTCGAGACGACGATATAAACCGCATCCGGGCTGGCGGCAGCGGCCTGAGCGGCGACGCTCTGCACGATGTCGGCGTTTACGGCGAGCAAATCTTCGCGGGACATGCCCGGCGTGCGGGGCCGGCCCGACGTAATCACCACCACATCACTGCCTGCCGTATCGGCATAGTCCGATGTGCCTTTGATCCGGCCGTCATACCCGACAATCGGCGAGACCTGGTTCAAGTCCAAAGCCTTGCCCTGGGCCATCGAGCCGGTCTTGCGCGGCTTTTCGAGTGTCAAATCGTCCGGCAGGTCCAGCAGGACCACATCCGCGTAGCCCTGCTGCGCCACATGGAACGCCACGGTTGCGCCGACTGCGCCTGCGCCGATGACGCTCACTTTTTTCTTTCCAGAAGCCATTTCTATTCTCTTTTCGTTATTGATTATGTCAGGGCAGCAATGCCGAGACTGCCACGGGATGCGGCGCTGCCAGCGGCTGAATTACAGCGTCGCTCCCATAGACCGTTCTCTCCGCGTAGCCGAACCCGAACGGCTGCGTATCGTCGGCCTGTGGTCGGCGGTACACTTCCACTTGCCGTGTCTTCAGGCGTACAATCCAGTAATCCTGAACACCGGCCTTTGCATAGAGACTGGCTTTCTCCCGCCGGTCATAGGCATACGTCGTGTCGGACACTTCCACGATCAATTCTGCGACGGTGAGACCCTTACCGGAGTATTCCCGAACAGAACCCTTGATAACGGCAAGGTCCGGTTCGGGGTCGGTCGCTTTGCCGATGTCAAACGGGCATTGGACACTGATAAAGCAGCCGGGGTTGAAGGCTTCCCGCAGGGCATAGTCCGCCAGCGTCAGCGCGGTCCGGTGCGGGTTTTTCATTCCGGGCATGGCGAGTATCTCTCCTTCGACGAGGATAGCCCTCTGCCCGTCTAACAGGCCCATTTCCCCCATTTCATTAAATTGCTCGCGCGTCCAGCGGTAAGGCTGCGGCACGAAGTCTTCATCCGTGAGATCTTCTGCCTGCGGTGCCGATACGACGACTTCTCGTTCTGCAATTGCCATTGCACTTGCCTCTTGTCTACGTTATGTTGTGTCTGGATTATCCCGCCTGCATTTTGGCGATGATGGCATCGGCCATTTCGGCGGTGCCGACGGCGGTGGGGTCGTTCCGGTCGGCTTTCATGTCGTATGTAACGTTTTTGCCTTCGGCGATCACATCCGAGACGGCTTTTTCCAATCGCGCGGCGGCTTCGTCTTCTTTGAGATATTTCAGCATCAAATACCCCGACAAAATCAGCGCGGTCGGGTTGACTTTGTTTTGATTTTTGTACTTGGGGGCGGAGCCGTGCGTGGCTTCAAACAGCGCGGTGTCTACACCGATATTCGCGCCGGGGGCAACGCCGAGGCCGCCGACGAGGCCCGCGCAGAGGTCAGACAGAATATCGCCGTACAAGTTCTCCATGACCAGCACGTCGTAGTTTTCCGGCTTCTGGACAAGCTGCATGCACATCGCGTCCACCAGCCATTCGTCGTACTCGACCCGGCCTTCGTAGTCTTTGGCGACTTCGCGGGCGATCTCGTAAAACAGGCCATCGGTGTACTTCATGATGTTCGCCTTAGCGACCGCCGTGACTTTTTTGCGCCCGTTTTCGACGGCGTAGTCAAACGCCGCTTTGACGATCTGCCGTGAGCCGGTGCGTGAGATCGGCTTAATCGAAATCGCCGAATCCTGCCGGATCTTCCCATTTGCCATGCCGATGATCTGCCCGGCTTCCGCGCTGTCTACCGGGTATTCGACCCCGGCGTAGAGGTCTTCGGTGTTCTCGCGGACAATCACCAAGTCTACATCGGTGTACCGCGAACGCACCCCGACATACGACTTGCAGGGCCGGATGCAGGCGTACAAGTCGAGTTCTTTGCGAAGCGCGACATTGACGCTCCGAAAGCCGGTTCCAATAGGTGTCGTGATCGGGCCTTTGAGCGCGATCTTGTTTTTGCGAATGGACGCTAGGACGTTGTCCGGCAGCGGCGTCCCCGCCGTCTCCATGATGTCCACGCCTGCTTCGACCACGTCCCATTCAAACGCAACGCCCGTGCCTTCGAGGACGCGCCGGGTCGCCTCGACCAGCTCCGGGCCGGTGCCGTCACCGCGAATAAGTGTCACTTGATACGCCAAATTGAGTTGCCTCCTAAAAGAAAACCGTCGGGAAAAGATGACTTAGTATAAGCGTTTCAGCAGGGATTTGTCAAGCAAAAAGCCGCCGGCTCCTATGGAGCCAGCGGCCTTGAAAGTGTTTGTTACTTGACTTTGCCTTGGCGAGTGACGGCGTCACTCAGGGAGTCCAGTGCAGACGCATCGAGCGCGGCGGATGCGGCGCGGTTTTCCTGCTGGATTTGAAGGTAAACTTCCTTGCGGTGGACGGCCACGTCGCGCGGGGCCGTGACGCCGAGCCGAACTTGATCGCCGCGCACTTCAATGACGGTGATCTCGACCTCGTCGCCAATTTTGATGCTTTGATTGAGTTTTCGCGTTAAGACTAACATACAGCCCTCCCTGGCACAGCGCATTCGGTTGGATTTTTAGGGTGAGTGCCTGGCGCCTGCCTTTGATACGGCATTTGACACCCATTCATTCCCCAAATCAACGAATTTGTAACGGATCACGCAAATTATTTTTTCGCGTCTGCAACCCACTTAATCGGCGGGGATCAAGCGGTGCCGCAGGCCATAGTGGTCGGTGTTTAGAACCACCTGCTTGGCGACCTGCCGGCTGGAGTTGATCAAAATCGGTGCCATGAGGTTCGCCGTGATTCCCGAGGGATCGCCTGCCGGCACGGTCAGCAGGACATACAAGCGCGGCAGGGCGTCGTCGCCCGTCAGGCACAGGCTTTCCAGCTCGGCGCGGGGAACACGCGGGGCGTAGTCCGGGAAGACCCGGTGCGGCTCGGTGGCGAGAAACGCCAGATCGCCGCGCTCCAGCGATTGCAGCCAGACAAAAGGACTGCCTTTACCGCCGTCTGCCGTATGGTGCGGGACGACGGTGAACAAGCGGCAATCCTCAAAGCCGGGCAGACCGTCGGAAAAAATCAGAGTTTTCGGGGCGTCAGTAGACAGCGTGCCGAAGCGGGATGTCTCGATTTGCATGGTGGAACTGCTCCTAAAGTGCGAGAATGAAGTGCATCCGGCACTGCGCTAATCCATCCCTGTATGAGAAAACTGTGAAAAGCTAATGCAGAAAGTCGGCCAGGCTGTATTGGAACGCTTTCGCCGTCACCGACAGCGACGCCTGGTAGACGTTGGTCGCGCTTTGAAGCTGAACATACGCTGATGCAAGGTCTACGTCTTCAACATTTGAGAGCGAAGTTTGGTAATCGCTCTGGGCGCGGGAAAGCTGCTGAGTGGCCGCTGTGGCTTGATTGGCCTTCGAGCCGGCGGTGGCCGACGCCGTGTTCAGCGCGGACAGGGCGGTGTCGACCGCGCCGATGTCGCCGGAGATGGCCGTGGCGTCACCTGCCGCGAGATGCGTCTTCAAGTTTTGCAGGGCAGTGAATGCCGGGCCGAACGCCGCCGCGCCGTCGGTGTTGATTTGGACCGATGCGTTCGGCCCCAATGCCGAGTTGATGGTTCCGCTGTTGCCCCGATAGGTTTGGGTCGCGTCATAGGGCGGCGTGGTCGTCTTCGTGCCGCCGAACAGATACCGCCCGCCGGACTGGGTGTTTGCCGCCTGCGTGAGCTGCTGGATTGCGCCGTCCACCTGGTCGCCGAGAGCCGTAAGGCTGTCCGGGGTCTGGGTCGAGTTCGCTCCAGCGACGGCGATCTGCCGCGCCGATTGCAGAACGCTGGTCGCGCTGGACAGCGCCCCTTCGGAGGCTGTCAGGAACGAGGTCGCCGCAGACGCATCGCGCTGATACTGGGCGTTGTCACCAAGAGCGGAGCGCAGCGTCAGCGCCTGGGACGCCCCGGCAGCATCGTCGGAAAACGTTTGAATTTTCTTGCCGGACGAAATCTGGGACTGGGTCGTGTTCAGCGTCTCCAAGCTCGATTCGATGTTAGCTGACAGGTTTTGGTATTGCAGGCTGGTGGTGATACGCATTTTCGTATTCTTCTCCGATTAGTTCGCCGAGAATTAGTTCGCCGAGAACAAGTTGTTGATCAGCGTGCCGATCATATCGTCCGCCGTGGTGATAACCCGCGCCGACGCTTGGTATGCCCGCTGGTACTTCATCATGTTAGTCAGCTCGGTGTCCGTGGAAACGCCGGTTTCGGATGCACGGCTGTTGGAACCCTGCGTGTAGATCGCCTGGGCGGTCCGCTGCCCGGCCAGCGCGGCGGCAGCCTCGCCTCCGGCCGTGGACACGGTTCCCTGGTAGTAGCTTTGGAGGCTCTGGCCGGCTAACGGGTCGGTCGGACTCGTAACCGTCTTGGTCAGCAGTCCGGCGATCACCTGGGCATTGGAGCCGTCGCCCGCGCCGAACGTCGCCGGCGGGGCCGGAACCGAAGCGGCGGCGAGATGGCTTGGATTGGCCTGCAAATCGGACGTGACGCTGAGCGTTCCCGCTTCGCTGCCTGCCGTCGCCGCGAAAAACGGCGTTCCGGCATAGCCGTTGAGGTCCAGGCCGTTTGCCTGCGCCGCGTTCACCTGAGAGACGACCGACGCAGCAGTCGCATTAAGCTGGTTTTGGAACCCGGTGACTTTCGTGCTGGTCGCTTGCAGGCCGCCGAGGGTCCCGCCGGACAGCCCACCCGCCGTCAGGCTGAGCAGCGTCGCCGCGAACGAGTCGGTGCCAAGCACAAGCGCCGCGCTGCCGACCGCGACATTGACCGTGCCATCGGAGTTGTTTTGGACCGTGATGTTCGCCAGCCCGGAAAGCTTGTCCAGCAGCACGCCGCGCTGGTCTAACAGATCATTGGGCGACTGGCCGCTGCGGGTGCTGGCTTTGATGGTAAGATTGAGCGCGGCGATTTGGGCGCTGTCCGTGTTGATGCTCTGCACCGCCGCCGCCGACTGGCCCGACAGGCTGGAAGCCACCGACACGAGGCCCGAAGAGATGGTCCCGAACGTCTGGGAAAGCGCGACGCCCTTCTGGACCGCCGCCGCTCGGACACCGGTGTTTTCCGGCGCGTTCGCCACATCTTGAAACGCACTGAAGAACGAGGTCAGCGCGGCGTTTAGGCCCGTAGACGACGGCTCGCCGAACGTGTCATCCACTTGTTTCAGCGCATCGCTTTGCGTTGTCTGGGATTGTAAATTAGAGTTTGCGTCCCGGACCTGGGTGTCTAAAAATTGGTCAGAGGCCCGCTGAATGCTGCGGATGGCAACGCCGCTTCCGATCAGGCCCGGGATGAGCGCCGTGTTGTGGTCAGCGGGCGTGTAGGGGTCGTTCGCGACCTGATCCAGCGACTGGACCGAGTAGCCCGCCGTGCCGGCGTTGGCGATGTTCTGGCCGGTGACATCTTCACCGATCTGCGCCGCCGCCAGCCCGCTTTGGCCAATGCTAATTCCAAAAAATGTTCCCGGCATCTGTCAGTTCTCCTTGTGGCCTAAGCCCGGCGGTCTAAAAGCAGCAGGCTTGCCGCCCGTCCGGCCCGGCTTTGGATGCGGTTGGCTCCGTAGCCGTTGTCCGCCGAGCGTCCCGCCTCCACAAAGAGGTCCAGCGAGAACGCTAAATAATCCAGCTCATTTTGGATCAGCGTCTGGTTGCGCTTGGTCAAAAGCTGCACCCCGTCCAATGTCCGGCGCAGATTGTCTTCCAACGCTTGCAGGACGCTCTGGTTGCGCTCCGTGCAATGTTCTTTAATGGCAGAGAGCGTCACCGGCTCGCCGTCTTCCCCGGTCATTGCCGCCCGGCGGGCGGTGTCCTGGGCTTCAAGCTGCACTAAAACCAGCGCGTAGTCGTCTTGAAGCGCCGTGAAGCGCACCCGGTCGCAGGCGAGCAGTGCAAGCTGCTGGCTTTCCAAGAGCTTGAAGTGCCGCGTTTGCAGCGCCAGTTCATCGCGCAGGACTTTGATGATTTGCTTGATATTTTGCGGTTCTTGCATGGTTTCACTTTCGGAGAAGAGCGTGGAACTGAAATCCTACGCTGTGGGGCGCAGACGCCTACCGTCCACCTTCGTGGACGAAGAATAGGATCATGCTGCACTCTTCTCCCTCTGCCTCTTTCTCCACGAAGGTGGAGACTTCGCGCTTCGCCCCACAGCGTAGAACTTCAGTTCCACGCTTCTTGTTTCACTTCTTGCTATCCACAGTTTTGCCGAGCGATGGGGCAAGCTGGTCATACATCACCTTTGCCATCCCTAAATCCCCCCGGCTGGACATGTTCTCAGAAATAGTCTGGTCCATCATGTCCTGGAAAATCTGCTGGCCGTTGCCATCGTCCGCCAGCAGCGTGTCTTTTGGGACGGTTTTCCGCATCTCCGTCAAAAGCTGATGCAGAAAGTAGCCTTCAAACTGCTGGGTCGCTTTCTTCAGATCTGCATGCGCTTTGTCGGTCGGCGCGGCCGCCGGAATGTCTATTCGCAGCATAATTATTGGATCTCGATTTCCGCGTGCAGCGCTCCGGCTTCTTTCATGGCCTGCAAAATTGCGATCAGGTCGCGCGGCGTGACGCCCAGCGCATTGAGCGAGCGAACCACGCTGTCCAATGTCGTGCTGCTTGGCACGGGAATCAACCGCTCATCACCCTCGGCGACATTGATGATCTTGCGCGGAGCCACCACGGTTCGGCTGCCCCGGCTGAAGGGCGCGGGCTGAGAAATAATTGGCGCATTGGCGATAGAAACCGTGAGATTACCGTGAGCGACCGCGCAGGCGGACACTTCAACATTGCCGTCCATGACCACCGTGCCGGTGCGCTCATTGATGACGACTTTGGCGACTTGATCGGTGTCCACAGGAACATTTTCCAGTCCCGCAATGACCGAGACGGTATCGGTGCCGGGTGTGAAGCCGACATGGATCGTCCCGGCATCAGCGGCGACCGCCATTGTCACTCCGTAAGGCTTGTGGTCGTTGATCGCATTTGCCAGCCGCGCCGCCGTCGTGAAGTCCGGCTGGGCAAGCGTCACATCCAGGGTTCCCGAAGACGCGCCCAGAAGCGTTGTCGGCACATCCTGCTCGACCAGCGCCCCGCCGGGAACACGGCCCGCCGTTACAAAGTTCTTCGCGACCGCCCCGCCTCCCCCGCCGCCTGCCAGAAAGCCGCCGACTGAGATAGCGCCCTGCGC
>CAXUNT010000028.1:0-45742 GCA_964252595.1 uncultured Armatimonadales bacterium
CTCCCGGCCCGATCCCATGCGGTCCGACTACGCCCGGCCTGAGCCGAGCGATGCTCTGCCATCTCGCGTCGCTCCGCCAACGGCGGCCGGCGAGACGCTGACCAACGGTGGCCCGCCGACCCTGTCCAATGGCAAGCCGCTGCCGGTCACCCTGCGCGTCTTCCCTTACGGGGTCAGCCGGAGCCGCTTGGAGCGGGCGATCCGCACCCTGCGCGTCTCGGCATTCATCTCGAAAGACGTCAAAGACAGCGATGTGATCATCGCTTTGAAGGCCAATTACCGCAAGGAACCCGCGAAGCTTCAAGAGGGCATCACGCGCAACCTGCCGACGTATGTGATTAAAAGCAACACCTACATTCAGATTGAAAGCGTCCTGCGCGAGATCTTCAAGATGCCGCAGGAGATTTCCGAAGAAGACGTTGCGATTTCACACGCCGAAGAAGCCATTGAAGAGATCATGAACGACACGTCCGGCGGCCTGAATTCGCTGGAGCTTGCGCCGCAGAATTCGTTTTTGCGCCGCTTGCAGCACCAGATCGCCGAGAACTACAAAATGGCGTCGGAAAGCATCGGCCAGGAGCCGAATCGCCGGGTGCGGATCAGCAGGCCGTAGTACCCGGCACTGGAAGTGCCGGGCTAACGCAGCACAGAAAGTCCCTACGGGACTAAATGCCGTTTGCGTCAGGCTAATCCTGCGTCCGCGAAGGTGGACATTTTGCATTTCTAAAGCCCGGCACTTCCAGTGCCGGGTTCTTTCCGAACAAGTAGGCCCTAGTGTTCATCTCATTTGAGGGTGTCGAGGGGGCGGGTAAGACGACGCAAATCGCGCGTCTCGCCGCTCGGCTTCGGGCGTTAGGCCATCAGGACGTGCTGACGACCCGTGAGCCGGGCGATGGCCTGCTCGGTGCTGAGCTTCGGCGTCTGGCTCTGCACCCGCCGATGGGCCTGTTTGTCGAGCCTCGTGCGGAGCTTTTGATTATGATGGCCGACCGCGCCCAGCACGTCGGCCAAGTTCTGCGCCCGCATCTCGGCAGCGGCGGCATTGTTCTCTGTGACCGCTACGCGGACTCCAGCGCGGCCTATCAAGGCTTTGGGCGCGGCTTGGACCTTGCCGAGATCGCATCGCTGAACGCCTATGCCACGCACGGTCTTTCACCTGATTTGACGTTTCTTTTGGACTTGGACCCGGCTGTCGGCCTCGCCCGCCAAAGTGAGCGCAGTGTCATGGAAGACGAAGCCCTGCCGTTCCACCAGCGCATCCGGGCCGGGTTTCTGGCTCTGGCCGCGGCGGAGCCGCATCGGTGGCGTATCATAGACTCGTCGCGTCCCCAGGAGATCGTGCAGGAAGAGATTTGGGCTGCGGTAAGCCAAAGATTAGCCTCTGCTGAATAGCCGGAAGTCAATCGCAGGAGACAAGTATGCCAAAGCGTTTGATCGTCCCTCACTTGATTGCTGGGTGTTCCGCAGTTTTATTGGCATTTTTACTCAACATGGCGCGGGTTGAAGCCAAGCCCAGCCATGCCCCTGTGCACCGGGTGGAGGCGCAGCGACGCAGTGTGATAAACTATTTCTATCTATTGCCGTCGCTTGGCATTGAGGATAAGATTGGGCGGCAGGAAAGACGACAACTGCTGCTGCCTAAAAGCAGTTCCCTCATTGACACGCGCCACGATTACTTGTTGGTGCATCCTGACTCTGCTCCGGCGGAAGAAGTCGCGGTGTTCCGGGCACACGGCAAGTCTGACTTGATTGCCGATAGCTCGCCCGATTTTGAGAGCGATTACAACAGCTTCATGCTCTATCGCCTGCGAAACGGCAGGCTGCGCGATGTGACACGCCAGATGTTGCCGATGCCTGCTGACACCGACCACTTCTTGTACGAGCTTCCGCATCTCGGCACGACGATCCGCGTGTTCAGGTTCAGTCTGAAAAAACGGTCCCGTCATCACGTTTTCGACTTGCAGTGGCGCGATGGCCGCTTTGTCAAAGTCCCGTAGGCGGACAAGAGACATAGATTAATGGTTTCTTCTGTCGTAACTTCTTCTGTCCCCTGGACAGGTGGTGTTTCTGAATACCTTCCAGCGAGTGACTTCAGTCACTCGTACTTGCCGTTATGAAACTTATCATCGCTATTGCCCATGAACGCGACAAGCACAAGCTCGGCGACGCGCTTTTGCAAAACGGGCTGACGTTTACCAAACTCGGCTCCACTGGCGGCTTTCTGCGCCAGGGCAATGTCACGGTGCTGATCGGCGTGGAAGACGACAACACGGCGCGGGTCATGGACATCATCAAAAGGGCCTGTGGGTCGTCGGAGGAGTTCGTTAATCTGCCCGGTCAGCCCCCTGCCGGTATTCCCGCACTCGGTACGCTCGCGCCGCACCCGGTCCGCGTGGAAGCCGGCGGCGCGGTGGCCTTTGTCCTGCAAGTGGACAGCTTCGAGCGGTTTTAGAAGACCCGGCACTGGAAGTGACGGGCTATTCAAGGACAGAAAGTGCCTCCGGCACCGAAAAGTTATTCGCAGTCCCGGAGGGACTTTCTTTGCTTCGTTAGCCCGGCACTTCCAGTGCCGGGACCTCATTCCTATGCTTCAAGACATTCTCGGACAGCCATATGCCGTGCGCGTTTTAGAGAACGCTTATCAGGAAGACCGCCTCGCCGGAGCCTACTTGTTTGTCGGGCCGGATGGGGTCGGCAAAGCGACCGCTGCCCGGCAGTTCGCCAAGCTGCTTTGTGGGGCGGCGTCCGACATTGATCCCGCTGCACGGGCGATTGATGCCGGGAGGTCGCCGGATGTCCGCACGCTGGACCCGCCGCCATCGAAAATCACGTCCATCGCCCAAATCTGGCCCCGGCCCGGCCACAAAGAGCATCTCGCCGAGAATGCGCTCCTGCGCGATTTGCAGTTTGAGCCGATGGCCGGGCCGAAGCGGGTGTTTATCCTGCACGACGCCGAAGGCTTAGGCCGGGGCGGGGCGGATGCCGGGAACAGCCTCCTTAAAACCCTAGAAGAGCCGCCGCCATACGCGCATTTTATCCTCACGGCGGCGTCCACAGGCGGCGTTATGCCGACAATCGTTTCCCGTTGCCAGGTCGTTCAATTCGGCCTGCTGCCGGTGGACATGATTGAAAGCACGCTCCAGGCTCGCTACCAAGTCGCCCCTGCCCAGGCCCGCTTTTTGGCGGCGTATTCGGAAGGACGCCTCGGCCGGGCGGTTGCGTTGGCCCGGTCGCCGTCGCTGCTGGCAGGCCGCGAAGCGCTCTTGGATTTGGCTTATGACTTATTGACTGCGCCGCCGGTCAAAAGCTTCAAGCTGGGGGAAGAGTTTCGCAAGCTCGCGCCAAAGCTGAAAGCCACGGAAGACGACGACGCGGCGGAGCCGGGCGAAGAAAAGGCCGGACGGGAGCCGCTAGGCCGGGCCTTAGATTTGCTGGCGACCTACTTTCGCGACGTGCTGTCGCTCGGGGTCATGGGGGCGGCCCGCACGAACATCGTCAATGCTGACCGTCGCGAGCAGTTGACTGCGCTGGCGGAGCGCCGAACGCCCGAACAGGTGGAGCAGGCGCTCGGTCTGCTGCTGGACATCCGGCAGGCGATTGAGCGCAATGCCAACAGTCAGCTGGCGATTGAGGTCTTGTTTGCGGGCGTAACGAGGGGGTTGGGGAGACGCCCCCGCCCAAATTCTGGGGAGCCGGAGAGGAGCAGAAATGCATATGCCAGTAACTTCTGTATTGCTCCCCAGAATTGGGGTGGGGGGCTTCTCTTATTCACCGCCGAATGACCGCCCCGCGCTGCGCCACTTTGCCAATCTCCACTGACGCCGCCGCCCGTACTTCTGCATCTTTGTCTTTCGTCGCCAAGTCCGCCAGCGTCGCTTTCGCCGACAAGCACTCCAAAGGCCGCGTAATGCCGACTGCGGGCAGATGTAGAATGACGCCGAGGGCGTGAACAGCCCGTATTCGGTCCTTTCCCTGAACATCGGTGGCCTGCCGCTCCCAGTAGATGACGGCGTACATGGTCGGCGAGGGATAAGTAACGCCGGCCGTGATCCGCTTCACATACGCTTCTTCGGCAGGCTTGTCCACGGCGTAATACTTCACGACGTACACTGCTGGCGCGAGAAACAGCGCCATCGTAACGGCGAATGTCACGCGCATCAGCCATTTCCAGAACGGCGGCAGGGTCGGCTTGGGTGGGTCAGGCATGATATTATACACGAATTGGATGGTTAGAAGCGCAGAAGGACTTGAAAGGTCAGGCGGTGACGGATGCCCGCGCCGCCGCCCAGCGGAACATCGCGCAGGTACTGGTACAGGGCGCGAAACGTGAGGTTCTCGCTGGATGCGTACGTCAATCCGGCGGCCTCCTGCGACGCCGTGCTGTTGCCCTGCGGGTAGACGAATAGGGACCGCGCGCCGACAACGCTCAGGCGCGGCGAAACACTGTAATTGCCTTCGGCATAGTAGCCAAGAACGCGCTGGTCGGCATCGGCCCCCGCCACGATTTCGCCCCGTGCGACAACCCGCTTAAAGCCGTAAGATGCATCCCCGCCCAGCCGGCTTTTGGAGACGAAGCCGCCCCGGTCGGCCCGCACCCGGCCCGACGGCGGCAGTTCCACGGCAAACGGGTTCTG
Source organism: uncultured Armatimonadales bacterium (assembly GCA_964252595.1). GTDB lineage: Bacteria > Armatimonadota > Armatimonadia > Armatimonadales > Capsulimonadaceae > JANXMY01. The sequence goes on from CAXUNT010000028.1 coordinate 4,635, forward strand.
CACCGTGATGTCGGTGATCGGCAGGCGGCCTTGCAGCAGCGAGCCGCCGACATTCACGACGCCGTTGCGGGTGGTAAAGGTTCGGCCGAGCCGAAATGTCACCACGCGGTTTGGGTTCACATACAGATGACCCGGCCCGGTGCCGGTTGTGATTGCCAAGTCGTAGTTCAGGAAGCCGTAAGCCCGGCCGGAGACCGCAATGCCGAAATCGTTGCGGACGCCGAGCGACTGGGCGTACAGCGGCTGCAAGATGACCAAATGTGGGTCGTAGACGGCCAGCAGCCCGAACGGCAGAGGAAACTGGCCTACTTTGACATAAGCCGTCGAGTCGAAATCGTTTTCCACCGGCAGACGGTAGATAAAGTAAGCTTCCCCGATTTGAACGTCATCGCCGTGCGGCACGTCCGCCGGGTTCTCCGCGAGGAGCTGCAAGTCGAAGGAACCATGCGTCGTGCCTTTGCTACTGATCGGGCGCTGCAAGTCCAGTTCGACTGTGTTTACCCACACGCCCCCGCGCCGCCCGGTGTCGGCTGTTCGGGTGCGAAGGTCCAATGCGCCGCTGATAAGCAGGTCCTGACCGAGCGGGATCGGGTTCGGCAGCGGCACTTCCGGCGGCGGCTGATCGGTCGGCGGCGGCAGCGGGACATTGTTTGGCATCGGACCGAGGTTGAGAGGAACAAGGCTTGGCGGAGTCTGGCTGTGGACGCCAAGCGGCAGCAGAAGCAAGGCGGCACAAAGAATTGTACGAAATGGGTTTGACAAGGGCGGCAACTTGGGGCGCATAACTCGGAGCGGCGCGGAACTTGACAGCGCAGGGTTCTTGTGACACAATCACAGACAGCCGCAAGGCCGGGAATGTTTCACAAATTTCGCGGCCGGATTTATTTTCGCCGCTTGCTCCTCAGCGACGCACCGAGAGGCTTCCACGCTTTATGGACCCCGAACCCATCTTGACCGCCGAGATTGCGCCCGTACTGGCAGCCCTGCACGAAGTCGCCGGTACAGTCGCTCGCCAGACCGACCCCCGCATGACACTCGCCGTGGTTGCCGAAAAAGCCCGCATTCTTACGCACGCGGCTTCTGCCGCCGTCAGCCTCCTCGACCCTTCACGCACCCTGCTTGACTTTGCCGCCGTTGCCGGCACGGATGCCGCTGAGATCGTCGGCCAGACGGTTCGCGCCGAAGATGCGCTGGCAGGCCGCACCGCGCTGACCGGCGAAGTGTATCTTTCCTATTCACCGGAGACTGCTCCCGGCGAAACCGATTTTGTCGGTGTCCGATCCGCTGTGGTCGTGCCGATTTATGTCCACGGCACGCCGTCCGGGGCATTGACGGTTCTCAACCGCACCGGCGGCGAAGCGTTCAGCGGGGCGGACCTGCTCTGCCTGCAAACACTCGCCGGTCTTGCGGCCCAGGCCCTGCAAACGGACGCGCTCAAACGGCTAGCCGCGCAGAAGCAGCAGGAACGGGACATTTTGTTTCGGGCGGCTCAGACAACATCATCGTCGCTGAACGTCCAGGACGTTCTCGGCTCTATTCTCCTGTCTGTCGTCGGCTCCATGGAAATGACCGCAGGGGCGGTTTATCTGCTGAACGACGAGCGAACACGGCTGTATATCGGCGCGGGCCGGGGGCTGGCGGAAGGCGAGGGGGATCGGCAGCTTTCGGCGGAAGGCTCCGGCTACGCCGCCCGCGCCCTGGCCTCCGGCCAGCCTCTGCGCCTGAGTGATCTCGGCGGGGACATGCTGGACTCTGACTCGCCTCTGCCGGAGATGCGCTCGCTGCTGCTTGCGCCGATGGTGGCTCGGTCGGTCCCGGAAGGTCTGCTGGTGGTCGGTTCCCGCCAGCCCGGCGCGTATTCCGAGGCCGATGCTTTCCTGCTGTCCGCCGTCGCTTCCCAGGCCGCCGTCGCTTTAGAAAACGCCTGGCTGTATGAAGACGCCACCCGGCGAGCGCAGGAAGCCGCCGCGCTGTATGAGCTGTCGCAGGCCGTGGGCGCGACGCTGAATTTAAACCGCGTGATCCAATTCGTCGCCGACAGTGTTCTCCGCCTGCTGCATGTCGACAAATTCGCGCTGTTTTTATACGACCCGCCGACGGGTCGCCTGGAAATCAAAGCCAGCCGCAATTTTTCCCGCGAAACTGCCGACACCATGAAGCCGCGCCTCGGCGAAGGTATTGCCGGCTGGGTTCTGGAATTTGAGACCCCGACGGCCGTGCAGGACGTAGCCGCTGACCACCGGAACCGCTCTTGCCCGATTGACGGCGAAGGGGTAAAGTCACTTGTCTGCGTCCCCTTGCAGTCGGGTGACCAGGTGATCGGCGTGCTGCATGCGATGAGCAGCCGCCGCCGCTTGTTCACGGTCGGCGAGATGGAATTGCTGTATACCATCGCAAACCAGGTCGGCGCGGCGATTGCTAATGCCCAAATGTACGAGGACGCTCGGCAGAAGTCAGAAGAAATCCGCAAAGGGGTTCGGCGCATTGCCCGTGCGCTGGGGTCGTCGCTTGACGGCAAGCAGACCGCCCAGACTATTGTTGATCTCGCTTTAGAGATGATCGGCGCGGATCGGGGTTTGTTGTTTGCGTTCGACTCGCAGGGAAATCTTGCCGCCCAGGCCGCCGCAGCGTTCAAGTCCCCGCTGGCTGCGCTGCCGTCTCTCTCGCTGGCGGAAGCCGGACGCGGCCTGGAAACCGCGACCGCGTTTGTCGCCCGGCGCGGGCGGTCACTGACAATTGAGGACTTCAGCACGGACACCCGCTTTGTCCTGCCGTCCTTTGCCGCCCGCGAGCGTGTGACCGGCTATTTAGGTGTCCCGCTGAAGCTCGGCAAAGAAGTTTTGGGCGTGCTGGAAGTCTACAGCCGTGAGCCTCGGCGCTTCACCGCCGACGAGGTCCGGCTGCTCATCACGTTTGCCAGCCAGGCCAGCGTCGGCCTGCAAAACGCGCGGCTGGTGGAGCAGGCAGGCCGCCGCCTCCAAGACCTGCGGGCGCTTGGCGCACTCGGCGAGCTGCTGGGCCGGGCCGCGCCCGATGCCGAGCTTTTCCCTGCCGCTCTGCGCCTTCTTTGCGCTGCCGCCGAAGCGGAAGCCGGCGTCTTTCAGCGCTTCGGCACTGCCGACGGGTCTTATGTTTTCTCCCCTGCGCTGCCGGAGGACGGTGAGGCTCGCACGGAAGATCTGGAAACCTTGCTGTGCGACTTGGCAACCCAAGTGGAAGCCTCTCGTGACTTTGACCTCGCGCCGGAGACCCATGCCGTGCCGTCGCTGATTGTGCCTGTTCCCAGCCTGACGGACATCGCCCCACGGGGCGTCTTGATCTTCCTCCGTGCGCCCCACCGCCGTCTCTTCAGCAGCCACGAGCGGCGCCTGGCCGCGACGGCCGCCAATCTGCTGGCCCCCCGGCTCGTTCCTGGCGTTGCCCAGGTATAATCACTGCAACTATGGCTGACGACACCCCGACTCCCACAAGCACCAATTCTCTGTTTCCAAACGAGCCGCGCCCCACAGGCCGGCCGGTCTACGAATCCAGCCTGCTGCCGCAGCGCAAGCGCCGCCGGTTCTCGCCCTGGCTGATCATCCCCGGCCTGCTGGTGATCCTGCTGGCCGTCTTCTATTTTCTTGTCTTCGGCCCGAAGCCGCGCCGCTTTGTCCCTACTGCCGGCACGGTCGTTTTTGCTTCGGACCTGAACTCGCCCGGCATCTCGCATCTGTGGACTGTCAAGACCGATGGCACGGACGCGGCGCCCCGGCAGATCACGACTGGGGCGGCTGCCGATACCGATCCTGTATTTACCGCCGACGGCGATCAGCTTGCGTTTTTGTCCAATCGCGGGGGCGGACCGAACCAGATTTGGATGGTGGACAGCGACGGCAAAAACGTCGTTCAAGTCACCCGGACCGCCGGGGCGAAAGCCGATCCGAAGTTCGCGCCCGGCTCAAACTCCCTGCTCGGGTTTCTATCAGGGGCGTCCCTAGCAATTCTCGATGTCGGCAAAGGCGATGCGACCCTGCTGCTGCCGACTCCGGCGACTTCCACGCACTCGGCTTCCACCGATCCGGCGTCAGCGCAGGACCTCAATGCCGCCGCGGTGTCGTTTGCCTGGAAGCCGTCTGCCGATTCCAATGCCGACCCCAGCCGCCTCGGCCTTGCCGCCGTGCTGGAAACGGCCGGCGTTCAAACCCTAGCCGTGCTGCCGACGCTGGGGTCGGCTCCGCGCCTTACTCAAAACGACCAGCCGAACGGACCGCCGCTGGCCGCCGCCGACCGGCTTTCCCTGGCTTATGCCCCCGACGGCACAAAAATCGCTTTGGGAATGTTCCATGTGCAGGGACTGCCCGGCGGACAGAAAATCTCCGGCTTGATCGAGTTTGACGGCCAGGGAGACGTGAAGAAACCCATCGTGCCGCCGGTAAAGGATCCGGCGGTCGGGCCGCAAAACCCGGTTTACTCGCCGGACGGCACACAGGCTGTCTTTGAGTTGTGGCGGCAGAGCGATCTCGCCAGCCGTGCCATCCTCGGCTTGTTTATTGTAGATGCCGACGGCACCGGAACGCCGCACATCCTGGCGAAAGGCGATGCCGAAGACGCCCAGTTTTCCCCCGACGGAAAGCAGGTCTTCTTTCTCGCCCGCCGCGCCGACGGCGGGCATGACTTGTACCGGATCAATTCCGACGGCACGGGGCCGGTGCGGCTTTCGGACGGCCACTCCGACATCACAAGCTTCGCGCTGTCGCCGCAGGCGGCCCGGTGATTTCTTGTGAAAAAGGCGTACCTGTGTGGTATACTGGGAAACACTTGAGCGTGCTGAGAGAGGGCGGCTGTCGGCCCGTAACGGACGCGAATGAACCATTTTAGCGGTCTGCCCTGGCGCGTTGCTTCTTTGGCCGGCCTGCTGGTCGGCGGGGTCAGCTTGCTGTCCGGCGTGGGTCCCTGGACCTGCCTGCTCCGAGTGGCTGTGGCGTTCGCCGTCTTCGCCGCCGCCGGCTTCGGCCTTCAATTTGCTTTGCACGCCGACGCGCCGCCGGCTTCCGGCCGGCATTCTGACCACACGACGCCGGAGGAAAACCGGGATGAGCCGGCTTCCACCACCGACACGCACTAATTCATATACTCACTCACGCATTCATTAAACTACCTGCACGCATTCATTAAACTACCTGCTATGCTAACTCCTGCCAACATGCCGGACCTTTGGAACCGCTTCAAGAAGCGCAATGACCAAAAGGCTCGCGACCAGATCATCAATCATTACGCCTACCTCGTCAAGATCACGGCGGGCCGGGTCGTCACCAACCTGCCGCCCAATTTAGAGCGCGACGATCTAGTCAGCGCCGGCATCATGGGCCTGATCAAAGCCGTGGACCAGTTCGACACCTCCCGGCAGGTCAAGTTCGAGACCTACGCGATTGCGCTGGTCCGTGGCGCGATCCTGGAAATGCTCCGCGAAGAAGACTGGGTGCCTCGCTCGGTCCGCGACAGCGCCAAAGTCTTGGAGCGCACCTACTACAAGCTGGAAGTCAGCCTGGGCCGGCCTGCGACAGAAGAAGAAGTCGCCGCCGAGATGAACATGAGCGAGGCGGACCTCCTCAAACTGCTTGTCAACACCAGCCGGGCGAACGTCTTGTCTCTCGACGATATGCTCCTCGGCGGCGGCTCGTCCGACGGCGAGCGCCTGCATCTCACCGATGTGCTGCAAGACGAAAACGCCAATGTCCTCGCCGATGTCGAAACCGGGGCCATGAAGACGTCACTCACCGCCGGCATTGACCGCCTCCCCGACCGCGAGCGCCTCGTGATCTCCCTGTACTACTACGAGGGCCTGACGTTTAAAGAAATCGGCAAAGTCCTGACCGTTTCCGAGTCCCGCGTCTACCAGCTCCACACCCAAGCCGTCCTCCGCCTGCGCGGCTACCTCCAGCGCGACTCACCTTTGTTTACTGCTGGCTAGTAGTAGGTTTTATGGACGAAGTCAGGCACTGTCTCCAACAACATCCATTCATTGGCTGACGACAGTGGCCATTACTTCGGCTTCTATGCTAAGCGCTGGACTGTTGACTCACGAGACAAACTGGCCGCTTCTTGTTGCTTTCGCTGTTGGTGTGCCAACTGCTACCTTCTTCACCCGCAAGTATCGCAGCTAACTGTACTACTAAGAAAACCATGCCATTTATGGCATGGTCCTTAAGCCCTCCCAAAGACCAAGCAGGCATTGATGCCGCCGAAGCCGAAAGAGTTTGAAAGAACATAATTGACGCGGGCGTCGCGGCCTTCGGTGCCGGGCAAATAATTAAGGTCGCAGGCAGGGTCGGAGTTCTCTAAGTTAAGCGTGGGCGGGAGCCAGTTGTCGTGGAGGGCGAGCAGGGATACGGCGGCTTCCCACGCGCCGGTCGCCCCGAGGGCGTGGCCGTGGAAGCCTTTGGTGGCGCTGATGGGAAGCTGGTAAGCGTAGTCGCCGAAGACTTGCTTGAGGGCCAAAGTCTCGGTACTGTCGTTGAGGGGCGTGGAAGAACCATGGGCGTTGACGTAGCCGATGTCGGTGGGGGTCAGGCCCGCGCGGGCGATGGCAAGGGACATGCAGCGGGCGGCCTGGACACCGTCGGGCCGGGGCTGGGTCATGTGGGACGCATCGTTGGTAGAAGCATGAGACAAAATCTCGCCGTAGATGCGGGCGTTTCGGGCCTGGGCATGGTCCCATTCTTCCAAAAGCAGCATCGCCGCGCCTTCGGCCATGACGAAACCATCACGGCCTGCATCAAAGGGGCGAGACGCCGCCTGCGGATCGTCGTTGCGCTGGCTCATGGCCCGGATGATCGCAAACGCACCGAAGCAAAGCGGCGACAGCGGCGCTTCCGAGCCGCCGGCCAGCATCAGGTCCGCGCTGCCGTCCCGGATGAGGTCTACAGCTCGGCCAATCGCGATCGGTGACGCCGCGCACGAGTCACCGTTTGCCGTGGCCGGCCCAGTGACGCCCAACTCGATCGCGACGTTGCACGACCCCGCGCCGTTGAAGACGCTGAGGGCCAGCATCGGGTTGACCCCGCGCGGCCCCTTCGCCAGAAACTCCGGGTACTGCTCTTCGGCAAACCCGACCCCGCCAAGCGCCGTTCCGAGGCAGACACCGATCCGGTCCCGGTCCTCCAGGCGCAAGTCCAAGCCGCCGTCGGCGACCGCCATTTTAGCCGCCGCAACCGCAAACTGGGAAAATTTGTCCAGGCGCTTCAGCTTTTTGCCGTCCAGGTATGGCACGGGGTCGAAGTCTTTGACTTGGGCAGCGATGTGAGTCACAAACGGCGACGTGTCAAAGCTGTCAATGGTGCAGACCGCCGATTTGCCGGCCCGCAGACCGGCCCGCAAGCCATCCACGCCAACTCCCACCGGCGTGATAATCCCTAGTCCCGTCACGGCCACGCGCCGCGTCATTTTGTTCATGATTACTTTCTCTTACCTATGGGGCCGATCCGGGCCTGGGCTGTCTGCCAGGATGTGGAGCAGCACACTCGCACAAGCCTCATACCAGTCGCCGGAAGCGACGCCCTTCTCCAAAGCGTACAGGCTCGCTTGATCAATGGCAATGCCAGGCGCGTCCAAGCTATCGCCGGAGAGCTGACGTGCAAGCGTCCCCGCAGGCGGGGGGGCACAATCTCTTCCTCGACATCGGCGGTTCGCGCTGCGCCAGCAGCGGCACGAAGGCAGAAGCGCACGGAGGCAGGCAGATCGTACGCATACTCGCCGTCGTCACCCTGCCGCCTGCTGTTCTTCACGTCGGCTTCCGCCGGGTTGACAAACGAGAACCATAGCTGCCGCCCGGCTCTGCCGCCAGCCAGCCAGCGCTCATACAGCCCCAAAACATCTCGGACAGCCTTGATGCCCCTGTCGTCCTCGTCGGCTTGCTCGGCGGCATCATGCAAGCCCAGAATGCCATAGGACGGGGCGGACAGCGCCCACAACACCAAGCGCATCGGTACTTGCCACAGACTCGCTCCCACAGGAACCGCCGCCCAAAATTGTCGGAGCCAGGAAGTTTCCCGTTCTGGTGGCAAGCCATAAGAAACTGCTTTGACAAGGCACACCAAAGTAGGCGGAACTCCCAGCAGTTTATTGAATGCTCCATTGACAGAGTGCCGAATGATATAAATGCGGCTTTCAGGAAGATTGGTCAGCAAGGCAAGATTGCTCTGCTTAATATCCCCTAGCGCGTACAATGTAGCGATGTCCCCGCTGATACGCAGGCCGACAGTGTCCTCCGCCCGTGCAACTTTTGGATAAGGATTGAGGACAAAACCGTTCTGCGCTCGCATATGCCATTTTTCCTGAAGCATCGCCATCTTCAGCTTGACGTCACCCTCCGTCTCGTACCACTCCAGGCGCTCAAGCAGCGTCCGCTTCAGTTCGGCATCCCCGTGAAAGGCTACTCTCCCAACATCATCCGGGATCATCATGTGTGCAACCTCAGATCATCCTGCTCCACAATCGCTTTCCACAATCGCTTTGATCGTCGCCAGCGTCCGCCCGGCAATGGCGTGGACAAACTGGTCGCCGACCATGTCCTGTGCAAACCAGCCGTTCAAGGCGGGCAGGGGATAGGTCAAATCATGGCTGATGGTGACGGCGACGCCCCGGCCCCAGGGGTCGTCTTCCAAAGTCCAAACCACCCACATGCCGAGGGCGACGCCCGCCAGATGCTTAAAGTAAATTTTATGGGTGTCCGGCTCGCAGACCTGCACGCTCCGCCAGCGCACTGGAAACGCATGGCCTTTGACCGGAAAATCGGCCCGTACCGCGGCCATTTCAACCACTTTACGCGAGCCGTCGTCGGTCTGCTCAAAGACTAAGACTTCCCGGTAGTGCGGCAAAATCTCCGGCCAGCGCTGAATATCGGCGGCAAGCTGAAAGATGCGTTCTCTCGGCCCGCGCATATAGATCGTATTTTCCGTGTGCATAAGTTAGAACTTGCCGGGAAAGGGGCGGATAAAACCGCAGCAACAAGGGCGCGAAACCTGCCTTCAGCACTGGCTACCCGGAGGGGCGCAGGTTGACATGAATATCCTGTATGAGTCCACGAAGGTGGACTTTGTGCTTTTGTTGCTGCGACTTCAGTCGCCCGCTCTTCGTATCATCTGTTAAAACGTTCTTAATACGAGGCGCAGCGCCGGCAGCGAAAACAAGTCGGCGGGCCGTGCCAAATCGCCGACGGCCCGGAGGAGCAACTCGGTCAGCGGGGCCGACCGGCGCAGGCATTCGGCCCCCCAGCCCAGCAGGGCAGGGGAGTGGACGACGCGCTGCACTAGATCGCACAGGCGATACCGGGGCAGCAATTCTTGACGCCGTGCGCTGTCGTAAGAGCGCAAGCTCTGACGGCTCACCTCGCCGCGCTTCAGCGCCGCGCAGATGGCGTCAGCCGCAAGCTGCGCCCCGCGCAGGGCGAAATACACCCCTTCGCCGGTGAACGGGTGGATAAAGGTCGCCGCGTCACCGACCAAAACCGCACCGTCCTCCGTCGCATAGGACGTATGATGCCCAAAGCATCCAACGGACAGCAGTGGGCCGATTTGAGCGCTGCCGCCGATCTGCTCCCAGACCGCTGGAAACGAGCGGCGCAGACGCTCTTCAAAATAGGCTTGACGACGCCCTGCCATCTGCGGCGCTTCCGACTGAGGCACGACGATGTTGACGTTCCGGGTTCTGTCCGGCCCGCACATTGAACCCACGCCGCAGCAGGCGTCGGAACGGTCGCTTGGCAGGTACATAGTCACGCCAGAGTCGTTCGCTGCCATGCGATAGTGCGTGACAAGCGCTAATCTTTGCAGACGCGACACTGGCCGGACGACGCCCATCTCCCGCGCCAGAAGTGAATGCGTGCCGTCTGCCCCCACCACAACTTGGGCGCGGATAGTCTGGGTTTCGCCGCTTGCATCTACTCCTGAGACGCCGCAAAATCCGTCAGGGTTCCGCAGAATCTGCCGGACTCTAAAGCCTTCAAGAACGCACGCCCCGGCGGCTTCGGCGGCGTCACGCAGGACTTGATCAGTGACGAGCCGCGGACAGGCAAGCGCATTCGTCGTGCCGGAAAATGCGCGGCCATTATGAGGAACAACGGTTTCCTCGGTCAGCACAGATGCACCGCCGCTGAGAAGCTGAGGCAGAACACCGATCTCGTCGCGCAGCATCTTGACTGCGCCCGGCGTCAGATACTCGCCGCAGGCTTTGTCGCGCGGGAACACCGCCCGGTCCAGAAGTGTGATCCGGTAGCCGCGCCGGGCCAGGAACAAAGCCGTTGTGGACCCCGCCGGGCCGGCACCGACAATCACGACATCCGAGAGAAATTCAGGCAAGAAACGCAGCCGATCTAAATCCCGGCGTTCATCGCACGGGACATTTCACAGTTTACCCATTCTTCTTCTGTACCAAAGCCACGCGGAAATACCAGTGCGTCTGCACGCGCACGTGCTGGACGCCGCTGAGGGCAACCATCTTTCGGTACTCCGGCACGGTGAAGGCCCGCCGGACGCTGGCCGGGGCATCATGGCGCGTGAACGGGTGCGCTTTCACTGCGGCCATTGCGGTTTCGACGCCCCAGAGCGTCGGCTTGTCTCGCTTTAAGTCGCTGACTACGAAGCCGCGCGTTGTCAGCATATCCATCGCCGCCAGCAGCTCCACGGAAGCATCAAAGCCGAGGTGATGAAACGCGAGAGCGCACAAAGCGAGGTCAAACGATCCCGGCGGGAACGGCAGGGCCGATGCGTCGGCTTGAACCAGCGAGACTTCAGGAGACGATGCTTGCGCCATGTGCAGCATGGCGGCCTGGTTGTCTACGCCGATGATCGTGAGATGGATTTTCCGGCGTCGGCCCCATGCCAGCAGCGCATTCGGGATGTCGGCGGAGCCGGTGGCGATGTCTAAAATCCGAATGGGCGTTCCAGGCGGCACACCTTGCAGCAGCCGGGCGACGTGAAATAAAACCGTCTGGGTCCCGCCGAACAAGCGGTTGGACAGAGCCACATCCCGCATGGAAGCTTCAACTTCCGCAAATGCTTGATTCGGATCGTCAATTTGTTCCGGTTCGTCCGTGCGCGGCAATTTATAGAAATGCTCCCAGGGATTAAGCCACGGCATGGAGCGCCTCGCTGACGGCCCGCGCGGTTTCCTCAATCTGGGCGTCGGTATGGGCCGCACTGGTGAAGGCTGACTCAAACTGTGAGGGGGCGAAATAAATGCCGCGCCCCAGCAGCTCCCGGAAAAACCGGCCATACCGGGCGGTATCGGCAGTCTTGGCGCTCGTGAAATCAATCACTTTAGCATCGGTAAAAAACAGCGTCATCATCGAGCCGAGGCGGTTGATCCGATGCGGGATACCGAGCTTCCGCGCCGTGTCTTTTGCTGACTGGGCTAAAAAGTGCATCTGGTGGTGCATCTGCGTATAAAGCGTTCCCTGCGCTTCTTCCAGCATAGTTAATTGGGCCAGTCCGGCGGCGACGGCCAGCGGGTTCCCCGACAGCGTCCCCGCCTGGTAGACCGGGCCGACCGGCGCGACCACGTCCATAATGTCCGCCCGCCCGCCGTAAGCCGCAAGCGGCAGCCCGCCGCCGATGATTTTGCCCAAAGCCGTCAGATCCGGCGTGATGCCGAACAATTCCTGCGCCCCGCCGTAAGCGACGCGGAAGCCCGTGATGACTTCGTCGAACAAGAGCAGTGCGCCGTCCTGATGGGTCAGCTCGCGCAGGGCATGGAGAAAATCGGCGCGTGGAGTCACGACTCCCATGTTGCCGGCGACCGGTTCCAGCATCACGGCGGCGACTTCGCCGGGATGGGCGAGCAGCGCAGCCCGGAGGGCGTCGGCATCGTTGTACGGGAGGGTAATGGTGTCGCGGGTCAAATTGACGGGAACGCCGGCCGAGTCGGGCAGGCCGAGCGTGGTTAATCCCGACCCGGCTTTGGCGAGAAATCCGTCGGAATGGCCGTGATAATTGCCCTCGAACTTGATGATCTTGTCACGTTTTGTAGACCCGCGTGCAACCCGCACCGCGCTCATCACGGCCTCGGTTCCCGATGAAACCAGCCGCACCTTCTCGACCGACGGCACGGCGGCAACAATTTTCTGCGCGAGTCGCACCTCCGCTTCGGTGCTGGCTCCAAACGAGGTGCCTAATTTCGCCGCTTCCGTGACGGCTTCAATGATACGCGGCGGCGCGTGACCGAAGATCAGCGGCCCCCACGACAGCACATGGTCCAAATAGCGGTTACCGTCCACGTCAAAGATATACGGCCCTTCGCCGCGCTGCATGAACAGCGGGTCGCCGCCGACGCTTTTAAACGCCCGGACGGGGGAGTTGACGCCACCGGGGATGACGCGCTCGGCTTCGGCAAACAGCCGCGCTGACTTAGGATGCTTCATAAGACAAGTATACCCGGCCTTGTTTATTCGCATGGCAGAAATTAGAACGCTAAGAATGTATGGTCCTTTTGCCGATAACATGGCTGTACGATGAAAAATGCCTTAGAAATGAAGAACTTTTCACTCCAAGCCTTATCCTACGAGCAGAGCCGCTTTTGGATGAAAATCGGCGTTGCCGCCACCCTAATTTTTCACCTGCTGTACGCAGCTTGGCTGCTCCTGAAGCCGGCTTCCGCACACGTCACTCAACTGGGCGACGATGTCCTGGAAAGTCTCGGCGGGGCGCTGGCGGCGCTGTTTTGCCTGCTGCCTGCCCCTTGTCCTAAAGAAGCGCTTTGGAAGTCCCGTTCCAGGCAGATCGCGATTTTCTGCGGCTTGAGCATGGCCTGCTACACGGTGCAGCAGGTTTATATGATCTGGCCTGACTTTATGCACCGTCCTGCGCCGATCCCCCGTGTGGCTGCGGATGTCATTGCTTTGACGGCCTATCCCCTGCTGCTGGCCGGAATCTGGCGGCTTCCGCGCCGGGCGCTGTCGCTGCCGGCTCAAATCCGAATTTCGCTGGACGGCCTGATGGCTGTTACTTCCGCTTTAACTTTTAGCTGGTACTTCGTGCTGGGGCCAACCTTTTTGGAGTCGCAGCGCACTCTGGAAGGGAAAATTACAAATCTTTTGTTCCCCGCAGGCGATATCCTGCTGGCGTCCTGCCTGCTTCTTTTGGGCGGGCGGACCGGCTACTTCCGGTCGGTGCTGCTGCTGTTTGCCGCCGGACTGACCATCGTGGTCGGGGCGGACGTGACGTTTTCCTATATTTCTCTGCATTGGACCTTTGTCTCAGGAAGCTTGCTGGACATCCTCTGGTCTCTCGGCTTTATGCTGATTGGTGTGGCCGTTTGGACGAGCCGGCAGGCAATGACGTTCACCCGGATTGAGGAAGAGCCGCGCCGCTTGCCGTCGCTCCTCAGCTCTTTGCGGCCCTACGCCCTGCTGCCGCTGGTCGGGGGGCTGGTGCTGTACACCGAGCAGGCGCCGAGCCAGGCGATTCTGAAACATGGCGTCTTTTGGGGCGCACTTGCGCTGATCTGCCTGATTATTGTGCGGCAGGTACTAGCCCTGCTCGAAAACCGGGAGCTGAACGCCCGCCTGGAAGGGTTAGCGACGACCGATCCCCTGACCGGCCTGGTGAACCACCGGACATTTCATGTGCGTCTCGCCGAGGAAGCCGCGATGGCCCAAGCCGACGGGCAATCTCTGGCGGTGGTCATGCTCGATTTGGACAACTTCAAGTTTTTCAACGACGCTTACGGCCATACCGCCGGAGACGAGGTGCTGCGTCAGATCACGCAGGCGCTCCGCGAAAGCACGACGCCGCAGGACACGGTCGGCCGGTTTGGAGGGGACGAGTTTGCGCTGCTGATCCCGCTGAAAACTGTCGGCAGTCTGCGGCAGGGCGTGTCGGGCGGCGGTGTACAGCAGGGCCTGGAAGCGTCCCTCCGCGAGCTGTTCTTCCAGCCGCCAGGAAGTCCATCGCCGATCCCGCTGACCGTTTCCCTCGGCGTCGCAATTTTCCCTGAAGAAGCCGCGACGCCACTTGAAGCCTTGGAACTGGCGGACAGCCGCTTGCTGCACTTCAAAACGGGGGGCGGCACGGACAGCCCGGCTGAGCAGATCTGCCGGGAGCTGACCCGCTCCCTGCTGGGCTTCCCGATGCTGAACGCGCTTGTCACCGCCGTGGACAATAAAGACCGTTACACCCGGCGTCATTCAGAAGACGTGCTGACCTACAGCCTGCAAATCGCCGATCAGTTTGGGCTGGATGCAGACATCCGGCAGACGATCCAGGTTGCCGCCCTGCTGCACGATGTCGGCAAGATCGGCGTTCCCGACCGTGTTCTGCGGAAGCCCGGCAAGCTGACCGACGAAGAATACGAGGCTATTCAGCAGCACCCGCTGATGGGCGCGATCATTGTCGGGGCTGTGCCGGGTTTTGAAGAGACTTTGGATACTGTGCGCCATCATCACGAGCGCTGGGACGGCGGGGGGTATCCGTTCGGCCTGCGGGGCGAAGAAACGCCGATGCTTGCCCGGATCGTCTCAGTCGCCGATGCGTTCTCCGCCATGACCACCGACCGGCCTTACCGTAAGGGAATGGAGCGCGAGAAAGCCCTGCGGATTTTAGAAGAAGGCGCGGGAACCCAGTGGGACCCGGCCTGTGTTGAGGCGCTCTTGTGCGCTTACCAGCCTGCGCGGCTGTCGCAAAAAAAACAGTTGCAGAAAGAGCAGCCGCAAAAAGAATGTCTTCTGGCGGCCTGACGCTGCTATCCCAACCGCACCCGGTTTACGACAGGGCTTGGCGAGGCCGCCGGAACCCTGCCGGCGGAAAATGAGTCCACTTCTTCGACGGCTTCGGTCAGCGAGGCGGCTTCCGTCGCCAGCCGCTGCATGTCTTCCGCAAGCTGGGTCAAATCGGCGATGTCGTGAGCGCCGGAATAGTACGCCGTCAATCCGGCCCGGAGCGCTTCGGTTTCGGCGGCCATTTCCTGCCGCAGAACCGAAAACCGGCGGGTAAGTGTGTTCGCCCGCTTGGTCGCATCGGCCCGGCGATGCAGCGCTTCCACGCGGCGCATAAGTGACGCGGCGGCGATCCGGTCGGGTTCTTCCTGCGCTTGTTGCAGGGTCGCCGCCGCCGTCCGCTGCAAAACTTCGGTGATGATATCGTGGTCGTCGCTGACGATCACCCGCGTCGCGGGCAGCTTGTCAATCGCCTCACCGAGCGACCGGAGCGCGGTCCGCAGGTGTGCGCTTGCGGCCGGCTGGACTTCTTGACGCGAAACGTCCATCACTAGAGTTAGATAGCTGCGCTCCAACTCATCCTGCGTCTGCGGCAGCAGGGCGGCCACTTCGCCTGCCGTCAGCGGCTGGGCATACAGCCGCCGGTGCTTGCCTGCCACAATCCGGCGCGGGCAAAGGGCTGACAGCAGCCAGGCCCAAGCCCCTCCGGCTCCGAGGCAGATCAGCAGCGGCAAAGGATCATGGTAGGCGTAAGGGCGGGAGAAGTAGTCGTTCAGCGTAGAAAGCATTTCGCCAGCCGTCAGCGAAATGCCGAGAAAGCTGAAGGCCGTGCAGACCCGCGCCATCGGCCGGGCCGAGTGCAGAATGGGCCGTGCTTCTGTGGGAGTCATCTGCCTTTGAAGTTTACCAAGCCAGCGGCGTTCCCAATAGCCAAGCGGCTCGTCCGGCTCCTGGAGTGTGGCTGGAACAGTTCCGGCCCTCTGCGAAATAATTGTTCCGCAGCGTTTCTCCCCTAAATCCTGCGGCAGCACGTTCATGGCGTTTCTTCCTCTGGGTCATGCCTAAAACGGCATTATACCAGCCAGACAAAGAAAAAGCCCGGCATAATCTTATGCCGGGCCGAGAATGGGATCTACTATACGCGCTCAACCAGTCCCAGACCGGCGGCGATGAGTTCTGACACTCTTTCCTGCGACAACGATTCGGCATACACGCGGACAACCGGCTCGGTTCCCGATGCCCGCAACAACAGCCAGGCATCGTTGTCAAAGAAGAACTTGGTGCCGTCGGTGCGGTCAATCTTCTGCACTTTGAGGCCGGCGATTTCGTCGGGGTTGTCTTCCGTAAGCGACTTCACAACAGCGGGCATTTTGGCCGGCTCTGGGTGCAGGTCCACGCGCTGGTACTCATGCGGGCCGAACTCGGCCATCAGCTCGGCGATCTGCTCTTCCAGGCGCTTCTTGCGGACTGCCATCGTTTCGAGGAGCATCAAAGACATCAGCGGGCCGTCGCGCTCCGGGATGTAGCCCAAAACGCCGATGCCGCCGGACTCTTCGCCGCCGATCAGGACGGGTTCTTTGAGCATCCATTCACAGATGTTCTTGAAGCCGATCGGCGTGATATGCAGGGGCAAGCCGTATTTGGCGCACAGTTTGTCAATCAGCGTTGTGGTGGAAACTGTCTTGACGACGGAGCCGCGCAGGCCGCGATCTTCGTACAGATGGCGCAGGACAAGCGCAAAAATCCGGTGGCTGTCTACAAAATTGCCGTCAGCGTCCATTGCGCCGACCCGGTCGGCGTCGCCGTCTATGGCCAGTCCGACATCGGCTTTGGCGGCAAGAACCGCGTCTTTGAGCGGCCCCAGGTTCTGGGCAATCGGCTCCGGGTTCAGGCCGCCGAAGACCGGGTTCCGGTCGGTCAGTATTTCTTCAATCTCGACGCCCGCCCCGCGCAGGATGTCCGACAAGTAGCCGCTCCCGCTGCCGTGCATCGGATCAGCGACGATCTTGTAGCCCCCTTCGCGGATTTTGTCCAGGTCTACCATGCCGCGCAGGCCGTCAAAGTAGGCGGGCCGCAGGTCGCGCTTTTCCACGCTGTCCATCACGTCGGGGCCGACGCTGACAGCATAAGTGCCGGCATCTAAAAGCGAACTCAGTTCGCCGACCACTTGGTCTACGTCTGACGGCAGGGCCGAGCCGCCGAAGCCCATCTTGATTTTCAGGCCGTTGAACTGCGGCGGGTTGTGGGACGCCGTGATCATAATGCCGCCTTTGGCATTCTCTTTGTGGGCGTTGTAGGAGATGGAAGGCGACGAACAGGACTGGGCCGACAGCACGGCTTTCATGCCGGCAGCAGCGACGACTTTCGCGGCTTCGGCCGCGAAGTATTCCGACTGCGAACGGTTGTCGTAGCCGATGAAAATGGTGTTCTCGCCGGGGACTTCGGGCCGTTTCATATAGTTGACGACAGCCTGCGCGACCAGCCGAACATTCGCTCCGGTAAAATTGTCGGCGATGATACCGCGCCAGCCGTCAGTTCCAAACGAAATCTGTGGTTTTTCCGCTTCCGGCATGATTGTGTGATGTCTCCTCTAGGTTTCAGCGCATTGTTTGCAACGCTTGGTAGGCGAGATGAACCGACAGGACCGACTCCGCGCCCTGGTTGCTGTTCAGGCCGTCCGAGTTGAGCGCGTCGAATACCCCGCCGGTCGCGGCGTCAAAAACCGGCAAGCCGTGAACGTTCTTGCCGAGATACCAGCCGAACGCATCCTCGGCGGCCTGCTTGTAGCGCAGGTCGTGCGTCACCCGATACGCTTCCGCGCAGCATTCCACCAAAGCCCCGGCATCGACCGGCTGCTGGTCGAACGGCGGCGGGCAGTCATCCCGGCGCGTGAACCAGCCGGCTTCCGTCAAGCGCATATTGCCGACGGGGTTGTAGCTGCCCTGCGGATTGCGCGTCTTTTCCAGCAGGAAGTCCAGGGACTCCCGTGCGATCTTGGCGTAGCGCGGGCTGTCCGGGAACAGCCGGGCGGCGACAAACAATGCCTGCGGCAGACGTGCGTTGCAGTAGGTCATCTGGTCCTCAAACCAGCGCCACTGATCGTCGCGGCAAGACTCATACTGGTCAGCCAGCGCATCGGCCAGAGTTTGAGTTTGCTCGGCTGCGATCTGCGCTTCCGAGAGACCAAGAATGACGAACGCTTTGGCCCGCAAATAAGTGGACCGCATCGCCGGCAGAATCGGCAAGGAACCTAATATCAGCGCCTCGGCTTTGGCACGCGGCGCAAACGGCGCGTCCACGGCGCAGGCGACGCCGAGGCCCCAGAGGGTCCGCCCAAAGGAGTCCTCGCTGCCAACCGAGTCCAGCCAGCGGCCCTGCCGGTCACAAAAATTATGGTACTGACCGGCGCAAGGCCCTGCGGTAATCGCGGCGCCTTCAACAAAGCTGAAGCAGGTACGGGCCATGCGCTCGTAGAATTCCGGCGCGACCCCTGCCTGCCAGTAGCGCAGGCCAACAATCAACCCCCGTGCCTCGTCGTCTATGGAGTAGCCATGACGTGGGTTTGGGTGGCCGTCCTCACAGTGCTGCCACAGACCAATAGGTGTCAGCATCTCTTCTAAATGATCGTAACGCAGTGTTAGATGGTGGTGCTGTGTCATCATTGACTTCTTTTCTCCCTGCACCGGGATAAACTAAACGCAGAATAAATTAAATGCCTGGAACAGCAGGGGTCTTCACAGGCAAGGCCGTCCGGATTTCACCTTCGCGCACCATGTCGTTGAGACCCGGTATCGCCATCGCGTCCATCGCCGCCCGGTGGTTGACCCACCGCTCGTCGAGCATTTCCGTAAACAGCTTCGTGTACTGGATGCCGACGCTCTGCCAGGTCATGGACCGCCCGTAGTCGTAGGCTTTGCGGCGGGTCGCCTCAAACAGCGCATCGTCGGTCAGCAGGCTGCCGATAATCTCAGACAAGAAGGCCGAATCGCGGAACGGATACAAAAATCCGCGTCCGTCGGCCAGCAATTCTGCGGCATAAAGATAGGGCGTCGAGACAATCACTTTGCCGGTGGCCATTGCATACGCCAGCGTTCCCGAGGTGATCTGGTGGGGATTGGCATAATATGGCGTGATATATACGTCGGTCGCCAGCAGGTAATCAATCAGCTCTTGCAGCGTCAGATACTTGTCAATAAACTTGACATTGTCTCGCAGCCCCAGGTCTTCGACCTGCTTGCCCAGACTTTCCCGGTACCATTCGCCTTCTTTACGCTTGATGACGGGGTGAGTCTGGCCTAAGATCAAATAAGTGGCCGCCGGCTCTTTCTCGACCACGGCAGGCATGGCGGCGATCGCGTCTTCAATGCCTTTGTTCGGCGAGATCAGGCCGAACGTGGACAGCACGCGCCGTCCGGCGAGGCCGAACTTTTCTTTCGCGGCGGCGTCGGCATGGAACGGCGCGTTCGGGGCACCGTGCGGGATAAAGCGGATCTTGCTCGGCGCGATGCCGTAGGCAGTTTGGAGCAGCTCAACGGCTTTGTGAGCCATGACCACAAAGCAGGCCGCGTGAGGTTCCATGTCTTTCAATATCCGCCGCTGCGGCTCAGATGGGTTCGGCAGGACCGTGTGCAGGGTGACGACAACCGGCATCGTGACCGACCGGACCAAGTCCAGGACATATTCGCCGTGGTCGCCGCCGAAGATGCCATACTCGTGCTGAATAGACAGCAGGCTGACCTTGTGCTTTTCCAGCAGCTTCGCGGCCCGGACATAATCCGGCTTGTTTTCTTTCTCAATAGTGTAAACGACTTTGGAGTCGGGATGCGGCTCGCTTGGCTTGGCGTCGTCCACGGCAAACACAATGGAGCGCCATCCTGACAAATCGGTGGAATTGACGACATCCAGGGTGAACGTCGCGATGCCGCATTCTTTTGGCGGGTAGGTCCCGACATACGCGATTTTGTGCCGCTTGGCAAGGTTCGGATAGGCGGTCATGAGTGGTACATCTCCTCGCGCCGAAACGCGGCGCGGAAAAAAGAAGCGGCAGGTCTTGTCATACACTAAGGATGTCCTGCCACGCCGAATAGTGATTTATATCCGTGAACCGGGGCTAGTCAAACTCAAAGCGGTGCGCCGTCAGGCCGGCCAGCAGCAGGCGCAGGCCGTCGCCGCCTACGCCGCCGTCGGTCGGCAAGCCGGGAATGGATGGTGCCGGGCTGCCGGGGTGGGGGGCCAGGCCATGCAGCAGCGCCAAAAGCGGGCCAAGGGTAAGAAGGAGCGGCACGACGCTCAGAACCGTTCCAGCAAGGCTCCAGCCGATCAAGAGCCAGCCGAGGTGAGTCTTGCGCGGGTCGTCGAGCATTAAAAAAATGATGCCCGCCGGCAGGCCGATCAAGGGAAACAGCATCCCCATCGCCGCCGCTGCTTTCGGGGCAAGCGGGGACTCGGCGAGTGCTGGCCGGACTGCGACGGCAGGCGCGATGCCGGGAAAAGACGCCGGCCCGGCGTTTGAGGGAGCTGCTGGCGCTTCCGGCATTGCTTTGAGCGGGCGGCTGCACTGCCAGCAAGTAGCGGACGCCGGGAAGTTATTGGCACCGCAGTAAAGGCAGCGGACCCGCCCGGCTTCACCGCCGGATTGAGGACTGGAAGGCTGAGAGACCGGCATAGTTCGTCACCGTAAATCCGATGGTCTATCAGCGTTTTTGGCGTCCGGCGAGACTGCCTGCCCGCCGCGACCAGGAGTCAGCGTTGTTCTGCCGAGAGAAGAATCGTTGAGGTAAAACAAGACACCTGCCAGCACGACAACAATCAACACGATGCCGGAAACGCGCACCCAGTAGCCGGTGCGGTTCGGCGGCATAACCGGCTCGTCGGAGCCCGCCGCCGGGCGGTTGTCCTTGCCGACCGTGTTGAATTTCGGCCCGCCGCCGAGGAACTCTCCATTTTGTTTGGAATCCGCCATAATTAACAAGAGAGTACCCGATTTGACCCAAAAATCGGCGGAAAATTGCTGAAACATTTCGGCGTCAGCGCTGTCTTACAAGCAGACATCCTCCACGCACAGGAAAAGTTCATTTTGATGAAACGGCCACTTTGGTTATCCCATTCTGCCTCTTCTGAAGACATCTGCAACACTGTTGCCTCGCTGCTGTCGGTGTACGCCGATGGCATGGCGTCGCCCGCCGATGCACAGAAGATTGAAACACACCTGCCGCAGTGCGAGGGCTGCCGATCTGCGCTGTCCTGGATGCAGGTGACCCATGCGACGCTCGCCTCCCGCCCTGTCGCCGTTCCGCCGCCGGACCTGCATTTGCGGATTGCGCTCGCCATCGCCGCATCGTCCCCCGCGCCCGTTACCCTGCGTCCGTCCCGCGTGTTCACGCTCCGGACGCTCTACGCCGCCGCCGCGTCTGTAACTGCGCTGGGAGTTGCTTTAAGCTACCCGCTCTGGCACACGCCTGCCGGGGTCTCCGTCACGCATCCGGCGAAACCGGCCGTGCTTGCGACTGCCGCCAAGATGCCTTTGACGGTCCATCCGCGGTTCGCGCCGAAAGTGCCGGCTCGGCCTTTAGTCGCTTCCATCAGTGCAAAGTCTGCCGTCAAGCACGGCATCCTCGCACGGAAAATCGTTTCCGCCCCTGCGGCGCTGCCGGAGCATATTGCCGCCAATCCCGTGCCGGCGGAGCGGTCTGTCCTGCTGCCGTCCGTGACGCTTAAAGCGCCGGTACATCATGCGCCGGTGACGCAAAAGATCGCCTCGCGCAGCATCGTTCCTGCCGAAACGCATGGCATTGAAAAGCATTCACCGCTGCCGGCGGCAAAGATTATGACGCCAAAGCAGACAGAAGGGCCGAAAGTCGCCAACGTGATCAAAGAGCCGAGCCGGGTTCCCCTAGACATCCAGACGCCGAGAGTGACCCCGGACCCTGTCCGGCAGTTTGCGTCCGTGCATCAGTCGCCATCCTCGGAATACGAGGACCCGCTCGGCGGCCTTAAAGCACAGCTTCGGGAGAAGAATGCCAGAATTCGTGATGTGTCTTTCGCAGCCATCAGCGTACCAGCGCAGAGGTCGTACCATGATGTGACGCATGCGATGCAGGAAGTGGGCAACACGGATCAAACGGCGTTCATAGACGCTGTTCACGGAAACCAGTAGGCGGTTTGTTTGAGGACGCTGAACAATGGGAAAGTTTCAGCGTCCTTGTTTGTGCTGCCGGCGCGGCGCATCGCCCCGGTATTTTTCATAGGAAAGACTATTATCATGACTCCAACGCCTCATCAGCAAAGACGCGGCTTTACTTTGATTGAGCTGCTCGTCGTGATCGCTATTATCGCGATTCTCGCCGCCATTCTGTTTCCCGTCTTCCAGAAAGTCCGCGAAAATGCCCGGCGCACTGCCTGCCTCTCCAACATGAAGCAGCTTGGGCTGGCGTTCACCCAATACACGCAGGATTACGACGAGCTGATGCCGAGCGTGGCATCCGGCGGCGGAGCGGGCAAAGGGGAGGGAATGCTCGGCGGCTGGATGTATTATACTAATTTCAGCAACACCGCCGCTGCGCCGCTGCGCTTTGATCCGACTCAAGGCAGCATCTACAGCTACGTCAAAAGCAAAGGCGTGTATGTTTGTCCCGATGACAGTACAGGACAAACCAGCGGCGACTCCTATGCAATTTCTTCCTGCACGGCGGGCCTCACCCGTATCAACGGCATCGAAGCCGGAAAAAACCTGGCGGCCTTCAGCAGTCCTTCCGGGACACTGCTGCTGTGCGAGGAAGGTTCCGGCAGTCCGTCGGCCAGCACCAATGATGCTTACTTTCTCAACGATCAAGGTGCTGTCGTCGTCACCGCCACTGGGGATAATGTTTCGCTTCGCCACAACAGCGGCTCCAATATGCTGTTCCTGGACGGTCACGCGAAATACTACATCTTGGATACGACAGGAACTTCCGGGAACAGCACTGGGGCAAATCAAAAAGTCTACAACTTGCAGCGCGGCGCAGATGTGAACGACGCGGTCGGTGGAGACCAAAATCTTTGCAAAAATTAAAGCGCTGACACTGCCCGGCGACGCAGCCATCGGCGTCTGCTCAAATTACAACAAAAACCGAAAGTCATAGAAAGTTATCAAATATGCTTCTTGCACGAACAAGACCCGGCTCAACGCGGGCCTTCACGTTGATAGAGCTGCTCGTCGTGATCGCCATTATCGCGATTCTTGCCGCCATTCTTTTTCCCGTGTTCCAAAAGGTTCGCGAAAATGCCCGCCGAACCCAGTGCCTGTCTAACTTAAAGCAGCTCGCTCTTGGCGTGACCCAGTACACGCAAGATTACGATGAACGAATGCCCTCCCTGCCCAATGGGGCAACCGGTGCGAATGTTCTCGGCGGCTGGATGTTCTACAGCGTCTTCGGCGGTACCACGGCAAACGCATTCGACCCGACCCAGGGCAGCATTTATTCCTATGTCAAAAGCAAAGGCGTGTATGTCTGCCCGGATGACTCGGTCGGCCAGACCATCGGCGATTCGTATGCGATGAACTCCTGCACGGCGAACATCGCCCCGCCCGCTATGGGCAAGAGCTTGGCCGCCTTCAACTCTCCGTCGGCGACCATGCTGATGGCCGAAGAGTCCGCCAGCGCGACGGACACGACTACCAACGATGCGTACTTGTTTTACGGCTCCGGCGACCATGCCAGCTTGCGGCATAATGGCGGTTCTAACTTCTCGTTTATTGACGGCCATGTGAAATACTACATTCTCGACCCTGTCACCCCTGGCAGCCTGCAAGCGGCGCTACTGAAAACGCACAATCTTCAGGAGGGTCTGGACCCCAATAACACCGACCCGACACTGCTGGACTCATCAGGAGCAAATGGGACCGGAACGACAACATTGCCCTACGGCACTTCCACTTCCGGGCTGTGCAGCAATTAATCGCCTCGCTTGCCCCGCGTCCTTCCAGGCGCGGGGCTTTTTGCCGCCGGCGGGAACCGAAACGCTGCCTGGGTGTGTTCTTTTACCGGGGGTAAAGACACGGCATGACTGTTTATTTGCGCCGGCGGGCGTCGTTTTCGGCGGGCTTTCGGCAGCCGTCGCCGGGCGAAACCGGCCGGGGGCATGATTACTTAGTCGAGCTGACTGTCGGCGGCAGAATAAACCCCGCGACCGGTATGGTGGTCAATATCAAAGATGTGGACGCCGTACTGAAGGCGCAAGTGATCGCTCTGCTTCACGGAAAACAGCTTGACCAGGACATTCCCGCGTTCCGAGACACGCCGCCAACCCCGGAAAATTTGGTTCGCTTCGTTTGGCAGCAATGCGCTTCGGCCCTGCCGCCGGAAGGGGAGCTGGCTCGCGTCTCGCTCTGGCCGACGGCAGCGCTGAAAGCCGAGCTGTCCCGGATGCCGCTGAGACTGTCTTCATCCTTGGAACTGGAAACGCCTTTGCTTTTTGTCACGCGCACTTATGACTTTTCCGCCTCGCACCGCCTGCACTCCGCCGCGCTGTCGGACGCCGAGAACGCCGAGATCTTCGGCAAATGCAACTGGGCAAACGGCCACGGCCACAACTACGAGATTGAGGTCACGCTGACCGGCGATCCTGACCCGGCAACCGGGCAGCTTGGGGGCGGCGCTTGTTTGGACAAAATCGTTCAAGAGCAGGTGCTGGACCCTTACGACCACAAACACCTCAACTACGACACGGCTGATTTCCGTGAATTGAACCCGACTTCGGAGAATTTAACGGTTGTGATTTGGAACAACTTGCAATGCCGCTTGGACCGCGAAATGACCTACGGAGCGCGTTTGTACCGGGTGGCAGTGCGGGAAACTGCACGGAATTACTTTGAATACTACGGCGAAGACGCCGCAGGGACCGAGGAATGAATTCGTGACTTATTTGTCGCCGGCAGAAGCCGCAGAGTTGAATGGCGCAGAGTTAGATAGACTGGACGCGCGTCCGCCGCGCGAGGCCGTGCCGTCGCTTGATGACGACATCGCACCGCCTTCGCAGGAGAAAGCGGAAGTTCTCATCCGCGAGCTGCTGGCCTTTCTCGGCGAAGACCCCAATCGGGAAGGCTTGCTGCGGACGCCGCACCGCGTCGCCGAGTCGCTGAAGTTTCTGACGCGCGGCTATGATCAATCGGTCGAGACCCTGCTGAACGGCGCGGTGTTCCATGAAGATTACGACGACATGGTGGTCGTCAAAGACATCGAGTTTTTCTCTTTGTGTGAGCATCACCTGCTGCCGTTCTATGGCAAAGTTCATGTCGCGTACATTCCAAACGGCAAAATCGTCGGCCTATCTAAAATCCCGCGCCTGGTGGACATGTTTGCCCGGCGTTTGCAGGTGCAGGAGCGGCTGACGACGCAGATCGCCGAAGCACTGGAAACCGCCCTGGAACCCAAAGGCGTTGCCGTCGTGGTCGAAGGAGCGCACCTGTGTATGCAGATGCGCGGCGTCCAAAAACAGGACGCCAGCATGGTCACTTCGCACGTCATGGGTGCCTTCCGCACCGACCGCGCCACCCGCGCAGAGTTCATGGCCTTGATCAAGAACAGCGGTTAGCCGCCATATTGCATGTCATGGGCGCGTTCCGCACCGACTGAGCAACCCGTTAGGAATTCGCAGCGTTTCTGGATCGAAATCGCTGAATCAAATAAAAAGCGATGTAGAACACTTGGCGCTTTGTGGTGTGTTGGCATACTTCTTGCACTAGAAAAAGTGCGGTGTCCTGTCATGCCTCGCCGCAGGCACTCCCGCTTTTTTTCGTGTACTTGCCAGTCCCTGGTCGCTGGAAAGGATTTAACTTCATGCCGCCTTTTCTCAGGTCTGGCCTGGCCCATGCCGGGGCTTCTAGCCTGCCATCCTCCACCGTTCTTCCCGCCGCTTCTCCTGCTTCCGGTTCACCTCCCCGTCTTCATCTGGCGTTTCTAGACGGCCTGCGTGCCGTGGCTGCTCTGCTTGTCGTTGCTTGTCATTGTCATTTGCTGGAAGTTTACCTGCATCATCCTCCTCCCGCTGGCATTTTGACCGACTTGTTTGACAGCGGGGTTGTTTGGGTGAACACGTTTATTGTGCTTTCCGGGTTTTGCCTGATGCTGCCAGTGGCTCGGTCTGGCGTCTTGCGGGGGGGCTGGCTGTCGTTTTATAAAAGTCGGGCGCGGCGAATACTTCCTCCACTTTATGCGGTGATGGCTCTTGCCATCATTAAGACCTTGCTGCGCGATCACCACATTTCGCTGGAAGTGGTTCTCGTGAATGGTTTTTTGCTTCAGGACTTTGTTCAAGCCAAGCCTATTTTAGACGCTCCGCTTTGGACGGTTGCCCTGGAGTGGAAGATTTACTTTTTGTTTCCTCCCCTGATTTGGCTTTGGGTGCGGTACGGCCTCCGGGGCGCTTTAACCGCTGCCGCCGCAATTAGCGCCGCCCTCTTTCTCTTGTTTTCGGCTTCGCATGGCTTGGTGAACATGCAGTGGGCTAAATGCTGGTATGTCTTTTTGTTTGCCCTGGGCATGGCGAGCGCCGACTTTTCTCACCGGAACGCCGCGTCTGCGCTGATGCAGCGGTTCGGCTTGATTGCATTGGGGTCGGCGCTTGCGCTCGTTTGGTTGCAGATGTATCTGTGGCCTGCGTCGTCCGGCGGTTTGCTTAATTCGCTGCATACACCTGTGAATGACATTACTGAAGGTCTTTCCGTCAGTATCCTGTTGTTCCTGCTGACCCGCATCAGTGTGGCTAAAGAAAAGTTTCAACTGCTGGCTCCGATCTTTGCGGTGCTTTCCTGGCGGCCGCTGGTGTTCATTGGGACATTCTCGTACTCGATCTACTTGCTGCACCTGATACTGATCTACGCAGTCCGCGACTTCCTGACCGCGCATCTGCACCGCCCGGTGTCAGTGGGCCTCTGGCTGATAGACATTGTAATTGTGCTCTGCGCCTCGTATTCATTTCACCTGGCGTTTGAGCGTCCCTTTATGACCAAGCCCGGCGTCAAAATCAAAACGGAAGCGCAGGCCGAAGTCGCCGCCATTGTCAATCCAGCGCCCTGATCTTATCTATCGCGGGAACTATCCCTATCGGGCGATTGTTCTTCTCGTAACAGGCAATGTTGCCGGCTGACGGTCAGCCGAGAAAGAAGAACGACATGAGCGCAGCCACGGCTGTTTCGACAGCGGAGTTTGATACCGAGGTGCTCGAATCGGAAGTGCCGGTTCTGGTAGATTTTTGGGCGTCCTGGTGCGGCCCCTGCCGGATCATTGCGCCGGCAGTGGATGCGGTCGCCGCCGAGTTCGCAGGCCGAGCAAAGGTTTTCAAGCTGAACGTAGACGAAGAGCCGGAGATCGCCGGGCGCTACAGCGTTCAAAGTATCCCAACTCTGCTGTTCTTCAAGGCTGGCCAAAAAGTAGGCGAGCTGGTTGGCGGGCAGAACACCCGGCAGACCATTGAAGCGGCCCTTTCCGAGCATATTTAGTTTCCCAATTTTACCGATACGATCCATTACCCCGAAGGAGTTTTTCATGAGCAACGCCACCGCCGTCAAAACGGCTGATTTTGAGAAGGAAGTTTTGCAGTCCGAAGTCCCCGTCCTCGTGGACTTCTGGGCGCCCTGGTGCCCGCCGTGCCGCGCCATTTCGCCGACGCTGGACGTGGTCGCGTCGGAGTTTGAGGGCAAGGCGAAAATCGTCAAGGTAGACGTAGACGACGAGCCGGAAGTCGCCGCCCGCTACGGTGTTTCTTCCATTCCTGCACTGCTGTTGTTCAAGGGCGGCCAGCAGGTCGGCCAGCTTGTCGGCGCTCATCCGAAGTCCACGATCACAGGGCTGATTTCCAAAGCGCTTTAAGTGAGACAAAAAAAGCCGCCCTTTCTGCGATTTGCAGAAAGGGCGGCTTTTTTGTGGTCGTCTAATATCGGCTCTGCGCGGGCGGCGGCTGGCCAAAGCCCTGATTATGCACCGTCTCGCGGCTGTCGGGATCAGACGTCGGCGGGCGCAGGACTTTGAAGGGATATACGCTGCGCCCATCCTGATAGCCTGTCACGCCGTAAGCGGGGTAGGGAGCATCGCGGTTTGCGGTCCAAGCGGCGGGATTGGCCGCATCCGCCGTGTCTGTGCTGCCTTTCAGGCTGCGGACGTAGGCTGTGAGCGCCCAGCGCTCCGACGGCGTGGTCCAGTGCCGGAAGCCGGGCATCTTGCCCTGGCCCATCGTGATATGCCAGAACATCGCGCCGTCAGAGATGTTCTGCACCAGCGCCGAGGCTAGATCCGGCGGGTGAGGGACCAGATACTGGCCGACTGTCCCGTAGCCATAGCCGCCGGGGTTGTGGCACTGAACGCACCGATTATAAAACAAAATCTGCCCGGAGCGCACCAACCTTGATCCC
Organism: uncultured Armatimonadales bacterium; assembly: GCA_964252595.1. Classification (GTDB taxonomy): domain Bacteria; phylum Armatimonadota; class Armatimonadia; order Armatimonadales; family Capsulimonadaceae; genus JANXMY01. The sequence continues at coordinate 32,708 of CAXUNT010000028.1, forward strand.
TGCGGCAGCGGGTTCTTGAGCGCGTTGACCGATGCCGGAGCCGGCTCATAGCGAGCGTTGTCTGACAAGTTTGGCGGCGGCAGCACCGGTTCTTTAGACGGAAACGTCGTAAAGTAGGGCGCGACCAGCTTAGGCGCATCCTCGCCGGGAAGCGTGACACGCGCTCCGTAAGCATTGGACGCGACCGCTTTGCCGTCGGTCGGGGTCAGGGCGACATTCGCCATGACTGAATCCTGCGGCGGCGCGGCGCGGGGCGCATCGATCGGCGTATAATTGGGCTGCCGGTACATCTGGTTGCCGCAGCCTGACAGCAGCAGGGCGGCCGTCGGTGCGGTCAGCATTAAGAAAGCGGAACGCTTCACTCAAAGCTCCTTGCATCGCGGCGGACATCGGACGCGCCGGCTTCGCGGCAGAACGCCTCCGCCTGCTTCGCTTTCTCTTCGGTGGCGCAGTGGGCGGCAATGCCGATCATGCCTTCGGAGATGCGCGGGTCGTACACTTTGGAGCGCCACGACGGCAGGCGCATCTCAAACAGCGCGGCAAAGAAAGCCCCAGACAGCGCAAACAGCATCATCATCTCATACGAGATAATAGCGATCGGCGGGGCCGGCGAAATCGGCTTGCCGCCGACACGGATGAGGTATAGCTGGGCCGTTTCCGACGCCAGCAGGAACCCGAAGATGATGCCAGCCAGTGCAAACCCGACCGTCAGGATTGGCAAGCGGATCGGCGACCGGTCCGCTTCCAGAACGCCTTCCGGGAACGGCACCGACGACAGTACCATCAGCTCCGGTGACTCCGCGCCGCCTTCGCTCTTCAAGCGGTTCAAGGCATTCGCCGCTTGATCTATTTCTTCAAACAGTCCTAAGACAGTCGTTTCAGCCATAGTCTTTCCTATCCAATCGCTTCTTCGCGCAGCGTCACCGGCATCTGAGCGCCGCCGATCCGCTCGATTCCTTCTGCATGTTCGCCTTCCCGATATTCCCACATGGAAACAATCGGGATAAACTTGGTCAGCAGCGTGTACAGCATTCCAAACAGGCCATACGCGCCGATGGTGATCACAATGTCCGGCCAGGCGGGCGTATAACTGCCCCAGGTCAGGCGGTTGACGGCAACGCTCGGCACGACCACTAAAATGCGCTCGGAGAACATCGCGATATTGACGCCGACACCGATGGCAAGCATCGCCCAGGGCGACCGCCGCACCTGCTTGAACAGCAGCGCCACCAGTGGCACAATCACGGCGAAGATCGGCAGCAGCACCAGCACATATCGGTAGCCGTGGAACAGGAAGTTCACATAGTTTTCATGGTCCGGGTCACGCGAGAACCAGTCGGACCACACATCGCCGCCGAAAAAGTATGTCCAGAACAGCGCGATGAACAGCAGGATCTTGCCGATGTTGTCAAAATGCTGCGGCAGAATATACTGCTCCAAGTGGAACACCCAGCGCAGCAGGCACATGACGACACAGACCGCGCCTGCGCCCGACAGCAGCGCCCCGCAGACAAAGTACGGCGCGAAGATATTGGAGTGCCATCCCGGCACAATGCTCATGCCGAAGTCCCAGCCGACAATTGTGTGCAGGGACACGAACACTGGAATGATCATCACAGTCAAAATGCCGAACAGCACTTTCAAGCGCCGCCATTCCCGGTCGGTCCCGCGCCAGCCCAGCGCCAGCACCGTGTATAGGAAACGCCGCCAGCCGACAGTCCGCTCCCGCAGGGTCGCAAAGTCCGGCACGATCCCCGAAAACCAGAAAATGACGCTTGTGATTAAATACACACCCAGGGCGGTCGCGTCCCAAACCAGCGGGCTTTTGTAATCCGGCCAAAGCTGCCTTTCGTTGGGGTAGGGCAGCATCCAGTAGAAGACCCAGTTCCGTCCGATGTGCAGCAGTGGGAAGATGCCGGCCACGGCCAGAGCGCAAACGGTCAGCGTCTCGGCCAGCCGGGTCAGCGACCGCCGCCAGCCAGCGTGCAGAAGCCGCAGGATCGCCGAGATCATCGTTCCCGACAGCGCGACCCCCGCCCAGAAAATAAAGTTTGCAATGTCCAGTCCCCAGTAAATGGGCCGGTTCATGCCCCAAACGCCCATGCCTTGGTAAATCTGCCAGCAGAACGTCAAAAACGCCGCGCCGAAGACCGACGCGAAGAAGCCCAGCACGGCCCACCAGCGCCAGTTCGTTTTCAGCACGGCGTCGGTGAGGTCCGTGTTGACCTGGGCAGCCGGCGGCACCGGCAGGTACGCTGGAGACTGCTCGGCCAGCGGGATTTCCCGCTGCGTTTCCTGAAATTTGTTAAGCTCTCGCTCAATCAATGCCATAACGAATTGCCTTCTCTAAAAGTGCGTCCGGGAATTATGTTTCCCACAGCGGCGGGTCTTCCACCATCACGGTGACAGTAGCATTGCCCATTTTGCGCTCGGCGGTGCGCGTACGCTCTTTGCTTGTGCCCCACCAGGACATCAGCGGGAAGTAGCGCCCGGCAATGAGATAAGTCAGCACAAACATCGCCATGATGCTAAAAAACACCAGCATCGCCGGGCCGGTCGGCAGCAGCGGATTGTGGCCGTACTTTGGCGCGAACGTCGGCACGGTGTCTAAATACCGCTGGCAGGCAATCCCGACCAAGACAAACAAGCTGATGATGCACAGCGCCCAAGGCTTCTTGCGAAAAAACGGCGTCAAATTGCCCGCGATCGGAATCACCGAGCAGCCCATCACCATCAATCCGACCAATACTGGAAACAGCACCGTCCGGCTCTGCTGAAGCATCCACTCTTCCGGGATATGCCCGTACCAGGCCGTCAAAAAGTCGCAGATACGGAAGTAAGTCCAGATCAGGGCGATGCCAACCATGAACTTGCCGAGGCTGTCATACTGAATCAGCGTGAAGAAGCCGCGCCCGCGCAGCAGCCGGTTGGCGACCGTCATAATCAAGACAGTCAGCGCCAGTGCGCCAAGAAGCGAAGACAGCGTATACAGCGGCGCAAAGATGCTGGAGTCCCAGTTCCGCGCGGCGGCAAGCTGAAAATCCCAGCCGAGAATTGTCTGCGACCCGATAAATGACGCCAGAATCCCGACGACCAGCACTCCTTCCGCCCGCCGCAGCACCCGCCACTGCTGATCCGTGCCGCGCCAGAACAGCGCGATCTTTCCATAGAACTTTTTTTCTTTTGTTCCCTCGGCGGCTCGGTCTCGGAGCATGGCGAAGTCCGGCAAAGATGTCAGATACAGAAGCATCCAGCCGGCAAAATAGCCGGTGCCGACCGCCAGCGCGTCCCACAGCAGCGATCCATGAGCCATGTCCCAGATGTAGCCCGAACGGCTGGCCCCGCCCATGCCGAGGTTGTAAATTTCGCCCCGCGCCACGACCAAAACCGGCAGCAACAAGGGCATCCAAAGGCCGAACAGCGAACTGATGTCGAGCAGGCGGTTCAGCGGATAGCGCCACGAGGCATGGGTGATCCGCAGGATCGCCGACAGCGCGGTCAGTGCCTGGCTGATGCCGATCCAATACAGAAGCGAAATCAGCGAAACGTGCCAAAAGCCCGGATTGTCACCCTGGGTCGGGATAGCCCAGCCCCAGATGACAGCCCCGCCGAACAGCACGAGGCCGAAGCAGACCAGAGTCGTGACCAGCAGCTTGGTCCAACGCGATTTGTGCGAGTCTTCCAGCACAATCCGCAGCGGCTCGTAGGCATTCGGGTCCAGCGCGATTTCGCGTGGCGACGTCAGGATGTTGTCTTTATCAAACACTGGCCGCCTCCACGTCCTCGTCCACATTCTTCAAATACACGACTGCGGGTGAGGTGCCGAGATCTTCCAGCAGGCGGAACCGGCGTGGGTCGTTCCATAGCTTGGCAACGGACCAGCGGTCGTCTTTGACATCCCCGAAGGTGATGGCCTTCGGTGGACACGCCTGGGCGCAGGCGGTCGTGAACTCGTCGGGTTCCAGGTCGCGATCTTCCGCGCCGGCTTTTTCTTCGGCCCGGCGGATGCGCTGCACGCAGAACGTGCATTTTTCCATCACGCCTTTTTCACGCACGGTGACATCCGGATTGAGGTGCTGGTTCAGCGGCACGTCCCACGAATGCTCAAACCAGTTAAACGCTCGGACATCATACGGGCAGTTGTTGCCGCAGTAGCGGGTGCCGACGCAGCGGTTATATACCATCGCGTTCAGCCCTTCCGGGTTGTGGTAGGTCGCATAGACCGGGCAGACCGGCTCGCAGGGGGCGTTGTCACAGTGCTGGCAGGGGATCGGCATAAACCGCGCCTTGACATTGGGATACGTGCCTTCCCAGTAGCGCTCCACGCGAATCCACTGGTGCAGCCGGCCTTGATGCGCCTGCTGCTCGCCGACCACCGGGATATTGTTCTCGGCGGCGCAGGCGGCTTCGCAGGCGTGGCAGCCGGTGCAGCGGTCTAAATCAATCGTCATCGCCCACTTGCGAGTACGATGATCGCCTTCAATGTCAACAACATACGGGCTGGCTTTGATCTCCGACGGCCCTTCGCCGCCGGAGCTTGGCCCTCCCGCGCGTTCTTTGTTCAGTTCTTCTGCGCTTGGCATTCTCGCGTCTTTCTAGCGGTCAATTCTATTCCGAAGCCGGCGCTTGTCCGCCTGCTCCGCCGGGTGCCTGTGGCGTTTCGCCGCCGCTACCACGATTGAACAGCGACGAGTTCTCCGGCGGCGGGCCGGTGACTTTGTGCGCGGTCTTCCATTCTTTGGCGGTCGTATGGATCAAGTCTTTGACCTCATCCGGCTCGCCCCCGCCGGGCCGGTCCTGCGCCAGCACCAGCGTGGTGTTGTCCGGGTTGTAGCCCGGTTTCGCGGAGGCCACCTTGGTCAAGGTCACTTGAGTCGTGCTGTACGCATACGTGCCGGTCTGCGGGTCGGCGACCGGTGCGAGGATGGCGAGAGAGTTGGCACCCCGGCCCGCCGCGTTGCGCCCGTATACCTCGTGGCCTTGTCCCATTGGCATCCCTAGTGCACCGGGATGAATGCCGGGGTAAGGGACGGCGAGCACTTCCACCGAGCCAGTAGCCGAAGTCAGGCGCACCAAGTCGCCGGTGCGGATGCCCATCTCGTGTGCGACCTGCATATTGATCTCCACCCACGAGTTCCAGACCGCCATCGTCATCGGGTCCGGGTTTTCCTGCAACCAGCCTAAGTTCGCGTGCCGTCCTTCGTTGAAGTAGATGTGCGGATACACTTGCAGCGTGAACTGGCCGGGCTTGGTCCCTCCTGCTCCCACTGCTAGGGGAATCGGAGGCGGAGCGGCTGCGGTCCGCCCCCCCAGAATTGGGGCGGGGGGGCTTTGTGTCCATACTCCGCCGGTCGCAAGAGCATTCACCCAAGGCGTATCGTTCTCGGTTGTGTCGGCGGTCAGTGTCGCTTGGCCGATGCCCGCCCAGGTCTTGCGAACAGCCGCCCGGCTGTCGGTTTCAGTCATCGGCGTCCCGATGCGGTGAGCGATGTCGGCCAGCAGTTCGCCGGTCGGGCGCGTGTCCCACCAGGGCCGGAATGCCGACGCGTTGTCCTGCACCTGCCCGTGGCCGCCGACAAACTGCGGATCAATGATCGGCTGGCGCAGAGTCGCCATGCGGGTTCCCGGCGGAATGACCGGCGGCACCTGGTCGCCCCATTCTTCGAGAAACGAGCGTGTCGGCAGCACCACATCGGCATACGCCGTGGTTTCGTCTTCAAAGAGGGTCAGCGCGGCAACGAACGGCACTTTGGCGAGCGCCTGCGTGAACCCGACTGCCGACGGCAGGGTAAAGACTGGGTTTGACTGACCCAACAGCACCAGCGCCCCGACCTGACCGCTGTTCATCGCCTGCGTCAAGTTTTGAATGCCCTTGAAGCCGGAAAATTGCGGCTTGATTGCAGGCGCGGCAACCGCCGCCGCGCCGAAGCCGACGCACTGGCTGCCCACCTGCGCGTTCAGCGCTTCTACGGCGGTGAATGCCGCCGTCGGATTGGCCGAAGACATTTGCCCGTTCCCGCTCACGGCGACTGCGCGGGTTCCGGCAGCGCGAAACAGCGCGGCCACTTGGGCAAGCTGCGCTTCGGTCAATCCTGTAGCGGTCGCATACGCGGTGAGTGATGCGCCCGGAGTTTGGACTGCCGCCGCGACTGCCTGGGCCACCATTGTTTCGGTTCCGGGATTGCAGGGCAGCCACAAGTCGGCTTTCGCCGCCGTCATACTCATGCGTGGGCCGACATAAATAAACCGGCCATGCTCGCCCTGCGCCCGCCGCGGCCCCTGCCGGAAGTCGCCGAACAAGCGGTTGTAGTAAACCGGCGACGGCCAGGCTTCCAAAAAATCGCCGCCGAAGGACACGATCACATCGGCCTGATCAAGCTGATAGGCCGGGACCTGGTTTTTGCCGTATATGGCTTGTGCCGCTGCCCGCCATGGGGAGTCGTCCAGCAGCGAGTACGAATACACCTGGCCGCCGACCTTTGCCGCGAACTCATTGACCAGACGCATCTGGGTTGGGCTGGAAGCGTATTCCTGCGCGTCGGCCAAGATCGCCACTTTGCCCCGCGCACTGCTGAGGCCGGCCGTCACTTTGCCGAGCGCAGTTTCCCAATCGGTGGGGGTTGCCGAAACTTCCGTCACCTGCGGACGCTCATCCGGCGGGTTAGAGTTTTTATCCCGATCACGGGCGAAGGTTTCCCCGCGCTTGGCGTGAAGCTGGGGCTGGCGCACCCGGTCCGGGTTGTACAGGTGCTGCAAAGCGGCTTGGCCCCGCGCACAGGTTTTGCCCATGCTGACCGGATGAACGGGGTTGCCTTCAATCTTGATCGCCCGCCCGCTCATGGTGCGGACCAGCAGGCCGCACCCGGCAGGGCACATCTGGCAGACAGTCGCGAAATACTGCGGGACGCCGTCCATGAGGCCGTCGGGCTGATTGACATACGGGTAGACCCGGTTGTCGTAGCCGCCGTAGGTGCCGGTCACTTCCGCCCGGTACAAGCCGGGGTTGTAGCGGCTGAGCTGCTTAGGGTCGCAGCCAGCCGCGGCCACGGCGCTTCCGACCACACTGAGCTGGATAAACTTTCGCCGGCTAATCTCGGTCATAAAAACAGGTCTCTTCTAACAGCGGGTGCGGGCGATTGAAATCGCGGCAACAAAAGCGCGAAATCTGCCTTCGCAGGTTGATACAGATGCGAGATCTTAAGTCCGCGAAGGCGGACTTTGCGAACTTGCTGCCGCGATTTTAATCGCCCGCAAAATCTTAATAATGGCAAGTGTAGCAGTCCACCGACGCTTGGTACGGCTGGAACTTCTTTTCGTACTGCCGGTGGCAAGTGATGCACCAGCCCATGTTCATGATAATCGGCTGGTACACAACGTACATTGAGCCGACATTGCCGTGGCAGGTCGCACAAGCGATCCCCGCTCCGACATGGGCCGAGTGGACAAAATGGACGTAGCCCGGCTGCTGGTTGACCCGCACCCACGGAACCGACTGCTTGGCGAGGTAATACTGCCGGATCCGCGCAATCTGCGGGTGCGTAATGGAAATGTTCTTGTGGCAGCCCCAGCAGACTTCCACCGGCGGGTAGTTCGCGTAGCGCGAAGTCGCTGCCGTCCAGTGGCAGTACGCGCAGGGGATATGCAGCTCGTTGACGTGGACATGGTGGTAAAACGCAATCGGCTGGGTTGGTCCGGGAGAGCCGACCCAGTTGGTCTTGCGCTCATGGCTGGTTTCCGGCCAAAAGAAGGCAAGACTCAGCAGGGCCAGCAGCGCGATGCTGGCAACGGCGGACAATCGGATCAGTACAAGGCGGCTCACGCCAAAGTCCCTCTTCTAAAAAACGACCGGCAAGAAAGCTTGCAGAACACGGCCTGGAAATCAAATGCGGCGGGTGCCGCCATCACTGGCGACGGGGATATTATAGCAGGATTTCGCACAGAAAATCTGCAAAAAGCCCTGATATTGTGAAAGATTGCACAATCAAGTTTTTCGGGTACAATGCCACTGAAATGGACGATTTTAACCCGACCCAGCTCATCACTCTTTGCGCTGTTTTCATCGGCTTTCATGTTCTGGCGCTGCCGGCGCTGGTCTGGGGCATCCGCCGCCGCCAGTTCGCCGGGCGGGAGCAGAAGGAATGGAACCTGGACGATGCCGCGGCTCCAGACGCGCCGCCTGTTCCCATACCGCCGGCCCCGATGACGGGAAAAGTCCGGCTGATGCTCGGCATTCTTGGTGTCGCTGCTGCCGTAGTAGTGGGAGCGATTGTGCTGACGATCTATGCTGCGACGCACGCGGCAGCTCCTGCTGCCGTGGGGCAAAATCCCTACTAGTTATGTCCACATTCACTGACGCAGAAACATAGACAAAAAACAGAGACGGAGAAACAGATCATGGTCATTATGCAGGGCGCGGACACCTGGTTTTGGTTTTGGATGGCGATGCTGATGCTGGTGGCGCTGACGGTGGCGACCTGGTACTACGTCATCATCGGCCGCGACCGCCCGACCCGCAAGCAGCGGCGCGGTGCGGAGACCGTGGAGCGCTACGGAACGATTGAAGAAGACCGCTCGCCGACCCCGAAGTTCCTGACGCTGACGTATATCGGCGTCGCCGTTTGGGGAGTCGCGTATGTCATCTGGACCGGCATCAATGGGATTGGAATGTAAATGGCTGCTGAGGCAAATAAAAAGGCAGTGCGGGAGTCAATCCAAACTGTCTGGGTTGAACGTAATCTCGCAGCACTTCCTGATTACTGGACCAAAGATTGTATCAACCACGCGATGCCCTCGGAGACGAACAACCGCGGCCTTGCCCTGCTTCATGCTTACCATGAGCAGTTCTTCGCCGCGTTCTCGGCGTTCTCAGAAATACAAATTGAGATCAGGCAGCAGATCGCTGAATCCGATAAAGTCGTCACGCAGATGACGACCCGTGCCAAGCACACCGGCGAGTTTTTAGGCCACGCGCCGACCGGTGAAACCGTGATGCTGGAAACGATCCGCATTGACCGTTTGGAAGCTGGCAAAATCGCCGAGCATTGGTCTGTTGCCAACATGGCCGAGCTGATGCAGCAACTCGCCGCATAGGCGGAGCAAACAGAAAGAAATCAAGAATGGCAAATGATTTGGTGCGCTGGGGCCGCCTTGATGGTGACGGTTACCCGGAGCGGCACGAAACCGACACCCAGGACGATAACGAGCAGTGGGACACGCCGCCGGACCAGCCGCGCCCGCGCCGGGACCCCGCCATTCCCATCCGCCGCCGCCAGTCCGGTCCGGCCGCCGACATCGCTGACCGCGACGCCGCCGATGCCCGCAGCCGAGGCGACAGAGAGTTTGCGTTCACGCGCGAAAGCGACGCCGCCGACCTACGCCAAACGCCGTGGGACTGGGGCGATCTGCGGACATGGCTGATCATCGGCGGTATGTGCCTCGGCGTGTTCCTGTTCACGGCCTTTGTTTACTTCATGCCGCACGGCCAGCACGCCCAGAACGACGGCGCGGAACCGGTCCCGCACATCCGGGTTTATTAATCAGTACTGGTAAAGCATTAGGAAGTCATTGTCATGGCCGCATTCGGTGCAGTGCTGCAAGGGTTGCAGCGTATTTTTGATCCGCCCGTTCAGCCGTCCCGGCTGATTGTCAGGCACCGCGTTCGCCTGGTCGCTGCGACTGCGTCCGGGGTGATTGGCACGGTCGTTTTTTTGGCTGGGTACTACCTGACGCTGGGCTTGCTGCCGTCGGCGTTTGCTTACCCGCAGACGGAGTACCCGGTGTCGGCGTGGGCGCACCGGGCGGACTTGTCCCAGTTCCTCGGCTCGTTTCTGTACCCGCCGCTGCCGTCCCCGCTGACATGGTGGATCGGATTCGCCGCTCTCGGCGGCCTGCTGACCTCTCTTGGCGTGGTTTACGCGGTCCTGCTGGCCTGGTCTTTGCAGACCTCCAGCCCAGCGAAAGGTGCCGGCCTCGGCTTTGGGCTGTTTTTCGGCCTCGGCGCGAGCTTGACTATTGCCAATGGCCTCCACCCGGCCGTGATGCGGAACACGTTTCCAGACACCGGCCTCTTTCTGATCGGCTGGTCGTCATGGGCGACCCTTCAGCTTCTCGTCTTGTGCCTTGTGTATGGCCTGCTTCTGGGAACGCTGTACCAGCGCTTCACCACGAAATAAAAAAGAGGGGGGCAGAACTGCCCCCCTCTTTTTCCCCCACGCTTAACGCTCCACCATCTTCATTCCCTGCTCGCCGTAGCGCGGGCCGGACGTTTGGGTCGCCAGAGCGTCCAGCCGCGCCAGTTCCTCAGTACTAAAAGAGAGCTTGGCAGCCGCCGCGTTTTCTTCTAAGTACTTGAGCCGCTTCGTGCCGGGGATCGGCGCGATATCCTCGCCCTGCGCCAGCAGCCAGGCCAGCGCGACCTGTCCGGGCGCGGCGTCTTTCGCTTGTGCAATCTCCCTCACCACCGCGACCAGTTCCATGTTCTTGGCAAAGTTTTCTTCCATGTAGCGCGGGTCGTTCCGGCGGTAGTCGCCTTCGGGAATATCTTCATACGACTTGATTTCCCCCGTGAGAAAGCCGCGCCCCAGCGGGCTGAATGGGACCAGGCCGATGCCAAGCTCCCGCAGCGTCGGCAAAATCCCGGCTTCCAGGCCGCGCTCCCACAGGGAATACTCCGATTGCAAGGCGGCAATCGGATGAACCGCATGGGCGCGGCGCAGACGCTCCGGCCCGGCTTCCGATAGCCCCAGATGCTTCACTTTGCCGGCTTTGACCAGCTCGGACATCGCCCCGACCGTCTCTTCAATCGGCACGTCCCGGTCAGGCCGGTGCTGGTAGAACAAATCAATGGTGTCAATGCCAAGCCGCTGCAAAGATGCCTCACAGGCGCGTTTGACGTTGGCGGGCGAGCCGTCCACGCCTGCCATCTTGCCGTCCTCAATCTTGAAGCCGAACTTGGTGGCGACAACGGCCTGTTCGCGGTGGCCTTTCAAGGCTTTGCCGACCAGCTCTTCGTTGATGTAAGGCCCGTAAACCTCGGCGGTGTCCAGGAACGTCATCCCCAAGTCTAACGCCCGGTGGATCACTGCAATAGACTCGCTTTCGTCGCGGTCGCCTGCCGTGCCGTACATCCCGCTCATGCTCATGCAGCCGAGTCCTAGCTCCGAGACGACTAAGCCGTCTCCTAATTTATGTGCGTTCATTTCTGCTCCCCTTCAGCTTGCCCTTATTTGTCCCAAGCGGTTCCCGCTGGCGGCTCGGTGCGCCCGAACGCCTGCACCGGCAGCATCCACCCGGGATACTCCGGCGGCAGAGCGCTGACCTCATCCAGCGCCTGTATGTCTTCGGCGGTGAGCGTGATGTCCACCGCCGCCAGATTGTCTTCTAATTGGCCAATGCGCTTGGCTCCCAAGATCACGGACGTGACGACAGGTTTAGCGAGCAGCCAGGCCAGGGCGATCCGGGCCGGGCTGCACCCGTGCGCTTTGGCAATCGGGGCCATCACGTCGAGAATGTTCCAGGCACGCTCTTTGTCCACAATCGGGAAGTCAAAGTCCGTTCGACGCGAGCCTTCCGGGGTCTGGTTGTCCCGGCTGAATCGGCCGGACAGCAGCCCGCCCGCCAGAGGACTCCAGACCAGCAGCCCAACTTTCTCGGCTTCCAAGAACGGCCCGATCTCGCGCTCTAAATCGCGGCCCGCGACCGAGTAATACGCTTGCAGCGTGTCGAACTTGGCGAGGTTCTTGGCTTCCGAAACTCCCAATGCTTTGGCGATCTTCCACGCTTGCCAGTTGGAGACACCTAAGTAGCGCACCTTGCCCTGGCTGACCAAAGCGTCCAGGGCGCGGAGCGTCTCTTCCACCGGCGTCAAAGTGTCGTTGCCGTGGATTTGGTACAAGTCAATGTGGTCCATCCCCAGACGCTTCAAGCTGGCTTCGACAGCGTCTAAGATGTGGCCGCGCGATGCCCCGATGTCGTTTCGCCCCGCCCCGACCCGCATATACACTTTGGTCGCGATGACCACATCCTTGCGTGCAATCCCTAAATTGCGGAACGACTGGCCCAGCGTTATTTCGCTCTGCCCTTCCTGATAAACGTCCGCAGTATCAAAAAAATTGATGCCGCCGTTAATGGCGCACTTGATCAACTCATCCGCCCCTGCCTGGTCCACGCCTCCGATGGATCGATAAATCCCTTCTCCGCCGCCGAAAGTCATTGTTCCCAAACAAAGGGTGGAAAGCAACAGCCCTGTGTTGCCCAGTGTCTTGTATTGCATCTTATGTTCCTTTGCTACCGTCCATTCTCACTAGTGTCCATTCTCACTAGTGTCCATTTTCACTAGTGCCCATTTTCACGCACCGTCCGCGGCTCACTATTTTCATTGCGTCTCCTTTTTTCGTTTGAGTTTCGGCATGAGAAGGCGTGCGGCATTTTTCGCTGTTTCCGCTTGTTCCATGTCTCCCGCTTCCACAGCAGACCAGTAGGCCACTTTATCCGCGAGATACTCCATGCGGACCTTCATCTGCTCCATTTCCGCCGTGACCACGGCGAGATGCGCTGTGAACAATGCTTTCTGCTCGGCGGCGGCGAAATCGCCCTGCCGGCGCAGATGCAGAAATGTCCGAATGTCTTCCAGCGGCATTCCCGTGCCGCGCAGGCAGGACAAGCTTTCCACGAGGCCGACTGTCTCGGCCGAGTAGCGCCGGTGCCCACTGCTGCGGTCTCTGGGAATCGGGGTCAGGAGGCCGATACGCTCGTAATAGCGCAGGGTATACTCGCTCAGGCCGCTTTGCCGGGCCATTTCCTGAATAGTCAGCGCGTCTTTGGTCGGCATCTCTTGAGTAGGCATAGAAAGAGTATGAAGAACTTAGAGCGGTCTAAGTCAAGTGTTTTAAAAATAAAAAAGCCGGGACATCCCATTCGGAATGTCCCGGCTTCTGCTTGAGCCGCTTAGTAGCGGTCGCCGCCGCCGCCATAGCCGCCGCCGCTGCCGCCGCGTCCACCGCCGCTGCTGCGTCCGCCGCCACCGCCGCCGTAACC
>CAXUNT010000029.1:0-36386 GCA_964252595.1 uncultured Armatimonadales bacterium
GCAAAAGCGCCGGCCCCGATTTTCCGATGCCAATCAATCTGAGTCATTATGATCCTCCGTTGCCGACCGTAATTAAAATCTTCAACAAACAACTTCTGCGAGAATGCGCACACTGCATTATACGGTATTATTGTTCCCAACTGTCGCCATTTCCTGCCGGGCAGCGAAAATAGAAGTTTCGCGCATGAACTTTTTTCGCCGGCTTTCGTCTTTTTGACTATCACAGCGGAATTCTCTGTGAATTCATTCTCGGTGGTTTGGGAGCGACCCTGCATGGAATATGTTTTACGACACGCACAGGCCATTCGTATGCCCCTGACGGATCTTTCGCTGGTGGAGCGCTGCCGCGCGAACGATGACGCGGCGTTCAGCGAGGTGGTGGCGCGGTACAAGGCCAAGATTTATAACTACGTCTACCGCATGACCGGCAGTGCAGACGACGCCGAAGACTTGACGCAGGAAGTCTTTATTCGGATGTATACGTCCATTGACTCGTTTCGCGGCCAGTCCAGCCTGAACACCTGGCTGTTTCGGATCGCCGGCAACCTGTGCATTGACCGCTTCCGGCGCACAAAAAACCGTGTTCCGGCGTATTCCTTGGACGAACCGATCGGCGACGATGCCGGGACCCAGGAAGTCGCCGACGAGACTTACGCGCCGCACCGCCTGCTGGAAAACGTCGAGATGGCCGAGCAGATCCAAACGGCCTTGTCGAAGCTGCCGGAAAAGCTGCGAGCGACCCTGCTGCTGCATGACATTGAAGGGCTGCCGTATGAAGAAATCGCTCAGATTGCCGGCTGCCCGCTCGGCACCGTCAAATCGCGCTTGTTCAACGCCCGAATGCAGCTTCGCCAGCATCTCAGCGGCTATTTGAACTGTTGATCTTACAAACTTGGGTACAAGAACTTTACCATGAACTGCAACCGTGTTCAATCACTTCTCACAGAATTCGCCGATGAAAAGCTTGATGCCGGGACGGCCTGGCAAGTGCAGACTCACTTGTCGGACTGCGACGCCTGCCGGACGCTGCACCGCGAGATGGTCTCGGTGAAACAGATTTTGCACACGCTCCCCGCCGCCGCGCCGTCCGCCGGGTTCGATGCCGCGCTGGCCCAGCGCCTGGCTTTAACCCGCCGCCCTGCCACCCCGCCGCCCTTACTGGGCCTGAACCGGCCCTCGTTCCGCACGAAGCTGACGGCCCGGCGGCTGCGTCCGGCGCTGGCGCTTTCGCTGCTGCTTGCGGCAGGTGCTGCGGCAGTTTTTCCCGGACACGCACCGCAGCCGGCGACCCCGCCGGCCGCCTCTGCCGCCGACCCGGCGTTTGTCGCCGACTGCGTCGCCCAGCATCATCGGGACGCCGCTGCCGAGCCGCTGGCAGACATGTCGGCCCAGACCCTCGCCGGCAGCCTGGACAGCGCCCCGGCGGACTCTGCTGCCGGTCCAAACGCACCCGCCGACTCGAGCCTTTTGTGAACAAGAAACTGAGTGAAGAGACCCCCCTGCCCCAATTCTGGGGAGCAATACGGAGAAGAAAAACTGCCAGAGGCAACGGCTTTTTCCAGTTCTGGCTCCCCAGAATTGGGGCCTTCCAGGTAGCCAGTGCTGCGGGGGGGCTGATTGGCCTGACTCTTTTCTCGGCCCTGCCGACCCAGGCCGCGCCGCGCCGGAACGCTTCCCTGCCGCAGGCCGGACCGCGCGGGCGGAGCTTCATGCCTCGCGCTATGCCCCAGCCTCGCACCGCCGCCACCGATCCGGCGGCGTCCAATCTGCTGCGCCTGATGCTTCAAGCGGAGAATACGCTGCCGCTGGCTGGGGACCAGATAACGATCGTCGTGCGGAACGGCCTGGATGTCTCCTCCGAGCAGCAGGTTCAGCGGGACGGCGCCCGCGCCCTGCGCCTGGATTACATTCGCCCGGACCGGCTGGCCGGGGAAGAGATCATTGACAACGGCCGGTTTTACTGCCATCTGATCCCGGCGAAAAACACGCTGGAACTTAGCCCGTCGCGCATTCAAACCCTCCGGGTGCGTGTGCCGCAGGTGATCCAGCAGGTGAAATCCGGGCGGCTGCTGGTGCAGCAGGCCGGCACGGATACCGTTGCCGGTCATGCCTGCGTCGTCCTGCAAGTCATGGCGCAAAGCCCGGTTCCGGTCCCGTCGCAAAAGTTTTGGGTAGACCCGATGAACGGCGCCCAGCTCCGCAACGAGCAGTACGACAGCGCCGGCCGCCTCCGGTCGGCCTCCTATTACACTCAGATCACTTACAACCCGGTGTTCCCGAAAGCAGTTTTTCGCATTCCCAGCAGCGGCAACATTGTCGCGACCGGCTTTCCCACGCCGACGCTGACGCTGGATCAGGTCCGCGCTCAGGCGGGCTTTGTGGTGCAGGTGCCGGCGGCGCTGCCTGATGGTTTTCACTATCAAGGCGGCTCGGTCTCCGACCGCCGCAGCGCCCGCGTCGCCGAGCTGCGCTTTTCGGGTGGCGCAGCCGGCCTGTCGGTCTTCGAGACCCCGGACAGCCAGCCCGGAGGCTCGTCAAAGCCCCAGCACCCCCGGCGCGGCGTTTTGTTTGGCCGCCAGAACGGCCTGAAAGTGGTGATTGTCGGAAACTTGGGGAATGCAGAATTGGATGCCGTGCTGGCCTCGCTGAGATGAGCGTAATAACCATCAGCTTAGTCTTTCCGCGAAGCGGCTTGTGCAATTTTCGGCTTTCCAGGCTTCAGCCTCAGACAAGGCTTCTCGACAAGATGCCAGCTCAAGACCGCACAAAGCAAGCTTAGCGGAAAGGCGATGAAGAACAGCCGGTATGGGGTGAGTTCCGCCCCGTAATACCGGACCAAGAGCTGCTGAATTGGGAAGGCGAACAGGTACATTCCGTAAGAGAAGTCGCCGTACCGCGCGAAGCGCTGAAGCTTGATGCGGGGATCAAAGGCAATGAAGAACAAAACATAAGAGCCGAAAATCGGCACCGCGATGTTAAACCAGTGCGGCTTGAATGCAGCAATCAGCAAAACTGCCAGAGAGAAGGCCAGCAAGTTTCGAGAAAGCGGGATGCAGTCCCGGTAAAAGCAGTACGTCATTCCTGACAGGAAAAAGGTCATCAGTCCCATCCAGACATTGGGATTGGTAATCCAGGGTAGCTGCCGGGGCGGAAGCAACGGATGGCTGCTCGCCTGCGACACCGCGTAGAAGCAAAAGAACAGGCCGAAGAGGATCAGTACCCCCAAGCCCTGCCGGAAACGGTACAAGCCGGCGGCTCCGAGAACGACCACCAGCAGGTACATCGTGAACTCACAGCGCAAGGTCCAGCAGGAGCCGTCTATGACGCTCGTAAAAGCCTGATGCTGGAACACCAGCGTCATGTCCGGCCCGACAACATCGGCGGGAAGCAGGAACAGATACACGAGGGCCTTGACAATCTTGAAGTGGTGCCAGTAGAGCGAAACATTATCTGCGCCCAGCGGACCGGCGACGAAGGCGCAGAAGAACATTGCCAGAATGAACGCCGGGTAAATCCTCAGCACACGCTTTGCGAAGTATTGACGAAAAATCGGGTCCAGCGTCCAGCTCGTCGTGACAAGAAATCCGCTGATGATAAAGAAGAAGCTGACACTGGCACCCCCGGCTAACGTGGCAAACTTTTCTCCAAAATAAGCTGGCCGCTGGCCCGCGCCGAGGAGCAAAGCGAAGCAGTGGTAAAACAGCACCAGCGAGGCAAACAAAAACCGCAGGAAGTCAAAGTTGTTGGCCCGGTGATCTGACAGAGCCGTATAAGCAGGGGCAGATGGATCGGCTGCCTCGTGCATCTTCATAAGAATAAAGCCTTTTCAGGAGTTTTAGCCGGTGAGCCAGGAAACGGCGACGCCGGCGGGAAAGAGCGCTTCGCGGCGCTCACGGGCGTAGTCGAAGACGGCGGCCATCAGCGGGTCCCAGGTGAAGTAAAGGTCGGCGACATCTTCCCAGGCGGCCAGAACCAAGCCGCGCGATTCGGAGCCGTCGGGGATCGGGCCGAAGCCGAACGCTTCGGCAGCGAAGACCGGGCAGTAGCGGGTTTCCCCGGCGTGAGGGCCGGAGCGCGGCAGGAGGCGGTAGCAGCCGATCAGACGCCGCCGGGCGGAGTCGAGGCTGGCCCCGGTTTCTTCCCAGGCTTCCCGCACCGCTGCGTCGTCTAAAGTTTCGCCCGGCTCAATGCGGCCGGAGGGGATGGTCAGGCCGCGCCCCTCAATATCGGCTAGGGCCAATTTGTCGCCGTAGAAGACAAACAGCAGCACGGCCCAAAGCCGCCCCGCGCTTTCCGGCGGCAGCGTGTCCCCGGCGTCAAAGGTCGCGTCGGCATTCCATTCAGTCCAGTGAACAGTTGGAAACGGCTCAGGCATGATATTTTTTCGCGAGGGAAGCCCCCACCCCCGGTGCGAAGCACCGGGGGTGGGGGCTTTACCCCATCGTCATGTCCCAGAAGTCTTTGCCGAGGATGTCCCACGGCAGGCGGCGCTCGTCGGGGTCGGCAAGGTCAAACTGCTGGCTGACGTAGTACAAAATGGTCGCCGGCTGCTGCCAGATGTTCGCTCCGCCGTGGCCGACCCCGCGCGGGATATACAAAAGCTGCGCCTTGCCGCCGCCCATGACGAACCGCATGGTCACGCCGAGCGTCGGCGAGTCTTTGCGGGCGTCTACCAGGCCGATCAAAAGCCGGTCGGTCGGCGGGACGAACCAGACATCTTCCTGGTTATAATGCAAGTGGAACGCTTTGATCGCGCCCGGCAGGACCAGCGAGTACGACGACTGCCGGACTTTGAATTCGGGAATGGCTTCCAGATTACCTGCTTCGTCAAAGCGCACCAGCTCGGCGAACGAGCCGCCATCGTCAGTCAAAAGGCGCAGATCTAAAATTTTGACCCCGTCAATGCGAGGGCCGCCCCCGTATCCCTGCGTCGTCAAATGACCCTGAAATTCCGGCCCGAAATCGTCCGGCGTCAGCTTCGTCGGCATATTTTACCCCACACCCAGCAGCTCGACATCAAACAGCAGAGTCGCATTCGGCGGAATGACATTGCCCGCGCCCGCCGCGCCGTAACCCAGGTGCGCGGGAACCGTCAAAATGCGCCGCCCGCCGACTTTCATCGTCATCACGCCTTCGTCCCAGCCCGAAATCACCTGGCCTTTGCCGATAGTGAACACAAACGGCTGCGAGCGGTCACGCGATGAATCGAACTTGCGGCCGTCTGGGAATGTCCCTGTATAATGCACGGTGACTTTTTTTCCTGCCGAGGGGCTTGCGCCGTCCCCGACCACTTCATCCACATACTCCAGCCCCGACGCTGTCTTGATTTTGTCTGCCATTATTAATATTCTCCTGTGTCCTCTAGTTTACCCGTATTTATACCGAAGATGAAAACGGCGCACTCATGCGTCGTCTTTGCCCAAAGTCAGGAGCCGATTTTATGAGCGTCAGCAGCATCTTTGCGAGCGCCGCGAATTCCACCGATCCACTGAGCGCCCTGTACGCGCCCAGCACGACCACGGCCGCGGCCGCTGTCTCTTCGGGTACGAGCGGCACGACGCCGGCCACCGGCCCGGCCGCGGCCACATCTATTTCGAGCGGCGCGTCCCTGCTGGCCCAGCTTCAGCAGTTGTCTTTGAGCAATCCTGCCGCGTTCAAGAAAGCGACAGCGGACATTGCCGCCCGGCTTCAGACCGACGCCACGCAAACAGGCGGCAGCCAGGGACAGGCATTGACGAGTCTGGCCGCCAAGTTCCAGCAGGCATCCCAGACCGGTGACCTGTCGTCTCTCAAACCGTCCTCAGCCCACCACAGCGGGCATCATCATGGCGGCGGAGGCCACGCCGCGTCCGCCGCTGCGGCCTATCAAGCGACGACAGACTCAACAACTGCCACGGCGGCCCCTAGCCTGCAATCCCAGCTTAGTACGGCTCTAAGCCAGGCGCTGACACAGGACGCGGGAACATCGGGAGCGCTGACCGCGCAGAATGACCTCGCACGGCCCGTCACGGCTTTTGCGGCCTAGAAGCAGCAGGGCTGCGGGTTTCTGAACCTGGACGGCCTATCTTGTAC
This sequence comes from uncultured Armatimonadales bacterium, assembly GCA_964252595.1. Taxonomy (GTDB): domain Bacteria; phylum Armatimonadota; class Armatimonadia; order Armatimonadales; family Capsulimonadaceae; genus JANXMY01. Next base: position 6,073 of record CAXUNT010000029.1, read on the forward strand.
CTTTTTCTAACGCATGAACTCCGGGCGCAACAGGCTCATCAAATACTCGCCGTAGCCGCTTTTGACCAGCGGCGCGGCGATTTTTTCAAGCTGCGCGGCATCAATGAAGCCCATACGAAAGGCGACTTCTTCGATGCAGCCAATCTTTAGCCCCTGACGCTCTTCAATCACCTGCACAAATGTTCCCGCCTGCATCAGCGAGTCGAATGTCCCGGTGTCAAGCCACGCCGCGCCCCGGTCCAAGATTCCGACTTGCAGACGGCCCTGCGCGAGATATTCTTTGTTGACATCGGTGATCTCGTATTCCCCGCGCGGGCTGGGCGTGAGATTTCGCGCGATCTCGACCACCGTGTTGTCGTAGAAATACAGGCCCGGCACGGCGTAGCGCGATTTCGGCTCGGCGGGTTTTTCTTCAATGGAGAGCGCCCGGCAATCGGCGTCAAACTCGACCACGCCGTAACGCTCCGGGTCCTTGACATGGTAAGCGAATACGACCCCGCCTTCGGGGTCGGCGTTGTGCTGAAGCATTTCGGCCATGCCGGAGCCGTAAAAGATGTTGTCGCCCAAGATAAGCGCCACTTTGTCGCTGCCGATGAAGTCTGCGCCGATGACGAACGCCTGGGCCAGCCCATTCGGTTCCGGCTGAACCGCGTATTCAAATTTGCATCCGAGCCGGCTGCCGTCGCCGAGTAGCTTTTCAAAGTGCGGCAGGTCATGCGGGGTTGAGATGATCAAGACATCCCGAATGCCCGCCAGCATCAGCACAGACAGCGGATAATAAATCATCGGCTTATCGTACACCGGCATGAGCTGCTTTGAGACCGCCAATGTCAGCGGATGCAGTCGTGTTCCCGACCCGCCTGCCAAGATAATGCCCTTCATTCGCCCCCCTGCTTTTCTGCCGCCAAGTCTGATTTACGCCGCAAAGTATACCTGAAAATGTCTGCAAGTCAGCCCGGCAAAAAGAAGAGGAAATAGTGCGCTGAACGCCATGCCATGAAAGAACCATGCCATGAATGGCATGGCTACATGGCCTTCGGCCACAAAACACCCGCTTCGCGGGGTTCAGAACAATTCCTAGTGCCGCGCCTTCCAGGTCTGCCAGTGCAGAGCGGTACTTCGTGGCGTCTGCGCCATGTAGCCGTGTGCTTTAGCACATGGTTCCTTTCTTCCTCTTGACACCCCAAAGCCCGTGTGCTACCATACGCCATCATGGCCCAATCCTCTTTGACTGATCCCGACGCGCCGCGTCCCCTGCCCCGACGCCAAGCCGCGCGGCCTGCGCCCCGCGCCAATCGGCCTCGCTTTCAGCCGCTTGATGCCGCCTGGATCGCCGCTCTGTGCCTCATTTCTCTGGCCGTCTCAGCATGGCTCAGCGAGTTGGCCGGGCGGCGGCTTTGGGGATCGCTGGCGGCGGCAGGAACGGTCGGAACATTATACGCACTGGGATGGAAGGCGCGGGATAGAGCCGCAGGGGTTGGGGCAGGACTTTTGCTCGCCCTCAGCCCGCAGTTTTTGTTTTGGGCGGCATATTCACCCCAAAGCGCGGCGTTCGGCCTGCTGTCTGCCCTCGCACTGCTGGCCTTTATCGCGGGATCGTCTCTCGCCGCGCTAGCACTCGCGGCGGGCGCGGCGATGGTTCGGCCCGATGGCTTTCTGCTGGGCCTGCTGCTGCTGGGCCTGTCGTTCGGGCAGGGACGGAAGCGGGTGGGATACGGCGCTTTCGTTTTTTTCGTGCCGCTGGTCATCTTTGAAGCCGGGCGGCAGTTGATGGGATATGGCCTGCCGGCGATGACGCGCTTCGGTCTGTACGGGGGCGTCTGGCGCTGGCTGTGGACTCCGGCCTCGGCGCTTTTGCTGTGGCTTTTGGTGCCGTTCTGTGGGGAGTTCGGAGAAGCGGTGCGCCGCGCCCGATGGCTGCCGGTGGTGTTATGGAGTGTTTTGTCGCTGGGCGTCGCTTCCGTTTGCTCGCTGACAACTGCTGAAGGGATGCGGCTGCCGCTGATGCCGCTACTGTGCGTTTTGGCCGGCGGCGGCTTGTCCCGGCTGCTGCCGGCACTGGCCGGCGAGTTTCCCCGCCCCGCCGTCCGTTACGCGCTCGCGACTTTGGCGGTTCTAGGACTGGTTGGTCTGCATCTGCGCCTGGAGCCGCCCCCGCGCTCCGTCAGTACGTCAGCAGGCTACGCACTTCGTAGCCGCTGAGCGCAGTACGGCCCGGCAGAAAGCCAAGCTCAATCAAGAAGCTGAGGCCGATCACCGTGCCGCCGAGTTTTTGGACGAGACGCACCGCCGCCGCCGCCGTGCCGCCGGTCGCCAGCAGATCATCCACAATTAAGACGCGCTGATTTGGCTGGACAGCATCCCGGTGGATCTCCACAACCGCCGTGCCGTATTCCAGCGCGTATTCTTCGCGCTCGGTTTCCGACGGCAACTTACCGGCTTTTCGGATCGGGACAAAGCCGACGCCGAGGGCGAGAGCGACCGGAGCGCCGAGCAGAAAGCCGCGCGACTCAATCCCCGCGATAACGTCGGGCTTGACGGAAGCGGCCTGTTCGGCCAGAACGGCGATGACTTCCCGGAACGCTTCCGGGTTTCCCAAGACGGGCGTGATGTCTTTAAACAAAATCCCGGACTTGGGGAAGTCCGGGATATCGCGTATCAAAGAAGCGGCCAGCAGTTTGCTCATACGCTTCTCGTGATTAGTAGCCGCCGACAGGCATTGATCCGACGCTGCCCGTGTACGGGAAGCCCGGCAAAATCGCCTGGCCGTTCGGGCCGGCGGCCGCGTTGGCGGGCGGCGCGTTGACACCGGGAACCGCGGGGCTGACGCCGACGCCCGGCGTGAAGACTGCCCCCGGCGTCGCAAAGGAGCCATCGGGACCAGCATAACCGTAGGGGCTGGCGAAGCCGTAAGGGTCGCCAAAGCCACCGAGGCCGTAGTCGCTCGCAAAGCCAAAATTGGTGTTGTCCACTGACGCAACGTCCGGGCGGCCCGAAAGCGGGCTGAGCGGCCCGACCACCGCCTCCTGCCCGCTGTGCAGCGGGACCGTCACCGGAGCCGAACTGCGGTACGACAGCAGCGGCTGTTCTTGGATCGGCTGACCGTTAGCCGTCCGGTCCAAAACAATGCCGCTCAGGCGGCCGGGCGCTTCGCCGCGCTTGAACAGGCCGTAATACGCTTTCCACTCGGTCCCTGTCTGCTTGGCAATCGCCGCCGCCGCGTCGGACGCGCTGAGATGGGTGTCGGGTAAGACGACGCTGCCTTCAACCGCGCCGCTGATCTGCGTAACGGCGCTGTCCACCGCGGCAACCACTTGGATCGCCTGACGGGCCGGGATGCGGGCAGACTGAAACACGACCGGACCGTTAGTATCAAGGGGCACAGACGGAATCGCCGCGCCGGGGTCCACTTTAGAGACAACGTAGACTTTTTGGAAGTCGGCATCTAACGCAGTCGCCAGGCTGCTGACCGCCTGCAATCGCCCGCCCGCCGTATCCGGGTCGTCTACTGAAAACGTCACCGGCAGGCTTTTATTGAGGCTGCCTCGGAACACAATCGTGACGCCGAGGCGCTTGCCGATTGTTGCGGCGGCCTCGCTTGCCGGTGCATTGGTGAATGTCAAGGTGTCGGCATGAAGCGCCGGCAGAAACGCGAAGTTTGCGCTTGCTGCCGCCACGGCTGCCGTGATGCCGATTATTCTGCTGGTATTCATTCTGCGTTTGGTCTTCATCGGAGGGTCCCTCGTCACACTGAGAACTGTTTGTCTCTTTTTCCCGATTTGGCCCCGAAGCAAACGCGCTTATTCCCCAGCCGCTGCAATGATCGCGGCGAAGTCTTGGGCTTTCAGGCTTGCCCCGCCAATCAATCCGCCGTCAATGTTGGGCTGGGACAGCAGCTCGGCGGCATTGTCTGCTTTCATGGAGCCGCCGTACTGGATTCGCACCGAGTCTGCCGCGTCCGCGCCGTAAGCGCTTTCCACCGTATGGCGGACAACCCCGCAGACACGGTCGGCTTCATCGGGAGCGCACACTTCGCCCGTGCCGATAGCCCAGACTGGCTCATACGCGAAGACAACATGGTCGGCAACTTGGTGCGCGGCAACGCCTGCCAGCGCTCCCAGCACCTGCACCCGGACCACGTCGTCGGTTTCGTTGCGCTGCCGCTCGGAGAGCGTTTCGCCGACGCAGATAATCGGTGTCAGCCCGGCGGCCAGCGCCGCCTGAGTCTTGATATTGACCCCGGCGTCAGTCTCGCCGAACGTCCGCAGCAGGTCCGGCGTCAGGCCGGGTTCGGGAACCCCAAACCGCCCGCGCGTTTCCGAATGCCCCAAAATCACATACGTCACGCCCACATCCGCCAGCATCGGCAGCGAGATTTGGGACGTGTACGCGCCCGACGCCTTCCAGAACGCTTCCTGCGCCCCCAGCCCGATGCTGCTGCCAGCCAGCATTTGGTTCACCGCGTACAGCGCCGTATACGGCGGGCAGATGACAACATCCACGCCCGTATGCTCCGCCACCAGCGGCTTCAGCTCTTCCAGAAGCGCCTGGGCCTCCCCCACCGTCTTGTTCATCTTCCAGTTGCCCGCAATGATCTTTTTACGCATTGTCCTCGACAGTCTCACTCTCATAGGTAATTTTGATGACGCGAAAATCCATGCCGTCATGTTCAACATCGCCGCCGACAATCACTTGGATGCTGATAAAGTCCGTAGACTCCGGGTTCTCCCAAGTGATCGCTTGCAGAAAATCCAAAAACTCTTGCAGTTTGAAGTAGTTATACGCACCAACGTAAAGATGACCAAAAGATTTGCCGCCGCTGTACCAATTAGAAGGCAAGCGATTATCTTCAATAGAAACAGGCGGCTCCTCGCCTCGCGCGTTAAAGAATCGGTCCAGCTCGCCTTCAAAGAAGTGGCGCTCCGGCTCGGTGCCATCATCGTCTTCCATATCGAGGCCGCTGGGATAGACCATTAATTGCGCGACCCAACTCATAGTACGGCTCCTTATGCAGAACCATGTGTTAAAACATACGGCTATATGGCCTTCGGCCGCAAAACACCCGCTTCGCGGGGTTAAGGAAGTTCAATTTGTTCACAGTGACCCGAAGCGGTACTTCGTGGCGTCCGCGCCAAACAGCCGTGTGTTTTAACACATGGTTCCTCACGTCATGGGCTTTTTGGCTTATCGCACAATCGGCAGCAGGTCGGCGACGCGTACAAGGGCATCCGGCACAGCAAGCGGGGCGACGGCTTCGGTTTCGCCGTAAGCGCGCAGGCTGATGTAAACGTCGCCTTCGGGCTGACGATGCACTTCCAGTGTGCGGGAGCGCAGGTTGACGATCCAGTAGTCTGTAATGCCATTCTCGGCGTACAGCGCGGCTTTAGTGCTGCGGTCATAATCCAGGGTGCTGTGGGAGACTTCGACCAAGAGCAGCACATCTGCGGGGCGCGGCACGTCGGGATAATCGTCCGGCCTCCCCGCAAGAACCGTCACGTCCGGCTCCGGCTCCAGGCCGCTTGCGACGCGCAGAGACATCTGCTGTGTTGCGAAGAAAGCATCACCAAACGCCGTTTCTAAGACATCCGCCGTTTTGCTGACGGCGATGTTGTGCGGCTGGCCGATGGGACTCATGCGCATGATTATCCTTCCATAGATGAGTTCCGTGCGCTCTTCCGGCCCAAGAATGTTCAGGTCGCCTAAACGATAATACTCGTCGCGACTGAAGAGGTACAGGTCTCCCGTGTCGCGGTCCACAATTTCGCCGTCGGCTAAGTCTAATTGAGCGGCATCGCCGAGAACTGCCGAGGACGCCAGGTAGCGGAACTCATCCGGCGTCCAGCGGCGCAGGGCGAGGCCGGAGGCAGGCGTCAATGAGGCAAGCAATATCTCAGCAGGAGATGGGGAGTCGGCAAGCACGGTCATGGCATTACGCTTTCCGAAATCAGGCTGTGCGGAACAGCGTTTGGTCGCGGCGGCGGCCCACGGAGATAGTGGTAATCGGAACGCCGACGTATTCTTCCACGGCCTCGACGAAGCGGCGGGCGTTGTCCGGCAGATGAGCATATTCGCGGATGGCGCTGACGTCTTCCGACCAGCCGGGGAACGTCTTGTAAACCGGCTCGCAGCGGCACAGCCTGGCCTGATCGCTGGGGAAATCGGTGATTTCAACCCCATTCAAGTTGTACGCGACTGCCATCTTCACTTCCTCAAAGCCCGTCAGCACGTCCAAGTGGCCGAGGTACAGATCAGTGAGGCCGTTCACCAGCGCCGAGTAGCGCAGCGCAACGCCGTCGAGCCAGCCGCAGCGGCGGGGGCGGCCAGTGGTCGTGCCGTATTCCGCGCCCCGCTCCCGGATCAAATCGCCGACGGCGTTGTTTTGCTCGGTCGGGAACGCGCCCGCGCCGACCCGCGTGGTGTAGGACTTGGTGACGGCAATGATCTGGTCAATTTGGGTCGGCCCCAGGCCAGTCCCGATGCACGCGCCGCCTGCCGACGGGTGCGACGATGTCACATAGGGATAAGTGCCGAGATCTATGTCCAAAAGCGTCGCCTGGGCGCCTTCAAACAAGACTTTCTTGCCCGAACGCGCCGCATACGCGACCCGGAGCGCCGTGTCGTCCACATAAGGCCGCAGGGCTTCGGCATGGGGCAAGAGATCGGCCAGAATGGCCTCGGCGGACAGGGGCGCGACGCCGTACACTTTGGTCAAAAGCTCGTTCTTGAAGTCCAGCACTTCCGACAGCCGCTCGGCGAACAGGGCCGGGTCCACGAACTCGCGCATCCGAATGCCGACCCGCGCGGCCTTGTCCTGATACGCCGGGCCGATGCCGCGGCCGGTGGTGCCGAGCGCCCGCTTGCCTTTGCGCTTTTCTTCCAGCTCATCCAAAAGCACATGGTACGGCAGGACAATATGAACGTTGCCGCTGATCTTCAAATTCTCGCACGAGACGCCCCGCGCTTTCAGCGCCTTCAGCTCGCCGACGAACGAAGCCGGGTCCAGCACCACGCCGTCGGCGACGACGCAAAGCGTGTTCGGGTGCAGAATACCTGACGGGACCAAGTGCAGCTTGTATTCTTCCTCGCTGCCGTCTGAATTCGGCACGACGACCGTGTGGCCGGCATTGGAGCCGCCGCCCCAGCGGACGACGACATCTTTGTCATGCGCGAGAAAGTCAATCAGCTTGCCTTTGCTTTCATCGCCCCACATCGCCCCCACCACCACTGTGTTTGCCATTGCTTTTCCCCGTTTTCTTTGGCCGGCCTGATTCTTGTGTTCTTGGACGGCCTGAGATTGGACGCCGAATTATAGCATGGGGCGCGGCGCGAAGTCAACGCGGCGGGTACAATCGGCGCAGCCTCCTGCCAGCAGTGCCGACCGTCCCCGGCGTGACAGATTGAGACAAGACAGCAAGCGGGTATCACAGTGTATCCCAAGATATTTGGGCTGAGGGTTTCGATTAGGAATTCACAGGAATACTTTCTTAGGTCCGTGTCAGTCCAGAAAAAGCTGATGCTGAAGGGAAAATGCTATGACCATGAATGAAGTGAACCGGCGCGATTTCGTTCGCTTAAGTGGAGCAGGCATCCTGTTGGGTTTGCTTTCCTTAGATGCGGCGAAAGCGCGGGCGGCGGAAGTGAGAGCCGCGGAGGCCGTGCTTCCCCTCCCCTTACCTCCTGCCCCAATCGTTGATGCACGCTTCCCAAGCCGCATTGCCGACGGCATCTGGATCATTCCTGACAAGCGGACTCCTCTCGTGCCGAACATCGGCATTGTGGAAGGCGACAAAAGAGTGCTGGTCATCGACAGTGGGTTTACGTCCCAAAGCGGACGCGACGTCTTGAAGGCCGCGCAAGCCATCGCCGGTGAGCGCGACATTGTGCTGACTGTGACGCACGCGCATCCCGAACACACTTACGGGGCGCAGGCGTTCAAGGGCCACGCGAAGATTTTCTACAACAAGCTTCAGCGTGACTATCTGGCGCGTGACGGACAAAAGCTGCTGAAAGGCTTCCGCCTCACTCTCGCTCCTGACCAGATTTCTCTTTTGGACGATATCCAGATTACTCTCGCCGACGAGGTATACGAGGGCAGCCGTGCTTCCCTGGACCTGGGTAATCGCAAAGTCGAGTTCTGGACCGGGGGCATCGCGCACAGCCCCGGCGACCAGATCATTAGTATCCCCGATCAAAAGGTAACGTTCGTGGGCGACCTCGTCGAAGAGCGGATGTTCCCCATTGTCCCGCTCTTCCCTCCGATGATCAGCGCGGCCGATATCGACCTGCGAGCCTGGGAGAAGGCTCTCGCGCGAGTCTCGGAGCAGCAGCCGCGCCTTGTTGTCCCCGGACATGGGAACTTGGGCGGGACGGAGATCGCCGACCATGTGCGCGGCTACTTCGGGGAGATTCGCCGAATGGTGTCGTCCCGCGAGGCTGACAAGAGAACCCCTGCGGAGGCAGTACGTCAACTCGAACCTGTGGTGCAGCGCTTGCACCCGACCTGGGAGCGCACCATGTACATCGCGCCCGCGCTTCGCTACCTGAGCGAACAAGCTTGAAAGCGTTTAGAGCCTTTAAAGGAGAACCCACATGACAACCATGAAGGCAGTGGTGGTTCCTCGCTACGGCGGGCCGGACGTGCTGAGTTATGAAGATGTCCCGGTGCCGACGCTGGGCGCCGGCGACGTGCTGCTGCGGGTGAAGGCGGCCGGGGTGAACCCTGGCGAAACGAAGATCCGGGCGGGCGAGTTTGCCGCCTACCACACGCCGCCGTTTATTTTGGGCTTTGATCTCGCGGGAACAGTGGCCGCGCTGGGGCCGGACACAGCAGAGTTCGCGAAAGCGTTTGCCGTTGGTGATGCCGTTTACGTGACGACCGACTCGACCCGGAATGGCGGCAATGCTGAGTTTGTCGCCGTCCGGACCTCCGAGATCGCTCGGCAGCCGAAAACATTGGACGCGGTTCACGCCGCGTCCGTGCCGCTGGCCGGACTGACCGCCTGGCAGGCATTATTCGGCGAAGTGAAGTTGGAAAAAGGGCAGACAATACTCATTCACGGCGGAGGCGGGGCAGTCGGATCATTCGCCGTGCAGTTCGCGAAAGTCATCGGTGCGAAAGTCATCGCGACCGCGACCGGCGAAGATTTAGAGTATGTGCGCGGCCTCGGTGCCGATGTGGTCGTAGATTACAAGGCCGAAAAGTTTGAAGACGCGGCGCACGATATTGACGTGGTATTGGACACGCTCGGCGGCGAAACGCAGGCACGGTCCTGGGCGACGCTGCGCCCCGGCGGGGTTCTGGTCGCCACTCCTGCCCCGCCGGATCAGGATGCGGCGCAGGCGCATGGAGTTCTAGGGAAGATGGTCGGCGTGACGCCGAACCCGGCGCAGCTTACGGAGATCGGGACACTAATTGATGCGGGGAAAGTCAGGACACGGGTTGGCCTAGTGCTGCCGCTGTCCGAGGCGCGGCAGGCGCATGAACAGGTAGAACGGGGCGGAACGCACGGCAAGGTTGTCTTGAGCGTCCCCTAAGACGGGGCAACGATCGCTTGCCGTAAGTCCCGCAGGGACTTTCTGTGCTTCACCAGCCCGGCACTTCCTGAGCGGACTTCTTCCCCTCCGCCGGGTACACTCTTTGCTATGGAAGTGGTTGTTATCGGCGCAGGTGTCGGCGGCCTGGCGGCGGCGATTGGGCTGGCCTCGCGCGGCGTCCGCGTCACGGTTTTGGAAAAGAACGCCGGGGTCGGCGGCAAGCTGAACGTGTGGGAACAGGACGGCTTTCGCTTCGACACCGGGCCGCATGTTCTGACGATGCTCTGGGCCTTAGAAGAGGTGTTCCAGAGCACCGGGCGGCGGCTGGAAGACGTGCTGGACTTGGTGCGGCTGGACACGGTCTGCCGCTACCATTTCCCCGGCGGGCAGATGCTCGGCGGGCAGATGCTCGACGCGCCGGGCGACCCGGAAGACGCCGCACAGGCGATTGCAGCCTTTGCGCCGGAGGACGAAGCCGGCTTCCGGCGATTTCTAGAGTACGCCCGGCAAGTGTCCGACGCGACCACCGAGCCGTTTCTCAAACAGGATTTCGGGGCGTCCGTGCGCGGTGTTCCCTCACCCGCCCAGTGGGGTCAGCTTTCAAGCTTCTTGGCCTTGAAACCCTGGCGCACGCTGCGGGAGGTCGTTTCCCAGCATTTTTCCGACCCGCGCCTGCGCCAAGTCTTCGAGCTGTATGGGCTGTACAGCGGCTCGCATCCCGCGCGGGCATCAGGCATCTTCGCGACCGTGGCCGATGTGCAGTGGCGGCAGGGGACGTTCTATGTGCGCGGTGGACTCTATCAGCTCGCTGAAGCGCTGCGAGAGGCCGCCGAGAGCCTCGGCGTCCAGTTCCAAACATCCACTGCGGTCTCGGAAATCATTGTCAAGAGTGGCCGGGCGCGGGGCGTGGAAACGCGGGACGGCGACAGGCTGTTCGCCGACGCCGTCATCTGCAACGCCGACGCGCTCGGCGCGATGACGACTCTGATTCCTCACGCCGCCCGACGCTCCTGGCCCGAAAGCCGTGTGCAGAAGATCGAACCCAGCACCTCGGCATTTCTGCTGCTGCTCGGCGTTCAGGGCGAGTATCCCCAGCTCGCCCATCACAACTCGTTTTTGGCTGCCGACGGCGAGGCGGAGTTTTCGGCGATCTTCGACTCGCAGACGCCCGCCGAAGATCCAACAGTCGGCGTCGCCTGCCAGTCTGTCAGCGATCCGTCAAAAGCGCCGCCGGGCTGCTCCAATTTGTTCGTGATGACTAACCCGCCCGCGCTGTCTTCTCATTTTGACTGGCGGACCGAAGCCCCGTATTATCGCGACTTGGTGCTGGCAAAACTGGAGCGCATGGGCCTGACCGATCTGCGTGAGCGCATCCTTGTGGAACAAATGTGGACGCCACTGGATTTGGAGAGCCGCTACGGGGCGTACCGCGGCGCGATCTACGGCTTGTCGTCAAACGGCTGGCGTCAGGGCTTTTTGCGTCCTCCGCAGATCTCGCCTGACGTGCAGGGCTTGTACTTTGTCGGCGGCAGCACTCACCCCGGCGGCGGCGTCCCCCTGTGCGCCTTGTCTGGAACCAACGCAGCGAAGCAGATTGCTGGGTCAGCCTCTTAGAAAAGCTGCGACCCGTATCTGCTGCTCGTAAAGCGCTTTGCGGCGCTGCGCGATTTCTGCCGGGTCAGCCTGCGTGGCTCCGGCCCCCTCTGAAACTTGATACTTGGCAGAGCGCGTTCTCTTTGCTATAATCGCTTTGCGGCGTACTCCTGCACTCCCCGCCGCGTTTTTCCTGCACCCTGGTTCTGCTTCGTTTCAGTTCTGCGTCGTCGCTCGGCGTCTTCTCAATCATCGTGTGGCATAAATTACTGCCTGCATGTGACCTTTGGCACAACAGCGGGAAAGGAGGCGGATTATACTCTTTCCGTAAGTTCGTAAGTCTTTCCGTCACCCGGCTTGCTTCTGTGATTTTCCAGAAGAGCCTTTTCGTGCCGAAATGGCACAGACAGGGACAAGATAATGAGCGCCTCAGGCCACGGTTCTGTCGGAACCCGTGAACAGCAGTTTACGGAACTGCTTCCCCTCCGCAAGAAGATCTATCTGACCAAGCTGCTGTTTGATCTCGCGGTCGCCATGAAAAGCGAACCCGATGGGGTCCATGACGGCCCCGATCCCGAAGAAAACCTGTGGATTCCCGCAGGCTACACCTACTTCGGCCAGTTTGTGGATCACGACCTGACCTTTGACAACACTTCGTCGCTGAACCCCATCGATGACGGCGACAAAGCACGGATGCCGACCAACCTGCGGACCCCGCGCTTTGATCTGGACTCCGTCTACGGCGACGGCCCCGATGCCCAGCCGTTTTTATACGACAGCGATGGAGCTTCCCTGCTGTTCAAAGACGGCGCGGCCAACGCGACTGGCACCATCGGCCAGTTCGTCGGGCAGGCCGAGCAAGACCTGCTCCGCAGCCCAAACGGACGGGCGATGATCGGGGACAAGCGCAACGACGAAAATGTGCTGGTCGGCCAGATCCAGCTTTTGTTTATCCGCTACCATAATGCCGTCGTCAAGCAGATCAAGGGGGAAGACCCGGCTCTAACCGGAACCGCGCTGTTTGAAAAGGCGCGGGGCGAGGTGCGCTGGACGTACCAAACCCTGATCGTTGAAGATTTTCTGCCGCGCCTCGTGCGGGCGGACGTGCGGCACGACTTAGAGGCCGCCGATTCGCCCGATGCACGGGCGCACCGATACGCGCTGTACACGCCGGGCAAGCGAAGCAATCTGCCGCGCGAATTTGTCGTCGCAGCCTACCGCTATGGGCATTCCGGCGTCCGGCAGGGCTACCGGCTGAACACGACCACGTCGCTGGACATTTTCGCCGGCAGCGACGAAGACCCGTCCACGCCCAGCCTGCTCGGCTTTAAGCCCCTGCCCGCCGCCAATGTGATTGACGACTTTGCCCGCTTTTTTCCGGGCGAGCCGCCGGTGCCTCCGATAGACCCTGTCCCGCCGCGCGTCGCCGGTTCGGCGGATGACCCCGCCGTTCGGCTTCAATTCGCGTACAAACTGGACACAAACATTGTGGACCCGCTGGGAGCGCTGCCGCTGAATATCCTGCCGACCAGCGACACCAAAGGCGGCATTATTGCAGAGATTGACGAGACCATCGCCCCCGAAACTCTGCCGGCAACCGCGCAGCCGGCCGTCCCGCCGCCGGCGCCGCTCCCGAACCGCCCTTCATTAGCTTTGCTGAACCTGCTGCGCGGCAACATTTACAAAGTGCAAAGCGGGCAGGAGATCGCGCGGGTGCTGCGAAGCAAAGGACACCCTCAAGCCGCCGCGCTGACGCCGGACCAGCTCAGTATCCGAAAAAATGTCGGGAAGAATAGTGCCGGGGAGAATATGTTTCAGTATGTGCCGATCTGCACGCTGTCTCAGGAGCTTGAGCAGGACACGCCGCTGTGGCTGTATATTCTCGCCGAAGCGCAGGCACCGCTGGTGGATCACTTCGGAGTCGGCATGGAAAATACGTTTTCCGAGTCCGCGCTCCTTAACGGCATCGGGGCAAGGACGCAACTCGGCTGGGTCGGCGGGCGCATCATTGCCGAAGTCTTTTACGGCCTGCTGGATGCCGACGACGATTCGTTTGTCAACGCCGCCCCGACCGGATGGACGCCGCGACTCGGCGGCAGCGGCGCTCCGATCTTCCTGAATCTAGTCAAGTTCATTGACGAGAATCCCTAAGCCGCTCGCGGAAAACCCTCCTTCAGCCCCATGTGCAGAACCTCTGACATGGGGCTTTTTGCTGAGAGACGGTATAGAAACTAGAGACATGCGGTTAAAACCGCAGCAACAAAAGCACGAAACCTGCCTTCGCAGGTTAGGATAAGACAATTTGTATCAGTCCGCGAAGGCGGACTTCGTGCTTTTGTTGCCGCGACTTCAGTCGCCCGAAGCTTTTCATACAGTCTCTGAACTGTCCCTGGAACACCGGGCGTCAAGGCGGCGTCTCAGTTTGAGGTATACTAAGGGGAACAAGCAGCGCGAAGTCGCGAGGGGAACGTCTTTATATGTGCGGAATTACGGGATATGTCGGGGGACGGGCAAACAGTGTGCGATTGACGCTGGACAGCTTGAAGCGGCTGGAATACCGGGGCTATGATTCGGCAGGGGTGGCCGTGGTCAAGCCGGGTGAGACCAAAGTCACAGTGCTGAAAAAAAAGGGCAAGCTCGGCAATCTGGAAGCCGCTCTGAACGGGCTGGATCAGTCGGGCGGCACGGTCATCGCTCACACGCGCTGGGCGACCCACGGACGGCCAAATGATGTCAACGCCCACCCGCACTTTGACTGCACCGGGCGGATCGCGCTGATCCACAACGGCATTATTGAGAACTATCTCAGCTTGAAGCAGCGGCTGGCCGACGCCGGCCACCAGTTCACGAGCGATACCGACACGGAAGTTTTGGTGCATCTAATTGAGTCGCACTTAGAGACGGCAGGATGCTTGGAGAACGCTGTCCGAGCGGCCTTGTCGGAAGTGACGGGGGCGTATGCCATCTGCGTCGTGTCCAGCGAAGAGCCGAACACGATCTATGCTGCCAAGACGGCGTCGCCGCTGATTATCGGCCTCGGCGACGGCGAGAACTTCTTGGCGTCGGATATCCCGGCCGTCATGGGCTACACGCGGGACGTGCTGGTACTGGAAGACGGCGATTTTGCAAAAATCACGCCCGAAGGGGTGACGCTGACGACGCTGGGGGGCGAGACGCTGAACCGCGAAGTGTTTCATGTGACCTGGGACGTTTCCACGGCGCAAAAGGGCGGCTACCCGCACTTCATGATCAAAGAGATCTACGATCAGCCCCAGGCCATTCGGGACACCCTGCGCGGACGCATCACCGAAGCGCATGGAGTCGCGTTCCCCGAGCTAAAACTGCCAACGAGCAAGCTGCTGGATTTCAATCGCATTGTCATTGTCGCCTGCGGGACCGCGTACAACGCCGGGCTGGTCGGCAAAAACTTTTACGAGCATCTGCTGCGCCGGCCCGTGGAAGTGCAGGTCGCAAGCGAGTTCCGCTACAATGACCCTCTTGTGGACTCGCAGACGCTGGCAATTATCATTTCCCAGTCCGGCGAAACCGCCGACACGCTGGCCGCGCTCCGCGAAGCCAAGATCAAAGGCGCAACAACGCTGGCCGTGGTGAACGTCGTCGGCTCGTCTATCGCCCGCGAGGCCGACGAAGTTTTGTACACCTATGCCGGCCCGGAAATCAGCGTGTGCAGCACGAAAGCCTACGCTACCCAGCTCATCGGCCTGTACCTCTTAGGCTTGTTCATCGCGCAGGAAGAAAACAAGCTGGGGCCGGGCGTGGTCGCCGCGTATGTGGAGCAGCTCCAAAATCTGCCGGAGCAGGTCGCCCAGATTTTGGCGGACACAAGCGCCGTCCAGGCCGTCGCCAAGCAGCTTGCTTCGTCGTCCTCATTCTTTTTTCTCGGACGCGGCTTTGACTACGCTGTTGCCCAGGAGGGAGCACTGAAGCTGAAAGAAGTTTCCTATATCCATGCCGAAGCCTACCCGGCCGGGGAATTAAAGCATGGTCCGTTAGCATTGGTGGAACCCGGCGTCTCAGTCGTCTGTTTAGCCACGCAGTCCGCGCTGTACGACAAAATCCAGTCCAGTGTCAAAGAAGTCAAAGCTCGTGATGGGTTCGCCGTCGGCATCGTCAAGACCGGCGACGAAGGCTTGAATGAAAACTTCGTAGACGCAGTTCTGCGCGTTCCGGCCACCCACGACACGTTCATGCCCGTTCTGTCCATTGTCCCGATGCAGCTACTCGCGTATTACATCGCGTCGGAACTAGGCCGCGAGATAGACCAGCCGCGCAATTTAGCCAAGTCGGTCACGGTGGAGTAGCGGCCCGCAATGCTTTCGTCCAGCAGAAACCAGCGCGGCCTTTCCCAAAGCAAGATCGAGAACTGCCAGGCGATTTGGGATTATCTTGATGGGAACCAGGTCTGTTTGCTGATCGTTTCCGAGGCTGCCGCACATGGCTCGCCAACCCGGTTCAATCAAGGCGCAAATGCGGTCTATTTAGGCGCGGATGTCGAACCCGGCATCGGAACCGAGGCGCGGGTCCGAATGTCCGAGGTTTCGTGCCTTGCTCACGAGCTGGCCCATGCTGACCGATACCGCATGGGCTTCAACCGAACTACCGATCAGCCGGATGTTCTTCTGGATGAAGCGGAAACCAGCCTTCATGCGGCTTTTATTACGCCGCTCACGGCGAAGGAGCGCGAAGATTTAGTCGAAGATGCACGAATACAGATTGCGGCGTGGCAAAGAGCCACCGCATACAAGGAGTAAAGCCATGAAAGTTGATCCTTCCGGCATTGTCACAATCGGCGAGTGCGAATTGCGGCTGCCGGGCTGTGTCGGGTTGACGCCTGCGCCGGTGATGGCGATTTTGGAGTTGCCGGAACGTGCAGTGGCCGCAACCGTCTGCCGTGCTTGCCTGAGCGAGATGATACGGCTGGGCGAATGGGAAATTCCGGGGGCGCACGTTAAACCCCGGTTTGACATCGCGGTTTACGACAAGAACGAGCGTCTTCGGCTGGTGGTAGACGTGAAAGATGCTTCCTATCAACACGAAGGAAGTACAGAGCAGTGGGCGACGCGCATTCGCCGCAACTTAGTCCGGCACGCCGCCGTTCCCATTTACGTCTATTTTCTGCTGGCGGTTTACCCATCCCCGTTTTATTTGTGGCTGCCGGAGGACGCCTCGGACGCGCCGCCGCGCTTTTCGTTAGACGCGCAGGCGCAGATGCCGCCGGGTCAAGAGAGTGACCCGCTGACCGAATATCAGCAGCAGATAGACGCGGTCTCTGCCTGGCTCACAGTCTTGATGGATGCTCCGGCAGAGGAAGGCACGCCGTCGGCCTGGCTGCATGAGTCGGGGCTGCATGAAGCCATTCAAGGCGGCAGGCTCGTCCGGCGGACGGTTCAGGCCGAAACAATGGAATTGCAACCGGCTTAGAGAAATAAATTGAAACTAGAGGAATGAATCAAAACATGGATGAAGAAACAACAGAAATGACTGACGGCTTTAGTCCGGCGGAGGTAGAAGCCAGAACGGGCTATCTGCATGATTATATCAGCGGTCAACAGGTGAAAGCGACACCAGAGGAAGTCGAAGCGGTTCAAGTCTTCGCGCGGCGGCTGGTAGAAGATTACGGCTACGCAAAAGAGCAAATCCAGACGCGCCCGCAGCACCGAGTCCGCCGTAACCCATCCGACGAAGAGAAGTCTTATCCGACAGACATTGCCGTCTTCAAAGACGCCGCGCACAAAACCGAAGATGACCTGTTCATGCTGGTGGAGTGCAAGAAGAAGACCCGGAAAGACGGCATTTCCCAGCTCAAGCTTTACATGGACATGAGCCGGGCCGACATCGGCGTTTGGTTCAACGGCGAAGACCATCATTACCTGCGAAAAATTTATCTCACGAACGGCAGCATTACCTACAAAGAAATGCCTGCCATTCCGCGTCAAGGCCAGCGGATTGAAGACATCGGCCTTTATCTGCGCCGCGATCTTCGGCGTCCGTCCAATCTGAAAGCCGTTTTTCGCGACCTGCGAAATCACCTAGCTGGCAATACAACAGGAATGACTCGCGACGAGTCGTTCGCCCAGGAGATTATCAATCTTCTTTTCTGCAAAATCTACGACGAAATCAATACCGCGCCTGATGCGATTGTCGCGTTCCGCAGCGGGCTGGAAGAGTCTCCCGCCGATGTCAAAGCTCGCATTGTGGATTTGTTCGAGAACAAAGTCAAAAGCGAATACGACGATGTTTTTTCCGCCAAAGACAGCATCAGCCTGGACGCTGATAGCCTTGTTTACATCGTCGGTGAACTGCAAAACTACAGCGTGACCGAAGCGGAGCGGGACGCCGTTGGGGATGCCTTTGAAGTCTTCATCGGCCCGGCCCTGCGAGGCAGCGAAGGGCAATTCTTCACGCCGCGCAACGTCGTCAAGATGATGATTGACATTCTCGATCCGAAGCCGGGCGAAATGCTCCTTGATCCGTCCTGCGGGTCAGGCGGCTTTCTCATCATGGCTTTGGAGCATGTTTGGGCGCAGGTAGCCGCCGAAGCCAAAGAAAAAAATTGGAGCGAGGTTCAAACAGACCGCCGGAAACGCGACGTTGCGACCCGCTTTTTCCGAGGATTGGACAAAGATTCGTTTCTCGCCAAAGTCACAAAAGCTTACATGGCGATTATCGGTGACGGGCGCGGCGGCGTTTTCTGCGAGAATAGCCTGCTCCCGCCGGGCGAATGGGGCCATGCGACTCAAGATAAAATCAAGCTCGGTTCGTTTGACGTGATCTTGACCAATCCGCCGTTCGGGGCAAAAATTCCCATTCGCGGCACGTCGGTTTTGTCTCAGTACAATCTCGGCTACCGCTGGTCGCGAGACAAAACGAGCGGCACAATGATTAAGGGCATGGCGCTCCATGACGACCAGCCGCCGCAAATTTTGTTCCTGGAGCGCTGCCTCCAGCTCTTAAAACCGGGCGGACGCATGGGAATTGTGCTGCCGGAGTCGACGTTTGGGATGCCGACCTATGAATACGTTGTGACTTATCTGCGTCAGCACACCAAGATATTTGGGGTCGTCTCCATGCCGGAAGCCTTGTTCAAGACCAGCGGCAAAGGCGGCACTCATGCTAAAGTCTGTGCGGTCTTCATTGAAAATACGCCGCCGACGCCCGGCGAAGATTACGACATCTTCATGGCGGAAGCGAAGTGGTGCGGCCACGACTCGCGCGGCAACCCGACCATTCGCACCAACGACAAAGGAGAAGCCGTGCTGCTAGACGACGTGCCGACGATTGCGCTAAAATACAAGGATTTAGTAAAATGAGCGAAAGCGCCAGTTACCTCGGCTTCAAAATCAAATACTCGGATATTGTCGGCAGCGTATTCATTCCGAAATACTACAACCCGGAAGTGGTTGACAAATTGGAGCCTTTAATGGAAAGCCATGAAATGGTTTCTATTGAAAGTCTCACTTTGAGTAATGCTTTAGAGATTTCAACGGGTGACGAAATTGGCAAGATGGCCTACGGCACTGGAACAATTCCTTTTGTCCGAACCTCCGATATTTCCAACTGGGAAATCAAAACCGACCCAAAGCAGGGTGTCAGCGAGGCAATTTATCAGCAGTATGCTTCAAAGCATGATGTAAAAGCGGGTGACATTCTTTTCGTTCGTGACGGCACATACCTTATAGGAACAGCCTGCATGGTGTCTCAGCATGATGGCCCAATGCTCTACCAATCACACTTGTTGAAATTGCGCCTTAGCGAAGCATCACCTATTAGTAGCTCACTACTTTTAGCACTGTTGTATTCCCCCATCATACGCCGTCAAATTAAAGCAAAGCAGTTCACGGCTGACATCATAGACAGTATCGGGCATCGCTTCAATGAACTTGTGCTTCCCATACCGAAAGATAAGCACTTGTGTGAGGAAATCAGCCGGGAAATTCAAGAGATCATTGATGAGCGTGGCAGGCTTCGGGAGAGGCTTCGGGCAGTTCCAAACTGGGCGCAGGGTGTCACGTCCTTGCTTTTAGAGTCTCCACCTTTAGCTGAGGAAGACATCAGCGAGCGCAACATTGGCTACACTATGAAAAGTAGCCAAATTAGGAACAATGTTATGCTTCCCAAATACTATGAGCCGACCATAGAGGAAGAACTTCAAGCATTATCAGAAGACAACAGCCTAATTTCTTTGGGTGAGCTTGCCGACCAAAATGTGCTTACTTTCGCAACTGGAATTGAAGTAGGCAAAATGGCCTACGATACGGGGTCAGTACCGTTCATTCGTACCTCCGATATTTCAAACTGGGAACTGAAAGCAGACCCAAAGCAGAAGGTCAGTGAAGAATTATACGAGGCTACACGCGCGGCACTTGACGTTCAGGCAGACGACATTCTTGTCGTCCGCGATGGCACCTACCTTGTGGGAACATCTTGCATCTTGACGGAGCATGATACAAAGGTTTTGTATTGCGGAGGCATCTACAAAATTCGGGTCAATCAGAAGGATCAAATCGATCCTTACCTGCTCTTGACGCTTCTAAATACGCCGATTGTTCGCCGTCAGATGAAAGCCAAGCAATTTACTAGAGACGTTATAGACACATTGGGAAAACGACTTTTAGAAGTCGTTATTCCCATTCCTAAAAATGAAGCCCGCAGAATAGAGATAGCAGATGAAGTTAAGCACTGTATTCAACGGCGGGTTGAACTTCGTAACCGCAGCCTTGAAATTGTGTTGCAACTCTCCGGTTCAGCTTTGGTATCAGAAGAAGAAAAACAAGAGTTAGCAGTTCTGTAAGAAGGTTGCGGCGCAAGCCATAATAAGAGTCAATGTCACTTTGGATTGTGATGAAGATAGTTTATGAAGAAAATCGGATTGATGGGCTGCGGGATGATTGCGGAGTATGGGCATCTTCCGGCGATTTTGGCGACGCAGGGGCTGGAAGCGTGGGCAGTGTATGACCCGGACCCGGATCATGCTTACGGATTGCAGCACAAGTTCGGCATCCCGCATGGATACACGATCAGCTCTATGTTTTTTGAGTCGGGCATTGACGCCGTAGTAGTCGCCTCGGCGGCACCCGCGCATCTAGCCAATGTCCAGGAGGCGGCCAAGTACGGCCTGCCGGTGCTGTGCGAGAAGCCACTGGCGATGACCGACGACGACGCGGCGCTGATGATAAAGACGATGGACGACGCCGGGCTGATGCTGGCGGCGGGCTTCTGCTACCGCTACAGCGGGGTCGCGCAGTCGATCAAGAAATTGGTGGCCGACGGCGCGGTCGGCGAGGTACGGACCCTGCGATTGGTCTATATCTGGAACCTGCATGGGCGGGACCGGGTGACGTCCGCTGGGGACATTATCAAAAACCCCTACTTTCATGGCCGCATGATCGAGGGCGGCCCGATGGTGGACTGCGGGGTGCATCAGATTGACCTCGCTCGCTGGTGGCTGGGTTCCGAAGTCAGCGAGTACCAGGCGATAGGATCCTGGGTGGAAGACTACGCCGCGCCTGACCATATGTGGCTGCACATGGACCACGAGAGCCGGGCGCACACGATGGTGGAAATGAGCTTCACTTACGGCCATACGGCCCGCGACCCGCGCTCGCATTTCTCGTACCATTTAATTGGAACCGAAGGCGTTATTCGCTATGACCGAGACGGCTGGGTGTTTGAGGTGCGGACCAAGCACGGAACGCACCGGCTGCCGGGGTCAAGCGAAAAGAACTTTGAGGGCTTGTACGCTGCCTGGGCGCGGGCGCTCGAGACGGGAGACCGCGCCGACCTGCCGACCGGCTTTGACGGCCTGCGGGCAACACAGATCGCGCGGGAAGCGACCGAAGAAGTGATCGCCCGGCACCGCAAGTAGACAGAACAAGCAAGTAGACAGAACAAGCAGGCAAAAACGGAGGTGACGGCGTGGAGGTGCTGGGACTGGCTTCAGATAGGGTTCGGTTGGCAGCCCCCAATCCGCTCTGGGCGCAGCTTTACGCCGAGGAAGCGGAACGGCTCAACGCCGCTGTCGGTTCCTGCCTGCGGGGACTGGAACATTACGGCAGCACCTCGGTCCCCGTCCTCAAAGCCAAGCCCATCTTGGACATCCTGGCCGGCGTCCCATCGCTGAGTGACGGCCGGGGCCTGGCCGCGCCGCTGGCCGCGCTGGGGTACGAGGACATGGGAACGGACGTTGTTCCCGGCCACCATTTGTTCGGCAAAGGGGAAGCGCGAACGCACCTGCTGCATGTGGTGGAGTACGGCAGCCCGATCTGGACAGAGGCGCTGTGCTTCCGCGACGCGCTGCGGGCCGATCCTGCACTGGCGGCAGATTACGAAGCGCTGAAAGTGCGCCTCAGCGAACAATTCGCCGAAAGCCGCGCGGAATACACCGCCGCGAAAGCCGGGTTTATTCAATCCGTGCTGGACCGATGCTGATGCAAAAACGCCCCTGCCGAATATCGGCAGGGGCGCTGTTTTGTTGTGCGCGGCAGCGCAAAACTACATCGCGGGCTTGGTCATGGGCTTCATGGTGCTTTTCATCATGGGCTTCTTCGCCATCGTGCCTTTTTTCATCATCATTTTCTTGCCGGTCATTTTTTTCGCCATCATGGGCTTTTTCATCATGGGCTTGCTCATGGTGGACGTCTGCGCGATGGCAGGAACGACAAGGGTAGCGACGGCGGCAACGGCGAGGATCTGGCTGACTAACTTCATGGGATGAAGCCTCCTGTGGGTGTATTTCAGAGACTACAGCGCGGGAAGTGAAACAAAAGTTCCAGTCTTCCGTGTTTTTTATTTTTAATTTTTGGGAACTTGGGGAAAGCACAGTTCGTCACAGAACAACGCTTTGCAGAAGCAAAACCCTCCCAATAAGGAACAATTACCATGACTTTACTAGTAAAACGCTTCCAGGAACATGTGTTCCGTTGTAAGTTTTTGTTTGTCCTGTCCCTTCTCGCCGCACTCTTGCTGGCCGGGTGCAACGAACACACCGATAAGCTCGGCGACATTTCTTCCAACCCGTCGGCGTATGTCAACAAAGACGTCACGGTCGCCGGCGAAGTCACCAAAGTCTACGAGCTGCCCCTCGGCATCGCCAATGTCGCCGCATACCGGATCAATGACGGCACCGGACAAACCTGGGTCCTCAGCCGGGCCGGAGCGCCCCGCGAAGGAGACAAAGTGGGGCTCAAAGGCACGGTCCGCCCGGAAGGCCGGATCGGTAGTGAAGTCCTGACCAACGTCATCGAGGAAAAGCAGCGCCGTCTTCAATAGTTCCGCCGGAACTTTTCCGGGCGTGACGCCGTCCACTAGGCAGGCAAGGTTTCACACCTTGAGCCGTTTCACTAGGAGAAAACAATCGTGATCAATTCAATGATAAAGGGCCTGGCCCTCTGCGGCGTGAGCCTTTTGCTGGCCGGCACCGCCTCAGCACAGGATTACGGACATCCCGGAATGCATCGCCCGGCACGTCAGGCCATCATGCACCAAAAAGCCGTTTATGCCCGCGCCGTCGCGCATGGCAACTACGGCGTGGCGGAACGTGCTCACCTGCGGGCGAAAGCCATCCGGCACCATGTCCGCGCCCGGCGCGGGATGCATCAGGCCATGATGCACAGAGATATGCACATGGACCACGGCTACTAACTCCGCGATTTCCCGCTATGTTCGGTCAGCCGAGGGCGGCTGACCGAACACAGCTACTTTTTGGCTTACTCTTTTTCCAGCATCTTTTCCATCACCGGCCGGGTCATGCGGTACAGGAACCATTCTTTCATCCGCCGCGCCCCCATCCGGTCGTACATCGCCTGGGCGTTCGTGTTCCAGTCCAGGCATGTCCACTCCATCCGCCCGCAGCCGCGCTCGTGCGCTGTTTGAACGCAGAAGCGTAAAAGCGCCGTGCCGACGCCCTGCTTGCGGTAGTCCGGCAGGACAAACACGTCTTCCAGATACAGCGACGGCTGAGCGAGAAACGTCGAATACGTTTGCAGCAGCAGCGCGTAGCCGACCGGCCCCGGCGCTCCGTCCACTTCCGCCAGCATCACCTCAAACTTCGGCGTGTCCCCAAAGCCGTGTTCAATCAGCCGCGCCTGCGCTGCGGCATCCGGCGGCGGCAGGTTTTCGAATTCTGCCAGCGCAATAATCAGCCCGATGACGGCGTCGGCATCCGCTCGCTCCGCCTGCCGCAGTGTAATGTTTGTCATAAACTCGCTTTCTTAGTTAAGAGGCCGGTTGACGCGCAAAAGCTGACCACTCAAAGCCGCATGCTCCTGGATAGCCGCATCAATACGCGCTGCCTGTGCAACAAAATCAGGATCATAAGTGCAGACGATGATGCCCCGATGGCCGAGGGTTGCCCGATGCAGCCGAATAAAATGCTTTCGGTTCAAAGTCAGCACTGCACGGTTTTCATGGCTGGCAAACTGAAGAACTTCATCATCGGGAATGGATTGCTCGGATTTGCCGGCCTCGTGAGTTGTCAGAACATCATGTCCCAGTCGGCGAAGTTCCAGCACAACCGGCAGGGCGAAGTTTTCGTTTGCATAAAGCCGCGCCATGAAAGCTGCTCCTGATACTACTCGTCGTCTTCATTGTCCTGGATCTGCCGGGCAATCTCGTCAGGGTGGGCGCGGACATAGCTCCAAGCGTTTGCCAAATCTTGAGCATGCAGCGTTGGATACGCTTGCAGCAATTCCGCCTCGCTTGTCCCCAGCCGCCGGGCCTGTTCCAGCAGCCAGACCGGAAGGCGGGAGCGGACAATGCACGGCTCGCCGCCGCAGACATTCGGAATGCTTTCCACGCCGGGAAACGCATCGCCGAGGTCACGGGCGACCCATAACAGAAGCTGCGCTTTTTCCCCGCGCGTCAAGCGCGGCAGCAATGTTTCGGCTTCCTGAATTGCGCTCATAACTACTTCTGTTCCGCGTTCACGGGCTAATTTCCTCCGTCTTATTTTCTGCCGAGCGCGAAGTTTATTCGTTCTTGCAGGGGCGGATGGGTGAAGAGCCAGAACTTGATGAACGGCGGCGGGTTCGGGTCGCTGAGGTTCTGCTCGGAGAGGGTGACGAAGGCGCGGGCCATTGCCGGGCCATTGCCGGTGATGTGCAGGCCGTAGGCATCGGCCTGATGCTCCACTTCGCGGGAGACGCCGTTGGTGATGGGAGCAAAAATAAATGAGAAGAGCGAGACGGTCAGGAGCAGTGCAGGAATGGCGGCGTAGTCGGTCAGGCCGTCAATCTGCCAGCGCGAACCGAAGCGGCGGAGCAAGGCTTCGGCGAACTTCTGGGCGGCGGGGAGGGCGAACAATAGGCCGAGGCCGGTCAGCAGAAAGCCCCAATACAGGTGCTTCAGGACATAATGCCCCATCTCATGCGCGACAATCGCCCGAAGCTGGTCATCGGGCATTCGGGGCGGCAGGATGGTGTCCCAAAGCACAATCCGGGCCGACGACCCAATGCCCGTCACATACGCATTGGTTTCATGGGTCTGCCGGCTTTTGTCCACCACATAAATCGGCGCGCTCGGAATGCCCGCTTTTGCCGCCAGTGTCTCAATCTGCGCCCGGAGCGGACCCGGCGGCAGGGGCGTGAATTTGTTGAACAGGGGGTCTACTACAAGCGGCGCGGCGAAGATGCCGAAGGCAATGATCGGGAGGAGCGCGGCCCAGAACCACACAGCCCAGCGGCGCGGCGAGCGTTTGATGAGCCAGAACAAGAGCCATAAAATGGGAACCGTAGTGCCGATGTCCACGCCGACACTTTTGCCGATGTCGCCGAGCCAGCCCCCGAAACTCTGCGACGACAGGCCGTAGTGATGCGGCAAAACATAGCCCCGGTAGACGGTCAGCGGGGCATGAATCATCACCAGCACGAGGGTCAGGAGCGTGTAATACCCAAGCAGGCGCAGCAGTGAAAAGCGCAGCGGCTGCACCCAGCGGCGCAGCCGGGCTGACAAGCCGGTCGCCAGCACGGCCCACAGCGCGAGCAGGCCATACGCCGTGCCGGCAAAATACAGCGCGTAGCCGATCTCCGAATACCGCTTCATTTCCGGCGTGACGGTCGGCGGGCGCACGTCGGCGCTGACCAGGGGCGCGGCATGAGCCGTGAGGCAGGAAATGACAAGAAGGCAAAACGCGGAAAAACACAGCCGCACGAAGAAGCGCATAGAGCAGATACGCCGTTTCCGGCGTGATAAGTGCCGGTTCAGGTACAATCAGGGTATGGACGAACCCAAAAAATTAGTCTTTGCACCGTTCGGTGCAGATATGTTCGGCGATGACATTCTGCTGTTTGAGCACGGCATTTTGCTGGCGCTTCAAACCGCCGCCGAAGCCGCCGGATTTGTCTATGCCGATGTTCACGATGCCCTCGGCGGGGCGGACAAGCGCGAGCGTCCTGTGCCGCCGCTGACGGAAACCGAAGTTTACGCGCTGGCCGATAAAGCCGGATGTGATGCGCTTATTGATGGACTACTGGCCTGCGAGCGCGACGCCGAAACGGGAGCGCTGGCCCAAATCACGGTGTCTCTGCGGGTCTTCTTTCCCGGCATAGGCAAATTCGCCGCGCCCGACAGCCTGACATTGACAGCATTTGATCCCCAAGCCGCCCCGGAAACCCTCACGCTGGATTACGACTTGTGGATCGCCTTGCAGTACCGCCTCTGCGTTGCGCTGCTGGAAACCCTCGGCGTCAACACGCCGTGGAGCTTCACGACTGATAGCCTGCAAGCGACGGCGTCATGGCCTGCCTATACCGCGTTTCTCAAGGGCAAGCGTCTGGCCCGCACTCCGGAAACCAAGCTCGGTTATTACGAGCAGGCCGCAAAGCACGACCCGGACTTCTTTCTCGCGCTTTACAACAGCGCCATGCTGTATAAAACGCAGACCGACTACGCAATGGCCCGGAAACGGCTGTCACGAGCAGCAGCCGTCACCGAGAACCCCACAGATCTCGGCGATGTCTATTTTGAACTGGGCCTGGCGTCCATCTATCTCGGCGACCCGAAGACAGCCCGTAATTTCTGGCAGAAGGCGGAAGAATATACCCCGGATAATCCCGCACTGCTGGTCAACATGGCCGGAACCTACGAGCAGGAAGAAAACTGGACGGAGGCCATTCGGCTGAACGAGCTAGCACTCCAAAAAGACCCTGATTATCACAAAGCGATTGTCAGCCTAGGCCGCCTGCACGCGATGTTCGGACGCTTGGACCTTGCCATCCCGCTGTATGAACAGGCACTGGAACTCTCGCCCAATGATGCCCTGCGCCGCTCCGTGCTGGGCGGCTGTTATCTAGCGGCGGAGCGTCCCGACGACGCCCGCGCCCAGTTTGCCCTTGCCGTGGAACTTGACCCGGACAGCGACCCCGGCCGCTACGCCGCTCAGGAGCTGCAAAAGCTGGGGATGGAAGTGGCCGAGGAGGAAGACCATGGCAAGCCGAAAAAGAAACGATGGGGGCTGTTTTAGAATAACCGGCCCCTTCCCCAGCGGGGGAGGGACTCTGCGAAGCAGGAGAGAGGGGTCCGAATGTCTTACCGCTTCGTGGGCCGCTCTTTTTCGTCTTTTCCCTCCTGCTGCCCTTCTTTCTGGCCGTTCCGGCGAATGCGCTGCGCCCGGTCACGCTGCTTGGAACGAGCCAGCGGCGAGCCGGACCCTGCCGACGAGTCGGCAGCGGGAGTAGACAGCGAGGCCCGGCGTAATTTGGCCGCGCCTTTGCGCTCCACTTCACCGGCGTACACCGCCGAGACTTCCGCGCCGAGCAGCAAAATCATCATAGAATAATAAATCCACAGCACAAACGCAATCAAGTTGCCGAGGTCGCCGTAGACCGACTGCTTGGGAGAAAGCAGAAAGACCGAAAGACCTTTTTTGGCAATTTCAAAAGCAATCGCCGCCGCCGCGCCGCCGATCAGAGCGGACTTCCACGAAATGCGCGCGGACGGCGACGGCAGGTATTTATAGATCACTGCGTACATCAGGCCGCTCACGACAACGGCTCCCAGCTCAATCGCACCGGCTTGCAGCGCACTGGAAAATGGAACATCGTGGGCGAGCGGGCTGGCGGAGATCGCCGTGGAAACAGCCGTGACAACCAGAGACAGCGCCAGTAAAATGCCTGCACCGACCAAAAGCCCCAGCGCGACCCCGCGCAGCACAAACCAGTTCCGGTTTTCTTTGGTTTCCCACGCGGCATTCATGGCGGTCGAGCCGTTGACAAAAATCTGAATGGCGGCCCAGACGACGCCGAGGAAGCCTACTAAGCCTGCGACTCCATGCCCGTTGATAATCCGCATGAGGGTTGGCCCTGCATGACCATCCACGGTTGAAATATGGGCCTGCTGCATGAACTTGACGACTTCCGTATTGGCTGCACCCGGCAGGATGCGCGTCGCCAAAATGCTCTGGATCTGAGTCACAGCTTCATCGGGCTTGTGCGCGTAGACCAGACCGAGGCCCCAGAGGCCGACCAGCAGCAGCGGGACAAGCGCCAGCACAAGGAAAAAAGCCAGCCCGGCGGCCAGGAGACCGCCGTTGTCCCGGCCGAAACGCGCAAAGACGTCCAGCGTGAATTTGAGGACGAAGACGCGCCGTGCCGCAGCCAAAAGAGCAGCGGGAAGAGCTTGCAGGCGAGTGAGCAATGGTTTCATAAAGGATTATCTGTCAAGTTTAACCGGGGCGGACGGTGACGGTGGATGGGTCGGAAGCCGGGCTGCCGGACGCATCAAGCTGAACGGCGGAGATGGTAAAGGCCGTATCCCGGTTGGCCGTGAACAGCGACTTGGTTTGGAGCGGAATGCCGTCGGCCTCCCAGTCGCCGTCTTTGTCCACAGTGACGTCTTTGGTCCCGCTCTGCCCGCTGATCGGGAGAATGCCGCCGAGCGCTTTACTCGTGTAGGAAACCGTGACCCGGACCGTGCTGTTTGGCAGACCCCGGCCCCGGACAGTCAGCGGAGCGCTGCCATCAACATAGTCGCTGTTCTTCGGGTCGGTGATGCGCGGAGCGGGCGGCGGGCCGGCGGCCAGGTTCAGCGTCGTCGCGAGGTTTTTGAGGACGGTCGTGCCGTCGCGGGCGGTGAAACGCGCCGAAACCGGAGCGTTCTCCAGATTGTCGCCGCCTCGGACCGTGTACTCGCCGGTATACACGCCAGGATCGCTTTCTTTCAGCGTAATCTTCGCCAAATTGCCGATGCTGACTGAGGCTTTGCCGCCCGGCGCGGCGTTCAGGGTGAAAACGACAACCGAACCCGCGCCGACAGCCTGACCGGACGGCTCATTAGTCGTAAAGGACTGGACGATGCTGCTGGTGGAAACCTGGAAGCTCCAGTTGGACACAGCTGGATTACCGGCCTTGTCGGCAACCGAGACACTGACAGTATGCGTGCCGCCGGCAAGCGCCGACGGCGGCTTGTAGGTAAACAAAGAGCTAGTAATCTCGGCGTCCGCTGTGACATCTTTACCATCTACCCGAACCACAGTTGCCGCCGGGTTAACCCCAGTTCCCGCGCCGTCGGAGAAAGTAGCGTAGATCACGGGCCGGTCGCTTTCCACGCTGGCGTCGCGAGCCGGGCCGAGATCCGTGATACGCGGCGGCTGGCTGTCCACCGACAGCAAGCCGGACGCTTGGATCAGCGGGCTTTGAACGCCGCCAGCAATCAGCTTGCCGATCACAGCGGCATCTCGCACCGCCGCATCCCGAACAACTGTGAAAGAGCCGACATAGACGCCGGGCGAAGTTTCCGCCATAGGGATGTCTTCGGCAAGGCCGGGAACCGAGAACGTCGCTTTGCCGCCGGGCGTCCCGCTCAGGGTTGCTTTTAGCACGTCGCCTGCTCGCAGCGGCCTATGGGCATCATCGGTGAATGACGTGACTTCAACCGACGACACGTTGCCATTTAAGGTCGCCGCGTTCGGGTCGCCAGGCGGAATGGCCGGCGCGAAGACAGGCGTAGCGCCCGGCGGGACCGGGTTTGCGTTAATTGCCGTCGAGACGGCAACGCCGTAGCCGAGGTTGTTGGCGGGGTTCGTTCGGATGACCACGGTTTCATACGGCTTGATGTCTCTCAAAGAGACAGCCGCGCCATCAAACGTGATCGGCGCATCCGCGGCCAGCGCAATCGTGCGCCCGCTGTCGAGCGTCAGGGTCGCCGCCCCGTCCGCCAGATGCCCGATGGAAACAATTGTGCCTTTGACCTGCCCGAACGTCGCCGTGACCACGGTGGCCGTGCCGTTGTCCCCACGCTGCACCGAAACCTGATCGCCGGGCTTGATCGCGGACAGCAGAACTTCGGTCGCCGGCTGCTGATCGGCCGAGCGCAGAATAATGGTGGAAGGGCCGAGCGGCACGGTCGTATTCGCCCCACCGACCCGCACCGTGAGCTGAGTCGGGATCGTGTTCGTATAAATTCCCGTCACTTCGCCGCTGATCGTCGTCGTTCCCGCCACAGTCGGCAGGGTCGCGAGGTGCGGGTCTATTGTCTGGATCGTCACCGTGCTGCTCGCCGGGTTCCAGTCGACCGACGCGCCGAGGGACTCGGAGATAAACCGCAGCGGCACCAGTGTTGTGCCGTTAATAAGCTGTGCGGGCAGCGGCAGGCTTTGGGGCTGACCGTTGACGGTCGCCGTCAGCGCTCCGAGCGGCAGAATGATCGCCGTCGCGCCCTTCTGCCCGTAGACGGTCTGGGTCACTTTGTCGAACTTGACCGTTGCGCCGAGCGCCTCAAAGATGCCGCGCATCGGCACCAGCGTCGAGCCTTTGATCTGCTGGGCCTGGGTTCCCGTAAAAGTCAGCGGAGCGCCGTTCAGCACAACATGGATCGGCGCGGGTGCCTGCGCCCGGAGGGACACCGGGAGGGCAATCAGCGCCGCAAGAGCGATCTGTGTTTTAGTTCGTGTGTTCATAACTTTACGCCTCTTCCGACTGATAGTTAAGTTTATCCGAATGCCTGCTGTCCTAAACGGTGCATGCCCGAAGTTGGGTACAATCAGGGTCTATGCAAGAGATTATGTACGACTTGATTATCGTAGGGGCTGGTCCGATCGGCCTGGCGGCGGCGTGCGCGGCTCAGGACGCAGGACTGGACTTTCTGATTTTGGACAAGGCCGGTCCGTGCCAGAGCATTGTGGAATACGCGCCCCGGCAAAGCTTTTATTCCCCGGCATCGGAGCTTGAGGTCGG
>CAXUNT010000029.1:36396-45500 GCA_964252595.1 uncultured Armatimonadales bacterium
GCCGCGCCGGGAAGACGCCCTGGCGTATTACCGGGCGGTCATCACCAGCCGCAAGCTGCCGCTGCAAACCTGGGAGCGGGTACAGTCGGTTTCTAAAACTCCCGATGGCTTCACGGTTGAAACAAAGCAGCAGCCTGACGAAGCCTGGACCAAGACTTATCGGGCCAAGTTCGTCCTGATCGTCAACGGCGTCTGGGACCAGCCGCGCCGCTTAAACATTCCCGGCGCGGGCCTGCACAAAGTCACGACCAACTATCTAGACCCGACACCCTATCTCAGCAAAGACTGCTTGACAGTCGGCGGCGGCAACTCTGCCGCTGAAGTCGCGATGTCCCTGTCCCGCGCCGGGGCCAAATCCCGCCTTGCTCTGATTGAGCCATCGTTCGATGTCTGTAATCTCCGTCCGTTTGTTCTGCGCGAGCTTTTAATCTTGGTGGAAGAACAAAAAATCGAAGTCTTTTTCGAGACAGAAGCGACGGAGATCACGCCGCAGGCCGTGTGCCTGAAGTCCCGCGCCGACGGCAGCGAGCAAAGCATTCCAAACGACTTCGTCTTTATTTTGATTGGTCAGGACCCGGACATTCCGCTGCTGGAAGCCGCCGGGATCGCGATCAGTCCTGACGACCAGCGCCCCCTCTACAACGAAGACACGTTTGAGACCGGCGTTTCCGGCCTGTACGTCGCCGGTTCCATTGCCCGCGACCAGCACATCGTCAATGGCCGCCCCAACGCCGTCAAGATTGTGTCGGAGATTGCAGGACGGCTGAAGAAGTAAATCACGCGAGTATTGACAGGGTGATAATAAGAGCGCAGAAAAAACGAGGGCATGAATGCCCTATACCTGCGACATTACTTCGTATCTGCTGGGGAGCGCGGACGCTAAGGTCCCGAGGGTAAGGGACAAGAGTGCTCTTATTCTGTTCTCTTCCGCCGCGAAGGCGGCGGCTTGGCGCTTCGCCCCCCCAGCGAGAGCGTTTGCGCTCTCGGCAGTCACGTACTCGCAGAGAATTGTTTATGCTTTTGATCCAATGGCCCACAATTTTGGCGGCGTTTCTAGCGTCGCTGGTGGAGTTTGTCGAGGCGCTGACCATCGTGCTGGCGGTCGGGGCCGTGCGCGGGTGGCGTCCGGCCTTGACCGGGGCGGGTGCGGCGGCGGCGCTTTTGGCAGTTCTGGTCGCGGCGTTCGGGCCGCATTTGGCCTCGCTGAACGAGCATCTCTTTCAGCTTGTCGTCGGCGTCCTGCTGCTGCTGTTTGGCCTGCGCTGGCTGCTCAAAGCCATTCTCCGGGCCGGAGGAGTGATCGCTTTGCGCGATGAAGCAGAAGAATACGCCGAAACGGAAGCGGCAATGCAGGGCGGCGGGCGGGACGGGTTTGATACCGGCGCGGCGCTGGCATCATTCAACGGCGTTTTCATTGAAGGCATTGAAGTGATCTTTATTGTCTTGACGCTCGGCACGGTCGGACATGCGCTGGTGCCGGCGTCGCTCGGCGCAGTCGCGGCCGCTGTGCTGGTCATTGGATTGGGAGTGGTTGCGCGGAAGCCGCTGCTGCTCATCCCCGAAAACGCGCTGAAGCTGGTGGTGGGGGCGCTGATCTCGGCATTCGGCACACTTTGGACTGGCGAAGGGCTGGGCCTAGTTTGGCCGGGAGGAGTTTGGACCCCGCTGCTTCTGTCTTCAGGTTATTTTGTGGTGGCCGCCGCCGGGTTTGCGCTGGCAAAAGCCATGAAACGCGAAGCAGTGAAACGCAGGGTGCAGGCATGAAGGTACTGCGAACGATCGTGGAAGAGCTGGTCAGCCTGTTTGTGGATGACTGGATATTCGCGGGCCTGATCCTGCTTTGGGTAGGCGTATTTGCGCTGGTCCTGCGCCCGGCACTGGGAGTGTGGGGAGGGCCAATCCTCTTCGCCGGGCTTGCAGGAATCGTGTTTGTTTTCGTGGTCCGAAAGGCGCGGCGCTGACGGCGGGGAACAAAAGCCAAAGCAATTCCGTCTGCCGGGAATGATTTCAAGCAAATCTAAGGTATTCTAAAAGATAACTCTTTTCCCAAATCTCTATTGCCACCCGTATCGCAAGGACATTCTCTCGTATGCAAATTCGCACGATCCAGCACGCCGTTCCCACCAAAAAAGTCACCAATGACGATATTTTACAGACGTTCCGCACCGAAAGTGAGGGACGCCTGCCGAAGTCGGAGATTGACCGGCTGGAAAAGCAGGTGCGTGAAACTCTCGCCACCGCCGGAACGGAGGTGCGCTACAAACTAAATACCGGCGAAAAGGCCATTGATTTTGTGCTGGCCGCCGGGCGTCAGGCCCTGGCCGATGCCAAAATTGCACCGGGCGACGTGGACTTTCTGATCTACACCGGGGTCGGGCGCGGCTGGCTGGAGCCGGCGATGGCGAACGTCATCCAAAGCGAGCTGGGGATGCCGAATGCGACGTGCTTTGATATGCTGGACGCCTGCGCGAGCTGGCTGCGCGGGATGCAGGTCGCGCACAGCCTCATTCAGAACAAGACCTACAAATGCGGCATGATCGTCAACTGTGAAAGCAGCCTGGTCCGCTCGTTCTGGTCCAACGAGATCAAAGACTCAAACGACCTCAAGCACCGGGTCGCCCAGTTCACCATCGGCGAGGCGTCTACCGCCACGATCATCACCGACGAGAACCCGAACGACGATTTCAAGTTTTTATTCAAGAACTTCGGCGAGCATTACAAGCTGTGCATGATCCCTTTATCCAACATGGCGGATTTCATGCCGTCTACGCCTGACGCCCGCTACGCCGAGTTCCAGTTCTTCTCCCTGTCCCGTGATTTAGTTGTCACTACGGTCAAAAAGATCGCCGAGACTTACTCCAACGACCCCCATTTTCGCTCCGGCTGCTATGACATTGCGTTCGGCCACGAAGCCAGCCAGAAGGCCAGCGAAGTTTTGGTCAAGCACATCGGCCTCCCGCCCGGCGTCTACTATTCCGTCCACCCCCGTTACGGCAACTGCGTCTCCGCGTCGGTTCCCCTCGGCATGAGTTTGGCCCAAAAAGAAGGCCGCCTGCGCCGGGGCGACAAAACACTCATCGTCATCGGCAGCGCCGGCGTCTCGGTCGGCCTAGCATCGTTCACTTATTAACCGCGCGTCTTCGTCCTGCGTCGCCGCGACGCTGTTTTCTTTAAGCCTCGGAATTCATTCCGCGGCTCTTTTCGGTTGGAGGCAATTGTGCGGCAGATGACAGAGGAGCAGCAAAAGAAGCAGCAGCGATATTTAGAGCGTCAAATTGAAAAGCGCTGGCAGTGGACACTCCTTTA
Organism: uncultured Armatimonadales bacterium; assembly: GCA_964252595.1. Classification (GTDB taxonomy): domain Bacteria; phylum Armatimonadota; class Armatimonadia; order Armatimonadales; family Capsulimonadaceae; genus JANXMY01. Next base: position 39,703 of record CAXUNT010000029.1, read on the forward strand.
TGTTTTCATTATTATGACGACTTTTGCAATGCTTTATCAGAAGCGTTCCCAATGGCTGCATCTCTTCACTCGCCCTATTCCACCTGGCAAGACAATTTTAGACTCAGCTTGGGTCAACATTGCAGAATTAGCTTTGTGGTCGTTTGTTTTAGTTCAGCTCTGGCTGCGCGTTTACAACTACCGGCGTGAGCTGCTACTTGCGGAGCAGATGGCCTTGCAAAAGGCCGCGCAGCCGCCGGAAGGGGTCTGGCCCCCGCCGCCTATGAGATGACGCGGAAGATGCACGGGAAAGATTAAAGAGGCGAACACAAAGGAAGGGCGAACACAAAGGAAGGGCGAACACAAGGTTCGCGCCCTACAATATGCCTTCATGCGATCCAACCCCGTAGGGGCGAACCTTGTGTTCGCCCTTCCTTTGTGTTCGCCCTTCCTCTGGGTTTAGCCTACTCGCTTTTTCTTCCTCATCTTGACATTCCCCCACCCTTCCTTTATACTATCCTTGCACTTATCTTACCCTTGATGCAAAGGATACTTTTCCATGAACTCGACCCCGAAAGAAGTGATACTTGTTGCCAGCGGCGACCTGCGCCTCACGGCGAACCAAGCCTGTGAGGCCGCGCAGGCGGCGATGGAACGGCAGATTGAGGCGGCGGTCGCCCATGAAGGCTGGACCGTGAAGCGGGGACACCCCTACGATCCGGTCAAGCAGCACGGCTTTATTGACGGGCAGAAGTACGGCATGGAAGTCTTTCTCGGCATTGATCCCCATGCCCCGCTCATCGTCGCGGAAGCCGTCTGGCAGTATTCGCACCATGTGCTGCCGGGGCTGATCACACATCAGGGGCCGATTTTGACGGTCGCGAACTGGAGCGGGCAATGGCCGGGGCTGGTCGGGCTGCTGAACTTGAACGGATCGCTGACCAAAGCCGGGGTCAAGTATTCCACGCTTTGGAGCGAGGACTTTACGGATTCGTTCTTCGCCAACGGCCTGCGGGCGTGGCTGCGGGACGGCGCGGTCCGGCACAACAAAAGCCATGTCTGCCCCTACGATGAGTCGGAAGCGCCCGAAGAGAGCGTCACTGTTGGACACGAGTTTGCCGCTGCTCTGCTGCACCGGAAAGCCATTCTCGGCGTCTTTGACGAAGGCTGCATGGGCATGTACAACGCGATTATTCCCGATGAGATGCTGCACAAAGTCGGTGTCTACAAAGAGCGCCTGAGCCAGTCCAGTTTATATGCGAAAATGCAGATAGTCTCGGACGACGACGCGCAAAGCGTCTACCAATGGCTGGTCAAGCACGGCATGACGTTCCACTTTGGTCCCGATGACGCCCAAGATTTGACCGAAGCACAAGTCTTAGGTCAGTGCAAAATGTATGTCGCGGCGGTGCGGATCGCCGATGAGTTCGGCTGCGCGGCCATCGGCATTCAGTACCAGCAGGGCCTCAAAGACTTGGCCCCGGCGTCGGACCTCGTCGAGGGCCTGCTGAACAATGTCGAGCGGCCTCCCGTGCGGCATGAAACGACCGGCGAAGAGCTGTATGCAGGGCGGGCGCTGCCGTGCTTCAATGAAGTGGACGAATGCGCGGGGCTGGATGCCCTGGTCACGAACCGCCTGTGGCGCAAGCTGGGCTGGCCGCCGGAAACAACCCTGCACGACCTGCGCTGGGGCCGGCAGTACACCGGCGAGGGCTTGGACGAGTATGTCTGGGTCTTTGAGATTTCCGGCGCGGTCCCGCCCGCGCATTTCCAAAACGGCTACAAAGACGCTGTTTCGGAGCGCCAGCCGCCGATGTATTTTCGTCTCGGCGGCGGCACGATCAAAGGCGTTTCCAAACCCGGCTGGATTGTCTGGAGCCGCGTCTTTGTCGCCGACGGCAGGCTGAAAGTAGACCTCGGCCTGGCCGAAGCCGTGTCGCTGCCCGACGCCGAGATCCAGGACCGATGGGCGCAGACCACGCCGCAGTGGCCCATCATGCACGCAGTCTTGAAGGGCATCTCGCGCGACCAGATGATGGCCCGCCACAAAGCCAACCACATCCAGGTCGTCTACGCTCCTGGCCCCGACACCGCCCGGCGCGGCCTCTACGCCAAAGCCGCCGCGTTTCAGGCGCTGGGGCTGGAAGTGTCGTTGTGCGGCGAGATTTAATCGCCTGCAACAAGCACTGCCCGAATTTGGCCTGCCGGCGTTGAGAGATGTCTTCTGCTCTCCACTGTAATCTCAAGCCGCAGGCTCTATGATGTGTCCGGGTTTAAGGTACTATAAGAACTCATACCCTGTTCAAGAAGGATGCGAATGTCTTATAACAAACACTCTTTGACGGCGGCGCTGTCCGCCGCCGCTTTTGCGCTTGCGCTCACGGCGCAGGCCCAGACCCCGCCGGCAGGAGGAACGCTGACGCCCATCCGCCCCCCAGCCGTGCCGCTGATCGTCCGTTCGCCCTATGTTTCTACCTGGCAGGCGGAAAACAACCTCGCAGGAACCTGGCCGTCGTTCTGGGCGGGACGCACGAAAGCCATCACCGGCATTGCCCGAATAGACGGCAAGCCGTTCGTGTTTATGGGCAGCCCGCAGGCGGACGGACACCCCCTCGCTCCGTTCATGGCCCAAACCGGCGTCTCCGTCACCCCCACACAGTCGCGCTACCAATTTGCAAGCGGGGGCGTCACCCTCAGCCTGGACTTTCTTTCGCCGGTCGAGCCGGGCAGCCTGCGGCGGATGTCGGTGCCGCTTTCCTACATCTTCGCGTCGGCCCACAGCACGGATGGCAAGCCGCATACCGTCAATCTCTACTTCGACATCACCGGCGAATGGGCGCATGGCGACGACAACGCGCCAATTCTTTGGAAGCGCGGGGATGTGCCGAGCGGCGCCGGGCCGCTGACCGCGTTTGCCGTCGCTCCCGCCGCCCCGAAGGTGCTGGGCGAGACCAACGAGTATCCGATGTGGGGAACCGCCGTTTTTGCGGCGCAAGACCGGCCCGGCCTGACCACGCAGGCCGGACCGGATACTGTCGTTCGCCCGGCGTTCGCGAGCAGCGGCACGCTGGACAACACCGTCGACGCCGACCAGCCGCGCCCGATTAATACCCGCTGGCCGGTCTTTGCCTTTGACTTCAAGCTGGGACAGGTCGGCAGCACGGCGACAAAGCCGGTTGTGCTGACTTTGGGCGATGTCCGCGACCCGGCAGTGAGTTATCAGGGCGCACAAGTCCCGCCCCTCTGGAAATCCTACTGGCCGGACTGGCCGCAGATGCTCGGCGAGTTCAACGGAGATGCAAACAACGCCAAACTCCGCGCCGATGCGCTGGATGCGCAGGTGACGGGCGATGCGACCCGCGCGGGCGGCGCGAAGTACGCCGCGCTTTGCACGCTGGCACTGCGGCAGGCATTCGGCGCGACCGAGATGGTCGGCACGTCCGACAAGCCGTGGATGTTTATGAAGGAGATCAGCAGCGACGGCAACATTTCCACCGTGGACATCATGTACCCGGCATTCCCAGTGTTTTTGTATGCCGAGCCGAAGCTGCTGCGCTTCCAGATGGACCCGCTGTTCAATTATGCCGAGTCCGGGAAATGGCCCCAGCTTTTTGCGGAGCATGACATTGGCGCGGCGTACCCGAACGCTGACGGCCACAACGACGGCGGCGGGGAGAACATGCCGGTGGAAGAGTCGGCGAACATGCTGATCATGACCGCCGCGTACCTGCGCTATGCGCCGAAGGCCGACGCCGCCGCGTATGCGAGGCTCCACTACAAAGTGCTGAAGCAGTGGGCGGATTACCTGCTGTCCGTGCCGCCGGGCGGCCATGTCCCCAATGCTCTGGACCCGGCATTCCAGAACCAGACCGACGACTTTACCGGCGCGATCGCGCACAGCGTCAATCTGGCTTTAAAGGGCATCTTAGGGGTTGGTGCGATGGGCCAGGTGGCTTCCTATGCGGGCAGCCCGGCTGACGCCGCGAAGTACGGCGGCGCGGCCAAGACCATGATCGGCCAGTGGTCGCGCTTGTCCCAGTCCGCGACCGGGTCGCACCTCACCATGCAGTATATCGAGCCGGACACGCCGCAGAAAGCCGGGTTTACCGACGGCATTGTCGGCCCGCACGCTTTGCTCGTGACCGGCGGCGGCGGCGCGGAAGCCCCCCACCCCGCCGTAGACACGACCAAAAGCTACACGGTTTCGGCTTGGGTCAAGATGAGCAGCCTGGACGGCTTCCAAACCCTGGTCGGCATTGACGGCGTCCATGTCAGCGGCTTCTTTTTGCAGTTCCGCGGCGACAGCCGCAAGCTGACCCTGAGCGCGGTCGCGCAGGACACCGCGCATCCGGGCGACACGGCGATTGCCAGCGCCAAAACCCTGCCTGCCCTGAACACCTGGTATCATCTGGCGGGCGTGTACGATGCCGCGGCCAAGACATTGTCGCTGTATGTCAACGGCGTCTTGCAGGAAACGGTCCCTTACACCCATGCGTTTCGTGCGGACGGCCACACGACCATCGGGCGCGGCTTCTTCAATGCCGGGCCGACCGACTACGCCCACGGCGCGATTGACGACGTGCGCTTCTACCAGTCGGCCCTGTCGCCTGCCGACGTTGCCGCCCTGGCCCGCCCCGGCGGCCTCGCCGCGCCCCTGACCGACGCGACCCCCACAGCGTATTACACGTTCGACGAGGGCATGGGAACAATCGCCGCTGATGGGTCCGGCAGCGGCAACAACGCCGTGCTGGACCGCAGCGGCATTGACCCGAACGATGCGTGGAGCCTGAAATACAACGCCTTCCCGGACCGCGTGCTGGGGCTGAATTTGATTCCGCAGGCCATTCTCAAAGAAGAAGCCAAGTTCTACAAGGCCAACTTGAAGTCTTACGGCGTCCCGCTGGACATCCGGCACGACTACACCAAAGATGACTGGGAGATCTGGACGGCGGCCTCCACCGACGATCCCGTTTTGCGCCAGGACTTCATTGACGGCATCTACAAGTTCGCAAACACATCCGACAAACGTGTTCCGTTCTCGGACTGGTACGATACTGTCACCGGCCAGCAGGTCGGTTTTCAGGCCCGCCCCGCCATCGGCGGCCTGTTCGCCATCTTAGACCGGACGGCCCTGACACCCGGCGGCCTCACCGCCCGCCGAAAAACCGCCGCACAGAGAGCATCAAAATAACGTATGCAGGTCATCACCCCCAAACAGCTCGGACGCCTTTTGCTTAACGTGGCATTGACGCGGCCCGTGTTCGTTTGGGGGCCGCCCGGCATCGGCAAGTCTGCTCTCGTGGAGCAGTTCGCGCATGATGTCGGGCTGGACTGCGTTTCCCTGCTCGGCTCCCAGCTTGCCCCGGAAGACCTCATCGGCGTCCCCCAAATTGTGGACGGCCGCTCGGTCTTTTGTCCCCCGCGCATGATCGCCCGCGATACGCCCTACCTGCTGTTTGTAGACGAGCTGAATGCGTGTTCGTTTGAAGTCCAGAAAGCGTTTTACTCGCTCATCAACGACCGGCGCTTGGGCGAGTACACGCTGCCGAGCGGTTCCATCGTTGTCGGCGCGGGCAACCGGGCGCAGGACCAGGCGATTGTCAAGCCGATGTCGTCGGCCCTGATGAACCGGATGCTCCATGTGGAACTCAAGCCGACCGCGCGGGACTGGCTGGACTGGGCGTATGCCAACGGAGCGCATGAATGGGTCATCGGCTACATCGAGACCCGCCCCGATCACCTCTCGGTCCCGCCCCCGAAAGTCGAAGAAACCGTTTCCACGCCTAGCGCCGGGCATATTCTCAGTGACGCTCTGCGCT
>CAXUNT010000030.1:0-2744 GCA_964252595.1 uncultured Armatimonadales bacterium
AGCCACGCGCCGAACCAGGCGAACGTGATCGGCCCGAGGCCCAGCACCGCGAGCGCGCCGGTGATGACGATGCCGATCGGCGCGAGCACCCACACGGCGGGCGTGCGGAACGGGCGCGGCAGTTCCGGGCAGCGGCTTGGAGGTCGTCGCGCCATTCATCGGGGCCAAGCGGCTCCTGAGCGCTGGCGATGAGGGCGTCGGCCCGCCCTGTGTCAAAGCCGAGGGCGTCGGCAACGACGAACTCTAGGCTGGGGTAGTCGGCTTGGACGGCGGCAAGCTGCTCCGGCAGGGTTTGAGTCACAAAGTAGCCGGGAACCAGAAAGAACGGCAGGACAACAATGCGGGTCGCGCCCTGAGACGCGGCCTCGGCGACGGCCTGGGCAAAAGCCGGCTCCGAGTAATTCATGTAGCCGATCCCTACCCAGGGCCAGCCGCCGGTCTGGCGGAGGCGTTCGGCATGGGCGTCGAGCGCCTCGCCTGCGCCGCAGAGCAGGGAACCGTGGGAAAACAAAATAAGTGCGTCCATAGAAGTACCTATGCTGTTGATTGTACCTGAATGAACTAACTTTGCGGCGAAAGTGTTTGAAGAAGCAGAAAGAGGGTGAAGCCATGAGCGATGAAAAAGTAACGAAGACCGAGCAGGAATGGCGGGCGATCTTGACCCCGGAGCAGTACCATGTGCTGCGCGAGAAAGGCACCGAGCGGCCGTTTACGGGAAAATATGTGGACACGAGAGACGGCGGAACGTATGCCTGCGCCGCCTGCGGGCAGGAGCTGTTCGAGTCCGGCACCAAGTTTGACTCCCACTGCGGCTGGCCCAGCTTCTACGACGCGAGGCCCGGCACGGTAGACCTGCACGAAGACCGCTCGTTCGGCATGAAGCGGACCGAAGTCACCTGCGCCCGCTGCGGCAGCCATCTCGGCCATGTCTTCGACGACGGCCCCAAGCCGACTGGCGAGCGCTACTGCATCAACTCCGTCAGCGTGGAATTACAGCCGTCTGCCGAGTAGCGGACGATGCTAAGTGCGGCAAAGAAACAGCCCCGCGGACTCAGTTGTCAGCGAGGCTGTTCCTGTTTAACACGCTTCATCCGGCTCGTGCGCGAAATCGCCGGGCAGGAGGGTGCTGAGATGGCCGGCTTTCCGTGCCGCTTCTTTGTATTCGTTCCAGGCTTCTTCAGCTCGCTGCCGGCTGTGCGGATCTTCCGGCCGGTGCCGCGCGGCAAGCAGCGCTCCGGCATAATACGCGCGGGCAAAGCCAAGCGCTGTTGGTGTCCAGTCGGTGTCTGCGGTGCTGCTGTCCTGAGCTTCGCCCATTGCTGCCTCCCTCTTGCTCTTGCCCGTGCGTGCTTTTGCCGAAGATACTTCTATCAGAGATTTCTGAAAGATGTTTATGCATAAATCGTGCCAAGTCAGCATCGCTCCCACGGGATCATTGGGAGTAGGCGGAAAGGCATTTGGGTAAGAGGCGCTATGACCAGTTTTATGTTTGCGACGGGGATTGAAAATAGCTGTCCGACGATTGCACTGCCGGACGGCACGATCAAGCGGGTAGATGAGATGGAAAAGTGCGGGCATTACGCCCGCTGGCAGGACGATTTTCGGCTGGTGTCGGAGCTGGGGATCAAGTTCCTGCGCTACGGGCCGCCGCTGGTGACGTCCCATATCGGGCCAGGGCGGTATGACTGGAGCTTTGCGGACGAGACTTACCACGCAATGCAGGAAATGGGCATCACGCCGATCACGGATTTATGCCATTTTGGCGTCCCCGACTGGATCGGGCCGGGGTTTGATAACCCGGACTGGCCGGCGCTGTTCGCCGAGTATGCACGGGCATTCGCCACACGCTTTCCCTGGGTGCGCTACTATACGCCGGTCAACGAAATCTTTGTTGCCGCGACATTTTCCGGGCAGCTTGGGTGGTGGAACGAGCGGGCGACCAGTGACCGGGGCTTCGTGACGGCCCTCGGCAACCTGTGCCGGGCGAACACGCTGGCCATGAAGGCGATCCTGGAAGTCCGTCCCGATGCGGTTTTTATCCAAAGCGAGTCGTCGGAGTATTTTCACGCCGCCAATCCCAGCGTTATGGCCCAGGCGAACATTCTGAACGAAAAGCGGTTTCTGTCGCTCGACTTGACTTACGGGCGGCCCGTAAATGCCGTGATGTACGAATATCTTCTGGACAACGGCATGACTCGCGACGATTACCACTGGTTCCTGCAAAATCAAGTGAAAGCGAATTGCGTTCTGGGCAATGATTACTATGTGACCAATGAACACATCGTTCATGAAGATGGCAATGTCACAGGGTCGGGCGAGATTTTCGGCTACTATGTCATCACCCATCAGTATTACGAGCGTTACCGCCTGCCGGTGATGCATACGGAAACGAACTTGTCGGACGCCGAGCATTCGTGGGACTGGCTGTGGAAGCAGTGGATGAACTTGTTCCGCCTGCGCGGCGACGGTGTGCCGATCATCGGCTTTACCTGGTACAGCTTGACCGATCAAGTGGACTGGGATACGGCGCTGCGCGAAGATGCCGGGCGGGTGAACCCGGTGGGGCTGTGCGACATGGACCGGAACGTTCGGCGCGTGGGCTGGGAATACAAAAAGCTGATCGAGCAGTGGCAGGACATGCTGCCGACGGGCAGCGTGAGCTTGGAGATTGGGTAGGCCCCCCCGCCCCAATTCTGGGGAGCCATACAGAGCAGAGGGGCGCGGCAAGCCGCGCCCCTACGGAG
>CAXUNT010000030.1:2754-45433 GCA_964252595.1 uncultured Armatimonadales bacterium
GGGGGGGCACCCCGGGCCCCCTCGGTTTTTTTTTGGGCCGCCAATTTTTGGGGGCGGGGGGCTTACACCGATGCAGGCTCCCTGGATTGTTCTCGTGCGTTCTCCGCCGAAAACACCGGCGGATACAGCAGGCGTTCGGGGCGGTGCCACCAGCCGGGCGTTTCCAGGGAGGGATGCATGTGCCGGCCCCGGCGTCCGAGGTCGCGCAGCATGGCGGCCAAGGCCGTCGGCTGCGGCTTGCCGCTCCGAAGATCAAACGCGCCAGGCTCATAATGGCCGTCGCTGCGGGTGACAAGGCTGTCCCAGTCATAAGCGCCGAGCAGGGACCAGGCGGTAACGGCGCGGATGTCCACGCCCTCGTGCCGCAGAGTCTGCGCGGTGTCCCAGACTTCTCCCAGCCAGCGCATCTGCTCGTCGGCGCTTGCGCCGAGATGCGCTTCCGTCACAGCCAGCGGGCTGCGGTAGCGGTCCCAGACCTCGCGCAGAAGTGCCGGGCCGCAGATGCCGTCCGCACAGACACGAATAGCTTCCACATCGGCGTAGCGGCCCTGCGCGTTGGTGCCAATGGTCCAGGGTGGATACAGATCAACACGCTCGTCTAGAAAACGCTCGCTGGTGATATAGTAATTAATGCCGAAGATGTCCGGTGGGCAAGGATTATCGCGGAAGACTTGCAGCTCACTGTCATTGATCCCCAGCCAGCGCAGAAAGTGCGCCATTGGATGATAAAAGTCAACGCGCCCGCACAGCAGATCAAGCGACAGCCAGCGGCGCTCGTTCTCAAAGTCAGCCTGATAGGTCATCGCGGGCGTGCTGTGGGTCTTGCCGAGGTCTTCCGTCTGGACAAGCTGGGCATTCGGGTTGACTTTGCGGATGGCGGCCATCGAGAGCGCGACCGCGCGGCACTGGTTCAGAAGCATCCGCGCCCAGGAAAGACCGTCGCAGGCATGGGGATACCAGTGGCCGTAGAGGCCGGAAAAACGGGCGGTGGTCAACGGCTCGTTGACAGGCGTGTAGCGGGTCACCCAGGGATAGCGCCGGGCGACGGCGCCGGCGTAGTCGGCCAGCTTTTCCGGGAACTGCGGGTCAAGCAGATCTGTTGAGCGCGGCCCGCTGCCGTGATGGACTAAGCCGACAATCGGCGTGATGTTCAGTTCGCGCAGCCGCTCAAGCCGCTCGTCGGGCCAGGTCCAGTCGGCGCTTTCAATACCGCTTGGGGCCGTGCGCTCCCACAAGACGGGGTAGCGCAAGGCTCGGACGCCCAGGTCGGCAAAGAGGTCCAAGTCGGCAAGGCGGTGGGCATGACCAGTGCGCTCTGTTTGGTCAAAGTAGGTCTCACCAACCCGGTTGACCGTGCATTCCGGGCCGCCCCAAAGTTCTAATTGGGTGTTCATAATCTATTTAGCAAGGGGTTGAACGCTGGAAACGAGGGGTTGAAAACTCCTCGTTTCCATGTCGGCTACGCCGGCTGCGCGATGCCGTTCGCCGTCTTTTTTGGGCCGGAAGACAGCACGACGTTCGGCTCGGTCGCCACGACGATCCGTTCTGTGCGGAACGCGCTCAGCTTGTCGAATAGCGCGAGCGACTGGCCGACGACCTGATCCATGTTGTAGTATTTGTAGGTTCCGAGGCGTCCTGCAAAATGGACCCCAGTGGTGCTGTCGGCCAAATCCTTGTAGCGCGCATACAGCGCGTTACAGGCCGGGCTGGGAATCGGGTAATACGGATCGCCGTCGGCGCGGGGATACTCGTAGGTGATGTCCGTCTTTTCGTGGGTCTGGCCGGTGATCCACTTCAGCTCGGTCGTGCGCGTGTGGGCATGGTCGTTCGGGAAATTGATGGTCGCCGCGACCTGCCCCTGCGCTGCATCCCGCGTTTCGTGCTTGAATTCCAGCGATCGATACGGAAGCCTACCAAAGTGGTAGTCAAAGTATTCATCCACCGGGCCGGTGAAAATGATCTCGCGGGCCGGCATCAGGGCTTTGATTTCGCGCCAGTCGGTGTTCAGCATGATCTTGATGTTCGGGTGGGACAGCATCTTCTCGAACATCTTGGTGTAGCCGTGGAGAGGCATGGACTGGAACGTATCGCTGAAGTAGCGATCATCGGTGTTAGTGCGGGTCGGAATACGAGCGGCGACCTGGGCGTCCAACTCCGACGGATCCATGCCCCACATTTTGCGCGTGTAGCCCCGGAAAAACTTCTCGTAGAGATCGCGTCCGACTTTGCCGACAACAGCGTCTTCTGATGTCTTTGCATGACCGACAAGCTCCGCGCGGGAGGCATAAAATGCTTCCACTTCGGCATCGGTCGTGAGGTTCAGGCCATACAGCAAGTTCACTGTCGTGCGGTTGATCGGGATCGGCAAAAGCTGGCCGTTGACTGAAGCGACCACCCGATGCTCATACGGACGCCATTCGGTGAACTTGGACAGGTACGCGAAAATGCGCTCCGAGTTGGTGTGGAAAATGTGGGGGCCGTAGGGATGGATCAGAATCCCCTCATTGTCATAGCGGTCATAGGCATTGCCGCCAATATGGAGCCGCCGGTCAATCAGCAGCACTTTTTTTCCGGCCTTCGATGCCAGCCGCTCCGCAAGAACGCTGCCCGCAAAACCCGCACCGACAATCAAATAATCAAACACTCGCTGGTTCCCCTTCTAAAACTTTGTTACTCTTTGGCCGCCGGCTCCAGCATTCCGCCCGAAGCGACTGTACCGATCAAATCATGCATCTTGCCCCAAATTTTGTCCCACGACATCTCGGCTAGGACCGGGTCTACCCGCGCCAGCCGGTCGGCTCGGTCTTCACCCAAAGCCGCCTCGCAGGCGGCGACAAACTCAGCGGGCGTAGAAGCAATATGCGCCAGCCCGGCATTGCCGTACTGCCGGATCACGTCTAAAATCGGCGTCGAGACCACAGCCTTGCCGCCGGCAAGGTATTCCGGTGTCTTGGTCGGCGAAATAAAGCGCGTGGCTTCATTAATGGCGAACGGCATGATCGCCACATCCCAGCCGGCCAGATAACTCGGCAACTCCACATAGTCCTTGCCGCCCGGATAATGGATGTTTGGGCGCTGGGGCAGCACGCTGTCCGGGATTTTGCCGGACACCGGTCCGACCATGATCCACTGCCAGTCGGGCCTCAGATCGGCCACGGCGGCCAGCAGGTCCCAGTCAACGCGCTCGTCCAGAACGCCGAAGAAGCCGAAGCGCGGGTGCGGAATGCTTTTCTGGTCGGCAGGCTCCGGCGGCGACTGCCGCGCCTTGGCAAAGTGAGCAATATCCACACTCGATGCCAGAAAATACACATGTGAATGGCGGTTCTTTTTGCCGTCATACAGCGAGCGGCCGCCGGCGAACACAAGATCGGCCTTTTGCAGCAGCTTTTCTTCGCGGCTCGCCATTTCCGGGTGTGCGCCGGCAAATGCCGACAGCTCGTCCATCACGTCGAACACGACGGCTTTGGGTGTCAGCGTGTCGGTCCAGGAGACCATCATCGGCGTGTAATACCACAGCACATAGTTCGTGACGCTGTTCTCGGTCATGAACTCATCCAAAAGCTTGCGGTACATCTGCCCATGCTCGGTTTCGGTCGGCCCTAAAGGCAGATGCGCGACCAGCACTTTTAAGTTGCCGGGGCGGGGCGTCACCTCCAAGTAGGGCGCGTCCGAGTCAAACACCGGCTCTTCCACAAAGAAGACCCGATGCTGGGGCGTAAACCGACTGATAAGATGCTGCGGTCTTTGGTAAACAAAGTCCCAGCGCAGATGCGACAAGCAGATGAGATCGTACTCCGGTGACATGGTTCCTCCGATGTGCTAGGTATACCCGTTATGAATAACTATCAAAACCTGTGTTTGCCGTCAGGATGTATGCTAAGATGACCTGAAAGCCGGTATTGGGAAGAAGAACACACATCCAGAAGAAGGGCGAACACAATGTATGCCGCTGCGGGGTGTGGCCGGAGGTAGGACGCGAACCTTGTGTTCAACCCTCTTTATCCGTACTCTCTTCTTTATCCGTACTCTTCTCTTTACTCGCGTCTTCTGCGCCAATTCCCTGTGCCACGGCCCGCGTTTCCGGCATCAAGAGCCAGAAGAACGCGAGGCCGGCTAGTGCGACCCCGCCGAGCGCGAGAAACGACGTGTGCGCTCCGGCAGTGTGGTACAAGGCGCCAAACGCAGCGTTGGAGGCCGACGCGCCGAGTCCCTGCGCGGCGGCGAATGCACCCTGCGCGAGATTGAAGCGGCCCGTGCCTTTGGTCAGATCGGCGATGATCAGCGTTGAGACGACCGACGCGATGCCGGCGACGACGCCGTCCACGGACTGCACGGCGACCAGCAGTATTGGGCCGTGGACCACTGACAGCAGCAGGCCGCGCAGGGCGACCGCGCCGAACGCCGCCGCGTACAGCGGCTTGCGGCCCCAAGAACTCGCCAGCCGCCCTGTCCGAGCGGCGACCAGCAGGTAAACGCTCTGAACAGCAATCATAAACGCGCCGACCCAGAGCGCGGCGTAGTGGGAGTTCCTTTGAGCCGCAAGCTGCTGAGTCACGAGCGGGGCCATTGCGCCGTTGCTGAGGTTGAGCAGCAGCGCGGATAGCGTAAAGATCAAAATCCTGCGGTCTTGAAGCACACGGCCCAGGCCGTGAACGTCATCCCACATGCTGTGTGCGGTTTCTTCGGCTTCTTTTTCTTTGTCCTCTGCTTTGGGAACCGTCACCGCACGGCTATCCGCGCCGTCTGCGCCGCGTGCCAGCGCGTCATCAATATCCTCGGCGCGGATTCGCAGGGCGCAGAGGATCGCGCCGGAGCAGAACAAGGCCAGCACAGCGAACATCCAGCGCAGGCCAAGATACTGGCCGGTCAGTCCGGTCACGACCGCCGCCGCGACATTGCCCCCGGCATTATACGCTTGGTTCAGCCCCTGCCGGGCGTCCATCCCCTGCCGTCCGACCAGGCCCAAAGCGATCGCGGCGACGCACGGGGATAAAATCGCGCCGGCAACACCGATCATGGCCTGGCCGGTCGTGACCACAATCGGCACGGTAACGGCGGCGGTGAGAAGACACGCGACAGCGACCAGTGCGGAGCCGAGGCAGATGAGGCCGCGCTTGCGGCGCGTGCCGTCAATCCACGCGCCGACGGGAATTTGGGCAATGACCAGCGCCAGATACCCCGCGCCGACCGCCGTGCCGATCTGCCCGCCGTCCCAGCCCATGCCCCGGCGCAGAAACAGCGTGAGATAGGGCCCCATGCCTGTCTGGACATCGGACACGAAGAAGTTCAGCAGGCTGAGCGCCCGCAGGCTGCCGGTCTTGTCACCTGCCACCGTTTTGTCACTTGCCACCGTCTTCCCCTTCCTCGCCGTCTTCCTCTTTGCGCGTTTCGTCGAAGAAGCGCCAGGAGAACAGGAAGCCGAAGGCCGCGATGGCGGCGAGGATGAGAAATGTCGCGTGTTGCCCGGCATGGCGGGCGATCAGGCCAGCCGCGGTGTTGGAGGCGACTGCGCCGATCCCCTGCGCGGACGCAATCGCGCCCTGGGCCGCGTTGAAGTTCCCGGTGCCTTTCGTCAGGTCGGCGATGATCAAAATGGAGACGACGCCGAACAAGCCGATGCAAACACCGCCGAGCGACTGGACTCCAATCAGATAGAAAGGATTACGGCTGAGGGTGAGCAGCAGCGCCAGCAGGGTCAGGGCACCGAACGCGAGCAGCAGGACCGGCTTGCGTCCGCGCGTCTTCGCCATCTTCCCGGTGACCCCTGCCGACGCGACGGCGGCGGCCTGAGCGGCTAACAAAGCCTGCCGTGAACAGCACGGCCATCCGGGGCGGCCGGCCGCCGGCCAGCGCCTGGGTAATGAGCGGGATCAGTGCGGCATTGGCGGCTTGGAACGTGACTGCAATCGCCAGAAAGCGCAGGACGGCCCGGTCTTTCAGCAGTCCGCCGATCGAGGCCAAACCGCCCGGCGCTTCGCCGCCGTCTTTTTTGCCTTCTGTTTCTTTCCCGTCTGTTTCACTTCCGTCTGCGCCCCGTGCGAGCGCTTGATTGATGTCGCTTTCCCGGATGCGCGAGACACAGAGGATCGCGGCGGCGCTGAGGGCGACGAGCAGGAACAGAATCGAGCGCAGGCCAAAGAGCCAGCCGATCCCGACAGCCAGCAGGGCAGTCATGACACGTCCGGCCGCATTAAATGTCTGGTTGCGCCCGGTCTGCTTGTCCATTTGATCGCGCCCGACCAAGCCGAGCGCGATTGCGGCGATGCACGGCGGGAACACGGAGCCGGCGACTCCGATCATGGACTGGCCGGCAATCACAAAAGGCAGGCGCGGCAGGAAAGCGATCAGCAGGCCGCCGGCGGCGATCAAAGACGCGCCGCCTATAATCAAGAGGCGCTTGTGGTGGCTGCGATCAATCGCCGCGCCCATCGGAGTTTGCGCCAGCACCTGTGCCAGATTGCCGGCCGCAATGGCCGTGCCAATCTGCGCCGGGTCCCAGTGCTGCTGCGCCTTCAGAAACAGGGTCACATACGGTCCCATGCCGGTCTGCACGTCGCCGATAAAAAGGTTCAGCGCGGAAAGGGCACGAACGCTGCTTTTTTTGTTTGGTGGATCATCTTGACTTGCAGCTTGTGCGCTGTCTGCGGTTTGGTCGTTATTTGCTGTCTTAGCCAAAGTCGTGCCAGTTCTAAAGCTGCTGAAGAGCTTGGAATAATGGATACTTGCGGAAGCCGCTGCTGTTGTTCCCAATTTCCGGCGAAATTATCCCCGCTTGACTATTTGGAGGTAAACTTTATGTATGACTTCCGAGCAGATTGACGCGGCGCTTTCGGCGTGGCAGACGCGGCTCTCGCTGGCCGCCGGGAACCTGCTGGAACTCGACGACAGCGCGGCGTATCAGCGGCTTCGCAGCGGCGCGTCGCTGTTTAGGGGCCGCACGCGGGCGCGGATCGGCCCGGCCCTGCCGCTGATTGACGGTCTCTGGCAGGCGCAGTCGCAGCTCACGGACATCCTCAGTCAGGCCGAAGCGCTGCGTCCCGCCCTCGGCAAGCTGTGGGCGCACGAAAGCGAGCGCCGGCGGATCGAGTTCCTGCTGCTGGGCGAGTCGATTCCTGTCGCCATGCCCCAAACCCCGTTCGCCAAGCGCGGCCTGCTGTCCGGGGCGGAGCCGGCTCAGGGGATCACCCCCGACATGCTTCTGGCCCAGATGTCGCAATCTTTCGCGGTTGTGAAAGACGCCGTGGTCGCCCTGGAAGCGGCTTGGAACCGGCTGGATGGAGCGCTGACGGCGGCAGACCGGGAAATGGATGCACTGCAAGCGCAGGCTGAGACGCTCGGTGTCGGCCTCCAAGCGGAGCTGGACGCGCTGCGCCGGGACAACGCAAGTCTGCGCGAGCAGGCGAAGACGGACCCGCTCGGTGCGGGAGAGGATTTCGCGAGTGTTCTCACGGCGCGGCTGGGGCAGATCCGGGAAGCGCTGGCAGCGACGCAGCAGCAGCGCGATCAACTGGATGCGGGCCTGCGCCAAGCCCAAACACTGCTGTCGGAACTGGGGCGGCTGAAACACTCCTGCATGGCGCTGCAAGCAGAGTGCCGGGACAAAATCGCCGGTTTTGCCGAGGCTTCCCCCGCCCTGCCGACAGATTTCGCGGTCTGGCTGGCGCGGGTCGAAGCGGCGCGTCAAAACCAGCAGTGGAAGCCCGCGCAGGTGGGGTTGGAGCGCTGGATGGAGGGTGCAAACACGGCACGCACGGAGCTTGCGGCCTGCTGCGCGTCGGCATCGGCGCTGCTGGCCCGGCGCGAAGACCTGCGCGGCCTGCTACGGGCCTTACAGGCAAAAGCAGGCGCAAAAGCAGCGCATGGCGCGGCGCTGGACCCAGCGCTTCCGGCGCTGGCACGGGACGCGGAGCAGCTTTTGCACGCCGGCCCGACGCCGCTGGACCGGGCCGCAGCGCTAGTAACGGAATACGAGCGTCGGCTGGCGGGATAGAAGGCGAATATGCAAAAGGGCGAACACAAGGTTCGCGCCCTACATGATCTGTGCCTGGTTCCCGTTCCGAACCTTGTAGGGGCGAACCTTGTGTTCGCCCTTCCTCTCCCTGCTCGCCCTCTGCCGAAATTTCGCGAGTGCAACTTTTTCTCAGCATTTGGGTCTAAAGATCAATATGAGCGAACTGAAATGTCAGAGGCCGGGGTGTACCGGTGCCATTGTGGATGGA
Source organism: uncultured Armatimonadales bacterium (assembly GCA_964252595.1). Classification (GTDB taxonomy): domain Bacteria; phylum Armatimonadota; class Armatimonadia; order Armatimonadales; family Capsulimonadaceae; genus JANXMY01. The sequence goes on from CAXUNT010000030.1 coordinate 10,974, forward strand.
TTTTGCGAGGACTGCGGCCGCGCTCCGGCGGGGCAGTCATTGATTGCCAAGGCGACGCAGGCCGGGACAGCAGGGTCGGCGCGGTCGGCGGTATCCAGCGTCGGCGGCGTTTCGGCGGCGTCTACCGGGTCGTCGTTCGGGTCGGGACGCACCGGAAGCGGGCGCAGCGGGCGGTCGTCGGCGCGGACCGGGCGGGTTTCCACCCGGCGGCAGCTCGGCGCGGGGCTGGTGACCCTGCCGCCGGTCGTGTCGCAGGACCCCTTGCAGTCGCTGATGGCCGACGCCGTGGTGCCGGATCGGAAACGCTTTTGCAACTACTGCGGGGCGAAGCTGAACCACGAAAAAGGCTTTTGCCCGATGTGCGGGCGCGAATACTCATTCCTGCCGACCTTGAAGCCGGGTGATCTCGTGGCAGGGCAGTACGAAGTCAAAGGCGCGATGGCGTTTGGCGGCCTCGGCTGGATTTACTTGGGGTGGGATACGACGCTGTCCCGCTGGGTCGTCTTGAAGGGCCTGCTGAACTCAAAAGACGAGGCCAGCGCTCAGGCGGCGATTGCTGAGCGGCAGTTTCTGGCGGCGGTCAAGAACGGCAAGATCGTCAATATCTACAACTTCGTCACGCAAGGCACGGAAGGCTACATCGTGATGGAGTATGTTGGCGGCAAGACGCTCAAAACCATCCGGCAGGAGCGTGGGCCGCTGCCGCCGGAAGAAGCGATTGCGTATATTTATGCCATTTTGCCGGCGTTCGCTTACATGGAGCGCATGGGCCTGGTCTACTGCGACTTCAAGCCCGACAACTTCATGCTGGAAGAAGATGATGTTAAGCTGATTGACATGGGCGGCGTCCGCAGAATAGACGATCTGGACGGCGACATTTACGGCACGAAAGGCTACACCGCGCCGGAAGCCGATCAAGGTCCGTCGTTTGTCTCGGACCTCTACACGGTGGGCCGGACGCTGGCCGTGCTTTTGATGGACTTTAAGTTTCAGGGCACGTTCCTGCACTCGCTTCCAACCCCGGCCGAGCAGCCGCTGTTTAGTCAATATGAGTCGCTGTACCGATTTCTGCTGAAAGCGACCCGCGAGAACCCGGACGACCGCTTTCAGACCGCTGACGAAATGGCCGACCAGCTTCTTGGCGTCCTGCGCGAAATCGTCGCCGCCCGCAGCGCCCCGCGCCCGTCGGAAAGCGCCCATTTCAGCGGCGAGCTGCCCGGCGACATTGGCAGCGGGGAAGACGCAAAACGCTGGGCGTCGGCCCTTCCTGCGCTGAAAGTGGACCCACTCGACCCCGCCGCCGGGGCGGTTTTGACGTCCGGCTCGCTGTCGGGCGACGCGAAGCGGAATTTGCTGAAACGAACGGCCGAGCAGTTCCCAGAGTCCAGCGAAGCCCCACTGCGGCTGGCGGACGAGCTGATGCGCGGGGAAAAGTTTGAGGACGCCGACAAGACCCTGAACCAATTAGGGGAGTCGGACCCGTTCGACTGGCGCGTCTTCTGGTATCGGGGCCGGCTGCGTCTGGCCCAGGAGAAAACCCAAGACGCGGCGGCAGCATTCAGCCGGGTCTATGATGAAGTGCCGGGAGAAGTCGCCCCGAAGGTCGCGCTGGCCCTGGCTTCGGAACTGGCCGACGACACGGCGACTGCCGCGCGTTTGTACGATCTCGTCTCGCACATTGACCCGGCATTTACAGCGTCGGCATTCGGTCTGGCTCGGTGCCGCCTGAAGGCGAGCGACCGGACAGGAGCCGTCGAAGCGTTTGGCCGTGTCCCGGCATCGTCTGGTCTGTACCCGCAGGCGCAGATGGCACTTGCTCGGTGCCTCACCCAATCTGTGCCGTCGCCGCCGGGGGCAGACGACTTGATCCGGGCCGGGGACGCCGTCGCCGCTTTGGATTTAGACGGCCTGACCCGGCATGCCCTGGCCGCGCAGGTGCTGCTGGCGGCGGTGGCCCAGTTTGACTCCCGGACGCTGACCCCAGAGCCGGACCGCCGCCTTCTCGGTCAGCAGTTGTCGCCGGCCGCGGTGCGGACAGGAGCCGAGCGGGAACTTCGCGCGTGCGCCCGGTACGCGAAGACGCCGGAAGAGCGAATTGCGTTTGTAGACCAAGCCAATCAAGTTCGGCCACGGACGCTGTTTTAGGAACCCCCCTCTCCCTTGCCCTCTCCCATTGGGGAGGGACCTTGCGAAGCAAGGAGGGAGGGGTTCCAATGGAGAACCACTTGATGACCTGTCCGCACTGTTCCGCCGCCGTCCCCAATGGGGCGCGTTTCTGCGAAGCCTGCGGGGCTAACCTTGCGCCGGAGCCGGCGTCCAGCGTCACCGGCGAACACTGCCGGTGCGGAGCCGGGCCGGACGCCAAAGGGGCCGACGGCTACTGCTCCGTCTGTGGCCTGCGCTGGCCTGCCGTGCGGGAGCCGCTGCCGCGTGATCATGTGGAAGTTGCTTTGACGCCGGTCTTTGCAGGAGTGACGGATCGCGGGAAGCGCCACGAGAGAAACGAAGACGCGCTGGCGCTGGCGGACATGCCGGAAGAAGCAGGCACGGCGATCCTCGTGGTCTGCGACGGCGTTTCCAGCGCTCAACGGGCGGATGAAGCGTCGGACGCGGCGGCGCAAACCGTGTGCGCGTCTTTGCGCGAGGCTGTGCGGGATGGTTCCCAAGACAGTGAAGCGGCGATGCAGGCCGCGATTTTGGCGGCGCACCATGCAGCATCTGCGGTCCCCTATGAGCCGGAACAGCCGAAGGAGCCGCCGGGCGCAACACTTGTTGCGGCCCTTGTGCGGGGCGGCACAGTAACTCTCGGCTGGCTCGGCGACAGCCGGGCGTACTGGATCGGGGAGACATCGGCGATGCTGCTGACCCATGACCATTCCTGGGTGAACGCAGTGGTGGATGCAGGGGAGATGACGGAAAAAGACGCCCTTAAAGCGCCGGAAGCGCATGCAATCACGCGCTGCCTGGGGCCGCTGAACGACGGCGTGCCGGAGCCGAGCATCCGCACCGTGCCGCTGGGGTCAGGCCGCCTGCTGCTCTGCACGGATGGGCTGTGGAACTATGCACCGGGGACGGATCAGCTTGCAGGTCTGGTTCGGGCGGCGGACGGCGACGCGGTGGCCGTCTGCCGCAGTTTGGTCGAGTTTGCGCTGCTAAAAGGCGGGCGGGACAACATCACGGTCGCGATTAGTGGAGGATGACCTACCACCTTGCTTCGCAGGCCCCTCGCTGAAGGGAAGATGCGGACAAGAGGCGGAGGGCCATGTTGATAATCCTCATCCCTCCTTTAGGAAGGACCCTGCGAAGCAAGGTAGTAGGTCTCTTAGAAAAGGAACAATCAATGCCATTTCGTGTCGAAACGTTTTTCAATCCGTATCTGCCTGCTGGGACAAACCGGGTGGATGCCGTTGTGACGGTGACTGCCGACGGGCAGGCGTCGGCGCAGAAAGCCGATGCCGTCGTCGGGCTGATCTTGGACACGTCCGGCTCGATGCAGGGCGAGCGCATGGAAGCGGTCAAGTACGCCACCCGCAAAGCGATTGCCCTGCTCGATGAAAGCACGTCGTTTTTCGTCGTTCGCTTCTCGGATTATGCTTCGGTCGTATCAGGCCTGGCGCCGGCGACGGCCCAGAACAAAGCGGCGGCGGATGCGGCGGTGCGGCGGCTGGAGTCGGGCGGGACGACCAAGATGTCCACGGGACTGGCGCTCGCTTTGGACGAGTTCGGCCATGCGCCGACTGCGATCCATTACGCGCTGTTTTTGACCGACGGCAAGAACGATGCGCCCGATGAGCTGGCGCTCGACCGGGCGCTGTCGGCGTGTGAGAGCGTGTTTCAGTGCGACTGCCGGGGAGTCGGGACGGACTGGCAGCCGAAGCAATTACAAAAAATCGCCCGGAAGCTGCTCGGCACGGCCCAGATCATCGCGGAGCCGTCGGGCATGGACGCCGACTTCCAGGCGGCGATTTCCCAGGCCCAGAGCCGGGGGACCGGCGATGTGCGTCTGCGGCTGTGGACCCCGAAATCCGCCCGCGTGGTCGCCTGTAAGCAGGTCAGTCCGGAGATCGTGCCGCTGCTGGAACGGGCGGCGCGGGTGGATGCCCAAACGCAGGACTTCCCGACGGGCGCGTGGGGCGCGGAGTCGCGGGATTATTATGTGGCGGTGGAGATGACGCCGGGCGAGGTCGGCGACGAAATGCTCGGCTGCCGCCCGTCGGTGGTCTATGCGGACGCCGGGGCCGAAGTCAAAGAAACGGGAGCGCCGGTCGTCGCGACTTGGACCGACGACGAAGCGCTGTCGGCGCGGATCAATGCCCAGGTCGCCCACTACACGGGGCAGGAAGAACTGGCGTCGGCTATTCAGGAAGGACTGGAAGCACGGGCGGCAGGACATCTGGACGAAGCGACGAAGCATTTAGGCCGGGCGGCGAAGCTCGCGCAGGACTCCGGCAACGACGGCGCGACCCAGCGTTTGGCGAAAGTCGTGGACATTGTAGACGCCGATCACGGCACGGTGCGGCTCAAAGCCAAAATAGAAAAGGCCGACGAGATGGATTTGGATTTAGGGTCCACGCGCACGTCGCGGGCCGGACGGAAACGAGGAGACGCATGAGCTTTGTTTGCCCGAAAGACCCTTCGCACCAATCGGAAGATGCCGACTACTGCTCGGTGTGCGGCACGAAGATTGGCGCCGCACCGCTGAGTGCGCCCTCGTCTGCACCGGCCCATGTCAGCTTGAACGGCAGCGCGGTCAGCACGGAAGTCTGCCCGGACTGCGGGCTGGCCCGGAACGCGGGGGCCAGGTTTTGCGAAGTCTGCCGCTATGACTTTGAGGCGCACGCTTCGGCTTTGCCGTCCGCGTCTGTTTCCGCCGTGCCGCCAGCAGTCATTGCACCACTGCCGCCGGCGATTGTAACGCCTGCGCCCGTTGTAACACCTGCGCCCGTTGTAACGCCGAGCGTCCTGCAATCATGGCAGGCGATTGTTGCCGTTGACCCATCACTTTATGTTGACCCGGACCCCAATCAGCCCTGCCCGGTGGGCGAGCCGGAACGGGTCTTTCCGCTGGATTTGACCGAGAACTTGATCGGGCGCCGCTCCGACCGGCGGGACATCCACCCGGAAGTGCCTTTGACGGACACCGGCGTTTCTCACCGCCACGCCAAGCTCTTAAAGCAGGCCGACGGCTCGTTAATTTTGCTGGAACTCGGCTCCACCAACGGCACCGAGCTGAACGGCGTCGAAGTCCCCGCAGGTGTTCCTACCCCGGTCCATGACGGCGACCAGATCACCTTGGGCTGCTGGACCCGGATGACGCTACGGACAGTTTAGAGAGCAACGAACATGAGCGTAACACTTGCCCCGCCCCCGTCCAGCATGACTCCTGCCCTGCCGCCGTGGCGCACGAAAGCGCAGACGACGCCGGGGCGGCTGTGGCTGCTGTTCAGTCTGGCCTGCCTCGGCGTCCTGGTCTTGTGGCTGGTGGCCGATGCCAGCATCGGCCGGACGCGGCAGGCGATCCAAACGGTCGGCAAAGACAGCGTGCCGAGCATTGTTGCCGCCCAGCAGATCCGCGCCGACATGGCGGACATGGACGCTTCCACCGCCAACGTCTTCATCGGCAGCGGCGACAATGTCGTGATCAAAGCCCAGTATGACGCCGACCGGGCCAAAGCGAACGATAATCTGATCCTCGCGGCTCAGAACATCACCTACGGCGAGAGCGAGCGCGGGCCGATCTTGACTCTCACCAATGACCTGGAAACGTACAGCGGCCTGGTGAAAGCGGCCCGGACCAAAGGCCGGCCCTACGGCATCAAGGACCTGCGGGCCGCTTCAGCGCTGATGCACACCGAGATGATCCCCGCCGCCGATGCTTTGGATAAAGTCAACTTTGACCATTTGAACGCAGCTTACGCCGCCGCCCGGTCGTCTGCCGCCGCCACTCAGATCGGCCTGTATTTTACGGGCGGCCTCGTGCTGGCCGTGCTGCTGGTGACCCAGAGCTATCTCGCGCGGCGCACCCGGCGCTGGGTCAGCCTGCCGCTGGCGCTGGCAACGGTGGTGCTGGTCGGTTTTATCCTTTGGCTCAGCGCCGCGCTGGCGGCGGAAAACGAGCAGTTGCGGGTCGCCAAAGCCGACTGTTTCGACTCCATCCATGCCCTCTGGAAAGCCCGGTCAGTCGCATTTGACGCCAACGGCGATGAGAGCCTGTACCTGCTCGGCCTGCCGCCGTCGGAGGAAGCGGCCTACGACCAGTCTTTTCACGCGAAAGCGGCCCAGCTTGCCGATGTTCCCGTCACGGACGCTCTGGTCGCTTCCGCGGCGTCAGGTGCCAAGCAGGCATTTCACGGGTCTCTCGCAGTGGAGCTGAACAACATCACGTTCGCCGGCGAGCAGGCCGCGGCGACAGAAACGCTTCGCACTTGGGGGCAGTACATCGCGCTGGACACGCAAATCCGGGCGCTGGAAACGTCGGGCCGTCATTCCGAGGCGATCACGCTCTGCACCGGCACGGCGCCGGGCCAGTCCGATTACGCATTCGCGCAGTTTGACGCCGCCCTCGGCAAAACACTTGGCATCAACCAGGATCAGTTCAATCTCACGGTGGACAAAGCCTTTGCCGGCCTGCGTCCCCTACCTGCGGCGTGCGCTATCGTTGCTCTGCTGATCATCGTCCTGACCTGGCTCGGCATTGCGCCGCGCCTGCGCGAGTACCGAGGGTAGAAGGTCAGCGCCCCAGCCGGGCGGCCAGAACACAGACGGTGAGGCAGAGGGAAATAATGGTTAAGCTAAGTGCATCACCACTGAAGAGCTTCGGGAACTGCTGAGAATAAGTCTTTGAGATGTTGAATGTTTCGAGGGGCAACTTTGTGAAAATCAGTTTGTGCCTGACGCTTCATCTCATGCCAAACCGTCGGATGCCCCATTTTTGTTATTGAGTGCACTAGGCGAGCTAGCGCTTCCGGCGGCCTGTTCCCTAACTTTTGGTAAATATATTTTTCTAGACGGGCCACATAGTTCTCATACGCTTCTGCACGAGCAACCGGCAGAACGTCTTCCTCATTGAGCTTAAGCAACTGAATTGTATGTTCCGCTCGCTCCCTAGACTGTGTGCCGGGTGCCTTAATGGGAAGAAAGAAGAAAGTGTCCTGCAACTCCAGCATCATAAACTCGAAGGGATCCTCCAGGCGTGGGTTGATGAGAAGAGGATCACCCTCTGGAGGATGACTTTTGTGTTGCTTGACAAACGCAGGAACATTCAAGCGGGTGTCATGGGAGTAAATCTCGCATCGGTTGGATTTGGGCCTGTTGCACCGGGTGCATCCGTAAAGATAGTTTTCCCAACTGAACACGAGTCCAGGGTAGAAATCCTTCGGCCAAATGTGTTCAATGTCTGTGGCTTGTGAGTCTTCGCAGTAACAACAGCGTCGCGCACCAGAACACAATTTTCCAAGTGCGTCACGAACCGGGCGAAATGCCTGACTGCGGCTTTTCTGGTCGAAGAGAACTTTTCCCCTGGTGACTTGCTGTGCATAAGAAGGCTGAGAGTTCACGTCCTGTTGAAGTCCAGACAAAGTATTTTGCGCCGCTTCTGGTAAAGTCACAGCAGGAAGTCGAATCATTTGGCACCGTTCGTTGCGGAAAGAGAATGAGCGGCGGTCGGCAAGGTCGAGCGTAGGTTTTCCTGCTCTTGACGTTCTTCAGCCGTGAGTTCACGCATTAATTCTGCCATGTTAAGTTCTGCGAGTTTTTGCAGACGCTTCTTAGACTCCTCTGAGCGGGTTGCGCCAGTACCAAACATATCGGTGCTATAAGCATCCATGACGTTGCCGAATAGCAGCCTGTCCAAGTCAGTTCCGGTGACCATGCCAGCCTTTTCGTTGCTACCGGGTTTGGGTAGACGATAAACGGTTCCAACATCGGCAGCCTGACAAACAAACGGACTATGCGTAGTGACGATAAATTGAATGTTTGGAAAATGCTCCCGAAACCACAGCCCAATTTGCCGTTGCCATGAGGGATGCAGGTGAGCATCGACTTCATCAATGAGTACGACGCCTGGTACGACGATATGCGAAAAATTGTCGGAAAAAATTGTTTTTCCAGGATATGCTTTGACCATTTGCCGGATCAATTCAAATGTCATACTAAGAATGGAGCGATAGCCATCGCTAAGTTCCTCGACGCCAATTTTACATCCATTTCCATCTACAAATATAACACCCGCCGAAGATACACCTTGTAGACGGGCCTGATGCGGCAAGAAACCTTTTTGATTAACGAACTTAGCAATTTCTTGAAGAAGGTTGCCTTCTGTTCTTCTTTCAAGGTGCTTAAATTGTAGTTCTTTTAACCATTCAAGGCTTTCTGTGAGTGCGACACTCTCTCCGAATGCTGACAGGTGAGCAGCAAGCTTTGGATTGCTGTAAAAAACTTTATCATAATCCTTGTCACCTCCGGTAAAACGGCGAAATGGTCCATAAGAAGCGCAGAACCACCCTCCTTTGTCAGCCCATATAAAACGATCAGGATTAGAGCGAGTTTGCATCTTCAAGAGTGTCACGGAGTTGTTGTCTGGCCGCCGACTCAGAATCAGGCCCGCTCTTAAAAAGAACTGGGAGGGCGTTGCACCTCGTCCAGAAAATGTGTCGTACTTCCAATCCCCTGTTAGTGTAAGGCGAACATAACCTTGCTCTTGACCTTTCCGAAGCCATTCATTCCAATCCTGCCGTAAAGCCTTTGCTTCCAGGGGACCAACGAGAGCTAGGGCCACAGCTCGGATGAACGAAGATTTGCCAGAACCGTTATCACCAAGAATTACATGCCAGCCAGCACCATTCTTCTCAGGAGTAAAATTACGATCCCAGACAACATTCTCAAGAGACCTGATGTTCTGAATTTGGATGCGTTCGAGGTACATGAGGCTACGCCTTTCGTTTCGCCATGTGGTATCTGCACGGAGAGTTACCAGGATTGTACCTCGGAATGCAGGCAGGAATGTTCAGCGCCCCAAACGCGCGGCGAGGGTACAGACGGTGAGGCAGAGGGACACGGAGACCGCCGTGAAGACGGCGGCGGTGTGGGTGTCGCCGGACAGCACGGCGTCGTAGATGGCAATCGGCATGGTCTGGGTCTGGCTGGGCGTGTCTCCTGCCACCATCAGGGTCGCGCCGAAGTCGCCGAGCGCACGGGCGAATGCCAATGTGGTTCCGGCAATGAGGCCGGGCCGAGCCAGCGGCAGCAAAACATAAGTGCAGAGAGCGCCGAAACTCGCGCCGTCGGTGCGGGCCGCGCCAATGATGTCCGGGTCAATCGCAGCGAACGCGACGCGGGCCTGGGAAACAAACAGGGGCAGGCCGGCCACGGACGCCGCCAGCGCTGCTCCCTGCCAGGTGAAAACTAGGGGATGATGCACCGCCATGAGCCAGCGTCCCACCGGCCCGCGCTGTCCGAGGCCGACCAGCAGCGCGTAGCCCAGCACGGTCGGCGGCAGCACCAGCGGCAGCAGCGCTATTCCTTCCAGCAGCCCGCGTCCCCGAAACCGCGCTTTCGCCAAGCCATACGCCAGCGGCAGGCCGAAGCAGACGGAAAGAAGCGTCGCCCACCCCGCCACTTTCAGCGAAATCCAGAGCGGCGACCAGTCAAAGGGGGTTGTCATAGCAAGTCATAGGGGCTGGCAGGGTCAGAAGAAGGTGCGGCACGTTAGGACCCCGCATTGAAATGCCGGGCTAGCGAAGCAAAGAAAGTGCCTTTGGCACTGAAGAGTAGCCTCACTCCAGCGGCATTGAGTCGCGCAGGGACTTTCCCTGCCTCGTTAGCCCGGTACTTCCAGTGCCGGGTCTTTCTTTTTAACGCTTCGCTCCCGGCGGCAGGCTGTAACCATACTTCTTCCAGATCTTTGCGGCGTCTTTTCCCGTCAAAAAATCCATGAACTCCAATGCCTGCGTGGTCTGGGTCGTGGTCTTGACCAGCCCCAAGCTCTGGGTGATGGGGTCGTGCAGCTTGTCGGGGACGACAAAGTACGGGTCGGTTTTGTCTTCAATGACCAGTGACAGAGCTGTCAGCGCCACATCGGCATTGCCGCTTTGGGCAAATTGCAGCGCTTGGCCGATGTTCTCGGCCTGCACCAGACGCGAGCCGACCGCCGCCGTTTCGCCGGCGCGGGCGAACGCCTGCTGGGCGGCGAGGCCGTAAGGCGCAGTCTTCGGGTTGGCAAAGGCGATTTTAGCATAGACCGGACTGGCTAAATCCTGAAGACTTGCGGGATGATGGGCGGCGTCGCGGCGCGACCAAACCACAAGCTGCCCGACGGCATACGGCTGGACCGTGCCGACGACCAAGAACTTTTCCGCCAGCAGCTTTTGCGGGGTCGCGGTATCGGCGGCGACAAACACGTCGGTTGGAGCGCCGTTTTCAATCTGGGTCGCCAGCAGCTTGGTCGCGCCGTAAGTAGCCTGAACCGGAACGCCGGTCTTTTTGGTGAATGCCGGAAGAAGCGCTTCGGTGAACACTTTTTGCAAGTTCGCCGCCGCCGCCACTCGTAGCGGGTCCGCATGAGCCGTCACCGTCACCGCAAGCAGACTCACTACTGCCCAAAACTTAACGCGCAAGAAGCACCTCCGTAGATTTGATGAGTGCGGTCGCCGTGACGCCGGGCTTGAGGCCCAAGCGTTCCGCCGACGAGCGCGTGATGACGGACACGATCTCCTGACTGTTGCCCAAATCTAAAACAACTTCGCATAGAACGCCGTCGCCGGTGATTTCGCGCACGACGCCCGAAAGTGCGTTGCGGGCGCTGATCTGCAAAGACGGCCCCCCAGCCCCCAATTCTCGGGGTGCAGAATCAGGTGTGCCGAGGGCGGCGCGAACGGCGGCGACAGCGGCTTCGTCGTACAGCCGCCAGCCGCGCCAGTCGCGTTCGGGAAGTGGGATACGCCCGGACTTTTCCCAAACAGCCAGCGTTTTGGGCGTGATATGCAACGTTTGCGCTACTTGGGCGCGGGTCAGTTTCATTGTCATAGAGGTAGTAGGTAAGCTGGGTAAGTATACCCGCTTGTCGCCGAAAATTAATTTGCTTTGATTGCAATCAAGCCAAAAATCTTTGTTACACTGGGAATATGGCCTGTTCTTTAAGCCAACTTGGTATCAGCGCAGCCGGCGCAGTATTTGGCTTTGCTCCTATCCTATCTTTCGCTTTACTAAAAGGAGAACCCGATGGACAACGAAGATCATCCCAAAGAACGATGTTTTGAAGAGGCGCGTTTTACGGTGTCCCGCCGCAGGCTGCTGGGTGGAATGCTGGCAGCGGCGGCGGCTCCCACGGTGTTCGCGAGAGCCTGGGCGCAGCCCGGCTTAGACGCGAAGCGAGCGTCCGCTGTGCAGCCCCAAGCGCTTCGGGCGTTCACGGAAGCGACTGGGACGCCGGTTCCGCGCTACCAGCACGCGGCAGCGCCGCTGGCCGATGGGCGCATTCTCATCATCGGCGGCTGGCGTCATACCGGCCTCGCCGCGTATGTGCCGCCGCTGGCGAGCGTTCAAATCTACGATCCTGCGGCGAACACTTGGACCGAAGCGGCGTCGCTGAAGACGGCTTGCGCCCAGCACGCCGCCGTGGCGCTCGCTGACGGGCGCATCCTCGTCACTGGGGGAGCGAATCATGCGACGCTGGCAAGCACGGAGATCTATAGTCCGATTTCCAATACCTGGACCGCCGCCGCTTCTCTGCCGCAGGCGCTGTATGGACATGCTGCCGCCCTCGCGGCCGGCGGCATTGTCCTGGTCAGCGGCGGGTTCAACCAGGAGCCGAAGGCAAGTCTCTATCTTTACGATGCCGGCGCAGATGCCTGGCAGACCGCTTAGTTTGATTTGATGCATACATATTTTGATGCAAAAGCATCACGCGGGCAGACGCCCGAAAGGAAACGATTATGGCCGTCGGTATTTATCTCACCATCCCCGGCATCGCCGGGGAAAGCACCACCACCGGCTTCAAAGGCGCGATTGAAGTGCTCTCGTTTAGCTGGGGCGTGTCCACGACAGTCACGGCGAGCAGCAGAGGAGAAGACGCCGGGAAAGCGCAGGCAAGTGACGTCAACATTGTCAAGGATTTTGACCTGGCCTCGCCCCTGCTGCTGACCGCGCTGGTCAAGGGAACGCATCTTCCTAAAGCGACGCTGAGTTTCATCAAATCCAATGGGGAAGATGGGGTCATCACCTTCCTTACTTACGAGTTTGACACGGTGCTTGTCACGTCGGTTCAGGATGCCGCTTCCGAGGAAAGACCGACCGAGAGCGTCAGCTTCGCGTTCCAAAAAGCTTATGTCACCTACCGCACTCAAGACGCCACCGGTATGCTGGGGCAGCCGGAGACGTTTTCGTGGGACTTCGTCCGCAACACTATAGCATAAAAAAACTCACCCGGCAGTAAGCTGCCGGGTGAGGTACTCTTTTATGTTCAGTGCTTGAATGTCCAAAGACGGTTGGCGAAGAAGTTCCAGAAGACGGTGACGCCCGTGGCGACGAGCTGGGCGGTGATGACGGCGATACGCTCGACTTTCGGCGCGGACCAAGCGGCCTGGAGAACATGGATTTGATGCTCAAAGGGGACGGACAGCAGGTAGATGACCAGAAGGTCCAGGCCCCAGCCGACGGTGTTGACCAGCAGAAACTGCATGAACTGCTTGTGGAGGGCTTTGGCAGGAGCCGACTTAAAGGTCCACTGCCGGTTCCAGTGGTAGCCGTTGACGACGGATACCAGGAACGCAATCGTCACATCAAAGTAACGGTCATACCACTGGCCGTGGACTAGCCGGAGCATCACATACAGCACGACCAGGTTGATGATCGTGCTGCTTGCGCCGACAATGCCGAACTTGATCAATTGCCGCAGGCCCGGACGATGGGCCAGCGGCGTTGTTTTCTGCGGTGCGGAGATCAAACGGCGACGACTTCTTTCTCGGCGTAGAGATGGTTGGACGAGATCGGGGCGGGCTTAATGCCGGGCTTCGCGGACATGCGGCCGATGCTGTGGTACTCAAAGCCGAGCCGGCGCAGGCGCTCCGGGTCGTACAGGTTGCGGCCATCCAGGATAAGCGGGCGCTGCATCAGGCCGGAAATGCGCTCAAAGTTCAGGTTCTTGAACTCGTTCCACTCGGTCACGATAATCAGGGCGTCGGCGTCGGTCGCGACTTCGTAGGCGTTCGCGCCGTAAGTGATCTGCGGGAAGACCGGCTTGGTGTTCTCCATGGCAATCGGGTCGTAGGCTTTGACGGTCGCGCCGGATGCCAGGAGGTCGGCGATCACGTCCAGCGACTTCGCTTCGCGCATATCGTCGGTGTTCGCTTTGAACGCCAGCCCTAAGATGCCGACGGTCTTGCCTTTCAAATCGTCGCCGCCGAGCGCATCGTGGATTTTCTGGATGAAGCGCTTCGGCTGAAGCTCGTTGGTCTCAATGGTCGCGGCCAGCAACGGGAACTCGCAGCCGTAAGACTGGGCCGTGTGAAGCAAAGAGCGGGTGTCTTTCGGGAAGCACGAGCCGCCGTAGCCGAGGCCGGCGTTCAGGAACGCCTGGCCGATACGGGCGTCCAGACCCATGCCTTTGACGACCTGGGTGACATCCGCGCCGGCTTCCTCGCAGATGTTCGCGATGGCGTTGGCGAACGAAATCTTGGTGGCGAGGAACGCATTGGACGCATACTTGATCATCTCTGCCGAAGCCACGTCGGTGACGATCATCGGGCGCTCCAGCGGGGCGTACAGCTCCAAGAGACGCATGGCGACGATTTTGGACGGAGCGCCGATGACGATGCGATCCGGGACCAGCGTGTCGGTGATGGCCGAGCCTTCGCGCAGGAATTCGGGGTTTGAGACCACGTCAAAGTCCACGGCGCGGCGCTTGTTGGTTTCAATGACTTCGCGGACAAAGTCGCCGGTGCCGACCGGCACGGTGCTTTTGTTGACAATTACTTTGTAGCGGTTCAGAGCGCGGGCGACGCCTTTAGCGGCGTCTTCCACATAGGACAGGTTGGTGGAGCCGTCTTCGCGGGGCGGGGTGCCGACGGCGATAAAGACGATCTCGGCCTTCTGCACGGCGCTGTCCAAATCGGTGGTGAACTCTAGGCGTCCGTCGCCGACATTGCGGGCGACCATTTCTTCCAGGCCCGGCTCATAAATCGGCATGATGCCCTGGTTGAGACCGTCAATTTTCGACTCCAGCTTGTCCACGCAGACCACGTCGTTGCCCATGTCGGCAAAAACGACGCCTGTGACCAGCCCGACATAGCCTGTTCCGATGACGCAGATGTTCATGTATGCTCCCGCTCCTTAAACTTTCGTAATGGAAGATTCGTTAAATGTGAGTTGCCTCTGACTGATACCAATGCAAAGTTCGTGCCAACCCGTCTTCTAAACTTGTTTTCGGCGAAAATTCCAGCAAATTCGCGGCGGCGCGGATGTCCGCGCGGGAATGCTGGATGTCCCCGGCCCGCGCCGGCTGCCGGTCTACGGCCACCTCGCGGCCTGTCGCGGCGGTTAGTCTTGCCAAAATCTGGTTCAGCGACGCGGAGCGCCCGCTGCCGATGTTCAGCGACAACCCGGCGGCCTTCTCGCTGACGGCGGCGCGAAGGTTGGCGCGGACAATGTCGTCCACAAACACAAAGTCGCGCGACTGCTCGCCGTCGCCGTAGACTGTCGGCGTCTCGCCGGCCAAAATCGCCGAAATGAACTTTGGGATCACGGCGGCATACGCGCCGTTCGGGTCTTGATCGGGGCCGTAAGCGTTAAAATACCGCAGGCACACCGTTGGTACGCCGTGAAGCCCAAAATAGTTGCGGCACAGGTACTCCCCGGCCAGCTTGGAAGTCGCATACGGCGACAGGGGGGCCACCGCCGAGCTTTCGGATTTCTCCGCTCCCGGCGCATCCCCGTAGACCGCGCACGACGACGCCAGCACAAATCGTTTGAGCGCCCCCGATGCCCGCGCCGCTTCCAATAAATTGACGGTTCCGCCGAGATTGACTTCAATGCACGCCGCCGGGTCAACAATGGACTGCGGCACGGAAACTTCGGCGGCATGGTGAAACACCCAGTCGGCGTCAAAGAGAACTTGGCGGCACAGTCCCGCATCTCGAATGTCGCCCGGCACAATCTCGACATTCGGCAGTGCCGCCAGCCGCGCCGCCCGGCGCTGGGACGCTTCGCCCGCCAGGCTGTCCAAGACGCGCACCTCATGCCTGTCCTGCGCCAGCCGCGCCGCAAGATGCGACCCAATAAATCCCGCCCCGCCGGTCACAACCGAAACACTCACACTCCGCTGCTTTCTAATCCTGCATAGCTTGTTGAGCCGTGTTCCAACAGCAGTTGTAACTGCTTAGGAGTAGCAGAAATCGCAGGGGCCATTTCTTGCGGCATCGGAAGGCGAAGCAGTTGCGTTCTCGTCAAGTGAGGAGTTATATCCCGATATAACGTCTTGACATAATCCTGCACTGCGGGACTGTTCAAGTAATCTACAACCGTTTGTTCATCTACAGGATACCGAGGTGCTAGGTGGAAATCTTCACGCCACGCAAAACAGCGACCGTCTAAGGCCGCGACAACACGCGCACCTTTAGTATGGGCGACAACGATATGTGGCTTGGTATAAAATTCGCGCATCCGTCCAACATCTTTGGGACGTATCCACAAATCGCTATAGTTCGTTTCGTAGTCTATCCAACCGGGTTTTAGATTTCGTCCGGTCAAAACCGGCAACATCCCGGCCTGTGGCTTGTTGCTCACCCATTCGCTTTTTTGGTATTCAGGGCTACGAGCGGCAAAACGCACATCAAACAAATCACCCAGCACGACTTTAGAATACTGCTCAAAACGATCTGTTTCCAATGTTCGGAAGCAGATTAAGTCACCATGATAATGGTCATCATGGGTTGCTAAAGTTCCATCTTCGTTGTATAGTGCTAGTCTTCCTGCATCTGCGGTCTTTGTAAAATGCAGGACAACCGCAATAACGGAAACCCCCTCAAAAGCCTTGCCCAAATAATGTATATCTAGTTTCCCGCGTTCAGCCAAGAAACGCCGTAACGGAGCGAAATCATCCAGCAGAAGCCATGTAGAGGGAACAACAAAGACTAATTGTCCACCATCTTTGAGCAGGTTGACAGACTGTTCTATGAACGCCCCATAGACATTGTATTTTCCGTGCCAAGTTTGAAACCGCTTCTTGTAAGCCTGTTTCACATCTAACAAACCGTGTATTGGATAATGGGAGGCATTTCCAATAATGCCGTAAGGCGGGTTGCCAATGATTAAGTCAAACTGCTCGGCAGGTTCCCAAAGCAGATAGTCCGTATGAATATGGCGAGCGTGCAACGCTCCAAAAACTTTGTCTTCTTCTAAATTGAACTCCACTCCGGTCAGTTTGTGATGACGGCCCCACTGCCGGGCGAATGCTTGCAGGAACGGCGCATCAGCGCAGGCAGGTTCCAGCACATCCCATTTTGTCCCTAATGCCGGTTGAGCTAGCGAAGCCATGAAGTCAGAGACTTTAGCTGGCGTGTATACTGCGCCTAAAGATCGTTTTCCGCGCTCTGCAAGCATTGTTATTCCCTCCGTGGATTGTTGTCAAGAAAGTCAGAAAAGAGAACGTCAATCCGTGAGCCTAACTGCTCAGTCGGGATTGTTATTGTGGCTAAATGAGAACCCATGACTTCATCGGAAAGTTGATCGGGTTTGCCATCAATTAGCCGTAATGGTATATCAATCCAAAGCTGGTCTGACATATTCTTGACTATAGATAGTGAAACCCCATTCGCCTGCAAGCCATGCCATCCACCTTTGACTTCTTTCCAATCGGCTGTAGCCGCCTGAATGATAGCCGCTCTTGTCAAGTAGATGTAGTAGTTGCGCGTTCTGGGCTTGCTCTTAGGCACATCCTCACGCGCTCCAAACAGATACCAGTCAACATGGTCTGCATCAGCGTCAATGAACTTGATTTTCGCCTCAATGTCAGCATGGCTGGTCAAGCGATAGGAAGAAAATTTTAGTACCTTTTCAGTTTTATCTTTCAACGCAAGCCCGCCAGCTTTAACAGAGATTTTGATCGGGTTGGCTCCGCTCTGTCCAAGCATGATGTCCGCCCCTGGTGCATGAGAACCGGGGTTCCAAGTGACTTGATGGCCTAAACGCTCAAATACGCTGACAAGAATTTCCTCCCAACGGTCTCCTGACAATGGAAGCCGTGTGAGCTTTGAAGCGTTGTTTAACGCAGATGTAACAAGGTCGGAAAACTGTTCCCACCCTACAGCGGGCGTTGCAGAATAGTCGTCACCCGTCTCGCGAATAGACTTTTGGTTAAACAAGTTGTTGTTCATACCAACCCATTATACCATGCGTTTGCAAACCTCCCTATCACCAAAAAGTGCTATAATCACTCTATTATGGCAACTGCGACGAAAACTGCAAAAGACGACGCCCGGAAGCGCAATGTTTCTATCTTGAACCGCAAGGCGCGGCATGAATACGAGATTGAAGAAACCTATGTCGCCGGGCTGGTGCTGTCGGGGACCGAGATCAAGTCTATCCGCTTGGGGCTGGCGAACTTGAACGATTCGTTCTGCCGCATCCAAAACGGCGAAGTGTGGGTCAACAACTTCTACATCGCCCCCTATGACCAGGGCAATCGGTACAACCTGGAAGTCCGGCGCTCCCGCAAGCTGCTCCTGCACAAGTGGCAGATCACCAAGATGACGACCCGCGTCAACGAGCGCGGCTTGTCGGTCATCCCGACCAAGCTGTTTTTTGAGAACGGCTTCGCCAAGCTGGAGGTCGGGGTCGGACGCGGCAAAAAGCTTTGGGACAAGCGCGACTCCATCGCCGAGCGCGACCGCGACCGCGACGCCCGCCGGGAAGTCTTCGGGCGGTAATTCATTATGACACTGCGCCTGCGCTTGCAGCCTCTGCCTGAAACCATCCAAGAATTTGAGTTTGCCGCCGAAGAACGTTATTGGACAGGTTTGGAGCTGATGACGCGCGGTGAAGGGGCCGCTGGAATCTATTTCATGGGCTATGCCGCCGAGATGCTGCTGAAAAATAGCTATTTTCTGCTGGACAAGTCCACGACTCCGACATTTCCAATCGGCACACAGTTGGGTCAGGCAAAGCTTGCGCTGTCTATTTTTCTTCCTGGCAGGCCGTTCAAGAATTACCATGATCTTGCGTTCTGGGCTGATCTGCTCATTGAGAAGCGGCGGCAGGAAGCGCGTCCACTGCCGCCGAATGTTGAACTTGCTTTGGCGCAGCGCACACAGCGTCTTGCAGATAACTGGTTTGTGGAACTGCGTTACCGTGCGGCACAGGCGACAGCGCAAGAAGTCAATGCCGTTTATGAAGATGTAACATGGATTCGGAGCCATTACCGCAATGGCTTTTTATATACTCCCGGGAGGTAAATTATGTCCCTTGCACAGCGGGTCTACCTGAAGAACCCAACTCTTGAAATGTTTGCACAGCGCCTTATTGAAGAAATGCAAAATCCGCAGCCGGGAACGGTGGAGCCGATTATCATCTTGGAAACCCAGGGGCAGCAAACTCCAACACATCTTTACGTCATTTGGAGCCAGTGGGGACAGTTCACGCAGTTAGAGCGC
The DNA here is from genome assembly GCA_964252595.1 of uncultured Armatimonadales bacterium. Taxonomy (GTDB): domain Bacteria; phylum Armatimonadota; class Armatimonadia; order Armatimonadales; family Capsulimonadaceae; genus JANXMY01. Next base: position 29,615 of record CAXUNT010000030.1, read on the forward strand.
TCCGAAATTGCACTGGAAGCCTATCGCGCTTCAAAAGGATTGGCTTTTGCGGCCACCCTTCGGGTTGCTTTAGGTCTCACGCCAGAGGAAGCCGAGCGCTTGGGGATCGTGTATGCACCCCTGGAAGCGGCGGCGTAGATTGCACCCGCACGGCCTTAACCCGCGCGAAATCGCGCAGCGCATTTCCTGCCCATATAACGGCTTTACAGGCTATGTGCATTGGCTCTGGCATAGCCGGCACACTTGGGAACTCAAGCAGGACCCCTCGCGCCGTTCCGGGTGGAAGCTTGTCAAGCCGTGGCTGGGTGGCCTGCCGCATCCGGCTTTCCGTGACCGGCGCGGTCGAGTACCACTGGCGCATTGGCGGCGATTTCGCCAGCGGTCCCTCTTCCAGGCAGAAACAAAGGAGGTTCAATGAAGCAGATTGTCGCGATGGGCGGGGGCGGGTTTTCGATGGAGCCGGACAATCCGTTTCTGGATGATTTCATTTTGGGCCTGACGGGAAGCCGAGGCCGAAGGTCTGCTTTGTGCCGACGGCGAGCGGCGACAGCGAAAGCTACATACGGCGATTCTTCGAAGCGTTTCCCGATGAACGGGCAGAAGCGTCGTATCTATCGCTTTTCCAGCGCATCCTGCCGGACTTGCAGGCGCTGGACTTGCCGGATATGCGGGCGCAGGTGCTGGCGCAGGACGTGATTTATGTCGGCGGCGGCAGCACGGTCAATCTGCTGGCCGTCTGGCGGGCGCATGGGCTGGATGTCGTGCTGCGCGAAGCGTGGGAAGCCGGCATCGTGCTGTGCGGCGTCAGCGCCGGGGCGCTGTGCTGGTTTGCGGGCGGCAGCACGGACTCGTTCGGCCCGCTTGCGCCGCTTCAAGATGGTCTGGGCTTCCTGCCCGGCAGCGTGTGTCCGCACTACGACGGGGAAGCCGAGCGGTGGCCGGCGTTCCGGCAGTTCGTCGAGGAGGGCCTGCCGGGCGGCTATGGTGTGGACGACAGCGCCGCCCTGTACTTCGCCGGAACGCAGCTTGTCGAGGCGATTGCGTCCGTTCCGACGGCACGCGCTCATCGGGTCGAGCGCCAGGGAAACTCCGTGGTCGAAACCCCACTCTCCACACGATTTCTCGGCTCCGTTTAACGCCGTTTCTCAATCAACTGCTACTGCTGAAGTGAGTAAGTCCGATGAACCGCCGTATTGCCGCCGCAAGTCTCGCCGTTTTTTGCTTCGCCGCCGCCGTCTATGGGGTGCCGCGCTACCGAATGGCCCGTGAAACAGCGCGGCGGCAGCAGTTTATAGAGCAGGCTGCCAAAAACGAAATTCCACTGGTTCTCGATGCCAAGACGCAGGCGATTCTGTCGGGTGCAGACCGCGTGGAAACATTTCGGCTGGTGGACGATGACGAAGATGAGGACGATCCCGGTGCGCCTACTCCCTTATCGCCCGCGCGGTTCATTGATCAACATCAAGTTCTGCGGGTTGGACCGGTGCAAAGTAAAGCATTTGCCGAGATAGTGAGATCAGCATTAGCAAAAACCCCGTCGCTGATTGGGGAAGATGGGCTGATGTCTGAAACCCCAAGCTGTTTTGAGCCGGGATTCGCTTTTCGGGCTTGGAAGGGGAAGGCATCTATGGAGATGTGCGTTTGCTTTCATTGCGGGGGCGTTCAAATAGTCACTCATGACCCGCGCTCTAAACTCTCTCAGTCTATGATCACGCCTTTGGGGTCATCCCGGCCCCTGTGGCTGGCCCTCAGCAAGCAAGCGTTCCCGCACGACACGCGCTTGGCAGCGCTGCCGACGGAACTATGAACCCAGGGTCAAAGTGGCGAGAACGACGAATCCAATCACGATGAGAGCGGCCTTGAGCCAGGGTTCGTCAAGCTGGGGCGGGTTGGGTGCGTAGAGGATTTGGGTGCAGGCTGCGGTCATAATACACCAATCATCGGCAGAAGTGCCGGGTTATTGCAGGGCGGGCAGGAAAAAACGTGCCGGTTTTAGATACAACTGAGTTTGATTTTTCGGCGGAACATGCGTTGGGGGCGGATAAGGTGGCCCGGCGGGTGGCCGTGGTCCGCAACGACAGCGGGCGGGCGGTGCTGCATGTGGGGGTGAAGTCGCCGGTGCCCTGGCTGGAGGTGTATCCCCAGGAGTTTGCGCTGGCCCCGTCGGAGCGACAGGCGGTGACAGCGGATCTGCGGCCGGAAAAGGCGGGACACGCGGCGCTGGCGGCAGCAAGCGTGTCGCTGTTCGGGCAGTATCTGGCGGTCTCGGCGCTTGACGCGGCCGATCTGCCGGGGGATTTGGCGCTCACAATCAGCGTTCTGCCGCCGCTGGCCAACTGCCCACACTGCGCCGCCGATCTGCCGGAAGGGGCGACGGAGTGCCGGCGGTGCGGGGAGCGCATTCGGCTGTGCCGGGTCTGCGGGACGCCGAATACCTGGCTAGCGAAGGTGTGCCGATTGTCTCCGGCGCATACTCTCAGAACGGAAAGTGACTGGCGGATATCGCCGGGCGGGGACGCCTCCCACGCCCTCAGCGGCGGCAAGACGCTGGGGACACATCTGGCCCGGCGGTGGTCGTTCCCGTCGTTTGCTCCGGCACGGTCCGCCGAGGCTTTGGAGTGGAGCGCCCCGCTGGCGGCATTCGGCATGGTCATCGCGTCGGGCATTGACACGGCGGGCAATAAATCGGCGCTGTATGCGTTTGAGCTGGGGTCGGGAGCAGCGCTGTGGGACTTTGATCTGCCGGACCCTTCGGGCCTATACCCGGACCGGGGCGGGATGGCCTTGTCGGAAGACGGTCTGCTTTACGCGGCGACGCTGGGCGGCTCGGTTCTGGCGATGGACGCCATCCGCGGAACACGCCGCTGGGAGACTAAGATCGGCGGGCCGGTTTATGGCGGCCTGACTTTGAGCGATGCTCTGCTGATGGTCCCGGCAGCCGATGCTCTGGTCATTGTGGACCGCGCTTCGGGAAGTGTCCTGCGAGACCTGCCGCTTGGTGGGCAGTCGGACACGGCTCCGGCGGTCTGGGGCGGCGGGGTCTTTGTGACTGGGGATACCGAAGAAGTGCGGGCATTTAACCTAGGCACGGGCGCAGAAGCTTGGCGAACGAAGACGGATGGGCCGTTTGACGCCGCACTTCTGGTGCGGGACGGCGTGGTCTATGCCGCGACAATGAGCGGCACTGTCTATGCGCTCCAAACGGCGACGGGCGAGATCAAGTGGCGGACTTCTGTGTCGTCGCGCGGCGTGTCGGCGACCCCGGCGCTGTCCGCCGACGGCGGCCTGCTGTTCGTGCCGTGTGATGACGGCTTTCTTCATATCGTTGCGTCAGGAACCGGCAACTTGGTCCGGTCCAAACGGGTCAGTTCTGCACCCCTGCGGTCGTCGCCGGTGTGCAGCGGCTCCACAGTCTTTGCCGGCGCGGATGACGGGTTTTTGTATTCACTGGACTCGGAATATGTCGTTCGCCGGGCGTATGAAACGTCGCCCGGCACGCGCCTCGGCACAGCGGGTCCGGCGCTGTACGGAGATTACTTGGTGTGCGCTGCGACGAACGGCGTTTTGTATGTCTTGCAGGCGACAGAATAGGAGACCTCATACGATGGAAATTGGACGCCGTGAGTTTATCTTTAGGAGCGCCGCCGCTGCGGCAAGCCTCGCCCTGTGGCTGGCGGAGGGGCGGCAAGCCGAAGCGGCGGCTGCCGCCCCGTTCCAGCCGAACTGGACATCGCTGGAGCAGTATCAATGCCCGGAATGGTTCCGGGACGCCAAGTTCGGCATTTGGGCGCATTGGACCGCCCAGTGTGTCCCGGAGCAGGGCGATTGGTATGGACGCCAGATGTACCAGCAGGGCAACCCGGATTACAATTTCCAAGTCGCGCATTACGGCCACCCGTCCAAAGTCGGCTTCAAAGAGATTGACCATCTGTGGCACGCCGAGAACTGGGACCCAGAGCGTTTGATCGGCCTGTACAAAGCCGCCGGGGCGAAGTACTTTGTGGCGCTGGCCCAGCACCATGACAACTTTGACTGTTTTGATTCCAAATATCAGCCCTGGAACTCGGTGGCGCTCGGTCCGAAAAAAGACATCGTCGGGACATGGGCCAAAGCCGCTCGCAAAGCCGGCCTCCGCTTCGGCGTGACAAGCCACGGCTCCCATGCCTGGAGCTGGTATGAAGTCGCGCAGGGGGCCGACAAGACCGGCCCGCTGGCGGGAGTTCCCTATGACGGCCATCTGACGAAAGCTGACGGCAAAGGCCAGTGGTGGGAGGGCCTGGACCCGCAGGACCTGTACGCGCAAAACCATACCCCAGGCAAAGGCGGCTTAGTCTGGGACTGGAACGCCGCCCAGGGGAGCAGCATTCCCGACACTGCCTACTGCGAAAAGTTCTACAACCGCACGATTGATTTAATTGACAAATATCATCCCGATTTGATCTACTTTGATGACACGGTCCTGCCGCTGTACGGAGTGAGTGATGTCGGGCTGCGGATCGCGGCGTACCACTACAACACCAGCCTTCAGCGCCATGGCGGGCGTATGGAAGCGGTGCTGAACGGCAAACAGCTAGACGCCCAGCAGCAGCGCTGCATGGTGCGCGATATTGAGCGGGGCCGGACAGACAAGATTGAAGCGCAGCCGTGGCAGACGGACACCTGTATCGGCGACTGGCATTACCGGCGGTCGCTGTACGAGAACCATCAATATAAAACCCCGGACCAAGTGGTCAAGATGCTGGTGGACATCGTTTCCAAGAACGGCAACCTGCTCCTGAACATCCCCGTGCGCGGCGACGGCACGATTGATCCCGATGAAGAAGCGTTCCTGCATGAAATGGCAGCCTGGATGTCGGTCAACAGCGAGGCGATCTATGGAACCCGCCCCTGGACCCTTTCGGGCGAAGGGCCGACGAAGACGAAAGCCGGCTCGTTCAACGAAGGCGGCGACGAGCGGCTGACGGCGCTGGATTTCCGGTTCACGACCAAAGGCAGCACGCTCTATGCGACCGCGATGGACTGGCCGACCAGCGGCACCCTGACAGTGAAAACCCTGGCGGCCGGTGCGCCGGGCCTAGTCGGTAAAATCAAGACCGTTTCGCTGCTCGGCGCTCCTGAGCCGCTGCACTGGACACAGACCGCCGCCGGATTAGAAGTGACTGTCCCTGCGTCTAAACCCGGCAATTATGCATATGTGCTGAAGATTGAAGGGCTGGATCTCGCCGCGTCACACCCGATCCCGCCGCCGCTGCCGGCGGTTCATGCCGCATCGGACGGCACGGTTATCCTGACACCCGAGACGGCCGAGACGCATGGCACGGTCCACGCGCAGGGCGGCGCGGTTCCCAATCTCGGCTACTGGAACAGCGCCGATGACACCGTCTCCTGGACCGTTCACTTTGATGCTCCCGGCGCTTATGCGTTTTCGGTGAAGACATCCGCCGCCAACGGCGCGACAGCTTTCACGCTGGATGCCGGACCGGGCGGGCCGGCGCGAGTGACGGTTCCCCAGACCGCAGGCTGGGACGATTATCAAACGATTTCCGGCGGCACGCTGACGGTGGCTGCCGCCGGAGACCATGTGCTGACAGTGCGGGCCGCTGACCCGGCGAAATGGCAGCCGATGAATTTGGCGCTTGTCACATTACGGAAGGAATAAGAAAGTAAATTATGACTGAGATGTTGCTCCGGCGGCAGGATGTGCCGCACGAGAAGACCTGGAATGTGGAAAGCGTGTTCGCCTCGCGGGATGCCTGGGAAGCCGAGTTTGCCCGTGTCGGCGGCCTGCTGACGGGACTAGGGGAGTATGCCGGGCGTCTCGGCGAGTCGCCGGACACGCTGGCGGATGCGCTGGCGCGGCGCACGGAAGTCGGCATGGCCGTGCGGCGTCTGGGCCTGTACGCCAGCATGCAGCGAGCGGGCGATACCGGCGACCAGGCGGCGGCCGCGCTGGCAAATCGGGCGGGGCTGGCATGCGGGGGGGGCGGCGTGTGGGCCGGATTTGCCAGCGCGGCGGCATTCTACGAGCCGGAGCTGCTGGCGCTGGACCCCAAGACGCTCACGGACTGGGTCGCGCAGACGCCCGCGCTCGGCATTTATGCCCACTATTTTGACACGCTGGCCCGTCGCCGGGACCATGTGCGCTCGGAAGAAGTCGAAGCCCTGCTGGCGCAGGTCTCCGAACCATTGTCCGCGCTCAGCACGGCGGCAGGAGTGCTGACCGACGCCGACATCAAGTTCACGCCGATCACCGATGCCGTAGGCACGGTGCATGAAATAGCCCAGGGGACCATCGCCGACTTGCTGCGTCATCCCGACCAGGCGGTCCGAAAAGCTGCGTGGGAGTCGTATGCCGACGGGCATCTGTCCGTCAAGAACACGCTGGCCGCATGCCTCAGCGGGCGTGTCAAGCAGAGCGTCTTTAACAGCCGCGTCCGGCGCTACCCGTCGGCCCTGGAAGCATCGCTCGCGCCGAATGCGATCCCCCGCGAAGTCTTCGACACGCTCTTGTCCACGTTCCAGGAAAATCTGCCGATCTGGCACCGCTACTGGGGCCTCTTGAAGAAGGGCCTCGGCGTCGAGACGCTTTACTGCTCGGATGTTCCTGCCGACACTGTTCCTGCGCCGATGCCCCGGACCGAGACGCCGATCTCGTTTGCCGAAGCAACCGACATGATCTGCGCCGGCATGGCCCCGCTCGGCGAGGACTACGTTTCCGCGATGCGTCAGGGCCTGCTCCAAGACCGCTGGGTGGACCGGGAGCCGAACATCGGCAAAGGCAGCGGCGCATTCTCGTCAGGAATGCCCGGCACCCACCCGTTCATTATGATGAACTACCGCGACGATCTGTTCTCGGTCAGCACCTTGGCGCACGAGCTAGGCCACTCCATGCACTCGTATCTGACATGGCAAAACCAGCCGCCGATCTACTCCGGCTACTCGCTGTTTGTCGCTGAAGTGGCGTCGAACTTTGACCAGGCTTTGGTACGCGGCCATCTGCTGGACACCGTCACCGACCGGGATCAAACACTGGCGATTATTGAAGAAGCCATCTCCAATTTCCACCGTTATTTATTCGTCATGCCGACTTTGGCGCGTTTTGAGCTGGACTGCCATGAAAAAATTGAGCGCGGCGAAGCCTTGACCGCCGACGGCATGGGCGCGACGCTGGCCGGCTTCTTCCGCGAAGGCTATGGCGGCCTGGTGGAGATAGACGAAGCCCGACTCGGCATCACCTGGGCCGAGTTCAGCCATTTGTACGCGCCGTTCTACGTCTACCAGTACGCGACCGGCATTTCGGCGGCGAACGCGCTGGCCGAAGATGTCCGCACGGAAGGCGCTCCCGCCGCCGAGCGTTACTTGTCGTTCCTCAAAGCCGGCGGCTCTTTGTATCCGCTGGACGCCTTGAAGCTCGCCGGGATTGACATGACCTCACCCGAACCGATCCAGCGAGCCTTCGGCGTCCTGTCCAAGATGGTGGATAGGCTGGCGGAGATTGTCGGGGAGTAAGCAATGGAGCCGCGAACGCTGACATACCGCAGATCATGGCTTGTAAGAATTTTCGGCGTCATCATGATGCTGCTGATGACTTCGGGGCCGGTTTTCATTTGGCTGGCAGTGGCCCAGGAACACGCAGTCAACTCCGGGTTCTACGGATTTTTAACTTTTTACGCGCTGCTCTGTGCTGCTCTTGATGTCATGTTTTTGCGGTGGACAGGTCCGAAAGATATGTATTTTGATTTGGATCACAAGACTTATCGCTATATCACAGGCTGGCCGTTCTTTGCGAAAACGCGCACTGGCCCATTATCAGACTTGGGTGGAGTTTATGTTCGGGAGACACGAAATCAGGGCTATTTTCTTGTCGGCGTGGTTTGGCAAAGTGGAGACAGCGTCACGCTGGAGATGTTCTCCAATAGAAGCAAAGCAGAACAGTTAGCAGCGTCTCTTATGTCTGATTTGGAATTGAAACAGGTCATGCCGCCGCGTCATCTGCGGCCCTATCAATAAGAACCGTTTGGAACCATGCGTTGAAGAACCATGCAATAAATTGCACGGCTATACGGCCTTCGGCCACGAAGTACCGCTTCGCGGCACTGAGAGTTTAGTTGCACTAGTGTCCCGGTTTAAAGACCCGGATTGGAAATCCGATTTCTTCCAATTCATTTGCTCTTTCCTCTACTTATTTCACCGCAAATGTCCGCACGATCTGGCCGTTCGGCAGCGTTTGGGGGCTGATTGCACCGGGGCCGCCGGAAACTTGCGCCGGGAGGAGCATTTTGACATGGCCGTCGGTCATCAAGAAGTTCAGGCCAAAGGTTCTGGGATTGTGCCGTGTGCTGTCCTGCGGGGCGCTGAGGCCGGTCGCGCTGATGGCTTCGGGCGTGGATGGGTCGCAGTTCAGGGTGCTGAACTCGTACAGCACCACTGTTGCGGCAGGATTTGGCAGTGTTTTCACCCGCAGCCTCACGAGGTTTTGGTTTTCGGCGTAGGAGATGAACGAACTGTCGTGTGCGTCGTCACGGCAGCGATACGCGAGTTTACTCTTGACGTAGGGATAAAGCTGGCCTGCCCAGCCGTTTCCTGCCGCGTTGACGCCGGATGGCAGAACGCCGTCATCGTCCTGCTCATACTGAGCATAAGCGAGGCCAAGCTGCTTCATGTTGGATTGGCATGAGAAACGTCCATCTCTATGCTGCACATGCTGGAACACGGGGAACAAGATGGCGTACATGAGGGCGATGATGACAATGACGGCAAGCCATTGACCGGGCGGTATGCCAAAAAGCAGACGTCGTTTAGGCGGCATTGGGCTTCCCTTTCCTCATATTATCTAAAACATAATTTGATTATACATAATTTATAGGTATAATCGGAATGTCAGCCGGAAATGGCTGTCCAACAAGGAGAACGACAATGCCCCAGTATTCCGTCAATTTCAGCAGCGACTTTGATAAAGCGCTGACCGATGCTTCCAAACAACAGGGAACCACGAAAGCGGATATTATCCGCAAGGCCGTTGCCAGCTATGTCTATCTCACCCGCGAAACAAATAATACGGACCGCAAAGTTTCTATTACCGATCATCAAGGGCAGGTTCTCAAAGATGTCATGCTGCCGTAGCTATGCGGAGGGGATCTGCTGATCATGGACGAGAGCGAAACAGACGAAAACAAAGGTGCGGCGGAGAAAGTCAGGGCGTTGCAGTCGCAGGAAAGCGCACTGGTTGTTCCGCGCACAGTGGTTCTTCAGCAAATGGCCGCCGCGAATCAAGAGGCGGTCAGCGATTTAGAGCGGCTGACGCCGACGCAGCAGGCGGGGCTGTGGCTGGCAGCGGGTGTGGGATTAACCATTGTTGGGGTGCTGGTGTTCGTCGCCGTCGTCTGGTTCCAGACCGCGCCGAAGCCCCCTGCTCTCCTGCCGCTGCCGGCCCTGACTGACCCGGCGAAAGCCAAAGAGATCATCGCCAACACCCAGGCGCTGAACCAAGCGGCTTTGGACAACTACAAGGCGCTCAACGCGGAAGCGATCAGCCGTGTTACCAGCTTGTTTGATCTGCTGGCGACAAAGACCCTGTTGCCTATCTTTACGGCGGTCTTAGGCTACATCTTCGGCTCACGCGCGGCGGCGGCTGCCGCGAACAGTCGGGACTTGGAATAAGCGCATTGAAGAGGGGAAGGGTAAGCGGGAGGAGAAGGGCGAACACAAGGTTCGCGCCCTACATTTATCGCCCCCTGTATTGCATTCCTGCCCCCGTAGGGGCGAACCTTGTGTTCGCCCTTCTCTTTCCTGTTCGCCCTCTTTCTCATTCCGTGAGGAGTCACTCGAAGAGCGCGTCAACGAAGGCTTGGGGATTGAAGACTTCAATGTCGCCGATCTTTTCGCCGGTGCCGATGAGCTTGATGGGGACGCCCAGCTCGTCTTTGATGGTGATGACGATGCCGCCGCGGGCGGTGCCGTCGAGTTTGGCGAGGATGAGGCCGGTGATGGCAACGGCGGTCTTGAACTCGCGGGCCTGATTGACGGCGTTCTGGCCGGTGGTGGCGTCGAGAACTAAGAGGGTTTCGTCGGCGGAGCGGCCACCCAGCTCGCGCTGGATGATCCGGTTGATCTTTTTCAGCTCTTCCATGAGATTGGCTTTGTTGTGCAGGCGGCCCGCCGTGTCTATAATGAGATAATCGGCTTTTTGCGCTTTGGTGGCCTGGATGGCGTCGAAAACGACAGCGGCGGGGTCGCCGCCCGCCTTGCCGGTGATGACTTGGACCCCGACACGCTCACCCCATAAGACAAGCTGCTCGGTGGCGGCAGCGCGGAAGGTGTCGCCGGCCGCCAGGATAACGCGCTTGTTCTGCTTTTTGAGAATATAGGCCAGCTTGCCGATGGAGGTGGTCTTGCCGACGCCGTTGACGCCGACGACCAAATAAACCGTCGGGTTAGTGTCCGAGACGGCCAGCTCCGGCAGGTCGTGCTTGTCTCCGGTCAGCGTGTCCCACAGAAAGCGCTTCAAGTAGTCGGTCACGTCCTGGGCGTCGTTCAGGCGCTTGTCAGCGACCATCGCTTGCAGCTCGCTCATCGCCCGCATGGTGGTGTGGATGTTGAGATCTGCGCCGATGAGAGACTCTTCCAGCTCTTCAAACAGCGCTTCGTCAATCTTCCCCCGCCCCGTGACCATCTGGTCCACTTTTTGGAAGATGCTCTTAAATAATCCGCGTTTCAGCATAAAATGTCCTACCCGAACCGATGAGTCGTGGTCGGGATGAAATACGTGATGATCGCTGCCAGCAGGCCGCCGAGCAGAAGATAATTCGCCCGCGGCCCGCGCCACTGGGCGACGGCGTGGAGCGTGAGATACACGCCGTAAACGAGCCAGGTCACCACGGATGTCAGCACCATCGGGTCCGCGCCCCAAAGGCCGCGCAGGCCGCCGGTGAGCGCCTCCACAAATCCGGCGGCGAGGCCGACGGTCAGCAGCGGGAACGCGAAGGCGACCAGCGCGAACGCAAGATGGTCCAGGTTCGCAAGCGGCGGCAGCTTGCCGAACAAGCCGCCCGACACGCGCTTGCGCTTCAGCAGGCGGTACTGGGTCAAGTAAAGAGCCGCGCAGCCGAACGCCAGCACCAAAAGGCCGAACGCGAACAAAATGGCGAGAATGTGCAGGCTGACCAGGCGCGAGTTCAGCAGCGCGGCGTCGGCGGCATCCAGCGCGGCGGGGTGCGTCGTGCCAAGAAACGCCCCGGCGAAAAGGCACAGGAACGCGGCGGGCAGGACAATCGCACCAAGGGCGGTTGGTTTTGGCTTCAGCAGGACTTCCAAGACTAAGTAGGCCAGCGCGATGGTCCAGGCGGACGCCGACAGTGTTTCCGCTGGGGTCGTGAACGGTGTCTGGTGAACGCGGGCACAGTGCAGGCCGATGGCGAGCATGTGCAGGACAACGGCTGACAGGGTCGCGGCGCGGCCTGCCACAGCCAGGGCGGGATGGCGCAGCATCAAAAACGCGCCGTAAGCGACCGAGCCGAACAAATAGCCGGCGGCAGCGGCGACAAGAGAAAAGGCTTCAGTCATTGGTCTGCCTCCGTCGGTCCTTCCACTCCAAATATGCGGCTCACGGTTTCAAGCACGGCAGCGCCGTCTTCGGACTGCGGGGCGGACTTAATCGCAACAATCGCCGGATGAGCGACTTTGCCCACCAGCGACGCAAAGGCGGCTTCAATCGCCCGCCAGTCTTTTTCCGGCAGATCAGGCAGCCTTGTTTTAAGGCGCTCCAACTCCGACTGCCTGACGCTATCCAATTTTTGTCGGACTGCGACGATGACCGGAGCAACTTCGAGCGATCGCTCCCAGCGCAGGTATTCCGCAGTAGTTGCTTCCACAATCTCGCGGGCGCGGACCACTTCCCCGGCGCGGGAGTGACGCGCTCCGGCGACAAGCTCCTGCAAGTGGTCTATGTTGTACAAATACACGTTTTCCAGCGCGTCTACTGAGGCGTCCACGTCGCGCGGAACGGCGATGTCAATCAGGTACAGCGGACGGCCCCGGCGCACACGCATGGCGGACTGCACCAGGTCACGGGTGACAATCGGGTGCGGCGCGGCGGTTGAGCAGACGACAATGTCGGCTGTCGCAAGAAGCGTGGGCAGATCGTCAAAGCGGCGGGCGGTCCCGCCGAACTGTGCGGCCAGCGCTTCGGCTTTTTCGTAGGTCCGGTTTGCGACTAAAACCGCCGGTGCGCCATGCGCCAGCAGATGGCGGGCCGTGACCTCGCTCATTTTGCCTGCACCCAGCACAAGAACCGTATGTCCGGCCAAAGACTCGCCAAAAATCTGGGTCGCCAGCTCGACTGCCGCCGCGCCGACAGAAAACGTCCCCCGCGCGATCCCCGTCTCGGTCCGTGTGCGCTTCCCCGTCACAAGCGCGTCTTGAAACAGCCGATTCAGCCTCGCGCCCAAGCTGTTCGCTGTTTGAGCGGCTTCCAAAGCCGTTTTGACCTGGCGCTGAATGTCCGGCTCGCCGAGGATCATCGAGTCCAGGCCTGACGAGACGGAGAACAGATGGTTCGCGGCGGCTCCGGCTCGGTAGCAGTACAAGTGGCCGTCGAACTCGTGGCGCGACAAGCCGTGCCAGCCCGCCAGAAACTCCGCCAGAGCGTTTTCGAGCGGCCCCGCGCCTGTCTCACCGACAGCATACGCTTCAGTCCGGTTGCAGGTAGACAGCAGCGCTCCTTCCTGAACATGGGGCAAGGCCGAAAGCGCCGTTAAGGCACGCGGCAGATCACGCTCCAAAAACGCCAGCTTTTCGCGCACTTCAATGGGCGCGGAGGTATGGTTAATGCCGAGAACTAAGAGAGACATTGACGAATTCGCGCTTCCGCTTCTAAAGGCTTGCCGGCCCGCAGCAGGGCATGAACTTCCGCGTCGTCCAAAACGCGCCGCACAGCGGCTTTGCGGTCCGCTTCGTTGGCGTTCGTTTTGACAAATTCACGCTGTTTGCCGATCATCTCGACAATCTGCGTCCATTCCGGCCCGAACTCGGCTTCCAGCCGCTCCCGCAGGACTGCCGCCAGGGTTGGGCTGCCGCCGCCGGTTGAAACCGTCAAAACCAAATCACCGCGCGTGATTTGGGCCACCGATTGGAAGTTCCCAGCGTCTGGATCGTCGGCGCACAGCACGAGCAACTGTTGCGCCTCAGCATTGCGGGTCAAGGCGGCATTCACCGCGCGGTTGTCCGTGCAGGCCATGACTAAAAACACGCCGTCCAGCATGTCGGTTCCGTCTGCCGCGTAAGCCTCGCGCCGCCAGTCAATCTTTCCGTTCGCCGCCAGCGTTTGCAATGCTTCGGTCGCGTCCGGCGAGACCAACCGTACCAAGGCACCGGCCTTCAGCAGCGAATGGATTTTGCGCTCGGCCACTTTGCCGCCGCCGACGACCAGACACAGGCGGTTCTGGAGATTGACACTGATCGGGTACAGGCTCATTTCTTTTGCTATTGTACCCGAAGGGGTATGATGGTTGGTAGTGAGCGTGGAATTGATGGGCGTGGGACTGAAGTCCTGCGCTGTGGGGCGAAGCGCCTAATGTCCGCCTTCGCGGACAGGGAGTAGGATAAATGAGTGAGAATGTGTTTGCGGATATTGGCTTGCCGGACCCAGACATTCATCTGGCGAAAGCGAAGATTGTTCAGCATCTCAGCCGCATCATCGCCGCGCAGAAGCTGACGCAGGTGGAAGCGGGCGCACGACTGGGATTAACCCCGCCGAAAGTGTCTGCACTGTTAAACGGTCAATTTCGCGGCTATTCCATCTGGCGTATGCTGCGGTTTGTCAACGCGCTGCACTACAATGTCCGCATCGTCATTGAGCCGGAAGAGCGCCCAGAGCAGGGACAGTTAGTTGTGGCGTAATGCTAGATAAAGAAAGACAACAATGGCAGATCTAGAACAAACTGATTTCGCGCCTGACGCCGAGGATGATTTTGACCTGGATGCGTATCTGCTGACTCACCTGCCTGAGTTTGATGAGTATGTCGGCAAGCATCTTCTGATGAGTTTGATCTATCTCAATGCAACAGGGGCGGTAGACCACAAAGTTCAGCTTCACGGCATCATCACCCGCATCAACGAAGCGATCATTGCTGTCAATCTTCAGGATACCGGCGAGGAGTTTACGCTGCCAGCGGATTTGAGTGCGCTGACGGTTGCGGCAGAAGGTGAATATCGCTTGAAGCCAAGTGGGACTGTTGTGGTTAATCCTGATTACCTTGTTGTCTACACGATTGGCAAGCCGGAGACCGAAGATGAAGAAACCATGTGTTGAAACACACGGCTACACGGCGCGGACGCCACAAAGCACCGCTTCGCGGGGCTAAGATAAAGATCAATCTATTCGAGTGCCGCGAAGCGGCAGTTTTCAGCGTCCGCGCTCAATAGCCGTGCTATTCATGGCATGGCGCTTATGGCGCAGTTTGCTTGCTCTTGTAAAAGTCGTCCCATGCTTTTTCCTCTGCCTCTCTTCGGGCCTCACCGGCACGAAGACGGGCCGCACCTTGACGTACATCGGGGCTTGCGTGTGCTTCGGCGAACGCCAGCAACCGGCCTACTTTTTCCATTGCCGGCTCGTTATACCGGATGCCGCCGCCGAACAGCATCTGGTCCAGGATGTTGATAGCCCCTTGCTGTATCCATTCATCGGGATCGGCGAGAAACTCGTCAATCCAATCCAGCACACGTTCATCGCCGACGACACTGAGAAGTCCGACCGCCGCCCGGCGATCTTCGCGGTCGGCACTTAAATGGATAATCTCATAGCAGCGCTGCATGGCGGACCAGGGGCGAAGCCGCCACAAGACATGATACACAAGTTCACGTTCCGGTTTCCATGCAACATAATAATCTACTGCCTGCCGGATGACATCTTCGCCGATGATCTGCTCTATTGCAAGCGTAGCATGATATGAGCCATAGATAACTGATTTATCTTGTCCGATCTTTCGTGAAAGTTCTATCCAATCAATCGGTTCACTCATTGTTGTCTCCAATCACACAAACGCGACCATGACTTCGCTGGCTAAAAAGACGCCTTGCGGGGTGAGGCGAATCGCGGTCTCGGTAACTTCGAGGAGGCCGCGACGGGTGAAGGTTTCGATTTCGGCGGCGAACTTTTGGCGCGGGTCAACGCCGAAGCGTTCGATGAAGCGCGGGATGCTGACGCCTTCTTGGGTGAGGCGCAGGCCGAGCATCATTGTTTCGGCCATTGTCTCATCGGCGGTGAGCGTTTCGGTAGAAAGTGTCAAGTCGGCGTTGGTTTCAACGGCCTCGGCGTATTGGGCGGGGGTTTTGAGGTTCATGCGGCGGGCGCCGCAAAGATAGGAAGCCGCGCCACAGCCGAAGCCGTGGTAGGGGTCGTTGCGCCAGTAGTGGAGGTTTTGGCGGCTTTCGCGGCCCGGCCTCGCGTAGTTGGCGATCTCGTACTGGGCATAACCTGCGGACTGGGCGGTTTCGACGGCCAACTCGTACATGTCGGCGGCGAGGTCGTCGCTCGGCAAGGGGAGGCGGCCTTTTTGCTGGAGTGTGTAGAAGCCGGTGCCTTCTTCGACAATCAGCGAGTAGAGGGACAAATGATCGGTTCCGAGTTCCAGAGCTTGGGCGAGCGTGTCCTGCCAGTGTTTCAAAGTCTGGCGCGGCAGGGCGAACATCAAATCCAGAGAAACGTTCTCAAAGCCGGCGGCGCGGGCGGCTTTGACGGCGGCTTTGGCTTCGTCCGCGGAGTGGATACGGTCCATCGTTTTGAGCAGGCCGGGGTCAAAGGATTGGACGCCGAAAGAAATC
>CAXUNT010000031.1:0-17146 GCA_964252595.1 uncultured Armatimonadales bacterium
CGCAAGTGGCGGGACGCGGCCGTGCGCGGGACCGGCGGCAGGTTCCACAGCGGTGAGCCGGCTCCGGCAGGCACGGAAGATGAGGCCGAATACGGCGCGGGAACATGCCCGGCAAATGGGTCGCGAGTCGTGAGGACGGGCGGGATGTAGACCGGGGCCGACGTGTTGGCATGTGACGGCATCATCACGACGGGCGGGACGGACGCAATCTGTGTCGGCGCTCCATACGCTGACCGGCTCACCGAAGCGGCTGCGGGAGCGGTCGGAGTCGTTACCGAGTACGTCTTCACGGCGTCCGCCTGCGCCCACGGGCGGGTGAACAGCAGGCCCGCGACCAGCACCAAGGCGGTCGCGCCCCCGGCGGCATACAGCGGGCGGCGCTGCGGGTCCATTTGGGTTAGACCGGCCGGCAGCGGCGCTGCCGACAGCGAGGACAGCCGCTTGCCCAGCGTCGGTCCCAGCTTCAGAAACGCCGGCGGCAGCCACTGGTGCGTGATTGGCGGCGCGGCCGCCCGGACATGCACCCCGCGCCGGAGCTGGTCCAGCTTCTGGGCGTCGGCCTGGCTGTCCGGGTTCAGCGCCAGCACCGACTCAAAGTGATGAATGGCTTTGTCGTCTTCCCCCCGCTTTTCGCAGAGCGTGCCGAGCAGGGAATGCGCGGTCGTGGACTGAGGATTAACAGCCAGCGCGGCCTCAGCCGCGGTGATGGCGGCGTCGTGGTTGCCAGCCTGGTTGTGCCAGAACGCCATATCCAGCAGGCGTGTCAGCTTCTCGACGTCTTCGTCGGATTGGTGCAGCGGCAGGTCTTGAATGGACAGCATCATTGTCCGGTAACCGGAATTGATCTTCGCGCCGCATTCTTTGCAGTATTTGCTGTCTACGGAATTGCCCGTGTTGCAGTCTTGGCAGTACACTCGTCGTACCTCACTCAGTCAAAAGTTCTCCTCTTAGGGTATCACACTTGCCGCGTTTTGTCAAGGAACAAGCGCGGGGTTTAAGATGGGCCGCTTCTCCGGTAAGTGTTTGGTATGAACCCGACCACTGCTTCCATACTGGAATTCCTGGATTTTCCCGATCTGGACCTCGGCGCTAACCCACTTGACTTAGAAATGCTGCAAGACCCGGCGCTCACCCGCGAGCTGACCACGCGCCTGCTGTCCGGCCCGCTGCCTTCGGAAGAAAACCGAGCCGCGGCCAATGCACTGCTGGGCAGTCTTGATGACGCCGATTGGAGCGCCATCTCGCAGGCGATGCAGGGCCGTGTCCGGCTGACCGACGCTTTGTTTGACACGACTGCCGAAGACGCAGCCAAATCGGGTGTCTGAACCGCTGATGCTGACGATTCAAGCCATCTTCTTCGACATCGGCGACACGCTGGTCTTTGACGACCCACCTCTGAAAGCGCGCCTTGTCTCAGCCGCGCAATCGGCCGGCATCACGCTTGATCCGGCCCGCCTGCCGGAAGCGCTTCGGGCTGCCGAAGCGTTTGCCCTGAAGCGCTATGTTGCCGGAACTGTTTGGGACGCGCCTGGCGCACTGCGCGAAACGGCAGGCGTATTATGGTATTCTTTCGGCCTGCCGCCGCTGAATGACAGCCAGTGGAATGTGTTTGCATCGGTGTTCGCCTCGCTGCCGTTCACGCGCTATGTTCCGCCCGAAGCGATTGCATTGCTGAAGGAACTCAAACAGCGCGGGTTCATGCTCGGCGCGATCTCCGACTGGGAAGACACGCTGCCCGGAGTTCTCTCCGATCTCGGCCTTTTGGACTACTTCGACGCGCTCTCGGTTTCCGCGGTTGTCGGCGAGACCAAGCCGAACCGGCCGATCTTTGAGGACGCTTTAGCCCAAGTCCACTTACCCCCAAGCGCCTGCCTGCACATCGGCGACTGGTACGAGCTGGACGCGGCGGGGGCACGGGCCGCCGGCATGAACACCCTCTTGTTCGACTGGGCCGGACGCGCTTCCGACGCCGACTGCCCGCGCGTCACACGCTGGCCGCAGCTTGCGGCATACTTGCGGATGCTGCCCAATCCTCAATAATGAGTGTCAGTGAACATTTCGCTCGCAATTTATGAAGTGGTTGAGGTATTCTAAGCGCCATGAGAATGTTGAACGCAGCGCTTGCTCTTGTGCTGGCTTTGCCTGCCGCTTGTTCTGCTCAGACGCCGCCCGCAGCGGCTTCGCGGAGTGCCAACTCGATGCTGTCTTCTTCTTCAAGCCAGTTGTATCACGAAACATACCGGCCGCAGTTTCATTTCACAGCTAAGACGGGGTGGCTGAACGATCCCAACGGCCTGGTCTATTTCGACGGCGAGTACCATCTGTTTTTTCAGTTTGAGACTCAGCTTTCCGGCAGCGACCCGCGCAAAAGATGGGGCCATGCGGTCAGCACAGATCTGGTTCACTGGCCTCAGCTTGCCGACGCGCTTGAGCCGGACGCGCTGGGGCCGATCTGGTCCGGCTCGGCAGTCATAGATTGGAGCAACACGTCCGGCGTCAGCCCCAGTACGCCGCCGATGGTTGCCCTGTACACCGCGGCAGGAGGCGAGTCATCGGAGTCGCATGGGCGCGGTTTTACGCAGTGCCTGGCGTACAGCACAGACCGAGGGCGGACCTGGACCAAATACGCGCAGAACCCTGTCCTGCCGCATGTCGCCGGGGAAAACCGTGACCCAAAAGTAGTTTGGTATGCCCCGACCCGCCGCTGGATCATGGCACTTTACTTGGACGGCGATCAATTTGGCCTATTTTCGTCGCCGGACCTCAAGGCATGGACTCAGTTCCAGGCGCTGTCCCTGTCCGGCAGCAGTGAATGCCCGGACTTTTTTCTCCTGCCGCTGGAAGGCACCGGGCAGAGCCGATGGATCTTTACCAGCGCCAACGGCAGCTATCTGGTAGGTACATTTGACGGAAAAGCGTTCAGGCCGGAAACGCCAATCCTGCCTGGCGACGGCGGCGCAAACACTTACGCGGCCCAAACATTCAGCGATATTCCTGCTCACGACGGGCGGCGAATTCAAATTGCTTGGATGCGGGACGGCAGGTACCCGAATATGCCGTTCAACCAGCAGATGAGCTTTCCCTGTACGCTGACCCTACGCCAAACCTCGGAAGGTCCACGCTTGTTCCGCTGGCCGGTGGCGGAAATCAGCAAGCTCTACGGTGGCGTTGAGACGCACCCGCGCCGCATCACAGTTCAGCCCGGCGCAGGTTACGCCATCCCATCAGCGAAGAGCGACCTGCTGGATATAGAGGCCGAGTTTGCCCCGGTGCCCGGTGCGACGGCGTTTGGCCTGCGGGTGCGCGGCGCTGACGTTCGGTATGACGCGGTCGCCCAGACGTTGAGCTGCCTAGGCCGCACGACTGCCCTTGCACCTGAAGCGGGCCGAGTTCACCTGCGCCTGTTGCTGGACCGCACTTCGCTGGAAGTCTACGGCAGCCGTGGGCGCGTTTCGCTGACCTCGTGTTTCACTCCCGCCGCCGGTGACACCGGCACGGCGGCTTACGCGGAAGGCAGTCCGGTCACGCTTTCGCTGACGGTACATCCCCTGCGCTCGGCCTGGCCCTCCCCATAAATCAACACACAGAAAAAGCTTCAGCCTGCGGCTATACCGCAGGCCAAGGCTTTTTTGTGGCTCTAGTTTTGTGGTTTTAATACGGCCAGGACCAGTCGCGGATTTCGGGCATATCCTCGCCGTACTGGCGAACATAGTGCGTATGCTCCTGCAGCCTGTCGCGCATCTCCTGGCGCAGACCTGCCGCACGGTACCCCAAAGATGGCACGCGGTCAATCACGTCCTGAACCAAGTGGAAGCGGTCCAGATCGTTGATGACCACCATGTCGAACGGCGTCGTGGTCGTGCCTTCTTCCTTGAAGCCGCGCACATGAATGTTGTCGTGGTTGGTCCGCCGGTAAGTCAGCCGGTGAATCAAATACGGATAACCGTGGTAAGCAAAAATCACCGGCTTATCCGGTGTGAACAGCGCGTCAAAGTCCTTGTCGGTGATGCCGTGTGGATGCTCCGTCTGCGGCTGGAGCGTCATCAAATCCACGACATTAATCACGCGGATTTTCAGGTCCGGCAGATGATGGCGCAGGATGTCCACTGCCGCCAGTATCTCCAGCGTCGGCACGTCGCCCGCGCAGGCCATCACCACGTCCGGCTCGCCGCCGCCGTCGGTCCCCGCCCACTCCCAGATGCCAAGCCCTGCCGTGCAGTGCCGCACGGCGGCGTCCATCGGCAGGTACTGCAATTCCGGCTGCTTGCCCGCGACAATGACGTTGACATAGTTGCGCGAGCGCAAACAGTGATCGGCGACCGACAAAAGACAGTTGGCGTCCGGCGGCAGATAGACCCGAACCACCGACGCTTTCTTGTTCAGCACATGGTCAATAAAACCGGGGTCCTGGTGCGAAAAGCCGTTGTGGTCCTGACGCCAGACGTGCGAGGTCAGCAGGTAATTCAGGGACGCAATCGGACGCCGCCACGGGATATGCCGGCAGGCTTCCAGCCATTTCGCGTGCTGGTTGAACATCGAGTCCACGATATGGATAAATGCTTCATAGCAGGAGAAAAACCCGTGCCGGCCTGTCAGCAGATACCCTTCCAGCCAGCCTTCAATCGTATGCTCGCTGAGGATCTCCATCACGCGGCCGTTGGGCAATAAATCACAGTCGTCATCGGGCCGCGCTTCCGTATCCCACGCCCGGCCTGTTGCATCGAGAACCGCGTTCAGGCGGTTGGAGTTGTTCTCATCGGGAGCCAGCACCCGGAAATTGCGCGTGTCTTTTGTCGCCGCCATGACATCGCGTAGGTAATTACCAAGAACGCGCGTAGACTCGCCGATGGTTGTTCCCGGCTTGTCCACAGGAACGGCATAAGAGCGAAAGTCCGGCAGGGGCAGGTCACGCAGCAGCAGGCCACCATTGGCGTTCGGGTTGGAACCCATGCGCCGGTTCCCGGCCGGCGCGAGTTCAGCGAGTTCGGGCTTCAAGCGCCCCGCGTCGTCGAACAATTCTTCGGGCTTGTAGCTTCGCATCCATTCTTCTAACTGAGCGACATGCTCCGGGGTCTTCATGCTCTCAATCGGGACCTGGTGCGAGCGCCACGAACCTTCGGTCTTTTTGCCGTCCACCGCTTTCGGTCCGGTCCAGCCTTTGGGCGAGCGCAGAACAATCATCGGCCACTGCGGCCTTGTCACATCTCCCGCCTCGCGGGCATTCTTCTGAATCGATTGGATTTCCTGAACGACTGTTTCCATCGCCTGCGCCATCTTCGGATGCATGATCTCCGGGTCGTCGCCTTCGACAAAGTAGGGCTTGTAGCCGTAGCCGACCAGCAGGCTGGTCAAAGCCTCGTCGCCGATCCGCGCTAGAATCGTCGGGTTGGCGATCTTGAAGCCATTCAAATGGAGAATAGGAAGCACCGCGCCGTCGGTCGCCGGATCGAGAAACTTGTTGGAATGCCACGATGCCGCGAGCGGCCCGGACTCCGCTTCGCCGTCGCCAATGACACACAGGGCGATCAAGTCGGGGTTGTCAAAGACTGCGCCGTAGGCATGGGACAGCGAGTAGCCCAGTTCGCCGCCTTCGTTGATGGAGCCGGGCGTATCCGGGGCGTCGTGGCTGGGAATGCCGCCGGGGAACGAGAACTGCTTGAACAGCTTTTGGATACCGGCTTCCGTTTGTGGAATGTTGGGATAGAACTCGGAATACGAGCCTTCCAGATAGGTATTGGCGACCATGCCCGGCCCGCCGTGTCCCGGCCCGCAGACATAGATCGTGTCTAAGTCGTACTTCTTAATCAGCCGGTTCATGTGGACATAGATAAAGTTCAGGCCCGGTGTCGTCCCCCAATGTCCCAAAAGACGCGGCTTGGTATCTTTGCGCGTCAGGGGCCGCTTCAGGAGGGGATTGTCCATCAAGTAAATCTGGCCGACGGACAGATAGTTGGCGGCCCGCCAGTAGGCGTTCATTTTGCCGAGTTCATCGGGCGTGAGTGCATTTTCGGGAGTCAGTGCAGCGGCAGGGGCAGCGGCGGCGGCGGTGTCTGTCATAATTGCTCCTAGAGGGCTTTCAAAGAGAGGAAGGGCGAACACAAGGTTCGCGCCCTACGTCATTTATGTCTACAATTCGTTCTGCATTCTGACTCCGTAGGGGCGAACCTTGTGTTCGCCCACTTCTTGAGGTCCCGGCTCAGGCTGTTTTGTTCGCAATCGCCTCATGGGCGCGTTCTTAAGCCTGCGGCCAAACTTACTCATCCCCTACCCCATGTTCCACAATCCTGCCGGTCCGAAACAATGCGGATTGATTTCGGCCAAGTTGAAAAGCATCAATTCTGAGACAGCAGCAAAGCATTCCTGCCGACGCAGCTGCCGCAAAATTGGTTTGTCTGCTCTTACCCGATGAGCTTTGCGCTCGGATTGCTTGCTTTTTCGGCAGAAGCAGACCAACTCAGGCGATTGACAATCGCTCCCTCTTGTGATATACTTGGTTTATTCTGTGAATTGGAACCAAACCAAAGCGACAGCCGCAAAGGCTGCCGCTTTTTTGTTGTGTGCCTGAGAACGACAACCGACTTATGCTGAAACGCTTTTTTGCCTATTACCGGCCTCATCGCCCTCTCTTTTTGCTGGACTTCTTCTGCGCCGTGCTGTCCGGCCTGCTGGAGCTGGTGTTTCCGCTAGCGGTCAAAGGTTTTGTGGACCGCCTGCTGCCCTCCCAAAACTGGGGACTGATTTTGGGGGCGACGGCAGGCCTGCTGGCGATCTACGGCGTCAATACGGGCCTGCAATATATCGTCAACTATTGGGGGCATGTGCTGGGCATCTCCATTGAGACCGAAATGCGGCGCAAGATCTTTGACCATCTGCAAAAGCTGTCGTTTCGCTTCTACGACAACCAGAAGACCGGGCGCTTGGTCGCGCGGGTGACGAAGGACTTGGAAGATGTCGGGGAAGTGGCGCATCACGGGCCGGAAGATGCGTTTATTGCCGTGATGACGTTTCTCGGCTCGTTCTTGCTGATGTTCACCCTGAATGCCAAGCTCGCGCTGGTTACGGGGCTGGTCGTCCCACCGATGATGTGGATTTCCACCCGCTACGGGCGGGCGATGACCCAGAACATGCGGACGCTGTTCGGGCAGGTCGGCGATTTCAACGCCCGGATTGAGGAAAACGTCGGCGGCATTCGCGTGGTGCAGGCGTTCGGCAACGAAGACCATGAGCGGGCGTTGTTTGCCGAAGACAATGCCCGTTACCATGCAACAAAGCTGAACGCTTACCTACTGATGTCCAAAAGCATGTCGCTGAGTTATATGACCATGCGGCTCGTGCAGGTTCTCGTGATGATCACCAGCGCCTATTTTGTCCTGCATCATCAACTGACTATAGGCGGCTTTACGGGTTTCCTGCTGCTGACCAATGTCTTCTTTCGGCCCGTGGAAAAGATCAACGCAGTCTTGGAGACATACCCCAAAGGCATCGCTGGCTTCAAGCGCTACACGGAGCTTTTGGACACAGAACCGGATATTGCCGACCTGCCAGGAGCCGTTGACGCGGGCCATTTGCGCGGCGCAATTCAGTTCCAGGCGGCGACGTTCGGCTACTCCGCGCATAAAACCGTACTGCACGACATCAACTTGTCCATCTATCCCGGCGAGATGGTGGCCTTTGTCGGGCCGAGCGGGGCAGGTAAGACGACCCTTTGCTCCTTGCTGCCGCGCTTCTACGATCTGGACAGCGGGCGGATCACGATTGATGGTGTGGACATCACACAGATGACGCTGGCGTCACTGCGCCGCAACATCGGCATCGTTCAGCAGGACGTGTTTTTGTTCGCCGGCACGATCCGCGAGAACATCGCCTATGGCAAGCTCGGCGCATCTGACGCCGAGATTTGGGACGCCGCCCGCCGCGCTCGTTTGGACGACATGATCTCAACGCTGCCCGACGGCCTGGACACGCTGACCGGCGAGCGCGGCGTCAAGCTCTCCGGCGGCCAAAAGCAGCGCATGGCGATTGCGCGGATGTTTCTAAAGAACCCACCCATTTTGATTTTAGACGAAGCGACTTCGGCGCTGGACACCGAAACTGAGCGGGCCATTCAAGCGTCCCTGGCCGAGCTTGCCGTGGGCCGCACTACACTGGTCATCGCCCACCGTTTAGCAACCATTCAAAACGCCGACCGTATTGTCGTCGTAGACGAAACCGGCGTCGCCGAGCAGGGCCGCCATGACGAGTTAGTGAGAGCTTCGGGGATTTACCAGCGCCTGCACGAAGCCCAGTTCAGCCGGTAGGAAGAAGGCGAGCGAGGGATTAAAGAAAGGTCAGCTTGGCTTTCACTACGTTGCAGCCAGGCGCGGCCAGTAGCATAATTGCCGTTATGGAAAGTCCGGTGAAACGTTGTAAGTTGTCTATTCCTCCAAAATGACATGACCTGTCGAAATTAGATGTGAGTATAATACACCCCAAACAAAAAACAGGCCCAACGCTAGGGGAATAGCAAGACCACCAAACCACTGTTTTCTGATCAGATCACGGACGGCCAAAGGTAGAACGATCAAAGCAGTAGTAATCGAAACTAGAAATGGCCCCCAGATGTCAAAACCCACATGGACTGAAATTGGTGTCGGCGATAACCACTCAGGAAGTATCAAAGTAAAAAACATGAAAAGATGGCATAGCACAACAACAGGAAGACTCGTGCCAACACGCTGCTGAACCGCGGTCAACCCGTGTTGGACAGGACTTACAAAATATGGGAGAGGTGTTCGGGTCACTTTATATAACCGCTTCGCTTGAGGCTTCTTTGTTGCTTTGTCGATGAGGACAACAGCCACAACAAATGGAGTAAGCCAAGTAGCTACAATACAGAGGCCACAAAAAATGTTTTCAAGTATCTCTAAAGCTTTGACCATAATTCATAGCGATTGTACCATACGTTGCAGCCAGACGCGGCCATTGTGGCATATTTGCCATTATGAAAAGCCTCAGCATTCTACGAGAAGGAATCAATCTCGTACCATTGTTTCCCTATGCGGCTGTCAACCGCCATTTCCCTTCCGTTTTCTCCATTATCAGGAGTATGCGCCGGGTCGGATAGGTCCATCATGCAAAAAAACTGAGTACTGCCAACGGGTTCGCTTGCCTCGGTCGGCAGAGACTTGGCGCTAAACCCAAATCCCTCAACCCAATCGGCCTCAGAGTTGAGCGGGTCAGGAATAAGGGTCTTACGACCAACCCAGCTTGGAAAAAAGATAATACCATTAGTGACATAGGCTTTCCCCGTAGCACTGACTGAGGCTAAGCTTGGTGGGAGCGTAACCGCTCCCTCATGCCGTGACGTATCTACGTTCACTTGAACCCATTTAGATGCCTGGTCTAATGTTGCCTCGTTGAAATGAATAGGTCGATAAATAGAGTAAGAACTGGCAAACAGATAAGAAACTGCCAGCACGATCACTGTTAGCACGGCGACTGTAACTTTTTGTTTTCGCTTCATAGTTGCAGATTGTACCATAAACTCCATTATGGAAAGCGTGGATGACTATTTTGCCCTAGCCAAACCTACTCAGGTTGGCAAATCAAGGAAAGACAGATTTAGATGAAGCCCAGCCCTTTCCTCTACTCTCTTCCAAAATGGCGGCCAGTTCTACCTTTGACAAACGATACTTCTTTCCGAGACGGGCAAGGCTTTGTTGCCACAGATTGTCCTGCATACGGGCCATTTGTAAGGGACTGGCACTAGGCAAGTTAAGAGGAGATTTCTTTTCCGCTAAGGCAACCGACCGGCGGAAGTCGGCTTCTTCCTCCCCAGCGATGCTGCGGCGCATCGTTTCGCTCATTCTGTGTGGGAGTGTTATTCTTGCTCGCTGTGCAGCTAAGGCTTCATTTTGTATTGCCTTGAGGTCCGCACGGTTCGGTACGGGAGCTTGTGGCGGATACTGTGCATCAGCCGAGGATACCATCGTGGCGGCAATCCAAAAGTTCCCAGCCAGCCAGAGCATGATTTTCTTGAAAAAGTTCATGGATTCCTCGCTGTCACAAGCTGCACCATAATCCCTATTATGGAAAAATTATGGAAAATGGTTTCTTGTAACGGGAGCCGAGCGGATGGAGTGGGACCCGCGGCCGGTTTAGTGTTGCCGAATGTATTGGCTTACTTTGCAGATTTGCGTCATCCTGCTTCGCTCATCGGGCCGCCACTGCTGTTCCTGCTCCTTCCGCCGCCGCCATTTTCTTCTGGAAGTCGGCGACGCTGAGCCGCCCGGTGATCCGCAGGGGCTTGATTTCCTGCCCCGTCTTCGGGTCCAAAAAGATGATCGTCGGCAGGCTGCCGAACCCATACTGCTTTTCTAAAGCCGCACTGGCCGGGCTGCTCCACTGGGTCAAATCTGCCCGCAGGGTCACAAACTTGTCCGCAAGGGTCGGCGCAACGGCCGGGTTCTCAAATACGTCATGCTCGATTTCTTTGCAGTTGACGCACCACGCTGCCGTGAAGTCTACGATGACGGGCTTGCCGCTTTGAGCGGCAGATGCCACTGCCGCCGGGGTGTA
Organism: uncultured Armatimonadales bacterium; assembly: GCA_964252595.1. Lineage (GTDB taxonomy): Bacteria > Armatimonadota > Armatimonadia > Armatimonadales > Capsulimonadaceae > JANXMY01. The sequence continues at coordinate 10,558 of CAXUNT010000031.1, forward strand.
GGCGGCCCAGGCCGCACTCTGCACGGGCGCGGCGGCTGGCGGAACAATCAGCGGGCGCGTGAGAAACCGCGTGAAGTCGGCTGGGCTGGTGATAGTCCCGGCGTACTTGTCTTCCACCGCTTCCGTCTGCGGGTTCACGACGGCATACAGCGGAAGCGCCACGTCGCCGAACTTGGTGAGCTGTAAATGCTGGTTCGCGGCGTCGCCGGGCCGATCCGTGTACAACTGCACCCGGACATAATTCGCAAGCTGCGCCTTGACATCGGCGCGGGGGAACACATTGATCTCGTTCCACCGGCAGTTCGTGCAGGTGACGCCGGTGAAGTCCACAAACAACGGCTTCCCCTCCGCTTTGGCCTGGGCGAGCGCGGCGGCGTAGTTGGTCAAAAACGGCAGGCTGTTCGCCGGCCCCGCGCTTGCCGACACTCCACCGTAGCCCGCCGGGGGCAGAAATGTGCCGAGAGCGCCGATAGGCCGGCCCGCCAGTCCCCAAAAGCAGAACAGCGCACAAAACGCAAAGACGGAGGCAAAGCCCCAGCGGCCTGCTGAGACTTTCGCGCCGGGTTGTTCCAGTTCCCCCGTCACCCCAAAGCGCAGGGTCCCCGCGAGGTAGAACGCCGCAGCGGCGAAGATCAAAGCCCAGGCCGCCAGCAGAACCGGTTCCGTGAGAAAACGCCAGTTCCAGACTTGATCGGCATTGGACAGGAACTTGAGCGCTGCTGCCAGTTCGACAAAGCCCAAAGTCGCTTTGACCCGCGCCAGCCAGACACCGCCTTTGGGGATTCTTGAAATCCACTGGGGGAACGCTGCGAACACCAGAAACGGCGAAACGAATGCCAGCGAGAAGACCAGCATCCCCAGCAGAGGCAGCAGCCGGGCGCCGTCCGCCGCCGCGACCAGCAGTGTTCCCAAAAACGGCGCGGTGCAGGTGAACGAAGCCAGCACAAAAGTGATGCCGAGAAGCCCCAGCCCGACCAGGCCACCCCGATCTTTGGCGGTCTGCTGCAACGCGGTTAGGTTCGCGGGCAGGGTCAACTGGATCGTCTCAAAGAACGAAAACGCGAACACGACAAAGACGACGAAAATGCCGAGATTGACCCACGGGTTTGCCGCGATATTGTTGATGCCGGTCGCCCCCAGCGTTGCCGTGACGACTGCACCCAGGGCGACATACAGCAGCACGATGCCAAGCGCATACCCAGCGGACAAGCGAACCAGCTTGGCTTTATCGCCGTCGGCCTGCTTGACAAATGAAGTCAGCGTGATGGGGATGAGCGGAAAGACGCAGGGGGTAATCAGCGCCAGCAGTCCCGCACCGACCGCGGCCAGCAGAAACAGCCCGAAGCCGCCGCTCTTGTTCATCGGGACGGGCTGTTTAGCAGCCGACACGGGGCTATATTCATCGCGCACCGGCCCGGCGGCGACGGCAAGTGCCACGGGCAGGGACACATCGGTCGGCGGCAGGCACACATGGTCGTTGCAGGTCTGGTAATGGAGCGTCACGGCAAACGCCGTGTTTTTGACTTGAAACTGCCGGGTAAACGTCGCCGCGCTCTCATGGTAGGCGACCTGCGTTTGGAAGTTCGGGTCAAACTTCTGAATAGCCGCATCTTCCGTCGTCGGTCCCAGCGGAGCCGCGTCGCCCAGCGCTGTGATAGTCGTTGCCGCCGGACCGGTCGCGGCAGGAATGACCGAGTAGACGTGCCAGCCGGGATCTATCTGCGCTTTGATCGTCACCGTCACCGCTTCATCGGGATGGGCGGGAATGGGCGTCGCCGACGCGGTGAAATGCACCGGCAGCGGCGCGGCGCGTACACCTTCCATCAGCAATGCCAATGTAAGAAACAGAAAAACCCGGCGAAGCATCGTCATACAAAACCCTCATCAAGTATTACAAAAGCCGGGCGACTATCGTTCCCCAGCACACCCCAAACAACAAAAAAGCGCCGACCCCTCGGGCCGACGCTTTCCATTACGCTGCTTCATTTGTCGCCGTCAATTTTGGCAACGTGCTATTATTATGGCATTCAAGAACCGTCTGCACAAGGGGTAGGCAAATATCGCTTAAAACGCTGTTAGCCTGGGTCAGAGCCGGATTGTCGCTTTCACGAGCGATTTAGGCCGATTAGACGGGAGGATTAAGCGGGTTGCGCAGCGCCTTTAAGTTTCTTAATTGTCGCGCAAAATCAGTCCGGCCCGAATATCCCCACTCTCATTATCGGCATTGCCGCCCCGTCCGGCAGGATACTGTGGAACCGCGCGGCGCTTGCTTGTGTCGTCATGTTAAGAATGCGTAGGTTCGGGAACGCGCAGATCACGGCAGATTTTCCGCGCCAGCAGGTTGTTGATTTCCTGATGACGCGGAACAGCGGACGCGGCCTGTTTCTTCGGGTTGACAAAAACGGTATGATTGCCGCCCTCGCGCAAAAACGCGCAGCCATGCGCTTCCAAGTGACGGATGAGATCGCGTCGTTTCATGCGGCAGAAACCAGCAGCGGCTCCCGAATGACGGTTTGCCCCCGCAGGCTTTCCTCCGCCATCTGCCGGTTCGCCTCCAAAACAAGCGTAATCGCCTCCTGCAAGTTCGCGCGGGCCTCGTCCAGCGTATCGCCCTGCGTATTCGCGCCGGGCAATTCTTCCACAAATCCGATATAGCCTTCCGGCACTTTCTGAAAAACTGGAGTAAGCGTAAATTTCATAGTGTTTTCTTTCTCTGGTGACGCAGGCACCAAGTACGATATATCGTTAGGTCGCAGGCTATTCTACTACTTTCAGCGGCGCGTTCAGCACGAGGTCCATGTCCTGGAATGCAGAACCCTCAAACGAAAACAGGATGCGTAGCGTGATTGTCGCTAAGATTGTTAAGCCGTCGTAAGGACCGAAAGCGATCTCCGTTACATCCGCTGGATAATGCACGTTTTTCAGATAGAGAGAGCCGTCAATGTAGCCATCTTCTGGATTGACAGGAAACGAAAAAGCATTGTCGGCAAGTTCTGCGATGTCCTCCGTCCCAAAATCTATGGCTTCTAATTCAAACGAGGTTGCCACGGTCTCGCCATCAAGTGAGAAAGGAGCAACCGGAATGGAAATGTTGAACCAATCTTCTTCTTGCGTGAACGTTCCGCTGTTGATAACCAGTTTGTCTTTCGGAAAAGTTTCCATATTCACTGCTTCCTCTTGTGTGCCGCAAGCCGGTCGCGGCAGAACCTGCAAATTTAATGTTCGGCTTGGGTCTTGTACACTGCCGGGCTTCGATAAAATCCGCGCGGGTCGGTACGGCGCAAGACTCTTTTGCGCCGGGGGCTGATTAGCTCCATCGCCCGATTCCAGCGCCGGGAGCCGTCAAAGTCTGAGTGCCGGTAGTTTCGCCGCTGCCCATAGTCGTACTGACGCCGCAACGCGAGGTAGCGCAGATACCCCAACCCCTCTCGTTCATTGTTCGACTGGGAACGCTGCCAGAAAGTTCGTTTTCGCATTTTAGAAGTCCCTGCCGACGACGCCGAGCGGGGATTGGTCGCGGCTGGCTGATTGCTGTGTTTGCATTATATCACAATTCGCGCGGCAGGATATACTCAGGACAATGTGAAATCGGAGAATGTGCCATGACGACTCTAACCATTGATGACGCGCTTGCGACCCGCCTGCTGACGGTGCGCGGTACGGAGAGCGACCTGAACGCGCTGGCAGCGGAGGCGATTACTAAAACGGTGCGCGATTGGGAACGGGAAGCGCAAGGCCGGGCCGAAATGCAGGCGATGCTGGATAGGCCGCGCCATACGCTTGCCGAAGTGGAGGCAGGAATTCAGCTATCCTAATTTGTCGCATCTTACACGCGAGCAGCTTGCGGAAGAAGCCGAACAAGCAGTTGCCGCAATGGACCCGCAGGTTCGCGCTGAGGCGGAGCGCGAGGGATGGCTGTGATCAGGGGTCATTCGGAACCATGTGCTGAAGCACACGGCTATTGGGCGCGGACGCCGAGCACTACGCCTTCGGCGCACTCGGACAATACGGGATCAACTTCTTAGCCCCGCGAAGCGGTGCTTTACGGCGTCTGCGCCCAATAGCCGTGTGCTTCAGCACATGGTTCTTCAACGCATCGTTCCAATTTTCCCTCCCGCCGAACCCCACCAATTTCTCTGCTCTCGCGGCAACGGTGACGCCTTTACCCCTTGTTTCCTTGACACCCTCCCCCGCACAGGGGTATATTGAAGTATGCTCCAAAGATTACCTGGAACCCGCTTTTCCGGCACTGTTGCCGCTGCCGTGCCGCTCCTGCTCTCGCTTTCGTTTACCCTGCTCCCTCACCCCGCATTTGCCGCGCCAGCGCCAATTCAAACAGGGGACGCACGGGTGCAGACGATGTATACGTCGTGGGATGATTATTATTTTTATGCGGCGTTTCGGGTGCGGGATGCGAATGTCTTAGGAACCAATACGACCACCACGTCTCAGCCGCAGCAGGATGACGACCTGGAAGTGTTCTTTGAGACTGATGACGCCCGCGCCAAGGTTCGCACACCGCAGACCATTCAAATGGCCGTGTCGGCGGCGCAGGGGGCGTATTTCTCGGTCGGTGACGGCACGAAAATCCCCAAAGGTAAGGCGGTCTACTCGTACAAGTACGCTGTGACCGTGAATGGTACGCTGAACAAGCCCGAAGACACGGACACCGGGTATGATGTGGAGCTTGCGATCCCGTGGTCCGAGATGGGACGCTCCAAGCCGCCCGCGCCGGGCGAAGTCTGGGGCTTCAACGTCCTATCGCGCGACAAGGACAGCGCGGACACGCCCGCCGATAAGTTTTACTCGCTGTCGAGAAGCGTCAAAAGCAAGGGCGATGTCCAAAACCCGTCCAAGTGGTCCCGCATTGAGTTTGTGTCCGGCGGAGCGGCGATCCCGTCCAGCCCCGACAAGATCATCTGCGCCAAAGTGGTCGGGCAGTTCCCGCGCGTCAACGGCACGATTGTCAGCGGCGACTGGCCCGCCGTCACCCGCGCTTCTTTCGGCACGGAAGCGGTCAGCGCCCCTGCGCCGACACTCGCCGAAGAGCCGAACACGACTCAGTCCCCGTTTGACAACCCGCCGCCGCTCGGCATCGCTCCCCCTCAAGCTTCGCCGCAGACGGCGGCGACAGGGCCTGTGGAGACCGGCACGATTGACCTGCCGGGCGGACGCGGCGTGATCCGGGTCGTCCCCGGCGGCATCAAGAACCCCGCGGGGATGGCCGTCCCGGCAGCTCCCATATCCCGGCCGGTCCAGACCCGGAAGATCGGCAAAGGCGAATATCAAGTCGCGCAGGCGGCCCCGGAACCCAAGTTTTCGTCTAACGGCGAATATGCGCCGCTGCCCGCCGGCGTTTCGGTTAACTCCGGCGCGTTTGTGCTGGGCGCCCCGCAGCCCCCGGCGTTTGTCATGGGCGTGTACCGCCTGGACTTCAATGGCGATGCTCGGCTGGGGCCAGGCCAAAATGTCTGGAACAGCGCTGGCGGGACGGCACTGGCCGACCAGCCGATGAACGGCGCAGGGCCATGGTTCTCCGGCCTGCGGACCCAGTGGCACCGCGAGCAGTTGTCCGATATGCGGCTGGCGGGGATTGAAGTGGCGTTGATCCGAACACAGCCCGGCGATGCGCTGCTCCCGCGCGAGCTGGATGCGTTTGTCGAAGCGCTCAAAGAAATGAAGGCGCAGGGGCTGGAGTATCCGCTGGTCGGCGTGGATGCGACGGTCGGTAAGCCCGATTTAGACCTCATTTATGCCCATGTGCCGCCGGAGTTCCGGGCGATGCAGGACGTGGCCGGCCTCGGCACTCCCGGCGTTTTGGTCTATGACCTAAGCCTCGGCAGCAGCGATGCCGCCAAGACGCTGGCCGACGGCACGCCGATTGCGCGGGTCTACCACTCCGATACCGTGGCGACGGTCTCGCCCGGACGCACCGACCGCAACGGAGTGATCTCGCGTAAGGGCGGGCGGACTTATGACACGTCCTGGCAGGTCGCGCTCGTGTCTACGCCCAACCAAATCGTCGTGGATAGCTGGAACGATTTCGCCCACGGCACCGAGATCGCCGCGTCCCGCCAGTACGGCGAGCAGTATGTGGACGCTACCCGCGCTGAAGTCGTCGGGTACGACGGCGACCGGCAGTGGCACGCGAAGTATTTAGCCAACGCCGTCCCGCGCACGATTTTCCCGAAGACGCTGTACCAGATTCCGGTCCGCATTGAAAACGCCGGCACTCTGCCCTGGCGGGCGGGCGAAGGCTACTCGCTGTCCACCCGGTGGTACCGCAACGGCAAGCTGTACGACGACAGCGCCCCGCGCATCCCTATCGGCAAAGATGTTCTGCCGGGCCGCTCGCTGACGCTGTCTTTAGGTCTGGTCGCCCGCGACAACTTCGGCGAAGACTTGGAGCCGGGCGATTACACGCTGGTCGTGGACATGGTGCAGGGCCAGGACCGCTGGTTCTCCTATGCCGGCGACGCGCCGCTCCAAGTCGGCGTCACCGTGATCGGCGCGGACGCCGGGGTCGGCGGCACGCAGGCCACGTTCCTCGGCACGGCGACGCCGGGCGTCGCCGCCGGCCAAAGCCTCC
>CAXUNT010000031.1:17156-45085 GCA_964252595.1 uncultured Armatimonadales bacterium
GGGGCCCGGGCCCGGACCGCGGGGTCTCCTATGCCGGCGACGCGCCGCGCCACGGCGGCGTCACGGTGAGCGGCCTGATCGCCGGCGTCGCCGCCGGCCAAAGCCTCGCGTCCACCGTCCAAGTCAGGAACGACGGCTCGGCGGCCTGGCCCGCGACCTACGCCCTGGGTTACAAAATCCAGACGACCGATGCGGACGGCGCAAATCCCAAAACGGTCGCCGAGGGCCATGCGCCGCTTGGCACGGACGCCATCACGCCCGGCCAGATCGCCTCAACTGCCGTTCCGATTTCGCTGACAGGCAAAGACGGTCAGCCCTTGCCGCCCGGCGCGTACCGAATCCACTGGTTTGTCCAGCCCGACGCCCTCGGCACGCTGGTCAACGGCTCCTACGACGAGCCGCTGCGGGTCGGCGCGGCTTTGCCCCAAACAGCATTCGTGCTGGCCGATGTCCCGCACACGGTAGACGCCGGCAGAACGGCCACGGCACGCTTGGTCGTTCAGAATGTTTCGGCCCAGACGCTCAAAAAATCCGCCGTCCATCTCGGCTACCACTGGTATTACTTGGACGGCACCGAGCGCGAGTGGGACGGCGGGCCGACGGCCTCTTTAACCCAGGACCTTGCGCCCGGTGCGACCGACGCCGCCGTCACGGCCTCCTTCCAGGCTCCCAAGCAGCCGGGCCGGTACGCGCTGGTCTGGGACACCCGTGTCGGCGACGGCCCGTGGCAATCTACTTTGCCTTTAGCCAGCGGCGACATGCCCCAGCAGTTCGTCAATGTCGCCCCGTCCAAAGCGTCCCTGGTTCCGGTGGACTTGACTAAAACGTACAACACACTCGGCATTGCGCCGGAGTCGCCCGGCAAGACCGGCGGCTTCGACGGCCACGGCGCAGTTCTGCCGTCCGAGGCGCTGCCGCCGGATGTCACGTCCGAGATTGACAGCGACCCGCTCCTGCTCGGCAAACCCGGCCTGCCGCTGTACCCATCGGGCTACTACACCGTGCAGACTGGCACCGACGCAGATTCCAACCACGCTGTATCGTTCTTGTACCCCGCCGTCAAAGGCAGCCTGCCGAACGTCGTCGCCTGCTCCGGCCAGACCATCGCCCTGCCAAGCGGCAAGTACCAAGCTGTCCACCTGCTCGCCGCCGCGTCCGACGGTATGCCCCTCACGGTCAACATCAACGCCCTCTATGGCTCCGAAACTGCTTCCCTGCCCATCACCGTCGCCGATTGGAGCGCCGCCCCGCCCGCCCCGGCGTTCACCGCATCCTACCACACGACGCCTGCGGGTGCCAAGCCCGGCGCGACCACATTAGGCGATTACCGCTTGGCGCTGGACCCCACCAAGAAGCTGACGGCGATCATTTTGCCGGACGAGCGCAACCTGAAGATCGTCGCGATTACGCTGGAGAAGAGCAACTAAAAGCACAGATTGAATTGTGCAAGTAACCCACCTGATGTAGCGTAGGGGTGTGATCGCAGTGGTAGAAATAAAATTGAGCCAAGTGAGCTGGAATTATATCCAGGAAAATGTCCTGCCTCGGATTATGCTCGCTGGCCTTATCAAGGTCGTGCCCCTCTTACCAACAGGACGAGATCCACGTCCGGTTACGGGAGATTTGCAGCTATCTTTGTCGGAAGAGGATGCCGAGCAGGTAGCGGATGAGCTAATGAATCTCTTTTGCTCTCAGGGATTACGTCCAGATGACGAGCCAAATAGCTTGGGACTTTACCTTGAGGACCTTCACGACGCATTCTGCGGCGCGATGTTGGATTAGTGAACTACCTGGATATTTCAGAAGAAGTTCTTATCGGCCTACTATGAACAGATAACTACTGGAGGTAGCCCATGCCTGAGCGTCAGCGGTTTCCCGGCCTTTCGTCTACGGCCTTTGAGCATCCCACCGACAAGGCCGCGCTGGCCGTGCTGCGGAAAGCGCCTGGCTTGGACTGGGTGTTCCGCAAGTTCAACGAGTTTGGCGGCGACCGGGCGGGGCGGATGTTCTGCCTCTCGGATATGGTGCGGGTGGACCGGAACCAGTGCCGGGATCTGTATGCGCTGCTGGTGGAGTCCTGCGCGATTTTAGATATGCCCGTGCCTCAGCTTTTTATTGACCAAAGGCCGGTCGCGAATGCGTTCACGTTCTGCGTCGAGTCCCCGATCATTGTCTTGTATTCCGGCCTCATTGATCTGTTAGACGAAGACGAATGGCGGGTCGTGTTAGGACATGAGCTGGGGCATATCAAGGCAGGTCATGTCTTGTACCGGCAGATCGCGATTTTTCTGGCAAACCTCTTGATGCGGCTCGGCGGGCCGACCTTTGGCCTCGCGCGGGGCCTCGGCGCGGGACTATTTTATGCGTTCTTCCACTGGTACCGCCAAAGCGAGCTGACTGCCGACCGGGCGGCGCTGCTGGTGTCGCAGAATGTGGACGCGGTGCTGGACGTGGAAATGAAGCTGGCGGGCGGATCGCGCAGGCTGTACGCGCAGATGAACAAGGAAGCGTTTTTGCAGCAGGGCCGGGATTATGAAGACATGGGCCGGGACGCGCTGAACTCGTTCCTGAAGCTAGGCCAGACGTTGCAGACGACGCACCCGTTCCCAGCGGTTCGGGCGATGGAAATTGATGCCTGGGCGAAAAGCGACGAGTACAAGGCCATTCTCAGCGGCGATTACCCGCGCAACTCAGACCCGCCGGTCTCGAACACGGAAGTTTTCCAAGACACACCCCCGGACAGCGACCGTGTCTGCCCGAACTGTAAGGCCGTGGTGTCGTACCAGGCGTTTGTTTTCTGTCCAAACTGCGGCGCCGACTTGCCGAGGTAGACACAGGGACAAAAAGGGTGGGAATGAATTCCTACGCTGTGGGACGAAGCGCCCAGTAGCCGCCTGCGCGGGTACAAGAAAGGTAATGACAGTATCTTACTCTTTGTCCGCGAAGGCGGACACTAGGCGTCTGCGCCCCATAGCGTAGGAATTCATTCCCACGCTTCCTGTTCCTTACTTACGGCTCTACCGGTCCGTGCATAATCGAGCGCGAAGGCCCATCCAAAACAGGCACATCCCCCACCCAGGTCAGCTTGTCCACGCTCATGGCGCGGTAGGACCCCGGCCCTTTGGTCCAGGTATGATAGGCCATCCAGATCGTGCCATCAGGCTTGGTCACAAAATCTTCGCCGCCGGGACCGCAGACGCCGGGCGAGGATGCGAGCCAGGGGGCGGGGCGCGGCTTGACATACGGGCCGGTGATGCTGTCGGCGACCGCATAGCCGATGGCGTAGCGGCAGTCCACATAGGCGTTGGCGGAGTAAAACAAGTAATACTTCGGGCCGTGCTTCCACAAGGTCGGCGCTTCCACCAAGTTTCCCTCCCAGGGCTGGTCTTCTTTGATGAGCTGGGTTGGTGCGCCGACAAGTTGCAGCGTGTCGGGGGACAGCTTCTGGACCCACAGCCAGGTGTCTCGTCCCCGGCTGTTGCCGTCGTTTTTCCAAACCAAGTACCGTGTGCCGTCGGTATCCAAAAAGCAGCTTGGGTCAATAGCGCCGCCATTGTCCGCCCCGCTGCTTGATAGCTTCACTAGCGGCTGAGTCAATGGCGAAAAAAACGGGCCGGCGGGCGACGCGCTGGTGCCGACCCCGATTTCCTCCTGATTGGTCGCCGCGTCCCAAGCCGTGAAATAGGCGACATAGCCGCCGTGCGGCATGGGCCGGACTTCCGGCGCCCAGGTCCGGCCCGGCTTTGCCCACAGCGGCAGGCGCGGCATGGCATCGGGCAGCAGGGTCCAGTGAACCAGATCAGCGGAGCGGGCGCAGCGCATGTTCAGGTGTGGCACCGGCGCATCCAGACGGGTGTTCGTGGCGTAGGCGTAGTAAACGCCTTTGTCCCGTAAAATGGACGGATCGGGGAAGTTCTGGTCAATGACCGGGTTGACATACGCCGCGCCGGTGTCCGAGATCGGCGCAGGGTGGCCCGTCAGCGTGGGCAGCAGCGCGGCAGTAAAGATCAAGGCGGAGAATGACGGAAGGCGCATGAGGTCTCCTGGGCGATTACAGCGTGGCAATCCGGCGGCGGACGAAATCGGTCAGTAAGTCGGCGGTGTCGGACAAGGGCAGGACACTGGTATCCAGGGACAGGTGGTAGGCGCGGGGGTCGTATTCATCCCGGCCGATCATCTGGCTGATGTACTGGCGGCGGGTTTCATCGGAGCGCGTGATCAGCGCCCGCGCTTCGGCTTCGGTGGCGGCCGCGCCGTTTTCAATCAAGCGGCGCACGCGGAACGGTTCGGGGGCGTGCAGGAAGACATTGACCATGCCAGGGTGCGGCGGCAGGACAAACGCCGCGATCCGTCCGACAATGACCACGTCTTCCTCAGCGGCGATCTCTTTCATCACTTTAGTTTCGGCGGCGAGCAGGTCCCGGTCGGTCACGGACAGCGTCACCGGCGCCTGGTACAGCGCTTCCGGCGGGCCGGTCGTGATCCCGCGCAGCATCCGGTCCCAGAAGGAAACGCCGCGCTCTTCCCGGTGAGACACATCCGCTTCGTCCACCTGCAAATGCGCCGCGGCCTTTGAGATGATTTCCCGGTCTAAGCAGCGGATTTGAAGAGCGTCCGCGACGCACTGCCCCAAGTACGAGCCGCCGCACCCAAGCTGCCGGCCTAAAGTCACGGTAGTTCTCAAAGTCACGGTAGTTCTCAAAGTCACGGTAGTTCTCACTGCTTTTCCCTCCCCTGTGGATCATACCCCGCAGGAACCCGCAGACGGTTCCGCGTGTTGACTTAACAGAAGCCACTTAAGTATAATACCTGCAATCAACACCATAAAATTAGTTTGGACTTGACCTACCATGAGCGACATTGCCCCAATCAAAGAAGTGAAACAAACCAAAGAAGAGCGATTAAAGAAGGAAAAGGCCGGATTGGATGTCCTGGACGACATCTACCGCTACGCCGAGACGGGTTTCAGCACGATTGACCCCGGCGACTTCATGCGCTTTAAATGGTACGGCGTGTACCAGCAGCGGCCCAACGAAGGCCACTTTATGATGCGGATCAAAGTCCCCGGCGGGCGGCTGTCCACCGAGCAGCTGCGGACGCTGGCCGGTCTGACGAAAGACTTCGCGCGGGGCATCTCCGACATCACGACCCGTCAAACAATCCAGCTCCACTGGCTGACAATCGAAGATATGCCGGAGATTTTTGCCCGTCTGGCGGCCTGCGGCCTGACCACCGCCGGCGCGTGCGGCGACATCGCCCGCAATTTGACTTCGTCCCCGGCAGCAGGCTTTGACCCGCAGGAATTCGTGGATACCCGGCCCGTGGTGGACGCTATCCAAAACTTCTTTCACTTGAATAAAGACTTCGGCGACCTGCCACGCAAGTTCAAGATTGCCGTGGAAGGCTCGCCGGTCCAAAGCACGGTGCCGCAGGTCAACGACGCGGCGCTGGTCGCGTACCGGCGCGAGACCGACGGCGTTGTCGGCTTCCAGCCGCTCGTCGGCGGCGGCCTATCCTTGCAGCCGTTCTTCGGCCAGCCTTTGGACATCTTTCTTCCCGCCAATGATCTTCCTAAGATTGTAGATGTCATGCGGGCGATTGCCGAGTGCTACCGGGACGCCGACCAGCTCCGTGCCAAGCGCACCCGCGCCCGCCTTAAGTATCTGATGGCCGAGTGGGGGCCCGAAAAGTTCACCGCCGAAGTCCGCGCCAAGCTCGACTGGACGCCCGACCCGGCCGGACCGGGGTTTGCGTTCTCCGACGAGACTTACCGGGACCACCTGGGTGTCAACCCGCAGTCCCAGCCCGGTTTAAGCTGGATCGGCCTCTGCATTCTCGCGGGACGCCTGACCGACGAGCAGATGCGCCGCGCCGCCGATGTCGCGGACAAATGGGGGCACGGCGAGGTGCGATTGACCAATGTACAGAACATGCTGATCCCGCACATCGCGACCGAGAACATCCCGGCGGCTCAGGCCGACCTTGCGGCGGCAGGGTTCGCGTGGGACGTTCCCAATATCCGGCGCGGCGCGATTGCCTGCACCGGCATTGAGTTCTGCAACTTGGCGATCACCGAGACCAAACTCCGCATCGGCGACGTGATTACCCATCTAGAGGCAGTCGCGCCGAACCCCTACGAGCGGGGCCTGAAGATCAACATGAACGGCTGCCCGAACTCCTGCGCCCAGCACCATGTCGGCGACATCGGTTTGCAGGGCTGTTTAGCCCGCCGCGAAGACGGCTCCCAGGTGGAAGCGTTTGACATCCTGCTCGGCGGCGACCTCGGCGCTCACCCGTCCTTCAGCCGCCCGATCCACCGCAAAGTGCCGGCCGAGAAAGTCAAGTATGCCTTGGCAAACGTCATCGAGAAGTTCCAGGAGACCCGCGAAGGTGAAGAGCGCTTCGCTCAGTGGAGCCACCGCCACACCAACGAAGAACTCGACACGTTCTTAGGCGTCGAAACCATCGTCGGCGCTCCCGATCTCCCCGCCTCCGCCCAGGGGGCAGGCGTCACCACCTGGCGTTAATTTAGACATTCACAAAGCCGCCCGGCACTGCCGGGCGGCTTTTTTCACGAGGCTTGTTCATGCTTAATACTTATGTCGCATTGCTTCGCGGGATCAATGTCGGCGGCAAAAACAAGCTGATGATGAAAGATCTGTCCGACCTCTTTACAGAAGCAGGCTGTGCGAGTGTGCAGACCTATATCCAGAGCGGCAACGTCGTCTTTCAAGCTCCTCACGAAGTTGCAGATGCCCTCTCCGCTCAGATCTCGGCACTCATCGCCGAGCGCTTTAGCCCGCGGGTCCCCGTTGTCCTACGAACGGCAGACCAGCTTGCCGAAACGTTCCAAAGCAACCCCTTCTTGGCGCAGGGCCTGCCCAAAGATGCCCTGCACGTCATGTTTTTGGCCGACCTTGCTTCTCCAGAAAAAGTCGCAGGATTAGACGCCGCCCGCTCCGCCCTGGATGCCTTCTTTGTCCGGGGCCGCGAAATCTACCTGCATCTCCCCCACGGCGTCGCCGACACCAAGCTGACCAACGCCTACTTTGACGCTAGGCTCACCACCGTCAGCACAAGCCGCAACTGGAAAACCGTGACAAAGCTGCTGGAACTGACAGGTCACAAGCAATAACCCGACTTGAAATGCCGGGCTGCTGTTGAATGAAAGTATGCCTGCGGCATTACTGCGTATCGCTCCGCGACTAAATACCGACTGCCGCAGACTCTTCTCCTTGCCCACGCACCTATAACTTCACACTTTTTCTTGTGGTTCCGCTACTTGATGCTACCGGGAACCAAATTGGTTGCATCGCTGACTTCATGGCTGCCGGGCGGTGGTGTGAACACGAAGTCCGAGGCAGGTAGTTTAGGATTAATATCCTGGTCGGCATACGTTTCCGTGCGCGTATCTACCCCGGTGGAACTTACGGGGTAGGAGGCAGTCATCTTATACAGCAGATGGTCGCGCTGGCCGATGTAGTAGGTAATGGTAGACGGCACATCTTTTCCTGTTTTCGCATCTATCTTCCCCGCCTTGTACGTTCCGTACAGAATATGCTTTGTCACGATGACAACATCCGCAACGGCATTTGGCACATCATGTTCGTTGATCATTGGCGGACTCATTGTGACAGGCTGGCCTAGGGAATAGTCGGTGCTTGTGAGAGAAACGTTGTTGTTCTTGTCGCCCCCCAGTGCCACTGCCGGCATCCCTGCGAGCGGTTCAGTCCCCCAAGAGGCAAGCCCACCGAATGTGTAGAGCAGGGAGGGATCAACGGAAGGCTCTAAGGCTATCTTCGCGTAACGATCTGATAGTCGGCTACCGCTCACGCCGCCTGCCTCTGTATGGGTGATATACAGATTCTTGCCGTCGCTGACTGCTTGCTCTTTGCCGGAATCTTCCACGCCAAGCAAAGTAGCGCGGCGGAAGCGGATTTTGTTCGGCCGCTCTATCTCGTAGTCGCCATCCTGCGCTGTGCCGAGCGGGTCCTCCCGGCTTGTAACATCGCAATTAAACGACTTCATCGCGGCGTAGGTGGCGTACATCTGGTCCATGATCGCGAGGGCTTGGGTTGAGCTTTGCTGCGGGGCCTGCACAGCCTGCACTTTTTGCTGCTGTACGGCCTGCGCTTTACGCTCGGACGTAACGCGGACGGCTCCGGCGGTGCCGAGGATGAAAACGGCGACAAGAGCGGCAGTTCCAAGCTGAAGCCGAAGACGATGAATGTTCATGGTGTGGATCGCTCCCTGGGCGATGGCTTGTGCGTGGGTCGGGGCGGACGAGCCGCCATCGGTAGGCAGAGGAAGCCGGCCAAGAAGGTCGGCGGCGTGGGCGGGCGCAGGATGAACGGCGTGGGGCAGAAGCGCGGCCAGCGCGGCGGCGGACAGCGCAATGTTCCGGGCGGCGAAGAACCGGCGCAGGCGCTCTAACGCCCGGTTGACCCGCATCCGGGTGGCGTCTTCAGAGACGCTCAGACCCGCGCCGATCTCGGCCAGCGGCCGGTCTTCAAAGAAGCGCTCCAAAATCAGTGTGCGCTGGCCGGGCGGCAGCGCGTGCAGGGCGTCGTTCAAGAGCGGCTCGATATCCGCCCAGCCTTCCGGCGCATGAGAAGAGTCTGCCTGCATCTGCGCCGCCTCCTGCTCCCGCGCCGCCCGCCGCTGCTCCGAACGCCGGACATTCCGGGCCGTCAGCAGCGCAGTTTGGAACAGCCAGGAAGACAGCGTGGCCTCGTGACGAGCTGGCCGGAGTGTCGGCGCTTTCCGGGCCAGCAGGAGGAACACAGCCTGCGCGGCATCTTCCGCCAGTCCAGGGTCGCTGAGTTCCCGCTGGCAGACCCCGTAGACGAGGTTGGTGTACCGCCGCGTCAGCTCCCGAAATGCCGCCTGCGAGCGGTCGTCGGCAAACCTTTGAAGGAGCTGCCAGTCCGTTGCTTCCATTTTTGACCTCCTTGCGTGTTAATGTCCGCCGAGGCAGCGTAGCGAACGGGTGGAAGGAAATCGCGGCGGACAACAAATTGACCTATCGGTTCCAGTCCTCAGTTCGCACGTCAGGAATGGGCTGGTAGTCACTCAGGTTGCAGGTGATGACGATGAAGCCGTGGACGATGGCAGTGGCGGCGATGCGGCAGTCGCGGGTGCCCACGCGCTTGACGGCGGCAGGCCAGGACTGGTACAGCGCCTCCATCTCAGCGGTGTAAGGCAGATGCTCAAAGCGCCGCAGGTCGCGCACTGTTTTCAACAAAAGGTCGTAGGCGAGTGGAACCTTTGGACGGTCTGACACTCGCGCTGGATTAAGGTTTGCCAGCAATGCCATCCGGCCCCGAAGCTGTTCTTCAACCACGATGGCCGGCAAATAAATAGCGTCATCCGGCGCGGCAAGAATACGCTGGACAACCTTCTCATTGCCGTTGAAAAAGAGCGTTGTTGTGTCGCTATCCAAGACGAACATATCACTCTGCTTCCGCTTTCAGTTCTGCTTCCGCTTCATCAAGCCATTTCAGATCGCGCTCGAGTTCCTCCTGCCGGAGCTTTTTCATGAGCTGAACCGACTCTTCAAACATTGGATCGTCTTTGTATTTGCCCGCAAGATCGAAAAGCGGGTGCTTTTCCGGCGGATCGCCGACTTTCCAGTTGTCTTCTTGATGAACGTCATTGCCGTTCTGCGGATAGGCTGGGACATAAACGATCTTCGTGATGGTGCTTGTGCGATGCTTTGCTTTCTGCATTTTCTGCCTTCTTTCGAGACGCTTACGGCAAGTATAGCACAAAACGCCCCCGGCACTGCCGGGGGCGTTTTGCGTTGATTGACGTGCGTTAGCGGATGCCGTGGGCTTTGTTGTAGGCGTCTACGGCGGAGCGCAGGCGGATGGCGTAGCCAGCGGTGCGGGCGCGGAAGGTGTCGTATTGGCCTTCAGGCAGGTTCGCGAGCGGCTTGTTGAGGAACGTCTTGACGTAGGCTTCGGCTTCGGTGCAGAGAGGCTTTGCGATGTGGGCGTCCTTGCACTCGCGCAGGGCGGCGTACATGGTGGTCAGATAACGCACGTCGGTGACGCCTTCGCGGCAGGCTTCCCATTGCAGGGTGTCCAAGACGCCGCCTTTGACGGGGTACGTTAGCATCAACGGCCGGAAGGCAATCTTCGCTGGACACGCGCCTGCCGAAGTCTCGTCGTATGGGTCCGCCCCGAACGCTGTCTGGTAGTCGGGCAGGAACGCGCCGTACAAATTAGACTTCCACAAGAGAACGCCGGAGTCGACGCGGTTGGTTTTCGGGTCCTCGTTTGTCGCGGGCCAGTACCACCAGTCGCGGGTCATGGACTGGCGCAGCCCGTTGGTGCGGAGAAGCTGCTGCGGATAAGCCGAGTCGCGGTTGTACACGGCGATGTCGGTATCCGGGCCGAGCGCCGTGAAGTCGTCCTGCTTCGGGATATATGTCACGTTTGGGATGCCCGCTTTTTCCAGCGGAGCCATGCGGGCTGCCGCCGTTTCGTTCGGCTCCGGCGGAGTGTAGTAGGTCAGCGCCGGGCCTCTGCGGGCCGCCCGATCCTTTTCCATCGCCTGCGGGTCGCCGTCGCCTTTGTACAGGTTGTACGCCGTGCCGAGGCCGCACTTCGCATACTCGGCTTCGGCACTTGCCACTGTCGCTGACGAATCATACAGCGACGCGATGGTGAAGCCGTGGGCGTAGATGTCTTGAAGCTGGGCATCTAAGACGTCCGCAGGAACAAAATCGGTGACGCACTCGGAGCCGTCGGCGGACGGCAGCGTCGCCGGGGCGGGGTCGAGCCGGGAGCGCAAATCCACGCCGTACTGCTTGGCGGGCGACAAGAGACGCAGTGGCGGGACGATCAACGACACCCGAACGACCACGGGAGCCGGCAGGCCGCGCCCGCTCACGACCACTTTTCCGGTGTACGGACCGGGCGGGGTATTGCGCGGCACTGAAACGGACAGCCAGAACTGCTTGGACGTGTCGGCGGGGATGTCGCAGACCGCCGGGCCGGTCAGCCGGGCGGTGGGAGCCGGGCCGCTCAGGGGAACCCGGTCATCTTTGACTAACAGTTCCGGCACGGCGGCGGCGGTATCGGGATCGCGCAGGGGGCCGGCCCCACCCTGCTCCCACACTTTGACGACATGAATGTCTACAGCAGAGCGCGGCAGAACATGGCCGATGCCCTGCAAGTCCTGCGGGACAGAGGCCACGACATTCGTGAGCGCCACCGGGCTGTAAAGGCAGAACGACGCTGCGCCGGTCTGCTCGGCGCACACCGACAGCGCGACATCGGAGCCGGCCCCGGCAGGCGGCAGCGACGACGGCACCACCCGCTCAAACAGCGTGTCGGGGGTCCAGACCAGCGCCGTCTTGCGCGACGCTTGAAGCGCATCCTGGGCAAGCGCCAGCCGCTTGGCGCGGTCCAGTCCCGGCGGGGTCACGGTCAGCCGAAACGCGACGCGGCCGCCGTGGGTCAGGCCGGCCTGAGTCGCGATGCCGTAATTGACCGAAGCAATTTCGTCGGGCGTGCCGACGGTCTGCCACGCGCCGACATCGCTGAACGAGGTTCCCGCAATCGGCGCATCACTGACGCCATTTCCGGCTACGTCCAGCGTCACCCACGCCACGTCGTCCACAATCAGGGTCGCCTGCCGGGCGGTCGTGACATCCAGCGCGAGGCCGCTCGCTTTGGACCAGTCGGGATGGGCGTCGTCCATGTCGGCAGGCACAATCTGGGCATCGGCGGGCAGGGCCAAATCCAACATTTTCGGCAGCGGCGGGGCCGCCCGGAGTGTGAAATTTGACTGAGGCAGGACCACTTCGCGCCAGCCGGTGAACGAGATCGGCACCGGCTGCGAGATCCACTCATCGCGCGGCAGCGGGTCCGCCGCCGGGGACGCCGCCCGGCTCGGGGCCAGAACGCGGACACGCAGGTCGGCATGGCTGCCGTCGCCATGCACCCAAAACCGCAGGCCGTTGTTCGTGCCGGCGGCGGGCAGCCCGTCATGGATCAGCAGCGTTTGGACCGGCTCGGTCTTGCCGGAAACTTTCGGCGTCAGCGGCGTCATCGCCTTGACAGTCCCGGCGGCAGCGGGCGGGGAAAGAAATGCTGTTGTAAGAGAAACAGACGTCAGTGTCAACGCGGCAAAGGAAAGCGCCGTGCCGAAGCGGCAGGGACGGGAAAAGGTCAAGTGGGAGATCCTCCTGAAGCGGGGTAGTACGGGAACAAAGCGAGTGCATGGAAAGCGAGCCAGCGAAAGCAGGCAATTATACGGTGTGCGCTACAGGGGTAAAAGACGGATTTGGGCGTAGAAAAGTTCCCGCATAAGACGATAGAACCAAAAGGGCGAACACAACTAAAAGGGCGAACACAAGGTTCGCCCCTACGAGGTTCATTCGGAAGATGTAGGACGCGAACCTTGTGTTCGCCTTTTCCACAGAACGTTTGCCGTCACTCGCCGACTTTGTAATTCGTCGCTGCCAAGTCATGGTTCGCTGAGTCGGTGGCGACAATGTCCCATTCCGTGCCGTAGCGGCGCAGAGTGTAGGACACATAAATCGTCTTCGCGACGCCGAGATTGTCCGAGTTCAGGGTGCCGGCATCCGCTTGATCGAAGGGAACAGTGCCGTTGCTGTCCGCGCCGTCGCTTGTCTCCGCTCCGCGATAGACATGAGAGCCAAAAGCCGTCACATCCCCGTTTTTCGCTTTACGAATGCGCGTGAAGGTAAATGAATCCGTGTGCAGCTTGTCCAGAGCGTCGCGCGTGATCTGCGAAAAGTCGCTGGATGCAATGGAATACGAATACTTGCCGCCTAAAAAGACGCTGACCCGCGTGTCGTTGTTTCGCAGGTGCTTTCGGATCAGGTCAATGTCGCTGTCGGTCCACGCATGGGCAATGTCGGCAAATGCCGCCTGGAACGAGTTCGCGGGATAAGCGTGTTCCAAAGCCGCTTTCGCCTCCGCCCCGCCTTCTTGCAGCTCGTTCACCCGCTCCGGGGTCGCGACATAATAATTGTTCTGGTTGTACGTTGTCTGGTACACCGGGGTCGCAAACGGCAGCGGCGGCGTGGAGTAGTCAGGCTGGTAGTCGTTGCCGACCACAACGACGTCCGGGCTGTAAATGTACTGCGGAAAGCCGCCGTAATTGGAATATACCGAGCGGTACTCATGCCGACCGCCGCCGTCATTGCAGTAACCGCCGTAGTAGTAGCCGCCAAGCAGCGCCGGCCCGCCGCCGGTGATCGGCGCTTGCCCGAAGAACGCGCCGTTCGCCGGTCCCACCGGCGGCGTGAATGCGCGGCCGGGAAGAGTGCCTCCTGTCGGGTAATACGGCCCGTCCGGGATCGTCACTACCGGCCCGCTGCCCGAATAATTGCCGTAGCCATTGTTATAATAATTGTAGCCGTTGTTATAGTTGTTGCTGTAGCCGTTACCGTAGCCGCCCTGGCCGTAGTTCTGGCCGTAAGCCGGCGGGCTGTAGACAGGCGCATGGTTGATCGTCACCGTCGCATTGTAAGTGGGACGGCTTTGGGTCATCCCCTGCCCATAAACAGGGTAGTTTCCCCGGCCAATCGGTCCCGGCCGCATCATCGTTGGGATGGACGGCTGCACCTGCACGGGCTGCGGCGGGACAGGCCGCCCCTGCATATTCGCGCCGGGCCGCTGGTAGCCGCCGAGAAGCTGCGCGGACGCGCTGTGCGGCGGGGCAAAAAGGGCCGCCAGGGTTCCGGCGGTAAGGGTCATCGGCAGGGCATAACGGCGTGATGTTTTCATGGACGGTTCCTTCTACAGAACACAGCAGAACAAAAAAGACAGGCTATAGTTATAACGCCGCCGCAGCGCGGTTTGTTCCGACAGCCTGGATAACGATGCAAATTTTTGTACCCAAAGAAGGCCCTGCGTCAAAACGCACGGTCTGAGTGCGGCGTGTCAGCCAGGCAGGTACTTGTAATACAGATACCAATGACCTTCAATATGCCGGTAAGCCTCTACGCCGTTCTTCTCGTCCGGCTGGCAATCATCAAGCGTTTTCAGCACCTGCTTGGGCGGCACGGTCAGGTAAGCATAGCCTTTGTCCGTATCGCTGGAGATGGCAGAGCCGCGCCCCCAATACAAAAAATCTACTTCATGGGGCTGGTATGCCTCAAAGCCGCGGTGTACCCCAGCACTCTCCAGCAATCTGCGGTATTTCGCGACACGCTGTATTGGAACACCGACCTTTTGTGGATTATCCGGCTCAGTCCAGTTGTAGTCAACCCGTAACAAGCCTCGATCTGCCTGCTTCATCTGAGCCACCTTCTCAAGATCGGTGCGATGCCGGGCGAAATCAGCCAGAAGCTGCTGGTCAGGCGGCGGCCCCCCGTAGCGTCCGGCATCCCAAATCAGTGCTGCTGTTAAAATTGGAGCTGCGAGGACAGAGCCAGTGACGATGAGAAAGTTTTTGCGCTTTGCCTGCTCCTCGCTCCAGTTTTTGGTCGCGTACTGTTTCAGAATGAGTGCCAGGACGACCCCAAGAATTGCGCCGAGGATGAGTCCTACTGGCGCAAGCCCCATAAACCCGAATGCATCTCCTAAATCGTTCCCATCGGAATGCACGGCAACGAAAAGCAAGGCAGCCGCCGCGCCGACGATGGCCCATGACACCGCGCCGAGGAGGCAGAAGAAGAATGTTTTCACAGACTAATCCCCCAGCAGGCGCGAGTCCAGTTCTTCCGAGACGGCTTCGGCGAGCGGGGCGTAGAGGCAAACGGTGCGCTCGTAGAGGGCCAGCAGCTCGGCCAATGACAGGCGGCGGAGCAGGCGGCGGCAGACGGCAGGGTCACACAGAAGCATGGGTTGAGTCTTTCTTCCGAATGGTTTCGTGATGGGCATGGCGGCGGGACATGCGCCACGCCCAGCCGTCCATCCAGATGTCGAACGCGGCGTAAAAGAGCCACAAGATGGCTCCAAAGCTGAGAATGGAAACAAGCAGCAAAGGACGCTCGAAGACCTGCGCGGTGGTGGCGAGCAGGTCGGCCAGGCGCGGCAGACTCAGGAGGTCCCAGGAGTTGAACCGGCCCCGCATCAGGCCGAGGTAGACGCCGAGGGCGCAAAGCGGAAAAATCAACGGACGCAGGACAGCGCCGCCTCGGCCCAAACGCACGCGGGTCAAGCGGTCCAGCGGCCAGACGGCAAGAAAGAACGCCAGCAAACCCGCGCCGCTGTAGACTAAGTAGAACGCGGTGATCAAGAAAAAGTCCACGCGCCCATCACCACCCCCGTGCGCCTGCGCGTACAGCGGGCTTTCGGTCAGCGTCTCAAAATAGTGCCGCCACTCTGTCAATAAATAGCACGAGTTCGGCAGGAACGCCAGCCAAATCACCGCCAGCGGCCCCCAAAGCAGCCACTGGACGGTTCCACTAGCTTGCCGCTCACGGCGGACACCCCGCGCAATCCAAAACGCCAGGATGACCGGAACGACGGCGAGAAAGAGGTTCCAAATAATGCTGGGGATCGGACGCATCACTCGTGCTGCCCCGCCGCCTGGACAATCCGCTCCAGAGAAGTCAAATATGCATGAAACGCCGTCCGGCCCGCTTCGGTCGGCGCATACGTCGTATGCGGCTTTTTGCGAAGGAACTCTTTGGTGCTGACCACATACCCGGCTTCCTCCAGCTTAGAAAGGTGAATGGACAGGTTGCCGTCGGTGACGGACAGCGTTTCTTTCAGAAAGCGGAAGTCGGCGTCGCCCCGCGCCATCAGCGCGGACATGATGCCGAGCCGCACTTTCTGGTGGATCACTTCGTCGAGCGACTCCAGAGACTCCACCAATGCCGCATATCCGGTTTGGATCACTGCTGCCATAGAAGTTACCAGCCGTGCTTTCGGCCCATGAGAACACCGTAGACGATATGGAAGCCGCCGAACGTCAGCCCCATCATAAAGAGCTGCCATTGAGTCGGCAGCAGCAGGGTCACGGCTCCGGCCAGCACAAACGCCGCGCCTAAATAGGAAACGGGCCGGACCGAAAACAAGCCGACCGCGCAGATCGCCAGCCCGTAAGTCAGCATCCAGATGCCCCACACCAAAGCCGCCAAGCCGTGCAGGGCAAAGAACGTCGTCAGCGCCAGCGCCGCAACAAACGCTGGCAAAGCTGCCACAATAATGTGCGCTCCCAGCGGTGACGCCACCCGTTTGCCGATGGATTTGGCCCGGCGCTTGTTGCAGGCAAATTCAATAGCGACGGCCAGCGCCAGCTCAATCAGCCACAGCACCCCGAGTTCGGGATACGCGGAAGACAGGGGCTGATGGGTACCGTACCGGGCATGCAGGACCCGCGAGGTCGCAACGACGCCGGCAATCGCTGAAAGGCCGATCAGAACCCCCGACAAGCCCGACAAAGTGGAGTATTTGGTCGAGCGTTCCATCGTCTGCCGGATCACCCGCAGGTTTTCACGGGCTTCTTCCAGCGGGGCAAGCAGGGCGGGCATGGGCAAGTTCCTCGGTGAGTTTGCTTTACAAAACAAAGTGCTTTATGTTGAGTGCAGTATAGCACGGAGTTTTGCCATTGTCAAGCAAAACAAAAAAGCCCGGTACTTGTCGTACCGGGCGATTTCGGGAGAAGTAAACAGTCTAGAGACTATACAGAAACTTGAACTGGCGGTTAAAACCGCAGCAACACCCTCACGAAACCTGCCTTCGCAGGTTAAGATAAAAGATCTAAATCTGAGTCCACTAAGGTGGACTTCGCGAACTTGTTGCCGTGACTTCAGTCGCCCGACACGCTTTTCAGGCAGTTTAGAGACCGTCGTAATGAGAGTAGCCGCGGCCTTCGTCGCTCCAATAGTCCTTCGGCTCGCCTGCTGTATAGGTGATCTTGGTAATCGCTTTGATGTTTTTGAGGCCCAGCTTCATCGGGACAATCAGCCGCAGGGGAGCACCATGCTCGACTGTCAGCGGCACAAGCTGCCGCTCGGCATTGTTTTGATGGGTCGCGAGAAGCGCCTGCGGGTGATGCGCGGTTTCCAGATCAACCGACACATAATACGGGTCGGAGTTGCCGTCGGAGTCTAAATTGACAGATGAGTCCAGCCGCGCCCATTTCGCGCCGGGCATCGGCGGGTATGCTTCTAAAAAGTCTGCGAAGCGCAGGCCGCCCCACCCCGCAATCATGCTCCAGCCTTCGACGCAGACCAGCCGGGTGACCTGGTCATGCCGCCCACCATAGCGAGCGACGAGGCTTTGGATGTTCTGCGCCGTGAGATGCTCGACTTTACCCGATGCCAGCCCTTCCACGACTAACTGCCAGTCGGGGATATAAGACGGGTCGGGGGTCTGGCCGTCGTAATTGTTTTGCAGCGTTGCCGCCGCCCGCGACAGGTCATAGGTCGGCACGGCGCGGGTCGGCGAGAACAGGGCTTCGGCCACATCGTCATCAAACTTGAGCGTTCGGTCCAGCAGCTTGGCTTTGCGCGTCGTCGCGGCAACCGGCTTGAGGTGCAGCCGGGTGCGGGTGTCGTCAGGCAGCAGCCACAGGAAGCCAAACGCCGCCGCCGCCATGCCTGCGCCGTAAAGCAGGAAGTCCCGCCGGGACTGGCTTTTGAGTGCCCGGACCGGGACATTGACCGGCTCAAGCTCACGCGGGGCAATCTTGTCGGCAAGAAGCGGCCCGTTGACGGAAGCCACCGGCACAGCGTCGGCCTTCGGCGCATCGCCGGTCCGCGCAGCATTCGCCCCGGCATCTGGAACGCTGTCGTCTTTCAAGCCGGGGAACTGCGGCGCTTCCTGCGGTTTGTCTAATTTGTAATCATCTGCCATGTCTTATTTTAACCAGCGACTCTAGGAGAAAGTTCCATGAACCCACCCCGGCTCGTTCCTATGCCTTCGGCATTACTTCGTATCTGCTTCCCCTCCCAAAGCGGGAAGGGCCGGAGTTTCAGAACAAGCGTCTTAAGCCCCTGCCTCACGCATATAGCTCTTACCCTTCCCGTTTCGGGAGGGGAAGCAGATACGAAGTAATGCCGAAGGCATAGGAACGAGCCGGGGTGGGTTTCTTGTTTCCTATTGCCGGGCATAACTTCTTATGCCTATTGCCACCATCAACCCCGCGACCGGGGAAACCATGAAAACATTTGCGCCGCTGACCGAAGCCGAGAGAGACGCCAAGCTGACGCTTGCCGCGGAAGCGTTTCAAGCCCACCGGCAGACGACATGGGCCGAGCGAAGCGAGTGCATGAAACGCGCCGGCGAGATTTTGGACGCCGAAAAGCAGTCTATCGCCGAAACTATGACATTGGAAGTCGGCAAGACGCTCAAAGCTTCGGTCGCCGAAGTGGAAAAATGCGCCGTCTGCTGCCGCTACTACGCCGAGAATGCCGAGCGCTTTTTGGCCGATCAGCCGTATGACATCGGCGAGGGCGCCAAAGCATTTGTGCGCTACCGCCCTCTTGGCGTTGTTCTCGCGATCATGCCCTGGAACTTCCCGCTCTGGCAGGTCGTCCGGTTCGCCGCCCCTGCGCTGATGGCGGGCAACACCGGGCTGCTGAAGCACGCCGAAAATGTCCCGCAGTGTGCGCTGATCTTGGAAGACGTGTTTCGGCGGGCGGGCTTTGCCGAAGGGGTCTTCCAAACGCTTTTGATCGAGACGCCGCAGATCCAAGCTGTTTTAGAAGACCCGCGCGTCGCCGCGGCAACCCTGACCGGCTCGGAGCGGGCAGGCATAGCCGTCGGAGCTTCGGCGGGCGGCAAGCTCAAAAAGACTGTGCTGGAGCTGGGCGGCTCCGATCCATTCATCGTTATGCCGAGCGCGGATCTGGGCGCTTCGGTGCAGGCCGCCGTGCAGGCCCGGACACTGAACAACGGCCAGTCATGCATTGCCGCCAAGCGCTTTATTCTCCATGACACCATTGCAGACGAGTGGACGAGGGAGTTTATCGCCAAAATGGAGGCGCTGACTGTCGGCGACCCCATGGACGCCGGCACCGACATCGGGCCGCTGGCGACGCCGAAGATTTTAGAGGCTTTAGAGTCGCAGGTGGCGCAGAGCATCGCCGCCGGGGCGGTTCTGCTTTCCGGCGGCAAGCGGATGGACCGGCCAGGCAACTTTTACCTGCCGACGGTGCTTTCCAGCATCCCGCGCGAGGCACCCGCCTATTCGGAAGAACTGTTCGGCCCGGTCGCGCTGCTGTTTCGAGTTTTTGATCTGGACGCCGCCGTGCGGCAGGCGAACGACACGCCGTATGGCCTCGGCTCCAGTGTCTGGACTTCCGACCCTGCCGAGCAGGAGCGCCTGATCAACGAAATTGAAGCCGGCATGACGTTCGTAAACAGCATGGTCGCATCCGACCCGCGCCTGCCGTTCGGCGGCATCAAGCACTCCGGCTACGGGCGCGAGCTGTCGGAACACGGCCTCCGGGAGTTCGTCAACTTGAAAACAATTTGCGTCATTTCCGGCGCAGAGCCGCAGCAGCAAGCAAAAGATACGGAGTAGGAGCAAAAAACGAAATAAATGCGGAGGCAGGAAAGGCGGCAGCCGACGGCGAACCTGCACTGTAGCAGCTCAATACCTCTATTGACGCTCCCGATTAGGGACCATCCATGAGCCAACCGCCGACCGGAACCGTCACATTTTTATTCACCGATATTGAGGGCAGCACCCGGCTTTGGGAGCAGCATCCCGATGCCATGCGGGCGGCGCTGGCGCGTCACGATGCTCTCCTGTGCCAAAGCATTGAAGGCCGCGGCGGGTATGTCTTCAAGACCATCGGCGATGCTTTTTGCGCGGCCTTCCCGGCCGCACATCAGGCGCTGGAAGCCGCCCTCGCCGCTCAGATTGCTCTCGCGGCCGAGCCGTGGGACCTGCCGGCCCCCGTCAAAGTGCGGATGGCTCTGCACACCGGAGCCGCGGAAGAGCGCGGCGGCGACTACTTCGGCCCGCCGCTGAACCGAGTCGCCCGCCTCATGGCGACCGGACACGGCGGGCAGACCCTGCTGTCAGGCGCAGCCCAAGCGAGCGTTCAGGACGCCCTGCCCGCTGCCGTCACTCTGCTGGACCTCGGCAGCCACCGCCTGAAAGATTTAGGCCGCCCGGAGCAGGTGTTCCAGCTTTGTCACCCTGCCCTGCCCGCTGACTTCCCGCCGATCCGCTCTTTAGACAATGTCCGGCTGCCCAACAACCTGCCCCAGCAGGCGACCAGCTTTATTGGCCGGGGAAAACAGGTCGCCGAGATCAAAGACGCTCTCGGCAAAACGCGCCTGCTGACGCTGACCGGCGCGGGCGGCAACGGCAAGACGCGCCTAGCGCTGCAAGTCGCCGCCGATCTCTTGGACGGCACAGGCGACGGCGTCTGGCTCGTCGAGCTGGCCGCGCTGCCCGACCCGGCGCTGGTGCCGCAGGCGGTCGCCGCCGTGCTGGGGATTAAGGAACAGGCGGGACAGACAGCGGAGCGGACACTGGCAGACGCGCTGAAAGAAAAGCGCCTGCTGTTGGTGCTGGACAACTGCGAGCATTTGGTCGCCGCCTGTGCATTCCTCGTGTCCAGCCTGCTGCGCTCCTGCCCCGGCGTTTCGGTTTTGGCGTCCTCCCGCGAGCCGCTTAACGTTTCCGGGGAGCAAATCTACCGAATCTTCCCGTTGTCTTTGCCCGACCCGAAAAAGACGCTGACCGCTAAAGCCGTGTCGGAGTTTGAGGCCGTGCGCCTCTTCAGCGAGCGTGCCCAAGCCGTTCAGCCGTCGTTTGCCGTCTCAAATGCCAATGCGCCGGCTGTGGCCCAAGTCTGCTGGCGGCTGGACGGCATTCCGCTCGCTTTGGAGCTTGCGGCGGCGCGGGTGCGTTCACTTTCAGTGGACGAGATCAATTCCCGCTTGGACAGCCGCTTTCGCCTGCTGACAGGCGGCTCGCGGACGGCTCTGCCGCGCCAGCAGACGCTCCGGGCGCTGATTGACTGGTCGTATGACCTCTTGACGGAGCAGGAAAAAATGCTGCTGTGCCGCTTGTCCGTGTTCGCGGGGGGGTGGACGCTGGACGCCGCGGAATCGGTCTGCTGCGGCAGCGACATTGAAGACTGGGAAGTGCTGGACTTGCTGACGGGGCTGGTGGACAAAAGCCTAGTTGTCACCGAGCAGCGGGGCGATCAGATGCGGTCCCGCCTGCTGGAAACAGTGCGCCAGTACGCAGCCGACCGCCTGCTGGAAGGCGGCAACACCGCAGCCGCGCGGGACTGCCATCGCGATTATTTTTTGCGCCAGGCGGAAGAAGCCGACACAGGAACGCGGGGACCGGAGCAGGGGCAGTGGCTGGACTGGTTTGAAGCCGAACACGACAACCTGCGGGCTGCGCTGGATTGGTGCCGGGAACAAGAAGCCGGCGCCGAGCCGGGCCTGCGCCTGGTCAAAGCCATGTACCGTTTTTGGCGCGTGCGGGGGCATTTGGCCGAAGGCCGGGAGCGGCTGGCGGCGGCGGCGGGTCATGCGGGCGCCCGGCAGCATCCGCTGGAGCGGGCGTCGGCGCTGCGAGTGGCGTCCGGACTGGAGCAAATTCAAGGCAACCTGACAGCCGCCCGTGCGCTGGCGGAGGAAGCCCTAGCGATTTTCGAGTCCACCGAAAACGCCCGCGGCGGGGCGGGAGTGCTGCTGACGCTGGGGAACGTGGCGCTGATGCAGGACGACTTAGTCGCCGCGCGGGCTTACTACGAGCGCGGCTTGCCGCTGTATCGCCGGCTCGGCGAGCAGGACGGCGTGGCGCGGGCGCTGGGCAACCTCGGCATGATCATGCTGGTTCAAGGGGATCTCGCCGAGGCGAAAGTCATTTGCGAAGAAAGCCTTGCCTTTTTCCGGGAAAGTGGGGACAGAGAGAACACGGCGCGGGCGCTCCGCAACTTAGGCGAGATCGTCTCCGCTCAGGGCGAGGACACGGAGGCGCGAGTGCGGCTGGAAGAAGCGATTGCGTTGTTCCAGCAGATTGGAACACGCAGCGAAGCTTTTGTCGGCAGCCTGTGCCTGCTGGGAGCAGTCGCGCTGCGGGAAGGACAAACCGCCGAAGCACGGGTGCGGCTGGGGGAAGGATTGCGGCTCGCGTTTGAGATCAAAGACGGCTGGGTTGGGGCGGAAGCGCTGGAAGTGTGGGCCAAGCTGTGTCTCGCGGAGGGGCAGGCCGGCGAGGCCGCTTTTCTGCTGGCGGCGGCGACCCAGACCCGCCGAACGCTTGGCGTTCCTAATCAAGCTTCCTCCCAAGCGGCGCTGGAAGCGGATATCGCCGCCGTAAGAGCCGCATTAGGAGAAGCTGACTTTGGTAAAGCTTGGGCGCAGGGAGAACAAGTGACATGGGAGCAGGCGGTGGAATACGCGCTGGCCGAAAAAGAAAAGACCGCTCAGGAAAAGACTGCTGCGGACAAGCGCTGAGTTGGCATGGTTTATGCAGGTAAGCTTACCGGCGGCTTCGGAGGGTCAGGTTGTTGGGACCTTCCTCGGCCCTGTTTGACAAAGCACTGCAACAAGGAGACTGCCCCATGAACTCTACTTTTCTTTCCCTGCCTGCTGCCGCTCTTTTGCTGATCGGTGCGGCGTCTGTTCAGGCGCAACAGCCGATTTCTTCAACGGCGGGTTTGCCGGCAATCACGGCGTCGTTTGATCATACCAGCGTCGTCACTCTTGCTGGCACTCCTTACGATTTCAACTATTACAATTTCAGCATCACCGGCTTCACCAACGTCGGCGCGGGCAATCCTGATTACGGCATTTTCAGCTTCGGCAACTCCACTTTGGAAAATCTGCCCGGCGTCGTAGGCGTTGCCTCCTCCTACCTGCCGCCCGAATGGACGTTCAGCGATACTTCTGATTTTGTCGTGTCAACTTCCGCGCACACCGGGATTTTCCCTGACGATCCGCAGTTCGGCCTGATCTTCATTCAATCACTGGGGACTCTCCCGATTGACCCGACCGGGGCGCCGTTCCAGGTGTATCATCAGATGGGCGGGAACGATCCGTTTACGCTGAACGGCAGCCCCGTCATGGTGCCGGTGAATGCGCCCGTGCCGGAAGCCTCGACCACGGTTTCGTTCGGCCTGCTGCTGAGTCTCGGCGGCCTTGCGGCCGCTTCCCGGAAGAAAGCCGCCTGCCGCTGAACCCAGGGCCGCGAGGGTGAAAGTTTCCGGTCACGCCGCTTTCGGCAGCGCGGCCGACCGGGGACTCAGCACAAGAATCAAATCTTCTTCGTCTTTGAGCCGGAAGCGGGTCGCGGAGATATTGCCGCAGTCCCGGAGATACACATACACCGGGGCGGCAATCGCGTAGGGACCAAGCAGGGCCGGAAGATCGCTGAGACGCACGGGATCGGTGACAATGGGAAGCGATACTAAAGAGAGAGTGGTTGAAGACAGGCAATCCGAAAGCATGGCATGGTTTCCTTTTGTTGATGAAATCGCTTAACACGAACCATCTTTGGTCCAAACACCTTCTTCGGCGCTGATGAAACTATCGGCAGGCGAGCCTTGTTTCTTCAGGCCCGCCTGCATACGTTGATGTTCTTCTTTATTTTAACATGAATTCCGCCGCCGCCGACAGCAGCCGTACATAAAATGCATTTTTAAAAGTTGTCATGGCGCAGGCGAAAACTGGCCCGGAGTGTAGGGCGTGAGCGGCGCGGCGACCAGCGCGTATTCCAGCGGTGCCTGGAAAAGCGTGGGGGGAAGCGGCGCTTCCGACACGGACTTGACGCTCCAAGAAGTTTCCGTCACGACCGGCAGCGCATTTCGCCTGGCGGGGACATGAGTGACGACGACCCGGGCCAGCAGCGGCAGGCCGCCGTGCTTGTCAAGTGCGTCCGCCAGCGGCTGCTCGAACGGTCCGGCGGAGACTGCCGTAAGCTGAGCGGCCAGCAGAATGTCTTCTTCTGCCGGGAACTTCCGTGTGTCCGCCAGCCAGACTTCCCCCTGAATCCTCCACTGCGGCGCGACAAACGCCGCGCTACGGCGGCGGCGCCCTTCCCGCTCTTGTTCCGCGTCCTGATCATTTTGCGCCTCGATCCGGGCAGGCGGCAGGCGGGTGTAGGTGACTGATCCGCTGACCAGGTACTGGTGGGTGGCCTGACCCGCAATGGTCTGGGCAAGAACCGTCCGATGCAGGTCGAACTTCGTGTCTATCTTCACTTCATCGGCGTTCAGTGAGATTTCCTCAGTCGGGTCCAGCGGAGCGGGAACGGTCAGATAATAACTCCGGCGAGCTGTGTTCACCCCATACAGGATATTTGCTTTGCCGTCGTAGACCAGAGCCGGCTCCCCCGACGTTTCCAGCCGGGCGTTCGCCCCTTGCAGAAACAGACGGACGGCGGCGGAGACCGGCGCAGACTGCCCGACACCGACCGCCTGCTGCCCTTGAAGCGTGACATCAGCCTGCGCCGGCAGCCCGGCAAGGCCGAAAGCCGCGCCCGTAGCCAGAACAAACGCAAAAGCATCCACGGGAGCGGATTTTGATGTTGGAACGGATTTTGATGTCATAGAATTACGATAAGCCAGAAAAGTGAAGATGTGATGAAAGACCCCGTGAGGGCGAACCCCTGCATTCGCCCTTCCTGCACCGGCCCTGTTCCTGGAGGTTCCCATAATAGGAGCTTTGCTGGAGTGGGGTTTCTTTCTACGCAATAGTGACAGTCCTCTCTAAAGAACCGCGCACTGCCTGCCGACATGAGAGGTATCTTTGGAGACACCCCGATATGTCCACCGCAGCACCGACAATTAGCTTTTCCGGCTTGGCGTCCGGCCTTGACACGACCAGCATCATCAGCCAGCTCACCAATACGGCCCAAATCCCGATCACAAACTTAAACAAACAGATCACAGGCTATAACTCGCAGACCGCCGATTGGCAGGCCCTGAATACCAACTTAGCCGCCCTGCAATCCGCGGTCAAAACACTCTCAAATCAAGCGACGCTAAATGTCCCGAATGCGTCGTCATCGAACACCGCTGCCGCGACCCTCACGGCCCAGGTTGGCGCGACCCTCGGCAGCCACTCGCTCTCCGTGAGCCAGCTTGCGACCGCGCAGGAAGTCGTCTCAACGTCCCAAAGCAGCGCGTCCACCGCTCTCGGTCAAAGCGGGTCATTTACGCTGAACGGCAAGACGGTTCAAATCAACACCACCGACGCGCTTTCCGATGTCGCAAGCAAAATCAACAGTGCCGCCGCCGGCGTCACGGCAAGCGTCGTTGATGTCGGCACGAACGATTACCGCTTGACCCTGACCAGCACGCAGACCGGCGCGGCAAACTCAGTTGCCGCCGCCGATACCGGCGGCACGGTCCTCAGCTCTTTAGGGCTGATCGGAACCGGCGCAGCCGCTGTTCGGCAGCCCATCTCTTACACGCAGGGGACGACCGCCTACTCCGGCGCGGCGTCACTCACCCTCGGCAGCGCGACACAGCCTGTCGGCTCCCTGCTCGGCATCGCAAGCGGGTCGGCCCAGTCAGGAACGTTCCACCTGTCCAACGGCAGCGGCACAGGCGCGGGCAATGCCGCCGACATCACCGTGAACTTAAACACTGACTCGCTGTCCACAATTGCCAATGCCATCAACAAAGCAGGTGTTAGCGGCGTTTCGGCGGAAGTCGTCACGGTCCCGGATGCCAACGGCAACTTGGACCGCATCCATCAGCTTCGCATTGTCGGCACGGGAACGACCGCGCCGACGTTCACTGACGCCAGCGGGACACTCGCGACGCTTGGCGTCCTGCAAAGCCCCTACACGCATACGGTCACGCCCGCGCAGGACGCGAAGTTCAACTTGGACGGGCTGGATTTGACCCGGTCCACCAACACCATCAATGATGCCGTTCCCAGCGCATCCCTCACGCTTTTGTCGGGAACCACGGCAGCTCCGGCGACAACCACGCTCAGTGTCACCCAAAACACGGCATCCACCGTGCAGGCCGTGACGAGCTTTGTCTCGGCATATAATGCCGTCCAGGACTTCATCACGGGTGAAAACAAATTTACGCCGCCGACCAATACGGCTCTCGGCGCCACCGGCAGCAGCCCGGCGCTGTTCGGCGACACCCAGCTCACCCAGATCCAGCAAACGCTGTCGTCGGCCTTGACCGCCGTGTCCGGAAAAAACACGCTGTCTTCCATTGGAGTCACTTTGAACGGAACCAATGATCTTGCGGTGGACTCCAACGCGCTGACTTCGGCGCTGCAAGCGGACCCGAACGCCGTGTCCAACTTGTTCGGCCTGTCGGGGACTTCGGACAGCGCTTCGGTCCAGTTCGTCAGCGGCAGCGCCAAAAGCGCCGCGTCCACCGGCGCAGGCTACGCCGTCCAGATCACCCGTCCGGCGTCTCAGGCGACGGGAACTGCCGGCACGGCATCGGCCCTCGGCACGGGCAGCGCGACGCCCGAAACCCTGACTTTCGGCGGCGTGTTGTTCCCCAGCGGCGTCAAGCTGACGATCCCCGCCGGCAGCACGGTCCAGCAAACGGCAGCGCTGATCAATTCTACCAGCAGTCTGAACACCAATATCTACGCTTCCGTCAATGCATCCAATCATCTTGTGATTGCATCCCAGAGCTACGGCGCGAACACCAATTTTAGTCTGTCGTCCGACCAGGCCGCAAGCACAGCCAATTCCGGCATCGGTCCGTCGCTTTCAATCACGGCGGGCGCGGATGTCGCCGGGACCATCGGCGGCGAAGCGGCCACCGGCACGGGGCGGACGCTGACGGGCAACACCGGCAACGCCCACACCGAGGGAGTGCAGCTTTTGGTGACGGCCACAGCGGCGTCGACTGCCGGAACGCCGACCGGCCATGTGACGGTCACGCATGGGGTCGCCGATGGCCTCAACTCGGCCCTGACCCAGATTTTGGATCCGACCAACGGCGCGGTTGCCGGGGCGGAAAACGGCCTGAATTCCCAGATCTCGTCCGCTCAGGCCCAGATCACCCAGATCCAGACGACGGTGGACAATTACAAAACCTATTTGACGCAGCTTTTCAGCGCGATGGAAACGCGGGTCAGCGCCTTGCAGGCCCAGGGCAGCGCCTTTTCCGCCGCCTTCGGCGGATCAAGCAGCGGCTCTACGACATCGTCCAGTTCGTCCACGACCAAGTCCGTTTAAGTCGATTTCTAAAGGAAATGTATGAGCCTTCCGAACCCTTACGCCCAGTATCGTCAGAACTCCGTCGAGACGGCGTCCCCCACCCGCCTTGTCGTGATGCTGTACGATGGCGCAATCCGTTTTCTGTCTCAGGCACTTGCGGCGATGCAGGCCGGGCAGCACGCCCAGCAGTCAGTCCTGATCGGCAAAGCCCAGGCCATCATCGCGCACTTGCACGACACGCTCGACGCCGATGCGGGCCGGTCATTTGCCGCCCCGCTGTCCGGGATTTACACCGCGCTTCTGCGGACACTGACGGCGGCGAACATTGAAAACAAGCCGCAGCCGGTCGAAGATGCGCTGGTTGTCCTGCGCGACCTGCGCGAAACCTGGGCCGAAGTGGACCGCCGGTGCCAAAGCGAGAAAACCGCAAGCCGCGAGCTTGTCACGGCTTAAGAACAAGAAAGGCTTGAAGGGATGTCACTGACGGCACGCAACACGGAACGCGCAAAATTCACGACACTGCTGGCGCTGTCTCAGCAGCAGATCCAGGCGCTGGAAGCCGACGACATGCTGCGCTTCGACGAGATCCTCACCGAAAAACGACTGCTGATTGAAAGCCTGACCCAGCAGTGCAGCTCCGTCACGACCGATGCGGCGCTGGAATCGCTGGTGTCGCGTATTGAAGACGCCGACAAGGCCGCTCAAAAGCTGCTGTTCGCCAAAGTCGGCGTGATTATGCGGGAGATGAACCGGCTCAATCAGCAGGAACGCGCACGCGGCGCATACCGCCGCGAAACGCCCTCCATCGCCCCCCGTCCCCTCGGCTTTCTGCCTGATACGCCGATGTTCGTTGACGCCCGCTCGTAGGG
>CAXUNT010000032.1:0-39400 GCA_964252595.1 uncultured Armatimonadales bacterium
CTCCTTGCTTCGTAACAAGTTACTTCGCAGGGGTCCTCCCCAAAGGGGAGGACAAAGAGTTGCCTGCAAGTACCCGGTGACGGTCTCTTGGTCTTTTATCTTCTCCTAGTCCTCCCCTTTGGGGAGGACCCCTGCGAAGTAACTTGTTACGAAGCAAGGAGGTGGGTCAAACAGATGTGGGTTCTTGACTTCCCCCAATCCCTTCGGCTACAATATCGCAAACGCCAATCCAGATTGTGAAACGCCCATGACCACGCCGCCCCAGCAACGAATGCTGTCTCAGCGGGCCTTAAACGCCGCGCCGTCGCCGACCCTCGCTATCACCGCCAAAGCCAATGCCCTCAAAGCCGCGGGCAAAGATGTGGTGAGCTTCGGCGCCGGCGAACCCGATTTCGACACGCCCGCGAACGTCAAAGCCGCCGCCGTGGCGGCGCTGGAGCGAGGCGATACGAAGTACACCCCGTCCAGCGGGACCGTCGCGCTTAAAGATGCGATTGCGGCGAAGCTGAAGCGCGACAACGGCCTGACCTACTCGCGGAACGAGATCATTGTTTCGTGCGGGGCAAAGCATTCCATTTATAACTTAATGCAGGCGTTGCTTGATCCCGGCGATGAAGTGGTTATCCCCGCGCCGTATTGGGTCTCGTACCCCGAACAAGTGAAGCTGGCGGACGGCGTTCCCGTGATTGCGACTGCCGACGAAAGCACCGGATTTTTATCTACGGCGGCCCAGATTCAAGCCGTGCTGACGCCGCGCACGAAGATGGTGGTTGTGAACTCGCCGTCGAACCCAACCGGCGCTGTTTATACACCGTCGGCTCTGCGCGAGATCGCGGAGCTGTGCGCCGGGCGCGGCATTTATCTGATGTCCGACGAGATCTACGAGAAGATTTTGTATTCGGGCAGCGAATTCGTCTCTCCAGCGTCGTTCAGCGGGGACATCAAGAAGCTGACCATCACGATTAACGGCTTCTCGAAAGCCCATTCCATGACCGGCTGGCGGCTCGGCTACGCGGCGGCGGATTTAGACATTGTCGCGGCCATGTCCAAAATCCAGGACCAAAGCACGTCCAATCCGACCTCCATCGCGCAGGCGGCGGGCGTGGAAGCCTTAAATGGCCCGCAGGATTCGGTGGAAACAATGCGGCAAGCGTTTGAAGAGCGGCGCGACTGGATTGTGCCTGCTTTAAACGCCATTCCCGGCGTTGAATGCACAACCCCCGGCGGTGCGTTTTACGTGTTTCCGAATGTCGCCGCGCTCTACGGCAAAAATTGGACTCCGGAAGGCGACTCGCCTCGCACCATCGGCGGCTCGGACGATTTTGCGGCATACCTGCTGGAAAAGTACGAAGTCGCGGTCATTCCGGGTTCGGGCTTTGGGGCAGACGCCAATATTCGCCTGTCCTATGCGACTTCAATGGCGAACATTCAGAAGGGCATTGCCCGCATCGCCGAGGCCGTGCAGGCGCTGGAATAGTGCCTGAGCCGCTGCCGATTAAAGACGCCGCCGCGCTGC
Organism: uncultured Armatimonadales bacterium; assembly: GCA_964252595.1. Lineage (GTDB taxonomy): Bacteria > Armatimonadota > Armatimonadia > Armatimonadales > Capsulimonadaceae > JANXMY01. The sequence continues at coordinate 1,517 of CAXUNT010000032.1, forward strand.
GTCAGGCGCTGACACACAAGTCGCTGGTGCCGGACCATACGCTGGATTCCAATGAGCGGTTGGAGTTTCTCGGCGATTCAGTGCTGGGCCTGGTGGTTGTCGAGTATCTGTACGCACAGTTCCCGACACGCGGCGAAGGGGAGCTGGCGAAAGCCAAAGCGCTCATTGTCTGCAAAGATGCCCTGGCCGCCGCCGCCCGGCGTCTGGATTTAACTTCCCAGATCCGCTTAGGCCGGACTGAAGAGCAGATGGGCGGCCGCAACCGAGCCTCCATCATCGCCGATGCGTTTGAAGCGCTGGTTGCGGTCATCTACCGCGAAGGCGGCTACAATGCCGCCCGTGACTTTATCCTGACTTCGCTGGCTCCGGAAATTGCCGTCGTTAATGCCGAGCGCGACTGGCGCGATCCGAAAACGGTTTTGCAGGAACTTCGCCAAGCCGCGCACCTGTCGTCACCGGTGTATGTCGTCACAGGCGAGCGTGGTAGGCCGCATGATCGGACCTTCACGCTGGACGTGCTTTTGGACGGGCAAGTTGCAGGTTCGGGAACCGGTAAGACAAAGAAAGAAGCCCAGCAGGCGGCGGCGGAAGCCGCTTTGAAGACGTTATGACGCAAAGCGCAGCGGAAATCGGCATCTTCGGCGGCAGCGGGTTCTATGAGTTCGCCGAGGGCGGCGTAGAAGAAATCACAGTAGAGACGCCCTACGGCCCGCCGAGCGGCCCGGTTGCGCTGATGACCGTCGCCGGCCGCAGGGTCGCCTTCCTGCCCCGGCACGGCAAAGCGCACACGCTGCCGCCGCACAAGGTTCCGTACCGCGCGAACTTGTGGGCGTTCAAGAGCTTAGGAATTACGCGGGTTCTTGCCCCAAGTGCCGTCGGCTCTTTGCAGCCGCACATCGCGCCAGGCGACATCGTGGTGAACGATCAATTCGTAGATCGCACGAATGGGCGGCTGGATACATTTTACGACGGCCCGGAAGTGGTGCATGTGTCATCGGCAGATGCCTACTGCCCCCAGATCCGTCAAGTGGCAATTATCGCTGCCAAGCAAAACGGTGTCACCGTGCATGAAGCAGGCACTGTTGCCGTCATTCAAGGCCCGCGCTTTTCCAGCAAGGCCGAAAGCCGCTGGTTTACACAAATGGGCTGGGACATAGTCTCCATGACCCAGTACCCGGAAGTCATCTTGGCCCGCGAGCTGGAATTGTGCTATGTGACGCTTTCCCTCGTGACCGACTACGACGCCGGGCTGGTCTCGGATGCAGCGGCGGTTTCGGCGCATGATGTTCTCGCCGTACTGGCTCAAAACACCGAAAACGTCAAGCGCGTCTTAAAAACAATCCTGACAACTTTGCCCGCCGAGCGGACGTGTTCCTGCGCCAGCTCACTGAAATACGCCCGGATGTGATCAGCGCATCGCCCGCACCCAGCACTTTAAGAACCCCGCACTGGAAGTGCCGGGCTATTCAAGGACAGAAAGTGCCTCCGGCACTTAACATGCTTCAGTCGCGGAGCGACTTTCTTTGCTGCACAAGCCCGGCACTTCCAGTGCCGGGTATGCTTGTTCTGTCATCACAACGGAGTCACCTATGAAAGCCTTGCTTCTCGCCGCTGGTCGCGGCACACGTCTTGGCCCACTCACCGCCAACCAGCCCAAGCCCATGATCCCCATCGGCGGCGTCCCGATGATCGAGCGTATTATGACCGCGATCGCCGAGGAAACGCCTATTCGCGAGTTCGTGCTGATCACCGGCTACAAAGCCGAGATCCTGCAAAGCTATCTCGGCGACGGCTCCAAATGGGGCTGGAGCGTGCAGTATGTCCCGCAGGACGTGCCGCGCGGAGTCGGCGACGCCGTCAACACCGCCGCGCCTGCCCTCTCCGACGCTCCGTTTTTAATGACCTACGGCGACATCATGCTTGATCCCATAAACTATGGCCGCTTCGCCGCCGAATACGACGCTGAAGGCGGGACGGCAACTATTAAAACCTACGTCGGCCTCAACTGGGTCGAAGACCCCTGGGCCGGCGCCGCCGTGTATTTGGACGCCGACAACCGCATCGAGCGCATCCAGGAAAAGCCCCCCAAAGGCACCGCCACGACCCACTGGAACAACGCGGGCCTCTTCATCTTCGACCCGCTCATCTTTGAGTACACGTCTAAGATTGTCCCGTCTGCCCGCGGCGAATACGAACTTCCCGACGCCATCACCGCCCTCATCAACGACGGCCACCCCACCAAAGGAATCGCGTTAGAAGGCAAATGGCGCGACGTCGGCACCCCCGAAGACTACGCCGCCATCAACGCCGAATACGGCGCGGCGTGAACGTAGAAGGAGCTTTGACTGGGATGAGCTGCCCCCCGAATAAGAGGAAGCGCTAGTGGCGGGAGCGAACTTTGTGCAACTGGCACATGAGATCGCGGCTGCGTTCCCGACCGAGAAGAAAGCGTAGCAAAATTGAAAGTCCTTGGCAATAAATATGGCTACCCTTCGCCAATATTTTGATACAGATTTCACCCGTGTACTGAATACCGCTGTTGAATGCATTGTTCAATGCCCCGACGCAGAATTGCCAGTTACTGTCAGGGTACATCAAGACTTTGACGCAAATGCCAAATATTTGTCATGTTTTGTTCCTCATTGTTCAACGCCTCTAGTTGTCTGCCAGTCTTTAGTGGCACAGGTCAATGATCTTCTAGCCATTGGCGATCGCGTTTCTGTCCGCAGTCAGTTACCTGGCGAAGAGGCTATGGAGTCAAAATATTTCCAGTTTTCCGGGAGGATTTTCTTTTACAGCGAGTGGACATTCCTCAGCCAGAGCTTGACCGCCTTCGGAGTGATGCGCTCACAGATGGTATCAGTGTGCAATTTAGAGGTCCTATGTTTGCTGAGAAAAGGTCACAGCTTGAGAGACCTTTCGCTTTTATTAGTCACGATTCTAGGGATAAAGATGAAATAGCCCGTCCCATAGCAATTCACCTCAAGAAGTTGATGTACCCTGTTTGGTATGACGAGTTTTCACTGAATGTCGGCGACAGTCTGAAGGAAAGCACAGAAAAGGGAATCAAGCAATGCGGTAAATGTATTGTTGTTCTTACACCAAACTTTTTTTCAAACAAGGGATGGACAAAAATGGAATTTGATTCTATATTTACAAAGCAAATCCTTCAAAGAACCAATCTCATCCTGCCCATTTGGCATAAGGTGAGTGTGACGGAGGTTTTCGATTATAGCCCTAGTTTAGCAGACAAAGTGGGCTTGCAGTCATCGCTTGGCGTTGAAGAAATCAGCCGGCAACTGTACCACGCGATCACCTCCTGACGTGTGAAGTTAATGTTCTAAGGTGAGGGGCGAGTTTGCACCGCAACAGTTTCAACCTTCTACGAATTTTTGCCGACCCGTCAAAGACCAAACTGCTCGGTTTGCTGTGCGATGAGCCGCTGCCGCTGCATACACTGGCGCGGCAGGCGGGCATGTCTGAAGCAGAAACGATGCGGCAGGTCGGAGCGCTGAAAGAGGCTGGGCTGCTTCAAGAAACGTTTGCGGAGGATGGGTTCCGGTGGCGGTATCGGCCAAAGGCGCTGTTTGAGGCGCTGGCGGCGCTGAAGCAGGACGCGAAGCCGGCAGGTTTAAGCGGCGCGTGGACGGCGGAAGAAGCGAAGGTGCTGGGCGACTTTTTTGTCGGCAACCGGCTGAAGACCATTCCGGCACAGCGGAAGAAGCGCGAGATTGTCCTGCGGTATTTGGCGACAATGTTTGAGTTGAACAGAACCTACACCGAACAGGAAGTCAGCTTCCGGCTGCTGGACTTCCACGAAGACTACGCCAGTCTGCGGCGTGAGATGGTGGATACGAGGCTCATGGCCCGCGAGAACGGCATTTATCGTCGGCTCTACGTCGCGGCGGAGCTTCCGGCGGTATAATGGCAGCACGGCAGACGGCAAGGGAGTGTTAAGTGGAAAGTGAACTCATAAAAAGCGCGGTTGCGGCGTACACGCGGCAGTTTGGGGCGGCGCCGGCGGCGGCGGCAATCGCGCCGGGGCGGGTGGAGATCATGGGGAACCACACCGACTACAACGGCGGCTTTGTGCTGCCTGCCGCGCTCGACAAGGCAACGGTGGTGGCAGGAACGGCGACAGGCGGGGGTACGGTCACGCTTCATGCCGCCGACTTCCGGCGCACGGCGAAGTTTAATGTTAAACAACTGACGCGGGATAACCAGAACTCGTGGGCATCGTATGTGCTAGGCGTTGTGGACCAGTTGCAGCGGCAGGGGGTAGAGATCGGCGGCTTCCAGGCCGTCATTCACAGCAATGTCCCCGGCGGCGCGGGCTTGTCGTCGTCGGCGGCGCTGGAAGTGGCGACGGCGTTCTTTCTGAAGCAGTTGTTTCCCTACGACGCGGACCCGATGCAGATCGCGCGGCTCTGTCAGCGGGCGGAAAACGAGTTTGTCGGGGTACAGTGCGGCATCCTAGACCAGTTTTCGTCGGTCTTCGGTATTGAAGGCGGCCTGCTGTTTTTGGACTGCATGACGCTGGAACACTCGGCGGTCAAACTCGGACGCGAGGACATCGCGCTGGTGGTCTGCGACTCGAATGTCAAACACGCGCTGACCGGCGGCGATTATAACACGCGCCGGGCCGAGTGCATGGCAGCAGCGGCGTTTTTCGGCAAGGAGCTTTTGCGCGAAGTCCCCTGGGACGAGTTTCTGGCCCGTAAATCCGAGCTTCCCGAAAACCAGCGCAAGCGGGCCGAGCATATCTTGACCGAGGACCGGCGCGTGCTGGCGATGCGGGAGGCGGCGCAGCGGGGAGATACGGACACAATGGGACGCCTGCTCGCTGAAGGGCAGGCGTCCTGCCGGGACTTATTTGAGAACACGTCGCCGGAAATTGATCTGCTGGCGGACATGGCGGCTCAGATGCCGGGCTGTATCGGGGCGAAGATGACCGGCGGCGGCTGGGGCGGCTGCACGATCAATTTGGTTTATGCCGACGCCGTGGATGAGTTCTGCCGCGTTCTGGCTGCTGACTACAAGGAGCGCACTGGCACAATCGCCTCGGTCTATGCCTGCCGCGCCGCGCAGGGCGCCCACGCTGTCACGCTTTAACTTTACTTTTTTTAAGGAACCATACGATGGCATCATTCACAACACGCACCGGCGCGTTTCCTATCGGTTTTCGGCGCGGCGGCTGGGCCTGGCAGCGGGACCTGACGACCGCGATTGACTGGGCCAAAACTAACGCCTTTGGCGTCATTGACCTGTCGCGCGGCCCGGCCGACATCAAATCCGTTCAGGACGCCGGCCTGCGGGTCGGGTCGGTGGACCTGGCCGGCGGGCGGGGGCTGACCTCGCCAGACGCCGCCAAACGCGCCGACGCCATGCAGCAGGTCAGCGAGTATGTCGCCGCCTGCGGCCCGCAGAACTTTTTCGCCGTGATGATCCCTGAAGACGGCAGCCGGTCCCGCTCCGAGAACATGGGCTACTTGATTGAAGGGCTGCAAGCCATCTCCGGCCCGCTGGACGCCGCCGGAGGCCGTCTGGTCATCGAAGGCTGGCCGGGGGCGGGGTCGCTGGTCTGCACGCCGGAAACGTTCCGGGCCGTTTTTGATGCCTGCCCGTCGCTGTCCATCGGCATCAACTACGACCCGTCACATCTGCTCCGCATGGGAATTGACCCAATACGTTTTTTGAAAGAGTTCGCCCCGCGGGTCGGCCATGTCCACGGCAAAGACACGCTCATTCTAACCGATGAGCTGTACGAGTACGGCCACGAGCTGCCGTCCGCCTACAAAGAAGACCCGTTCTGCGGCGCATCCGCCTGGCGCTATACCATCCCCGGCCACGGCGGTACGCCCTGGACCGAAGTCTGCCGCATTTTGACCGAGACAGGCTACAAGGGCGCGATCTCGATTGAGCTGGAAGACAGCGACTACCACGGCAGCCCCGAAGCCGAGCAGCAGGGCCTCTTGGACGCCGCAAAGTTCCTGGCGAGTTGTTAGAAAACAAGAATCGTTAGAAAGAAAACAAATGACAGATAAACCTATTGCCGTCGTGACCGGCGCGAGCAGCGGGATCGGGGCGGCAACGGCACGGCATCTTGCCGCCGCCGGCTACGATCTTATTCTTGGAGCGCGGCGCATGGACAAGCTTCAGGCGGTCGCGGAGCAGATCGGCGCGAAGGCGCTGGAACTGGATGTCACCGATGCCGAAAGCGTGGAGGCGTTCTGCGCTCAAATCCCCGCTGTCAATGTGCTGGTGAACAACGCCGGCGGGGCGCTCGGCGTGGAAAGTGTTGCCGAGTCCGTGGACGAGAAGTGGGAGCGGATGTACGATACGAACGTCCTGGGGACCATGCGGATGGTGCGCGGGCTGCTGCCGAAGATGGAAGCGTCGGAGGCCGGGCATATCATCGTCATCGGCTCGGTGGCGGGGATTGAAGTCTACCCTGGCGGCGGCGGGTACACGGCGGCAAAGCACGCGGTCAAGGCTGTGACCGAAACGCTGCGGGTGGAGCTGGTCGGGAAGCCGGTGCGCGTGACCGAAGTTGCGCCGGGCTTAGTGGAAACTGAGTTCAGCGTGGTCCGCTTCGGCGGCGATACCGAGCGGGCGAAGAAGCCGTACCTCGGCATGACGCCGCTGTCCGCCGACGATGTGGCTGATGCGATTGTCTGGGCCGTGACCCGGCCCGCGCATGTCAACATTGACACGCTGGTTATCAAGCCGCTGGACCAAGCGACGGCAACGCTCATTCACCGGAAGCCGCAGTAGAAAAGTCAGTCATGCTCTGTTATTATGTGACGGGTCACGGGTTCGGCCATGCCATTCGCACGACGCAAATCCTAAAAGCGCTGCCGCCGGAGCTGCCCTTGATTGTCAAGACGACCGCTCCAGAGCGGCTGTTTCGCGAGGAGCTGCCGGGGCGGGACTTTGAGGTTGTCGCCGCCGAGTACGACTGCGGCTGCCTGCAATCCGATAGTGTTTCGGTCTTAAAGCGCGAAACGCTGACGCGCTACGGCGAGATTGCCCGGCATAACCAAGACCATCTGGCAGCCGAGATCGCTTTTCTGCGAGAGCGCGGGGTCAAGTGTGTCGCGTCCGATATTGCCTCGTTTCCGCTGCGGGCCGCCCACGCCGCTGGGGTGCCGAGCGCCGCCGTAGGGAACTTCACCTGGCACGACATCTACGCGGAGTATGCGGAGACGGCCGAAGATGACAGTCTGCTGGTGCAGATGGCGGAAGAATATAGGGCGGCGACTGTGGGTTTAATCACGCCGCTCCACCTGCCGTCTGTGCCAAGCTTGTTCCCGAACGTGGAGCATGTCCCGCTGGTCGCTCGCCGGGGCAGTCCCATCCGGGACATTTTAGCTGAAGTTCTGGACATCCCCACGGAAAAGCATCTTGCGCTTTTATATCTCGGCGGATGGGGTCTGGACATTGACTGGCCTGCGCTAGAACGTTCTACCGACTGGGTTTTCCTGCTGGACCGGCCCCTGCCAGCGGCGATTGCTAATGCCCGCGCGTTCGCCCCAAGTGTTGTGCGCTACGCGGACGTTGCGGCGTCGGTGGACGCCGTCGTCTCTAAAGCAGGCTACGGGACCGTGACCGAGTGCATCGCTAATTCCGTGCCGCTGATCTACCTGCCGCGCGTCGGGTTTGCCGAGTACGACGCCCTGGTTTCGGGTATGAACGAGTGGGGCGGCGGGATTGCAATGTCTGAAACGGCGTTCCATGCTGGAAACTGGGGTGATGCGCTCCAGTCTGCCCTCGAGGCCGCGCCTAGCCCCGGCGTTTTTGCGACGAATGGCGCGGAAGTGATCGCTCAAAGATTGATGGAGATGCACCGATGAGCCAGCCTAAAATCACCATGTACAGCCGCCCCGGCTGCCCTGATGTCGCACGCGCGTCCTATTTTCTGCGGCAGCGCGGATTAAGCTGGGAAGAGATCAACATTGACGCCGACCCCGACGCTGAGGCGCCGGTCATCGCCTGGGTTGGCCGGGCCGCGACCCCGACCCTGTGGGTCGGCGAGACCATGCTGGTCGAGCCGGACGGTGCGGAAATTGATGCCGCCCTGGCAAAAGCCGCGTAAGCAGCCAGATATGCTATACTAATCCCTGTGCAGCAAGCGTTGATGGGGAGCCTCAAAGACCGGATCGCCCTTGTCGGACCGACGGCGTCCGGCAAAACCGCTGTCGGCGTGGAACTGGCCCACCGTCTCGGCGCAGAGATTGTGTCCGCTGACTCTATGCAGGTCTACCGGTATATGGACATCGGGACGGCCAAGCCGACCCCAGCCGAGCAGAGCGCTGCCGTGTTTCACACCATCAATGTCGCTGACCCAGCCGATGAGTGGACTTTGGCCGACTACCAGAAGCTCGGTGATGCCGCGTGTCTTGAGATCGCTTCGCGTGGGCAAGTTCCTTTGATTGTCGGCGGAACCGGGCTGTATATCCGGGCGCTGACCACAATTTTGGACATCCCGGTCGCACCGCCCGACGAGTCTCTGCGGCGGCGCTGGCGGGAGTTTGCCGGCAGCCACGGCAATCCGGTGCTGCTGGCGGAAGTCGCCAAAGTAGACCCGGACACCGCGGCGCGGCTGCATGTTAATGACATCGGGCGGCAAATCCGGGCGCTGGAAGTGTACGCCGCGACAGGCCGAACCCTAACCATGCTTCATGCCGAGAACAAAGCGAAGCAGAGCGGCGAACAGCCACAGATGTTCGGCCTGCGCTTCCATGACCGCGAGACACTTTACCAGCGGATAGAGGACCGGGTCCGGCAGATGCTTAACCAGGGGTTGGTCGCCGAGGTCCAAAGCCTCTTAAACGCGGGATACTCTGCAAGTCTCAAGCCGATGCAGTCCCTTGGCTACCGGCACATCGCCGCGTTTTTGGCGGGCGATACCGACTTAAACACTGCCGCCGAGACCATGATCCAGGACACACGGCGGTTCGCCAAGCGTCAGATGATCTGGTTCCGAGCCGACCCCCGTATTCAGTGGCTCGATGCTGACGGCCAAACCGCCGAGCAGCTTGCGGTTGCCATCTTCAACTTGAACCAAAAGGCAGCACAGACGACATGAATAAACCGCAGATGAACCTCCAGGATCTCTTTCTCAACCAAGTCCGCAAGGAAAATGTCGGCGTGATGATCTATCTCATCGGGGGCGTCCAGCTTCGGGGCAACGTGCGCGGGTTCGACTCGTTCACCATTCTCCTGGACAGCCCCGGCAAGCCGGTCCAGCTTGTGTACAAACACGCTATTACCAGCATTGTTCCGATGCGCCCCATCCAGAACCTCTACGCCGAGTCGCTCCGAGAAAACAGCCAGGCCGTGCCGGCTAGTCCCAGCCAAGCAGCCCCGCCGACAGTCCCGGCGTCCGCCGCGCACCCGGACGCCGCCGTGACGGTGCAGACGCCAAGCCCTGCGCCGGCGGCCTCAACACCTGAAGCCGCCGAAACCGACCCCATTTCTTAATTTCTGGTTCTTAATTTCTGGTCAGGAAGATTCTTATGCACTTTACAAAGATGCACGGCATCGGCAACGATTTTGTCATGGTCAACTGCCTCGGCGCGGACGGGATCAACCTGCTCGCTGAGTGCCGAAGCCGGGCCGCCAGGCTGTGCGACCGCAAGTTCGGGGTCGGCGGCGACGGCGTGATTGCCCTGCTGCCCGGCGAGGCCGCGCCATTTGCGATGCGGATGTTCAACCCCGACGGCACCGAGTCGGAGATGTGCGGCAACGGCATCCGCTGCTTCGCGAAATTTCTCTTTGACCGGGGATTAACGCAGGGGCAGGACGAGATCGCGGTTGAGACCGGCGCAGGCCTGCTGCACCTGCAAATCACGCCGGGACCGGACGGCAAAGCCGCCACCGTGCGCGTAGACATGGGCGAGCCGGTCCTGACCCCATCCCAAATTCCGACCGTGCTGTCTGAGACCGAGTCTCCGGTCGTCAATGTCCCTTTAACGCTGGCTGACCGTACTTTGTACGTCACCACAGTGTCTATGGGCAACCCGCATGCGGTTGTGTTTGTAGACAACGTCAAAAACTACCCTTTGGAAATCTTTGGTCCCCTCGTCGAGCATCATCCAGCGTTTCCGCGCCGAACCAACACTGAGTTTATCCAGGTCGTGTCGGACCGCGAGATCCTTTTCCGCGTCTGGGAACGCGGCGCGGGCGCAACGCTCGCCTGCGGCACCGGCGCGTGCGCGGCAGTGGTTGCCTGCGTGCTGAACGGCAAAACAGGCCGCCAAGTGCTGGTTCACCTGCCTGGCGGCGACCTGGACATTGAGTGGTCCGAGGCTGACAACCACGTCTACATGACCGGCGCTGCCGCAGAAGTCTTTAGAGGTGAGATCTAAGAGGAGGCCGCAGTGAAACGAGGTTTGTGGCTATTTCTGCCGGTAGGCTTTATAGGGATGCGAATCTATGACTGCATTCATCCCCGTCAACCGCTATGGCTAAATTTTTTGGCAGTCGTCGCGGCGCTGATGATGATTGTCCTGATATGGCCTCCGCGAAAATCGCGACCAGAATAGCGCCGGCATTTTGCCTTCATCTGATTGAGAAGTCGCCTGCTTCGCACAGGACAACAGAGTAGAAGCCGAGGATAATCTGCGTTTTGGCAACTCTTTTGCACACAGGCACTCTACCGATTTGGAATAAAGTGTGTTACAATCAAGAACCATGCGGGCAGTAGACCTTATCCAGAAGAAGCGGCGGGGTGACGCGCACACAGCGCCAGAAATCAGCTTTCTGATCCAGAACTATGTGCATGGCGCGATCCCTGACTACCAGATCAGCGCCTGGCTGATGGCCGTCTTGTGGCGCGGCTTAACCGAAGATGAAACGTTTGCGCTGACTTCGGCGATGGTCGCGTCCGGTGATACACTGGATTTGTCTTCGCTGGCTGGCCCCTGCGTAGACAAGCATTCCACCGGCGGGGTGGGGGATAAAACGACACTCGCCGTCGTGCCGATCCTCGCGTCGGCAGGCGTCCAAGTCCCGAAAATGTCCGGGCGCGGCCTCGGTCATACCGGCGGCACTTTGGATAAGCTGGAGTCGCTCGGCGGCACGCGCACGGCCCTCACGACCGAGGAAATCCTTGCCCAAGTCGGCGCAGTCGGCGCGTGCATCTGCGCCCAGACCAGCCGGCTTGTCCCCGCTGACCGCCTGCTGTATGCCCTGCGCGATGCCACCGATACCGTCGAGTCCCTGCCGCTGATCGCCGCCAGCATCATGAGCAAGAAAATCGCCGGCGGCTGCCCGTTTATTGTGCTGGACGTGAAAGTCGGCGGCGGGGCGTTTATGAAGACGTTGGAAGAAGCGCGGGCGCTGGCCGCGCTGATGATTAAAATCGGCACGGCGCATGGCCGCAAAACCGTCGCCGTGCTGTCAGACATGGATGTTCCGCTCGGCTACACCGTCGGCAACCGCGTGGAAGTACGCGAAGTGGTTTCCCTGCTTCAAAACAACGTCTGGGCCGAGACGCGCCTGAAAACTGTGGTCTGCACTCTGGCCGCCGCAGGACTTATGCTGGCCGGGCGCATCGCCACTCTGGACGACGGCCATGCGCTGGCCCAGGCACAGATCGCGTCGGGCGCAGCCTATGAGAAACTTTCGGAAATCGTGCGGGCACAGGGCGGCGACCCGGAGTACTTGGCCCATGCCGCGAAGCCGCCGATTGCCAAAGTCAAGCGGGAAGTGCGGGCGGAGCAAAGCGGCATTGTTCGCCATGTAGATGCCGAAGCCGTGGGCTTGGCTGCAATGCGTCTCGGGGCGGGGCGGGCGGCCAAAGAGGACCCGATTGATCCGACCGCTGGGGTTGTCCTGCGGGAGACCGTCGGCTGCACGGTGGTTGCCGGCAACATCATTGCGACCCTTTACACCGGCAGCGAGATTGCGGCGCGGGAAGTCGCCCCGCAGGTTCTCCAGGCATTCCAAATCGGCCCGGAACGGCCGCCCGTGCGGGATGTCATTCACGAGATCATCGGTTTTGATGCCTAAAATTTCTCCTGAGCAGCAGGCGCTTCATGCTTTGCTCTGCGCCGAGTTCGACCGCTTAAACCAGGTCCATTTTGACGGCCGCTTGACCGTGCCTGAGATTGTGCTGTCCACGCGCAAGACCTTCGGTGGTTATTATCAGCCATCGCGCCACCGGATTGTGTTGAGCTGGCAGGCATACACCGAACACGGCCTGCCTGAAACCCTGAACACGTTCCGGCATGAAGTCGCGCACATCGTTCATCCCAACCACAGCGCAGACTTCTGGCGCATTGCGCTTACGCTGGGAGCCGTGCAGAGATACGCCAGCCCGCCCCGCATCGTCCGCACCCGCCGCTACGTTTACGCCTGCCCCGCCTGCGGCAGACGCATGGAGCGCCGCCGCCGTCTTCGCTCCGCTTCCTGTGCCTCCTGTGACCGCACTTATAACCCTCAGTATGAGCTTCGGCTGGTGGAAGAAAGAATACCGCAATCAAGCGAGGTTTCTTCTAATTCGTTGGCTGGGTAAAACAGCGCAAGGAGCAAACTTTATGCAGCCATATTTACCGACTCGCTTATCAGTTCGTTTTGCCGGCATTGCCGCCGGCGCTGTTGTCGCCGCATTCCTGACCGCAGGATGCCACGATGACACGCCGCCCGCGCCAGCCGTTGTCACGCCGCCCGCCTCTTCCACGACCACCGTGGTTCCGTCCGGAAGCGTCTCCGCGCCGGGCGCAGTCACCACAGCGCCCGTGCCGGACACGAAGATCAATACCAACGCCGGGCCAGGCGGCTCGACCGGAACCGACGCAGCGCTTGCCGACCAGATCAATACGGCGATTGTTCACAACAAGCAGATGACCGGCTCGCGCGTGGAAGTCGTTGCAACTGCCGGGGTGGTGACACTGAACGGCACTGTGCAAAACCAGCAGCAGAAAGGACTGGCCCAGACGACCGCCCAGAACGTGCCGGGCGTCGGCAGCATCAAAAATAAGCTGATGATTGTCACCACCGGCGGGGCCAAGCCGAAGCCGATGGTCGTCACCAAGACCAAAACGGTCGTCATCCACGACCAGGCATCCGCGCCGGCCGCAGACAGTACTACCGGTACGGCTCCAACCGACAACGGCACGCAGACGCCGCCGGACACTAGGACGACCGATCAATCCAGCACGCCGCCCGCACCGCCGGCCACTGGTGGCACGACCGGGCAGTAAGCATTTAACGCCGGACGTTGAAAATCACTTTCGTGCCGTCGCGCTCTAGGCCAAACGGCAGTTCCTTCATGTCCGAAAGCACGTCGCGGACAGCCGATTGGCGGTCAGGGGGGCAGTACAGCAGCAGAAAACCGCCCCCGCCCGCCCCGGCAACTTTGCCGCCAGTAGCTCCGGCGTCCAGCGCACTTTCATACAGCGCGTCAATCTCCGGGCTGGAAATGCGGCCTGCCATCTGCTTTTTCCAGCCCCATCCCGTCTGCATCAGCCGCCCGACTTTGTGGATGCTGCCCTCGGTCAGTGCCGCCTCGACTTCGGGAACCTGCGACTTCATGTGGTCTAGAAATACACGCTTGTCATTAATGTTCGCCTTCTGCTCAGACAAAATGGTATCGGCCTTGCGGGTGATGCCTGTGTAAAACAGCATCAGGCACTCACTGAACCGCCGCCGCTTCTCCTCTGGCAGAGCCACGCCGAAAGCATCCACGGAGCCATCAGCGCGGAACTCGAACCGCCGCAGATTACCGTAAGCCGCGATATACTGATCCTGCTTGCCGATGGGCTTGCCTAAGATGTCTATCTCAATCTGACATGCCTGCTGCGCCAGCATCTCGGCAGTCACCAAGCGGCCCTGATAAGCGTGCATTGCATTGAGAAGACCCACTGTGACCGTGCTGGACGATCCCAGCCCGCTGCCGGCCGAGGGAATATCCGCCATTGTCGCAATCTCGACCCCGCCGGTAATCCCTGTCAGCACCATACATTCCCGAACCAGTTCATGCTCGATCTGGGAAACTTCGTCCACCATCTCCGTGCGCGTGTAGCCGATCCGAATCTTGGAATCAAACCGCTGCTTGATCACCACATAGATGTACTTGTCAATCGCCGACGAGATGACTGCGCCGCCGCCCTGTTCGTAGTAGCCCTTGAAGTCGGTCCCGCCGCCGGCGAACGAAATGCGTAGCGGCGTTTGTGTAATAATCATGGTAGTTCCAATACGAAGCCGTCCCCAATGATGCTGTCCTGAACCTGTACGCCGGGCGCAAGGGTTGCGCCTGGCAGCAGAATGCTGTCCGTCAAGGCCACGCCCTCGCCAACAACAACATCCGCGCTGATGACGTTCTGCCCGGCAAACGAAACGGCCCTGCCAATCTCCGCCGTTGGCGCGATCCAAAGCGCCGGGTCGTCATATTTCAGTCCGGTGCGTCCCGCCAGAAGGTCGAAGTTCGCCTGCCGGTAAGCCGCCGGTGTTCCCGTATCCTGCAAGTAGCCGCCGAGTGGTGTTCCATACAGGACTTTGCCTTGCGCCAGCAGGGCCGGGAAGATGTCCCGCCCGAAGTCTAACGGTGCTTCTACAGGAATAGCGTCAAAAACCGCCGGGGCCAGCACATACACGCCCGCATTGGCAAGAGAACTGAACACCTGGTCGGTAGGAGGCTTTTCGACAAACCGCGTAACGCGATTGTCCGCGTCCAGGCCGACAATGCCTGCCGCCGTGGGGTTCGGATGCTCAAACAGCGCGAGGGTGCCGATCCCGCCGTGTGCGTCGTGGAACGCAGCGAGGCGGCGCAGGTCGGCAGAGATGAGATTGTCCCCGTAGATAACAAAAAACGGTGCGTCTTGGAAAACGCTCTGCGCGGCCTTGACGCCGCCTGCGGTGCCGCGCAGGGTGTCCTCAAAGAAGTAGTGCAGGCGTATCCCCGCAGACTCAGCGCCAAAATAGTCCGGGATGCTCTGCGGCCGGTGGTACAGATTGATTGCCGCCTCGGTGACGCCCTCGCCTGCCAGCCAGGTCAGTGTGCGCTCCAAAAGCGGCGTCCCGACAATCGGCACCATCGGCTTCGGCAGCGCCGCCGTCAGCGGGCGCAGCCGTGTTCCTTCGCCTGCCGCGAGTATCATGGCCTTCAAAGACTTCCTGCTTTCATAGCATATTATATTTCATGGCGTATTATAGCAGGGATTTGACAACCGGAGCAAACGCCGCCATAATGCGGGTATGGAAAAAAAAGCGATACACACGGAAAGCGGGCCGCTGCAAGGGGCACCATACACGCCCGCTGTTCGGGTTGGGCCGTTTGTTTATGTTTCGGGCCAACTCCCTCTTGACCCGGCCACCAGCCTGATTGTGGAAGGGGATTTTGAGACCCAGGTGCGTCAATGCCTGCGGAACCTGGCGTCTGTCCTCAAGCAAGAGGGACTAGGCCTAGACAGCATTGTCAAGACGACGATCTTCTTAAAAGACTTAAACAATTTTGCGGCACTGAACATGGTCTACGGCCCATACTTCACCGGGGTCAAGCCTGCCCGCTCCACTGTCGAAGTCGCTCGCCTGCCGCTGGATGTGATGGTGGAAATCGAAGCCATCGCCGTCGCGCCTGATGCCTAGAGCGTACTCATTTCAATCATCATCTTTTAGTCATCATCTGATTTTGGGGCGCGGAGACCGAAAATCGTCATCAGAACGCCGAAGACGAGTAGGCAGGCTCCCCAATCTCGGTTCAAGATCAAATGCACGCCCGGCGTGATGATCGGGTGCAGCAGGCCGTCCACAAGCAAAATCGCACCGATCAGCGAAAAGAACGTTCCTATTGGCAGGCGTAAATCCAGCATGAGTTTCTCCGAGTCTTCTGGGGCTACCAGAGCAGAATGTTGACGACGGCCGTGATGATCAGCACGATGATCCCGAAGACGACCGGACGCTGGTACCAGGGCAAGTGCGTGTCGGAGTCCGGCCGCGGCGTTTCCGAGTAGACCAGCCCGCGCAGCTCTTCCACCGGCTTCGGCGTCGTGACAAGGCTGATCCCATACGTCGCAAAAGCGCCGATGCAGAACGCGATAAACGCCCGCCAGAAGTTCCCGGCCTGCGGCGTCGAGTAATGAAAGACACCGTGGAGCGTCAGGACATAATGGAGGATCGCGCCCAGCGTTCCGATAATCAGCCCCCAGAAGCCGCCCCACGGCGTCGTCCGCTTCCAGAACATGCCGAACAAAAATGTGCCCAGCAGCGGCGCGTTGACAAACCCGAATACCGTTTGCGTGAAGTCCATGATGCTCGGAGCGCTGGCGGCGATGTAGGCTGTCCCGACCGATGCTAAAACCCCAAACACGGTGGCGATCCGCCCGACATTCAAGTAATGTTTGTCATCTCGGTTCTTTACCATATACGCTTGGTATAAATCGTAAGTGAAAACCGTATTGAACGCCGTCGTGTTGCCGGCCATACCGGACATAAACGAGGCTAGCAGGGCGGTCAATCCGAGGCCGAGCATACCCGCTGGGTAGTAGTGCTGCATCAAGAGCGGCAGGGCATTGTTGTACGACAGAGACGGGTCGGACGAATGGCCGATCTGTGGATACAGCGGCAGCACCAGCAGGCCAGGAAAGATAACCAGAAACGGGAAAAAGATCTTTGGGATGGCCGCAATCAGTGGGGTCCGCTGGGCCGAGTTCATGTCTTGGGCTGCCAGCGCACGCTGGATCACCAAAAAGTCCGTGGTCCAGTAACCGAACGACAGCACGAAACCCAGGCCCAGGACAATGCCGGGCCAGGTGATATGCATGGAGTTTGTTGCCTCATGGCCGGTCCCGCTCCAGGTGTGCATGAAATTTGCCGGTACATGGCTGGCGGTGCCCGACCAGCCGCCCGCCGCCAGCACCCCGACAATCACCAGCGGGGCCAGCCCCAGCACGATCAAAAAGAATTGCAGGACTTCATTGTAAATGGACGATGTCAGGCCGCCGAGGGCCGTGTACACCAGCACAACAGCCGCCGCCATCCAAATTGTCAGATTGATGTCCCAGCCCAAAAGGTCATGGAAGACCAAGCCCATGCCGTACATGGAAACGCCTGACAGGACCAAAGTGCTGACCGCGAATGTCAGCGCATTGACTGCGCGGGTCGGCTCATTGTAGCGCTTTTGCAGGTATTCTGGCACACTGCGGGCTTTGGAGCCATAATAAAACGGCATCATAAAGACGCCAAGAAATACCATCGCCGGGATCGCGCCGATCCAGTAAAAATGCGCCGTCATCCAGCCGTATTCCGCGCCCTGAGACGCCATCCCCAACACTTCCAGCGCTCCGAGATTAGCCGACAGAAATGCAAGGCCCGTCACCCAGGCCGGGATGGAGCGGCCCGACAGGAAAAAGTCCTCGCTGCTTTTCAGCTTCCGGCTGACCCAAAAGCCGATACCTAGCACGAAGATGAAATAAGACGCGATGATCAAATAATCTACGGGGCTTGCCGACAGCAGCTTTGTGGTTGAATGTTCCATACGATTTCCTTTGCCGCACAGCACCCGCAGGTGATTTGCACGGCAAACAGCCCAAGAAGTGTGCTTCTTGGGCTGTTTTCAGAAGTTGGCTCCTGCGGGATGTCGTCTTAGACGATCTTCTTGGAGGGGCGGCCACGGCGGCGAGGCGCATCCGGGGTGGCTGGGGTCTCCGTCGCGGGGTTTGCCGAACGCAGGGCTGCCGCTCGCTGGCCGCGCATCTCGCCGCCGCGTCGGCCGATCTCGGCGTAGAACTCCGTGCCGCGCTCACGCTTCACGGTTTCGCCACCCTTGCGGCCAATGCTCTGGTAGAACGACGGTCCGTAGCGGTTCTTGACAGTCTCGCCGCCCTTGCGTCCGGCTTCTCGGGCGAGGTCAGGGTTAGCAGCGAAGCCGCCTTCCTTGTCGTGGTCATGTGAGCCGCGATGGGCTTCAGCAATTTTACGCGCTCCTTCGGAGCCTGCGGATGGTCCTGGTTTTGCCATGATTTTTTCCCTTGTGTTTCTTTCTTTCTAGGAATTTAGTTTCTGGATTGCGGGTCAGTTAAATTGTTTCCGTCGGATGCTCGATCGGCATCTCCGCTTGGGCAGTGAGCTGGTCTTTGGTTTCCTGCGCGGCTTGCTTCCCGGCGTCTACAGCCTCGGTGATCCGTGACTTTTGGTCCTCGGCCACGGCTTTGGTTCGGTCAACAAGGCTTTGCGCGTTGCCTTTTACGGAGGTAACTCTGTCATTCGCTTTCGCGCTGATGTCGGCCGCTTTTGCTTTTACCGTGTCGCTGGCTTCATTAGCCTTGGCTTTGGCGCTATCAACCGTGTCGCTCGCCTTGCCGGAGATCTCCGCAGCTTTGGTTTTTGCGGCATCTGAGAGATCGGCGGCTTTCGTTTTAGCCGTGTCCGTGACGTCGTTCGCCTTGCTTTTTGCAAGATCGGAGTATTCGTTCGTCTTCTGCTTGATCAAATTGCGCGTCTCGTCGCCGCCTTGCGGGGCGTAAAGAAACGCCGCCAACGCGCCGAGGGCGCTTCCGAGCAGCAGTCCCGTGAAGAACCCGCCGCCGTTTCCTTTGTCTTCCACTGTGTTTGTTTCAGCACGACGAGGAACCGTCATGTTTTCTGCCGTGCTGCCGAAATCTGTTCCGCTGCTTCCAACGCCGTAGCCTTTTGCACTTACGTTGTCTGCGGTGACATTGTTTGCCATCACGTTATCTGCACTCTCAGTGCTGAGACTCTCATTATCCGCCATTGTTTGCTCTGCCCCTTAGTTGGTTCCGTAAATTGCTACTGCGTTTTCTTCTCGTACTTCTTCGCGAACGGCTCATTAACGTCTGCTTTTGTTCCATTTCCCGAGCCGGGACGGGCATAGACCGAGAAACCCTTCGTGACGCCGTTGATCAGGCTGCTGATGTTGATGAGCGGGCCAATAACGGCACTCTGTACGACGCCTGCTGTTTGCTCGACACGCCCGGAAACATCGTCGGTGAGCGCTTCGCCTTTGACCAGCACCTGATCGGCTTTCGCGCCGACATTCGTGGTCACGCGCGTCACCGTATCTACTGCGTTGGAAGCCTTTCCGATCAGCGGGTCCAGCTTATCTGTGACTGTCGCCAGCAGCGACACGAGCTTATTCAGCGCGAACGCGATGGCTCCGAAAAGGGCTACCGTGATCAGCGAAAAGAGGCCGCCAAAGATCAGCAGGGAAATTTCCGCCCAAGTATCTAAATGCATTTATATGATTCTCCGAAAAATTCAAGCTTGCACACATATACCCTGACTTTCCCGCGTGTCAAACGGCGCCGCGAAAATCGCTCGCGTCCAGCGCGGCGTCCAAAGCCGCCAGCGCCCGCGCCCGGTGGCTGATTTGGCTCTTCTCGTCGGCGGTTAGCTCGGCGACGGTGCGCCCAAACTCCGGCACGAAAAACAGCGGGTCGTAGCCGAAGCCGTTTACGCCCTGCGGCGTCTCGGAAATCGTTCCGGCACAGCCGCCTTCGGTTTCCACGGTTATCTCCTCCGGCCAAGCCAGCGAAACCACGCAGACATAGCGGGCGGTGCGCTTCTCCGCGGGAACCCCTGCCAGCCGCGCCAGCAGCAAGGCATTTCGGTCCGTATCCGTGGCCTCGGCGCCTGCCCACCGGGCCGAGTGCAGCCCTGGCTCGCCGCCGAGCGCATCCACGCACAGCCCCGAATCGTCCGCTAAAGCCGGCAGTCCTGTCGCCGCCGCCAGCGCAACCGCCTTCAGCCGCGCGTTCTCCGCAAACGTCGCCCCCGTCTCATCCACGCTCGGCAGCGGCGTCGGCCAGTCGCGCGGCGTCAGCAGCTCGACGCCCCGCCACCGCTCCCACCGCCCCAGCAGAAACCGAAACTCCGCGACTTTGCCTGGATTAGTCGTCGCCAGTATCAGTGTTTGCATCTGTTTCATTGACCATAAAACGGCAGCATGGGCTTTTGGTGAACAATGCTCCAATAAAAGATAGGAGATGACACCGCCATGCCCAAGACGGCCTGTGTGTAAGCAAAAACTGTATGATGCCGGCGAATGAGCATCCGGCAAATCCAAACTTCCATCACAATGGCGCTTATGGCAAGAAGCAAAACCATTCCCGCAGTGAAGTTCATCCACGTTACGATGGGGATGCCGATATACGGGATGAGAGGCACTAGAAGTGCCAGGACATTTATTGCCGATGCCCAAAAGACGACGGGGAAAAAGTAAAGAAATACGCCGACTGGAACTGCGGCGAATACCCCTGAAAAAGCTTCCAGTATGATACGCTTAAATGCGGCTCCCGAATGTTTATCAGCCATAATTTCCCTTTATAGCAGCCCGTCTAACGCTTCGCGCTGCTTGGCGAGCATCTGGCGGACGCCGCCGTGGGCCAAATCCAGCAGGCGGTTCAGGCGGTCGCGGTCGAACGGCGCCCCTTCGGCGGTACCCTGGACTTCAATAAAGCGGCCGGTGTCGGTCATCACGACGTTCATATCTACCGACGCCGACGAGTCTTCCTCGTAAGCGAGGTCCAACCGCTCCTCGCCTTTGACGACGCCGACGGAAACGGCGGCGACCCATTCGGTGATGGGAATCGTTTTGATCTGACCTTTTGCTTTCATCCACGACAAGGCTTCGACTAAAGCGACAAACGCGCCGGAGATGGATGCGGTGCGGGTGCCGCCGTCGGCCTGCAAAACGTCGCAGTCGAGCGTGATGGTGCGCTCGCCGAGTGCGTCCATCTCAATCACGGAGCGCAGGGAGCGGCCTACTAAGCGCTGGATTTCCACGGTGCGCCCACTGGGCTTTCCGGTGTCGCGGGATGACCGGGTGTGAGTTGCACGGGGGAGCATAGAGTATTCAGCAGTCACCCAGCCGGTGCCTTTGCCCTTCAAGAACGGCGGCACTTTGTCTCCCACACTGGCCGTGCAAAGCACTTTGGTATGCCCGACTTCGACCAGGCACGAGCCTTCGGCGTAGCGGGCGTAGGAGCGGGACAGGGTGATCGGACGGTATTCGCCGAGGGCGCGGCCATCTTCGCGGGGCATGGGGAACCTCTTTACGTGTGATGATTTAGGAGTGTGATGAGGGCAGTATACCCGTTAAAGCGCCAGCGGCGCGACGCAGGCAATGGGCGTGCCGAGCAGGAGGGACGCAAAGCGGCGGAAGTCTTCGGGATCGCCGGAGGCCGCGAAAGTCACCTGCCCGGCGGGGCTATTGGGGAACGCCGACGGCAGCAGCGCCAGCGCGGCGCGAACGGCGGCTTCGGACGGGTCCACGAAGGCCGGCTGGAAGTGCGGGTCTTGGAGGCGGGCGACCGTGCTCTGGAGGGCAGGCAGCAAAAAGGGGAAATGGGTGCAGCCGAGGATAATCGTCTGTACTCCGGCGGCGTGCAGCGGCTGTAAATACTCCCACGCGGCATCCTGAGCATCTTGGGTATCGGCGCGGCCTGTCTCGACGAGCGGCACGAACTTAGGGCAGCCGATTTCAATGACTTCTCTAGTGGAGTCAAGACGCTGAACGGCTTCGGTGAATGCGCGGCTTTGCGCCGTGGCATTGGTTGCCAGCACGCCGATTGGGCCGTGCGTGCCGGACACGGCGGCTTCCGCGCCGGGTCCAATCGTCCCGACAATCGGCAGGGCAGGGTAGCGGCTTTGGGCGGAGTGAAGGCCCGCGACCGTGGAAGTGCCGCTTGCCATGAGAACGATTTTGACCCCAGCGTCGACAAGCTGGTCTGTCAGCTTGAGGGCCAGATCGCGCACGATGGCAATCGGCTTGTCGCCGTAGGGTACGTTTGCGGTATCGGCGAGATACAGCACCGACGCGCCGGGAGCCTGGCGCTGGATCTCGCGCAGCACGGAGAGGCCGCCGAGGCCGGAGTCAAACACACCGATGTCAGCGCAGGGCAGGGGAGGAGGGGAAAGCATCACTGAGTGCCTTTGGCTTCGAGCGCACCACCAGGCCGGATCACATCCATCGGGCCGTCAGCAGTGAACTCGCCGAACGATTGGATGGCGCGGCCCTGTACCTTGATTTGGTACTGATTGATTTCTGGAAATTGCCCCAGCGTCATCGCCAGCGCGTTCAGCCCAGCGCTTTGGTTGCCTTCGCCGCCGCCTTTGATCGGGCTTTGGGAGAAATCGAGTGTAGCAACTCCACTGTCCACCGACAGGCCGCGCAGGGACGTACCGGGCGCAAGCGGGGAATGCCGCGCTTCCAAAAGCGCCACAATCGCATCTTTTGTCGGCGACTTAGGATGTGTCACAGGAACTTCGCGCGGTCTCAGCAGGGTTTCTTCCGTCGTTGCCTTCGGGTTTAACACATAAACAACCACTTTAGTCGGTGCGGCAGAAGACGCGGCCGCCTGGGGTGAGAATGCCGACGGCGTCGGGACTGCCGCCGGGGGATTGGGCGGCCCTGACGAGTGATGGCAGCCGGAGGCAAGCAGACCCAGCCCGGCGGCGAGCGACGCGGCGGCAAAGAAACGTTTCAATTAGCGCGGACTCCCAGCCGCCGTGACGGCTTCGCTGGTATTGAGGGACTCACTTGGCAGCGTCCGCGCCGAGCGAAGCATCCGCACCTGGTCGGCGATGAAGTCGCGCAGACCGGCAGTGACCCCCTCCGCGATCCGCTGCTGTCCGGCATCATCGCGCAGGGTCGCGAGATCCCGATCATTGTTCATATAGCCGGTTTCCACCAGCACGGCAGGCATCTCGCTTCCGCGCAGAACGGCAAAGCCGGTATGGAAACGGATCGTGTCAGACTTGACGCCGTTGTACGAAATTCCCGACGTTTCCGAAATGCGCCGGCCAATATCCGCCGCCATCAAACGGCAGACCGAGTTCTGGGCGTGGAAGTACACCGTGGTCCCGGCCAGCGTGTTCCGGCCAAGGGCGCTGGAGTCGGCGTGAATGGAGATGAAATAATCCGCATGGCGGGCGTTGGCAAGCAGCGGACGGGACTCCAGCTCCGGGAAGCTGTCATCGGTGCGGGTCATGATCACTGTTGCGCCGTTCCGGGTCAGCACGGTTTGAACCCGCCGAGCAATGGCAAGCGTGATGTTTTTTTCGTAGATGTCGGGGCGTGTTTCCGCCGACGCACCGCTGTCCTTGCCGCCATGGCCGGGATCAATAACGATAATTTTGCCTGCCAACGACACGGATGTCGGCACGGACGGCACATACGGCGCGACGGGGGCAACCGGCGGGACAATCGCCGCCTGCGCGGACGGGTCCGTGGTGATGACGTTGATCAAGTAGGTCATGCCGCTGCCGGTAGGTCGGCTGTCCACCGAAAAACCTACCATGCGGGACAAGTCCAGCACGACCCGCCCGAACTTAATTTGGGAAGAAAGCAGGCGGCCCACACGGATGGCTTTGATCACCGGACCGTCAACCGTCTGCGCCGTCTTCACGCCCTGGTCCAGCACGGCACCGGCCAGATCAAACGCCAGCCGGTTCGGGCCGTTAAGCGTTTCGGTCCGGTACTTAGCCGGGCCGCTTGTCTCCACGGAAACTTGGGTCAGCGCAGGACTGACCACTTTGTACTCGACATCCGTGATTGTGACTGCCGCGGAATTGCTCGGCAGGCGCGGCGGTGCGGCAGTGACTAGCCGGGGCGGGGCGGCGGGCGGCAAAGGCAAGGCGGACGGGCTGGCGGCGGCACCCAGGGCGACTTTGACTTCACTGGCTTCGATTCCGCTCAGGACTTGAAACGGCTTTGCCCCTTTCAGATCCACCGTGATCCGCACGGTCTGGTCATTGATTTGCCCGGAGCGGATCTGCGCGATGTCCCCGCCGGTGGCCGGAACCGACGCCGGGGCGGTTCCGAGGCTGAGGCCGTACAAGTCCACATACAGCCGCTCCGGGCTGCCGATCCGCTTAACACTATAGTATACGGGATAGGACGTGTAAATGGAAAGCTGACCGGAGTTTTGGCGCACCAGTTGAAGCTTTGCCCGGACCGTCAGGGTCGCCGTCGTCGGCTGCCAGTCTGTCATGCCGCCGAGCGCCAGTGCCACCTTCTGGAACGGGACGCAGTACCGCTGCTCGGTCAGCATGTATGGCGTCGTGATCTGCTGCCCACTCGCCGCGGTGATCGTCACCGTCCCATTTGAGTTCGGGCGAAAGTTCGCGCCTAAAAGCCGGACGGCATCCACCGGGGCCATCACCTGCCCGTCGGTTCCGACAAAGGGCTTGACTTGAAATGGCACCACATGGCCGCCAACGATGATCGTCGCGGGAGTGGGTTCGGCGAAAGCGCCAAGTGCCGGCAGAAAAAGAGTTAAAACCGCAAAAGGTAAGTGAAAATTCTTCATAATTGCTGTTTCCTGTACCGTCTGTGCTGTTATTCGTACAAGGGCTGACTGCATTTTAACACAGGTTTGACTCATCGGTCAAGTTTCTTCCGCCAACGAAACGTCAAAATAATCGTAAATGGTCGTTTCCCGAAACCCGCAGGCTTTGTAGATGGACAGCGCCGATGGGTTCTCCGTCGCCACATCCAGCGCGAACCGCGTCTGTCCTTCCGCCCGCAGCAGTGTCAGAACCGCTGCCAATAGCTGCCGCCCAAATCCACGCCGCCGATGCTCCGGCAATATACCCACGCCGCGAATGTAAGTGCCGTCGCCTTTGTCTACGACGCCGATTTGCCCGACTCGTGTTCCCTCAGCGCCCGCGAAAAAGTACCGCGACTCCGGCTCGGCCAGCCGCACCAAGAACTTTTCAAGCGGCTCTTGTTTCCCAAATATCTGCGCCGTCATCCGCACCAGCGCCTCTACTTCTGCCACGTCCACACGCTGAAGCTGTATCTGCCCGGCATCAAGCACCAGCATCTCTGCGAGTGCTGTTTCCATCCGGTACTCCGAAAAGACGTAGGGCAGCTTCAGTGCCTGAACCGCCGCCTGCCCTGACTCCGACCGGTAGCCGATCCCTAGTAGCTCGGTCGCCCCACACCGCCGCGCTTCGTCGGTTGCCGCCTGAAGCAGCGCCTTGAAAATCCCCTGCCGCCGGAACGCGGGCGCGACCGCCGCCGTCCATTCCAGCTCCCCGCGCCCTTCCAGAAACCCGTACCCGGCTAGTGCGCCGCCGTTATAGCAGCAAAAACTGCTGGCAAGATTCGGCATCCCTTCCGCTGCTGCTTCCCAGTCAATCTTCAGCGTCACCCCGTCCACGCGCAGAACCTCCGCGGCCAAGCCCTGCACTTGTGCCAAAGTCTGAACATCTAAACTGTGTTTCGCTACAATTTCGTTTTGCGGCATTGTTTCCCCATTCACTCTCTGCATTAAATCAATAATACCATCGTTTATTATCGCACAGCAAAAAAGCCGCTCTGCATTTCGGCAGAGCGGCTTTCTTTAAGTGGTGGAGGCGGAGGGATTTGAACCCTCGTGTCAGGCAGCGAATACGCAGGCTTCTACAAGCATAGCCGGTCGTTTGAATTTCGCGCGGAGGCCGCCGGTCGGCAGGCTGCCCGTCGCACTAGCTGTCCTTTGGTTCCCGTCAGCGCCGGACGGCGGCTCGCTGACAGTAGCCCGCGTTTTTTACATCCAGCTTCCACCGGCAGGCGGGGCGGAAGGGGACGGGACGCCCTTGGGCGCCACTTTAACTGGTTAGATTAGCCCTTGCGGGAAAAACTAAGCAGCCAGCGCGTAGGAACGCGCTGTGGTGAACGAAGTATTCTTCGCGTTTGTTTTTTTGCCGCTTTTTTACAAGGCCCACGGCGCCTTGACTCGCAACCCACGCGATCAATCTCCCGATCGAAACCAATCGCCCCCATATGTTCTCTGCTATTATAACCGATTTTGAGGAAAATTCGTTCCGCGGTTAAGAACTGTCCGATTCTTTTTCCACATCACGCACAAGCTGCCGGGCGTCGGTCAAGATGTCGGCCAAAACTTCAATCGGAGTGCGGCCCGTGTCAATCCGGCGCACAATCTCTTGCGGGTAATGGCCCAGCACCGGCGCGGTCTCGGCCTCATACACATACAGCCGGTTCTGAATCGTCGCGTCCGACGCATCATCAAAGCGGTTCTCATGCAGGGCGCGGCGCTTGAGGCGCAGGTACATCTTTTCTTTGTCGTCGCAGTCCAGGTAATACAAACGGCGGACGTCAATGTGGGTGTCCATCAGCCGGGCCTGCGCGGCGTTGCGCGGGATGCCGTCGAGAATAAGAATATCGGTCTGCGGCTCATAGCGCCCCAGGCTGACCAGACCTGCGACATGCTCCTGCCAAAGCTGCACGGTGAAGTCATCAGGAACTAGCGCCCCCCGACTGCTGTAGTCCAAAAAGACTCTGCCCAGCGGCGTCCCGACCCGCAGGTCCCGGAAAATCTCCCCGCACGCCACATGCACCAGCCCCGGAATGGAGCCGAGAATGCTGCCCTGCGTTCCCTTGCCGCTGCCGGGCGCTCCAAAAAGAAGAATGGTTTTAAATTTCATGTAGTTTCAACTCTGGGTGACTAAGCGATGATTATGGCACCTGCATCGGCCTGTGTCAACTTGGGTATACTTTACGTCTATGGCACAACTTTCTTATAGTACGGCAACGGAAGAGCGGGCGCTGATTGTCTCGCTCTCGCTGGCGGGCGGCGAAGACGACATGGCGATGCGCTTGTCGGAGCTGCGGGAGCTGGCGATGACGGCGGGAGCGCGGGTCGTCGGCGAGTTTTTCCAGTCGCGCCGCGCTCCGGACATGGCGACATATATTGGGCCGGGCAAGGTGGAAGATCTCAAAGGCGAGCTGGCAAGCACCAATGCCGAGCTGGTCATTTTTGACGATGAGCTGTCCCCAACCCAGCAGCGGAACTTGACCAACGCTTTGGAGCGGCGGGTCTTGGACAGAACACAGCTCATTTTAGACATTTTTGCCCAGCGGGCGCGGACGCGCGAAGGCAAACTGCAAGTCGAGCTGGCCCAGTTGAATTATCTTCTGCCTCGGTTGTCGTCGCTGTATACGAAGTTTGAGCGGCAGCAGGGAGGTATCGGCGGGCGCGGCCCCGGCGAGACCAAGCTGGAAAGCGACCGGCGGCGTGTGAAGGAGAGAATCTCCCTGCTAGGCGGCGAAATTGACGAAATGAAGGAGCAGCGGGCGCAACAGCGGCAGATGCGCCACAAGCTGCCGTTTCCGACCTGTGCGCTGGTGGGCTATACGTCGGCGGGCAAGTCCACGATCCTGAACCTGCTGTCCGGCGCGGAAGTGCTGGCGGACCGGATGCTGTTCTCGACGCTGGACCCCACGACGCGCCGGGTGGTCCTGCCCCACGGCGGCTGGTCGGTGCTGATGACCGACACGGTCGGTTTCATTCGGAACCTGCCGCATCATTTGGTCGCGTCGTTCCGGGCGACGCTGGAAGAAGTCGTCCAGGCCGATTTTCTCATCCATGTCGTAGACACGGCGCACCCGGAGCGTGAGCGGCAGATGCGGGCGGTTTTGGAAGTGCTGGCCGAGCTTGGCGCGGAAGGGAAGCCGATCATTACGGCGTTCAACAAGGCCGATCTGCTCAAAGACCCCTACGCGCTGCAAGCGCTCATCGCCGAGACGCCTAACTCGTGCTACCTGTCGGCCACGAAGCGCGACGGCATCCCGTCTCTGATGGACCGCATGGAAGCCACGTTGCAGTCCCTGCTGGCAACCGTCACGCTCCTTTTGCCCTATGACCGCTCCGACATTGTTGCCCAGTGCTACGAGATGGGCCGGGTGCATTCGGTGGATTATGGCCCGGAAACAATCACGGTTCACGCTGACATTGCCAAAGAGCTGGCGGGGCGCCTGGAGCGTTTCATGCCGGGGTATGTGGAGGATTAGGCATGAGACAGCGCGGCGTTTAGAGCCGGCACTGGAAGTGCTGGGCTAACACGGCAAAGAAAGTCGCTCCGCGACTGAAGAATCTTCAGTGCCGGAGGCACTTTCTGTGCTTCGTTAGCCCGGCACTTCCAGTGCCGGGTTCATCATCGGGTATAATGACTTCGTGCCTGCCTTCCGTCCACAACCCTCTGCCACACTTCCTGCCGACGGGCCGCCGCTCGACACTTTAGAAGGCGTGATCGAGCGCATCACGTTCCACAACGAAGACAACGGCTACACGGTCGCGCGGCTTTTGCCGCCGAACGCCCGCGATGTCATCACGATCACCGGCAATTTTTCCAATCCCGTCGTCGGCGAATCGCTGCTCTGCTACGGCTCCTGGACCAACCACGCTCAGTGGGGCAAGCAGATGACCGTCGCCCGCTACGAAGTCGTTCGGCCGGCGACGGCATTTGCGATTGAAAAGTACCTCGGCTCCGGCATGGTTAAGGGCGTCGGCCCGGTCACGGCCAAGCGCATTGTCGCCAAGTTCGGCGAAGACGCACTAGACATCATCGAGAACCACCCGCGCAAGCTCTTAGGGGTCGGCGGGATCGGCGAAAAGACGCTGGCGAAGATTACAACGGCCTGGAAAGATCAGCGGGAAGTTAAGAACATCATGCTGTTCTTGCAGTCCCACGGGGTTTCTCCCGCGTATGCCGTCAAGATTTACAAAGCTTACGGCTCGAAATCCATTGAAGTGGTCGAGCGCAACCCATATCAGCTTGCGTCAGACATCTGGGGCATTGGGTTCAAGAGCGCGGACAAGATCGCCCGCGCCATCGGCATCGCCGAAGACGACCCGCGGCGCATCGAAGCGGGTGTCGTGTATGTCCTAAATGAAGCGGTCGAATCGGGCGGCAATGCGTTTCTGACACAGGCTGAGTTGATCCAGAAAGCCGAAGAAATTTTGGGCGTCGGCGATGTTATGAGCGCTATTAAGATACTTGCCGACACGGGGCGGCTGATCACTGAGCCGTTCGCGCTGCTCGGCGAGACCGAGATCGCCATTTACACACCGTCACTGCACAAGACCGAGATCGGTGTCGCTGACCGCATCAAAGCACTTTTCACTTCTGCCGTGCCGCCGCCCAAAGCCGACTTCGGCTCGTGGCTGTCCGATCTTCTCGCCGCGCAAAAGTTTCCGCTGTCAGCGGAGCAGGGCGAAGCCGTCCAAATGGCCTTGCTGTCACGCTTCTCGGTGTTGACGGGCGGCCCTGGGGTCGGAAAGACCTACACCACCAACACGATAGTCGCGGCGTTTGAAGCGCTGGAAAAAGACGTGCTGCTGGCGTCGCCGACGGGACGGGCGGCGAAGCGGATGACGGAAGTGACCGGGCGGGAAGCGAAGACTGTCCACCGGCTCTTGGAATTTGATCCAGAGCAGCGCGGCTTCAAGCGTGGGTTAGACTTGCCCCTCGAATGCGACGTTCTCATTGTAGATGAAAGCTCCATGCTGGATATGGTGCTGACTTACTCGCTCCTGAAAGCCGTTCCGCAGGACGCCCAGGTTGTGTTTGTCGGCGACGTGGACCAGTTGCCGTCGGTCGGGCCGGGCAACGTTCTCCGCGACCTGATAGACAGCGGCATTGTCCCCATTTCGCGGCTCACGCAAGTCTTCCGGCAGGCTTCCGAAAGCTTGATTATCACCAACGCCCATGCCATCAACCAGGGCCGCCTGCCGGAGCTGCCGCCGCCGTCAGCGAACCGCGACTGCGCCTGGCTCAATGCCGAGGAAGCCGACGAGCTGGCGGAGAAAGTCGTCGCCGTGGTCGCAAAAAGCCTGCCGAAGCGCGGCTATGCCCTCGGCGACATCCAGGTTTTGACCCCCATGCAGCGCGGCTCTGCGGGCGCGGCGCATCTTAACACCCGTCTTCAGGAAGTTCTTAACCCGCCCCGTCTCGATAAGCCCGAAATCCAGCGCGGGCCTCGCTTGTTCCGAGTCGGTGACCGGGTGATGCAGATCGTCAACAACTACGACAAAAGCGTCTACAACGGCGACATCGGCGCAGTTGTCGCCGTGGATTTGGAAGAAGAAATCCTCACCGTCGCCTTCACCGACGCCCAGGGAACAAACGAAGTCATCTACGAACTCTCCGACCTCGACGAGCTGACTCTTGCGTTCGCCTGCTCCATCCACAAGAGTCAGGGCAGTGAATACCCCGCCGTCGTGCTTGCCATCCACACCCAGCATTACATGCTCTTGCAGCGCAATCTGCTGTATACGGCCTTGACCCGTGCGAAAAAGTTCGCCGTGCTGGTCGGCCCGAAACGCGCGATTGCAATGGCCGTCAAGAAGCAAAGCGATATTCACCGGCACACGCGGCTGAAAGAGCGGCTGCAAGGGCTGCTGTAGAAGAGCCGGAGTTGTAGAAAACCCCGGCAGGAACATGTCCTTCGGACACAGAAAAAGCCAATTATTGACGCTCTGTTCTTCGTCCGAAGGACGCTTCTTTGCCGGAGTTTTCTACAACCTCGGCTTCTCTCACTCCACCACCGGCAAAACTTCCACTAACGGCGGCAACAGAATAGACTGCGGGTTGGTTGCGGCGGCAATCGCCGGAACGTCGTTAAGAAAATGGTAGCAAACGCCAAAATCTGCATGGTCTATGACGCTATCACCGAGCTTGAACGCAATGGACACATCGCCCTCGTGCGTCAGCCGCACTGTCATAGAGCGGCAGGCATCCGGCAGTCGCGTAATTGCCACGGCCAATGCTTTGTCGCTGTCAATCAGGTGAAACCACCGTTGCGGCAGAAATGCCCCGGCACTGTCCACTTCCCCCACATAATCCACCCGCCCCGCCGTGGCGACAGTCCACTTGGCGTAGGGCGCACTGCCGAACTCTGTGTGCCAGACAATCTCCGGCGCGTTCCTATCCATCTTCCCAAATATATAGCCGCCGACGCCGAAATCGCAGATCAGGGTAGGGGAGTTGATAATGAAAGCTTGTGTGAACGCGACTTCATCGTGAGGTTTTGGTTCATCTAGGAGATTAATAATATGCTCCCAGGACTTGACTGCGGAAATTTTAGTGTGTGTTACTGACGCTCTGCCATCGGGATATTCAGCCAGCGCATCCACCCACGCAGAGAGTTTAGCCGTGGCAGGAGGCACATTTGTATACTCTAAGACACGCGCTGACCTGCTGTTGCAAGTGATAGAAGGTAATTCTCTGGGAAAAGATACTCCATCATAAACAACATCTCGATTAAGCGCGTCATGCCTCAGTGCAATTTTGAAGCGCTTTTGCTCAACCCAAAGCAGTGCCTTATCTGAATTCATTGCATCTACTAGCTCAACATTCAGTGGGTCATCTAGTTCCTGGTAAGGTTCACCTTCAAAGAGAACGAGATCACACAACTCATAAGGGCCAAGCGAGACCGCGAAATCTAGCCACTGTTCACACTCATAGCGCACAACAGCTTGGGTTGGTATTGGCTCTCCATGAATCGATTCAAGCCGCAGACGAACGGTGCTTTTAGCTTCCAGAAAGTCAATACATACGGATAATGGGTACAGAAACCGCCGGATGCCGTGGGTTTCGCGGACACGGATGCGGGCTAAGATTTCGCTCATGGCTTGCGTGTCTCCTGAAGCTTCTGCTCAAAGATCGCGGCGATGTGGTCTACGGTGAACTGGGTCGCGCCCTGGCTGCCCTCAAAGACCGAATACGCGGCGCGGCCCATTTGGGTGCGGGCGTCGGCATCAAGCAGCAGCTTGGCGAAAGCGTCGGTGAGCTGCGCTTTTTGGGCTTCTTTGTCGGCTTCGTCGGCGGCAATCTGGGCGATGCCGCCGCGCCCTAGAAAATCATCAATGATCTGGGGAAAGTTCAGCATGGATGGGCCGACGACGATGGGCTTAGAGTACAGTGCCGGTTCCATAATGGACTGGCCGCCGTGGGGGATGAGCGTGCCGCCGACAAACGCGACGGTGGCGAAGCTGTAAGCGGTGGAAAGCTCGCCCAAAGTGTCTAAGACCAAAACTTCGGCGGATGGGTCGCCGGGCGCGGGATCGGAGCGGCGCTTGACGGTGAACCCCTGACGCTCGGCCATCTGGGCGACCTGGGTAAAGCGCTCCGGGTGGCGCGGGACCAGCAGCAGGCGCGTTGCTTCGAGGCCGGGCATAAGGCGCAGGCGGCGCAGGACTTCCAGCAGCGTTTCTTCTTCGTCGTGGTGAGTGCTGCCGGCGACAATGAGCGGGGCGTCGGTAGCAGTCAGCGCCAGCGCGGCATCCAGGGCGGGTGCCTGCTTTTCCGCGGTTTCTTTCTCGGCGGCCACGTTACGGTCGTACTTGATCGAGCCGCTGACCTTAAGCTTGCTCGGCAGAGCGCCCATGCGCTGCAAGCGGTTCGCATCTTCGCGTGCTTTCATCAACAGCAGGGCATAGTTGCCGAGGACCGGACCCATCAGCGGCTGCACCCAGCGATAGTAAGTAAACGATTCGGCGGAAATGCGCCCGTTGACCATCACAATCGGGATGCCGCGCATCTTAGCCTCGTGCAGGACGTTGGGCCAAATTTCGGTCTCGATCATAATCAGCAGACTGGGCTGAACAGCGTCCAGCACTTTGTTCGCGATGGAAGCGAGGTCAATCGGGAAGTAGAATGAGTTGCCGGGGCCATACTTCGCGAACCGCTCCTGCGCGATGGCCTGTCCAGTCTTGGTGATCGTGGAAAAGACCAGACGTGCATCCGGAAACCGCTCATGCAGGGCTTGCGCTAAGGGCTGAACACTGAGAGTTTCACCAACCGAACACGAATGTATCCAGATGGTCGGGCGACCGTCAGATTTGAGGGTGTCCGGCAGATGGCCGAGCCTCTGGCGCAGCGCAGGCAGGTACTTTTGGTGCTTCCAGGCCCGGTACAGGAAGTAGGGGGTCATGAAGAGTATCCAGGACGAGAACAAGAAGCTATAGAGGAAATACATAGGCAGGACAAGAGCCGGGGTTGTGGAAAACCCCGGCAAAGAAACGTCTTCCAGACGAGGAAAATTGCTTAGTCCCTGCGGCTCTGCTCCTTGTCCACAGGACATACTTCCTGCCGGGGTTTTCCACAACCCCGGCAAATCTTCCCCAGCAGGTCTTTATGCGCTGTTCACGGTCTCAAACATCGCGATCACACGCTCTAGGTCGGCTTCGGTGTCCACGCCGACAGTATCGTGCGGCGTCTCAGCAACATAAATAGGAATGCCGTTCTGCAAAAAGCGAAGCTGATCCAAGCTCTCGGTCAGCTCCAAAGACGACTGCGGCAGGGAGTGGTACAACGACAGCGCGGAACGGGTGTAGGCATACAGGCCGATGTGCTTGAAATGCTGGGCCTGCCCCAAGCCCGAACGGTCATAGGGCAGGGGATAGCGCGAAAAATAGAGCGCGAAACCATTGTCTGCGGTGACTACTTTGACATTGTTCGGGTCGTCGGCTTCGGCGGCGGAGATTGCGACTTTCAGCGTCGTCACCTGCGTGCCGCAGCCGTCTAAAAACGGCTGAAGCATCAGTTCCAGATGGTCCGGGCGCAGGGTCGGCTCATCGCCCTGAATGTTGACATAAATGTCAGCATCGGTGCGCGTTAAAACTTCATGTACGCGGTCCGTTCCCGAGGGATGCTCGCGTGTCAAAAACACAGGGATGCCGGCGCTCTCGCAAGACGCTTGTATCTCTGGGCTGTCCGTCGCCACGGCAAGATCGATCAGCAGCGGTGAGCACTTGGCGTTGAGGTAGACCCAGTGGATCATCGGACGCCCTGCGATCTCCCGCAGGGCTTTTCCCGGCAGGCGCGAGGAGTTAAAGCGGGCAGGAATAACGCCCATGATTTTCGGTGCGCTCATACTTTATACAAATGTGAGGAGCGATCGGTGCGGCGCAGGGACTCACCGATGGAGCCTAACACCTGACCGTTGATAGGCGCGGCGATGACGATGCCGAGAGCATCTCTGTGAAGCCGTTCCAGGCCGTTTTCACGAAGATAACCGGATTTGCCGGCAATGGCAATGGCGTCGGTCGTCATCTGCAAGGCGTTCTCGGACAAGAACAGCTTCGCGGTCATGGTCGCGGCTTCCACAGGTGGGCGGGTCGCGTCCGGCAGGGACGCCATCTGAGCCAGCGCGTAAACGTGGGTTCGCATGACGCTGAGAGTGGCCGCGAGCTGGGACACGCGCACCCGGACGCTCTCGTATTTCTCAAACGAGTTATTGGCTTTGACGATGTCCAGCAGCCGCCCGAACGTGCCAAGGGCAATTCCTGTCGCGACAATTCCCGAATGCAGGCCGCTCTGCATGTCAAAATTGATGATCGGGCCGATATTGCCTGGTGTTCCGACCCGCTCGGCGTCGGGAACCAGGGCATGGTCAAGCCCCACAACGCCAGAATGCGTCCCCTGCAAACCCATGGAATCCATCGGCTCGCCGATCCGCAGGCCAGGGTTGTCGGCAGGCACAAGAAAAAAACCTTTGCCTTCGGTCGTGTCCGTCATTACCATGTAAACGCCCGCGTGGCCCGCGCCGGTGCAGAAGGCTTTCTGGCCGTTTAAATGCCAGACACCGTCCTCGCAGTAGGCTTTCGTGTTCAGAACGCTTTTGTCCGCGCCGACGCCGCTTTCGGACCACGCCGACGCACCGAGGGTCTCGCAGGCGATGAGCGGGAGATATTTGCGCTTCTGGTATTCCGTGCCGGCTTGGTTGATGCGATTTGCGGTCAGCGTGTGCAGGAGCAGCACAAAGGCCGTCGCCGGGGCAATGCGGGCGATCTGCTCGACGGCGTAAGTGACGTTCAGCGTGTCTAGGCCCAGACCGCCGTACTCGGCTGGGATTTTCATGCCGAGCAGACCGCGCTCGGCCAGAAGACGAATGTTTTGTTCGGGAAATTCCCCTTCGGAAGCGCGGGGTTCGTCAGTATGAACCGTAAGCGGCCCGTCTAAAAGCCGCTGAACCGTATCGCCGATTTTGATCCCCGCGTACAGCTCGCGCGGGTCCTGATCCCAGGTAAGAACCATGAATGTATGGCCCCTTTCTGCCTTGAGTATAGCCGATTCCTGCAAACCCTGTCAACGGAAAGCCGGCGGCGCCGCTTCTTGTCATACGCAGTTATAGTAAACAGTTTCGGACAATATACCGATACCAAGACAAGAAAGTGCATCCCCCGTGTTCTCAACAACAACCTTTCAACGAATGCTTCTGACATGTGCCGTGTCAGCCTGGATGCTGCTGGCTGTTTTTGCCCTCGGCTGGACCGAAAAAATTGACGCGACGGCGGGAGCGGCCGCGCATCCGCCGGCATCTCTGCCCAAATGCTTGCAGAAACCTACGCTTGCCGCGCTTGACCCGTGCAAGCCGACACTGATCATGCTGGTCCATCCGCAATGCCCATGCAGCCGGGCGAGTCTGACCGAACTGAGCCGATTAATCGCGCTTTGCCCGAACAAGGCCACTGTCTCAGTACTGCTTCTGCGGCCGGCCGGCTGCTCGGAAGCATTTGCGGAAACCAGCCTGCGGCGGCAGGCCGAAGCTATCCCCGGCGTCTCGGCCCTAACCGACGACAACGGTGACGCCGCCCGGCGATTTGGCGCGGAGACTTCCGGCGAAACCCTGCTGTATGCACCCAATGGACGGCTGCTGTTCCACGGCGGACTGACCGGTTCGCGCGGGCATGAAGGCGACAATGCAGGCTTATCGGCAGTGACGGCTTGGCTGCGCGGCGCTTCCGGCTCCCGCCAAGCGCCCGTCTACGGCTGTCCGTTGACGGCGAACCGCACACCCGTGCGGTGCAAAAGGAATTGGAGAAGCATGACATGGCTCCCGTAGCGCCGTCACTGCAAACTGCGGAAGTCAAAGCGCACGCACAAGGCATCTTCGAAGCCCAGCGGCAGGCGATCTACTGCCGGACCGATCAGATGTTCGCGCTGCTGATGGCTTTGCAATGGGCCGGCGCGGTCGTCGTCGCCTGCTGCGTGTCGCCGCGCACTTGGGCCGGCACGCAGAGCGCGGTCCATCCCCATGTCCTCGCCGCGATTTTTCTCGGCGGCCTTTTGAGTATTTTTCCGATCTGTCTTGCGCTGCTTTGCCCCGGACAGGTGATCACCCGGCAGACCATTGCGGTGTCGCAGCTTCTCATGTCCGCGCTGCTCATTCATCTCAGCGGGGGACGCACGGCAACCCATTTCCATATCTTCGGATCACTGGCTTTTCTGGCGTTCTACCGGGACTGGCGCGTCCTTGCCACGGCGACGGTTGTGACCGCTGCGGACCATTTCGTGCGCGGTATGTTCTGGCCGCAGTCCGTATACGGCCTGGCTTCCGCCGCCCCGTGGCTGACCGTCGAACACGCTGGCTGGGTGGGGTTCACCGACACGTTCCTTTTGATTTCCTGCCGGCAAAGCCTGCGCGAGATGTCCCAGATCAGTCTGCGGCAGGCGCAGCTTGAAGTGGCCGAAGCAATTCTTGTTCAGTCGCACGAAACATTGGAAGCGCGGGTTGCCCAAAGAACGCAGGCGCTGGCTCAGATGCAGCGGCAGAACACGCTTTTGCTGGAGTCTGCGGGTGAGGGGATCGTCGGGCTGGACGCAGACGGCGTCACCCAGTTCATGAACCCGGCCGGAGCTGAGATGCTGGGGTACGAAGTCGCTGAACTGATCGGCCGCCCGATGTACGCACTTCTGCATCAGTCCGATACCGAACGCGACGCTGATTCGCAAAAAAGTTCCCTGATTTACCGCGGCCTGCGCGACGGGCAGACTCGGCAGGTGGACAATGAAGTCTTTTGGCGCAAAGACGGCACGGCGTTTGATGCCGAGTACATCAGCACGCCGATCTGTGAAGGAGGGCAGATTGTCGGGGCCGTTGTGACATTCCAAGACATCACCAAACGGCGGAAGACGGAAGAAGCGCTGCGGGAAAGCGAGACCCGGTATCGGGGCTTAGTCGAGCACTCGCCGGAAGCCGTTGTTGTTTATGTCGAAAGCCGATTTGTGTATGCAAACGCGGCGGCCGTGACGCTGTTCGCCGCATCCTGTGCTGAAGACCTCCTCGGACAGCCAATTCTTGACTTCGTTCATCCCGATTTCCACGCACTGGCACGGGAGCGCGCTGCCCGCTCTCAGGATTTTGGCAAGCCCAGCCCGCTGACCGAGCAGAAGTATGTCCGCTTGGATGGAAAAGTCATTGACGTGGAAGCGGTCAGTACGGGAATTGTTTATGGCGGAAAGCCGGCAGGGCAGGTGCTGATCCGGGACATCACGGAACGCAAACGCGCGGAAGAGTCCATTCTGGCGCTGAATGCAGAGCTTGTGCATGCTTACGACGCGACGATTGAAGGCTGGTCCCGTGCTCTCGACCTGCGCGACCACGAGACCGAAGGCCACTCGCGCCGGGTTACCGAGATGACTCTGCGGCTGGCGCGGGCAGTCGGCATTCCCGAAGCTGACATTGTCCATGTCCGGCGCGGGGCGCTGCTGCACGACATCGGAAAAATGGGCGTTCCCGACGCCGTGCTTCTCAAGCCCGGCCCGCTGGATGACCGCGAATGGGAGATCATGCGCCGCCACCCCGCCCAAGCGAAAGAAATGCTGGCCCCGGCGGAATTCTTGCGGCCCGCGCTGATCATTCCCTACTGCCACCACGAGAAGTGGGATGGCTCCGGGTATCCGCAGGGTCTGCGCGGAAACGACATCCCGCTGGCCGCCCGCTTGTTCGCGCTGGTGGATGTTTGGGATGCCTTGTCGTCCGACCGCCCGTACCGCGCCGCCTGGCCTGTCGAGCGGGTCAAAGACCATCTGCACGGCCTCGCCGGCACGCACTTCGACCCGGACTTAGTTCCCCTTTTTCTTGGTTTGCTGGACAGCGACACCTTCGGGGCTAAAATGACCTTAAGGGCGGCTTGATACATACTTCCCGGATTGAGCGGCGGAAAATCCGGCGGCGCTCAGGCCCCGCGCGGCGACTGGGTCGGGCCGCAGCAGCCGCCAGATTTGGCCGGTGCGGGCGTTTTCAATCGCCAGCAGCATCATGCCGAGATCAATCCCGATCACGTCCGTGTCGTACCAGTTTTTGTCTACATTGAACGCATTAGAAAAGCCGTAGCGGCCCCAAAGCTG
>CAXUNT010000032.1:39410-44212 GCA_964252595.1 uncultured Armatimonadales bacterium
CGGCCTGTGACTGCCTCGGCACGAACACAACTCCGGCCAGCATCGCCGTCGGGGCGACCGTGCCGTCGTCGTGGCCGGGCGCGGGCCAGTTCGCCCCGTAGCCGACCGGCGGCGGCTGGTCGCAGGCCGTGATCCCCCAAAACCCTTCGGCGTAGGTCTTCAAGCCCTCCGGGTTCCGAGCGCAGTGGGCGATGTCGGCAAGGTGCGCGTTGGCCCACGCCGTCCACCAGTCCCGCCCCTGCCGGTCCCGTTTCCCCCGAACATCAAAATAGCCCGGCGCCATTTGGGCCATAAACAGCGGCTCCGCCCCGCCGAAGACGCTTTGCCCTTCCAGGGTTGCCGGCGTGATCTGCCAGCCGTCCCACGAAGCCGGCGACAGCGCGTGCGGGCCGGAGCCGAGCGCGAGCCAGTACAAATACGACGCTTCGCTGTAGCCCTGCCAGCGGGAAGAAATCCAGCCGGTTTCCGGCTTCCAGCCCATAGACAGCATGGTCGGCGCGGGCGTCTCGCCGCCCGCCTGCATCCAGCGCCAGTCCGCCCGGCGGGTCAAATCATCCGCCAGCGTCTGCACTTCCGTGTGCGGCCAATAATCACCTGCGGCCCGTGCGCCAAGAAGCAGCAGGGCAGTGTCAATGGACGACAGCTCGGACTTCCAGTAGCGGTCGCCGTTCGTCTTGTTCAGAAAATGAAAGTAAAACCCGTGATTGGTGTCCAGCTTGTCATGGACAAACCGCAGGGTCAAGAGCGCCCGCGCATAGGCGCCGTCTTTTGTGACCCAGCCGTGCGAAACGCCCACCGGCAGCGCGGCCAGGGCATATCCAGTCGCCGCCGTAGACGCGACGAGGTAGGTGTCCGGCTTGCCGCCGAGATTGACCGCCCGATCTTTCGTCAGCCCGGTCTTCGGGTCACTTTCGTTCCAGAAGAAGTCAAACGCCCGGTGCTGCACCTGCTCAAACGTCGGGACGGGCGGGGCAGGGGACGGCAGCGGCGCGGCAAGGGCCGAAGCCGCCAGCATCAAGCTGGCAGCCGCCGCTATCAGAGTTGTCAGTTGAAATCTCATATTAATCTGTCTTGTAGTTCGCGAGGTTGTCTTGAAGCGTATGCACCCAAGGATAGTTGATCGCGTCCAAGTGCGCTTTGTTGTAGCGCCAGGAGTTGATGCCGTTGACTTCCGTGAACGTGTCAATCAAATGGCGATATTTCGCGTGGCCGTCCATGTAGACGATATTGCCGGAATTCTTTGCATGGCCACTGTTCCAGGACGACGGCCCTGGCGCAACATTCGGATCTGTCTGTGCCGGTTCCTGGTAGCCTAAATACGGTCCAGTATCCGCAAAGCGATAGCTGGTTTCGACGACAATCAAGGCATTAGACGGCTGATCAATGCCGGATAACGGTTGAGGCGATGCGCCACCGGGACAGATTGTTGCAGCAAAATTGCTGTCATAGGGCAGCCAGATGGCATAGCCGCCGGGAAAGGGGGAAGGAACCGCCGGGGTGACATTGCTATTTGTTGAGGCATCTGGGGCCTGCGCCGCAGGATTGTCAGGGCATTTGAAGACGGCGTAGCTTTTGATATAGGGATAAATCGAGTCCTTCCAGCTCAGCAAATGCTTGTCCACCGGGCTGTAGGTGTTTTGCGGGCTGGAACCGGAAGTCATGGTGTAGCGCTCCGGGAAGAATTCATCGGTGTCCTGCTGGTACTGCGTGAATGCCAGGCCGATTTGCTTCATGTTGGACAGGCAGGCCGTGCGGCGGGCGTTTTCGCGTACTTTTTGGAAGACGGGAAACAAAATGGCCGCAAGTATCGCAATAATAGCAATGACGACAAGCAGCTCGATGAGTGTAAAGCCGCGTTTCCTGGATGGGGACATGATCGTTCTCCTTTGATGCTCCGAAATGAAGTTTATTCGCGGCACGGGCCGCAGGAATCGCGCATCGCCAGCGCCGGCGTGAAGATGACGTGCCGCTCCGGCAGCGGCTCCCGACGCAGCAGAGCCGCCAGAGTTTCTACCCCCCGGGCGGCCATCGCGTACACGGGCTGACGGACCGACGACAAGCGCGGGAGCGTGTGGTCGCACATCTCGGTGCCATCAAAGCCCAGCACGGAAATGTCTTCGGGAACCCGCAGGCCGAGCTGTTCCCGCAGAACACGGATCGCCCGGACAGCCACATCATCGCTCCAGGCGAAAATCGCGGTCGGACTGTCCGGGCGAGCCATCATCGCGATAAATAGCGAAAAATCGCTGCCCGCGTAGGTCATGCCGCATTCCCATTCCGGCTTCGGGACGACCCCATGCGCCGTCAGCGCTTCCCGCCAGCCGCGCAGGCGGTCCGCCGCCGCCGCCGAGTGCGGCGACCCGGATAAATGCCCAATGCGGCGGTGGCCCAGAGACCAGAAATAATCCACGGCGAGAAATGCACCCGCAACATTGTCGCAGTCCACAAAGCAGGACGTGTCGAAGATCTCCGACAACAAGGACGGGCGGCTGAAAATTTGCACGAACGGAAAGCCGCGCTCGGCTAGGCACGCTGGGAGCGGATCGTCTTGGTCCCGCAGCAGCAGTGCCCCGTCTACCCGCCCGTCGGTCAGTGCGGCGGCGTCCTGCGAAGCGCTGTCCAGCCCCTTTGTGTGCAGCAGAAGGTCTAAGCCCAGCGCCGTCGCCGCATCGGTCGCGCCGTGCATCAGTTCGTTGGTAAAGCCCGACCAGCCGGAAAACACTGAAGGGAACTGCATCACCAGCGCCAGCGTGTCCGTCTGTTGCCGGGCCAGCCCCCGCGCCAGGGCGTTCGGATGGTAGCCTAACTCCCGCGCCGCCGCCAGCACCCGACCCCGCGTTTCTTCACTAATGCGAACGCCGGTCTCACGCCCGCTGAGAACATACGAAACGGCAGTCTTGCTGACTCCACCCCGCGCGGCGACATCCTTGATTGTGACGGCTTTGCCCATGTAAATCGCTGACAGTTCTTTTGGTGAACCGTTTCACCTTGTTTCTATCGCCATTATCGCA
Organism: uncultured Armatimonadales bacterium; assembly: GCA_964252595.1. Classification (GTDB taxonomy): domain Bacteria; phylum Armatimonadota; class Armatimonadia; order Armatimonadales; family Capsulimonadaceae; genus JANXMY01. Next base: position 42,422 of record CAXUNT010000032.1, read on the forward strand.
CAGGAACTTGGGTTTGTCAAGAGAAAACTGTTATTTTTTCGGGCGTCCGCTTTTCCGGGTATAATTCCGTTCATTATGCCCCAGCCTATTCGTTTGATGCACTTCGGCGATGTCCATTTCGGCGTCGAGAATTATGGCCGGTTCGACCCGCAGACCGGCCTGCCGTCGCGCCTGCTGGACTTCCGCAACGCGCTTTTGGAGGCAATAGAGATTGCCTTAGAGGCGGATGTAGAACTGGCCGTGTTTGCCGGAGATGCCTACAAAACGCGGGATCCGAACCAGACCCACCAGCGCGAGTTCGCCCATTGCCTGGCGAAATTGACCAGGGCGGGCGTTCCTGTCGTCCTGCTGGCCGGCAACCACGATATCCCGAACACCAAAGGCCGCGCGAACGCCATTGAAATCTTCGGGGCGTTGTCGGGCGGCTCGCTGCACGTTTTCGATACCCCCGGCCATCGCGTCGTCCAGACCAAGCGCGGCAACTCGGTTCAAATCGCCGCCATGCCGTATTTAATCAAAAGCCTGGTGCTGTCGCGCGAAGAAAATAAAGACAAGGGGGTACAGGAGACGACCCAGTTGATTGTGGACCGCTACACATCGGGCATTGACACGCTGGCCGGCCTCTGCGGCCCCGATCTGCCGACCGTCCTGATGGGACATTTCTCAGTCACAAATGCGAAGCTCAGCGCCAACCAAGTCGGCTATTTAACCAACGAACCCGAAGTGCCGCTGTCCACGCTGATCCAAGCGCCATTTGATTACGTTGCCCTCGGCCATATCCACCGCTACCAGGACCTGAACAAAGGCAAGCAGCCACCGGTCGTCTACAGCGGCAGCATTGAGCGCATAGACTTCGGCGAGCGGGCCGAGGAAAAAGGCTTTGCCCTGGTTGACCTCGCCAAAGGCGCAACCGAAGTCAAGCACGTCACCGTCAAAACCCGCCCGTTCGTTGAGATTGAGGCCGATGTGACCGCCGCAGGCGACGCGCCGACCGAAGCGATTGTCGCCGCCATCCGAAAACAGCCGATTGACGGCGCGATTGTCAAAGTCTCCTACAAGATCAACTCCGAGCAGCAGGCCGCCGTCCGCGACACCGACATCCGGGCCGCCCTCGGCGCAGCGTTTTTGACTGTTTCGCTCCACAAAGAAGTCGTTCGGGACACCGATGCCGTCCGCTCCAAGCTTCTCACCGAAGCCCTCAGCCCGCTGGAAGCCCTCGCCGTCTACTGCGACACCCGCGACACCCTGCGCCCCCGCAAGGACGAATTAGTCGCCCGCGCCGAGCCGCTCCTCCGCGAGATGGAAGCGGAAGAAGCGTTGAAGTAACGAAACCCGGCCTGAAAAGGCCGGGTTCTTTTTCATCCCTTCACCGCTGCCGCCACCGCGTCCTCTAGTGTGGTTGTCGGGCGTTCGATCAGCCGGTGCAGATCGCCCGAAGAGTCATCTAATTCTCCCTTCGATGCGCCTGCTTCCGCGTCTGCTAAAAGCTCCGCCATAAACGCAGGCAGGCCGAAGCCGACCAGCGCGTTTATATAAGCCTCCAGCGGCAGATTGTTGTAGACCACGGACTTTCCGCTTTGTTTTGTGACTTCCGCCGCCATTCCCGCCAGAGTGTACGGGAAATCGCCCGCTAACTCGTAAACTTTGTTTTCCTGATTCGGACTTGTCAGTACGGCGACTGCCGCCGCCGCGTAGTCGGCAATAGCTGCCGAGGCGAACCGCCCTTCCCCGGCGCCTCCTAAGTAATCGTGCAAAGATAATCAGGTATTTCGCCTGAAGCGTTTGAGGCAG
>CAXUNT010000033.1:0-43823 GCA_964252595.1 uncultured Armatimonadales bacterium
GTGGTTACCTTTGAAAAATCAAAATGAGTGATGTGACCAAGTGCAGGGTCAGTGAAAGAGGCCGAAGAACGAATAATAAACGCCCGAATGATGATAAAGACTAAATGATGGTGGACGAAAATTGGGGATGACGCCGGGCTGAAACAGGCCGCAAAGCGCGTGGGGCGAAGAAAAGCCCTGATGAAACCGAGAAGAGCATTTCAGTTTCAACGCCATTATACCATATCGCCGTTAGTTTGCAAACAAGAATAATGCGGATCGTGTTCCCGCTCTACCCGCCGCCGTAGATTTCCGGCTTCAGAACGCCAATATAGCGCAGATGGCGGTACATGCCGGCATAGTCCAGGCCGTAGCCGATCACGAAATGGTCTTCCACTTGAAAGCCGTAGTAGTCAATCGGGACATCCATCCGCCGCCGGCTCGGTTTGTCCAGCAGGGTGCAAATTTTGACCGACGCTGCCCGGCGCGAGCGCAGGTTTTCCAGCAGATAGGACAAGCGCAGAGTGAGACCCGTGTCCACAATGTCTTCGACCACCAGCACATGCTTGCTTTCAACGCTCTCGTCCAGGTCTTTGAGAATCCGCACGACGCCCGACGATTTTGTATCTGCGCCATAAGATGACACGGCGACGAAGTCATAGGACAGCGGAATGGTGATCTCGCGCACCAAGTCAGCGAGAAAGATATTCGCGCCCTTCAAGATACAAACGAGCATCAGCTCTTTGCCGGCGTAATCCGCCGAAATCTGTGCGCCGAGCGCGGCAACCCGCGCCCGGATTACGTCTTCCGTCAGCAGAACTTCTGCAACATCGTCTTCCATTCCCAGTTCCGCAGCGGCCATAAAATACACTCCCAAAATCACTCTGAATTGTTACGACGACAAGCGCAGACGCACTAAAAACTCATTGATGGCGGCCCGGTTCGGCACGTCTTCCGGCAAAGAAGACTGCTCCCGCGCCGTGTCCAGCCGCTCAAACAGAGTCATGATACCCGATGTGTGCGCCGAGTCATCCCCCTCTACTTCCGCCTGCTCCCGCGTTTTCATCGCCATCAGCGGTTCCAGCGGCAGATTGAAGCGCGAGTTGAGAGCAATTAGATTTGCTTCCACCACGCCTTCGGTCAGCAGCACAATTCCCGTCATCAAAACCCGGTGCAGGTACAGCAGCCGCTTGACGGTCTTCCCCACCCCCGGCTTTTGATAGTCTCGCCATTCCCCTTTCGCGAAGCCCGCGTAGTGGAGATACAGCCGCTTGCTGAGGCTGTCTTTGGCCAATGCTTGCAGCTCTGCGTGGGCGGGCGAAGTTTGGACGACCAGGGGCGACAAAATCTGCTCCAAGACATACCCATTCGGTTTAATTAAAAGCCGCAGGTACTTCGCGATCTCATGCCCGACCAGTTCTACTTCCACCCCGCCGACGATCCCCTCCGGCTCCACAGTCTCGCGCGGCGTGTCCAGTCCCAGCACGGACGCCAGCGGCGCAGCAAACGTCCCCCGCAGATCCACATCGCTGTCCGGCGACGGGAACCCGTACAAATGCGCCCCGCTGACCGACACAAACAGTAGGTTTGCAATGTTCTCGCCTGCGTACTGCCGCAGAGCGCTATAGTCTAGTTCTTTAGCGTTCATTTTGTCCCTGCCGCCATGCGCTCCCATGACGCAATACCTGGATTGTGCCGAACGGCAATTTGTCCTACTTGAACTGGATCGCCGTCATAGTCTCCGGCGACATGGCCTTCCTCCACAGCAAGCACGCCCTCGTTCACCCAATCGTACATCGTCTCAAACATCGCTGCCATGCTGACGAACTCCGGCTCAGGGCCGCTGTCTCTAAAAACGTGGATAATTGGGCAGAGGCCACCCGTTTCATGGAACGTATCAAGCAGGTAAGTATCGCCATGCACTTCCAGAAGGGGGAACCAGCCGCTGCTGCCTTCGTTTTCACCAGAAATGAACTCGTCCTCCGCTGTGAAAATCTCGCTATAATTGCGGGAACGGTACTCGTCTGTTGCGTCTTCCAAACTCAGCATCCAGTAGATACCGAAGAAACTTGGCTGGCACAGCCCATTTGGGTACTTGGGAATGTATTGGTAGCCTTTCGGCAGGGAATGATGCGTGTAAAACTGCATCGCTTCTTCGGGCAGCACAACGCCCAGCGGGTCCACCAGCGCGTTGATGTCAGCGCGGGATAATCCCGGCTGCAAATGCCGCGTGAAGGTTGTGTCCCGCGCCGCAAGAAACTCAAACAGCCTGCCTGCCGCCTCAACAACGTCCATTGGAGTCAGTTCCTTCTCATCGTTTGCAGCAAAAGAGCGAATGTCAGGAGTGTTCATCTCAATACCTGACACCGCGCAGGCGGCCAGTAGCAGGCGACGGCTTGGCCGATGATGTCATAGCGCGGCAGGTCGCCCCAGTAGCGGCTATCGTCGGACACATCCCGGTTGTCGCCCATCACGAAGTATTCTCCGCTCGGAATAGTTCGCAGGGCCATGTCGCCGTGCGCGGCGTAGGTCTTGTACGGCTCCGCCAGCCGTCTGCCGTTGATGGATACGCTGCCGCCATGAATGGCGACAGTCTCGCCGGGCAGGCCGATGACGCGCTTGACGTAAATCTGCGTCCGGTCTTTGGGATACTCAAAAATGACGATCTCGCCGCGCCGAGGTTCTCCGAGACGGTAGGCCAGCTTGTTCGCCAGCACACGCTCTCCCGTGTAGAGGTGCGGCTGCATACACGCGCCGGAGACGCAGAAGCCCTGCATGACAAAAAGCGTCACGGCCACTGCCAGCAGAACGCCGAGCAGCGCCTGCTCGCCCTGCGTCACGGCCAGGGGGCGGCGTTTGGCAGCATAGCGGAAATGTGTGCTAAGTTTGAGGGCAAGTGCAGTCATAGGTACTGTTTTCCCTTGCAAGAAGTCTGCCAACTGCTCCAAAGTCAACAGCAATTCTAAAAATCCCGCGACGCGCTGTGTATACCCCGATGGTCGCATGAACAGGAACCACGGAATGAATTCCGTGGCTGTTCTCGCCTTCCGAGCAGTCGTCCGGGTCAAGTCCCACAGAGGGGCGAGGAGATAAATCTCACTCGCTGAACGGCATCCTTCGGATGACAGAGAAAACAAGCCAGCATCTAGGTATTTGCCGTCCGAAGGACGTTATTCAGCGAGTGAGATTTATCTTCTCGCTTGCATCCATGCCACATTCTCGTGCATTAAAAAGCCCGCCAATCGTAAGAAACGCGGCGGGCGATTGTTTGAAAAATAAGGGCTAAAGAAGCTCGCTTAAATCCGCGTCGCCGATGGAGACGCCGCTGACTTTGCGCTTGATGCGGGCCAGGGCGTTGTCTACGCTTTTGGTGTTGCAGCGCAGCTCGGAGGCGATCTCGCGGTAAGATTTTCCTAATTGGTAGCCGGACAGGACGTGCCATTCAAAGTCTGACAGCACCTGCTGCAACGTCTCGTGCAGCAGCTTTGTGTCTTCGTTGCGGAGGACCATGTCTTCGGGGTCGGAGCCGCCAAGGTTCGGCAGGATATCGGATAAGTTCCAGTCGGTGGTCGGGTCTTCGGAGGGGCTTTCCAGCGAAAGGGACTGGTTCAGCGGCATTTGCTTCTGGCGGGTGGCGGTCTTGATGGCGGTGATGATGTGGCGGGTGATGCAGACTTTAGCAAAGGCGGGAAACGAAATGGCCTTGTCGGAGCGAAAATCAATAATCGCCTGCCAGAGTCCGATCTGGCCGACTTGCAGCAAATCTTCCTTTTCCGCGCCGACCAAAAAGTACGATTTAACTTTGGTGCGGACCAAATTGCGGTACTTATACAGCAGGTACTCAGCGGCGGCGTTTTCGCCGCGCTGGGCGCGGGACACGATCTCGCGGTCCGGCATGTCGGCGTACTTGAGCTGGGACTGGCGCAGGCGGTCAGAGAGGTCGCCGGCGGCGCTCCAATCGCTGGACTGAGTTCTAAACAAAGGAAGCCTCACTGGAGGAAGGGTAAAAAATCAAGACAAAAAACGGAGGGAAGAATTACGGGAAATCAGCGGACCGGCTCGTGGTCAATCTCGACGGACAGGGTGCTGACGACGACAGCGAGCAGGACAATCGCGACGGTGGCGGCGGTAGAAAGCGGGGCAATCGGGATTTCTTTCAGCAGGCGGTTGCCGAACTTGATCCGCAGCCCGCGCACGCTGTTGCTGCCGATAACGCGCTGGACTTCGCCAAAGAGATCCACGCCGACCGAAAAAAGGTTGCTGCTGGTGATGTTGCCTTGCATAATGAAGTCCTTATGAAAAACCGAGAAAATAAATCCGCCGGGGACGCCGGAAAAAGGCCGGCAGCCTGCGTTTATTATACACGGCGGGCGGAAGGGCGTCAAGCCCTTGCCCATGGATTAAGGTGAATCCAGCGCAAAGCGGGGAATTGAGAGGTAAAAAAGAGCGTTTCCGGCTATTTTCCGGCCATCGCCGCCGAATTGGGCACATCCCGCAGATAAGTCTTCGAGCCGGTGATCGTGTCCATCAGCGCGTGGTAACTGGGAAAACCATACAGCTCGCCGCCGACCGTGCCGGTGTTGACCGGGGCCGCGGCGGCCACGCAGAGAGGATCGCTCATGACGAGGGTGACGGTGAGCGCGTGGGCGACAATCGCCCCGGCGGCCAGCCCGGCGGCCAGGCCGAGCAGCTTGTCGAACATGCCGAGGTCGAACTGGGTCAGGCCGTACACATACCAAGACGCGCCGAGCGACAGCGCCCCGAACACCAGAAACAGCAGGGTAAACGCCCAGCTTTCATTGATGCCCGCCCCGCCGGCGTGGAAAGCAACCCGCGCGGCGAGAAGCGGCGCTGTCAGCGACGCCGCCCACAACCCTGCGTACAGCGCCAGCGTGTCCAGCCCGGCCCGGCCGAACCCGCGCACGAGTCCGACGACGCCGATAGCCGTGATGAGAATTACGAGTCCAATGTCAAGCCCGTTCATGCCGCTGATTGTCGGCAGATGGGCGGGAAAACTTGAGGAGATGGAAGAAGGCCCCCCGCCCCAATTCTGGGGAGCCGGAAAGGAGAAGAAGCCGACAAAGCTATCTTACCATTCCGTATGGCTCCCCAAAATTGGGGCGGGGGGGCTATCACGCAGGCGGCGGCCCGGTGCTGCTGTGTTCTTCTAAGATCGGCGACAGGAACGTTTGGCGCGGCTCAACCGGCTCGCCGCGCAGCATCCGCGCGAGCAGGTGGCCCGCTTCCGCCGCCGCTTCGTTCAGGCGGACGTTCAGCACGGTCAGATGCGGTGCGACCAGGCGCATGAAGCGGGCGTTGAGACAGGTCATCACGCTGACATCCTGCGGGACACGCAGGCCCGCTTCGGAAATCGCCCGCTCTGCACCCAAAGCGCTGATCTCGTCTTCGGCAAAGATCGCCGTCGGCGGGTCCGGCTCTAAAAGCCGCGCCCGCAGAGACAGGTACACGCCGTTTTCGTGATGCACGTCGTCGTGGTATTCTAATGTGTCTTCCAAGCCGAACTCGGCGCGGGCAAGGCACATGCCCTCAAAGCGGCGCTGGCCGACCATCAGCTCCCGCCGGATGTTGTAAAACACGATGCGCCGGTGGCCTAAAGAATGCAGGTAGCGAACCGCCTCGTAGCCGACTGCGACATTGTCCATGCCGACTGCGACCGAGCCGGGCTGCGGGGCCGACCCGCGAATGACATAGGGCAGGCCGGTTTTGTTGAGGATCTGCGGGCGCGGATCGTCCACAAGCATATCGGTGATAATCAGGCCATCGCACACGCGCGAGCGAGCAAGCTGTTCCATGGCTTCAATGGGATTGACATCACGGCCGCCGCACTGGGCGAGCATCAGGTGGATGCCGTACTCGTTGAGCGTGTAGGTCAGGCTGCCGATCATTTCGTGGTAATGCGGCGACAGTTCATCGGGGACTTCGTGGTCTTCCAGAAACGGCGAGGCTTTGGCCTGCCGGTCAATCACGAACATCAGCGCGGCGGTATCCGTGCGTCCGCGCACGAGGTTTTGTGCGGCCCGGTGGGGGCTGTAGTTCATATCCCGCGCGGCTTCCAAGATGCGCTCGCGGGTTGCGGCCCCGACGCTTTTGCCGGCGCGGACTTGGCCGTTCAGGACGCGCGAGACTTCCGACCGGGACACGCCGACGCGGGCGGCGATGTCTTCAAGGCGAACATGGACTGAAATTCGGTCTGCCATAGTTCTTATTATACACACGGTTTGACAAATCTGTGTGTCAATGCTATAATCGGCGCATTATTCCCCAACCGGTTGGGGCAGACACGCTTATGAAACCTATTACGGCTCAGTCAATCCGCCACGGAATGAATTCCGAGGCTCACAAAAACAGTGTCGCGGCGACACGGGACAACGCTGCCGGCTTGTTCTTCCGTCGCTTCGACGGTGTTTTGTTTCAGCCTCGGAATTTATTCCGTGGCTTACGTCGTGGCATCCTGGCTTCCGCTCTCCTTCTTGGGCTGCTGCCCTTCACGCAGGCCGCGCCGCCTGCCGCGCCGACAGTGGACCGGGTCGAGCCGCCGAACTGGTGGGCGGGCAGCACGCTGAACCCAGTGCGCGTTCTGCTGCACGGGCAAAATCTGGCCGGGGCAAGCGTGCAGGCAGACGGCAGCGGGCTTGCGGCGAAAAGCGTGCGGGTCAGCGCGAGCGGGACGTATCTCTTTGCCGATGTCACGATTGCCCCGCACGCCGCGCCCGGCCTGTATCGCCTGCGCGTCACCACCCGGCGCGGGACGGCCACGGCGCCGTTCACGGTCAGTCCCCCCCTGCCGGCGGCTGGACGGTTTCAGGGCTTCGGGCCGGACGATGTCGTGTACCAGATCATGCCGGACCGGTTCAGCGACGGCGACCCGTCCAATAACCTGCCACCCGGTAGTGACAACTTGTACGGGCGCTCCAACCCGCATTTGTACCACGGCGGGGACTTTGCCGGCATCACAAACCATTTAGCATATCTCAAAGATTTGGGCGTGACAGCGATCTGGATCACGCCCATTTACGAGAACTTCCAGCACGTCAACCCGCACCAGACGAACTTTCAAGCTCAGGACAGCTCCAGCGATTATCACGGCTACGGGGCGGTCAACCAGTACGCGGTCGAGCCGCACTTCGGGGACATGACAAGCCTGCGGCGGATGGTGGATCAAGCCCACGCGCTCGGCATCAAAGTCATCCAAGACCAGGTCGCAAACCATGTCGGGCCGCATCACCCGTGGGCGTCCGACCCGCCGACCCCGACCTGGTTCAACGGCACGGCCACAGACCACCTGAACAACACGTACCAAATCTGGACTGTGATAGATCCCCATGGGACGGCCGCCGAGCGAGCCGCGACCCTCGGCGGCTGGTTTGCGAACGTCCTGCCCGATTTGAACCAAACCGACCCGGAGGTCGCCCGGTACGAGATCCAGAACACGCTTTGGTGGATCGGAGAAACCGGCTTCGACGGCATCCGCGAGGACACCATGCCCTATGTGCCGCGCCCCTTCTGGCAAGCATGGAACGCCGCGATTGAGCGGCAGTACCCGCGCGTCAACGCTGTCGGGGAAGTTTTTGACGGCGATGTGTCCCTGGTGTCTTATTTTCAGGGCGGACGGATTGGGCCGGACGGCATTGACACGAAAATGGATTCGCTGTTCGATTACCCGCTGTATTTCCCCCTGCGCCGGGCGTTTGCCCAGGGGTCGTCGTTCCACGACCTTGCCACCGACGAAGCCCACGACTGGCTGTTCCCCCATCCAACTCACTTGATGACGTTTCTCGGCAACCACGATGTCAAGCGGTTCCTAAACGAAGACGGCGCGACCGTGGACGGGCTGATGCTCGCCCAGACGTTCCTGCTGACGAACCGAGGCGTTCCCCTGCTTTACTACGGCGACGAGATCGGCATGACCGGCGGCGACGACCCGGACAATCGCCGGGACTTCCCCGGCGGCTTTCCCGGCGATCCCCGCGATGCGTTCACGGCGGCTGGCCGGACTGAGGCCGAGCAGCACATTTGGCAGCACGTCCGCACATTAACGCACCTACGGGCGACGCTCCCCGCACTTCGGCACGGCAGCCAAGTGACGCTGCTCCAGACCGACCATCAGTGGGCCTACACCCGCATCTTGGGCCGGCAGGCCACCGTCATCGTCCTGAACAACGACACTTCGCCCGCGACCGTCACCGTTCCCGTCACGCCCGCTGGATTAGCCGACGGCGTCACGCTCACCGATCGCCTCGGCATTTCTGCGCCGGTGCAGATTCACGGCGGAACTGCCGTCGTTACCCTGCCCGCCCGCTCCGGCGCGGTGCTGGCGCCGTAGAAGCAGAATTGAAATCCGGGAGCGGCGCACATTGGGTAAAGGCGAGCGAACATCCCGTAAGGGCGAACACAAGGTTCGCCCTTACGGGATAGGAATGGAATGTCGGAATGTATTGTAGGGTGCGAACCTTGTGTTCGCCCTTTTCCCTGCCAGCGCAAGAACCAAGCGGAAAAATAATGGTCTGTTTGCTGGAATTCGCTTGACAAAGTTTTCGGCGAGTGTTATACTAAGCCACAGTTACCCAAACGGTTGGGGGAAGGAAAACCATCAGATGAATTCATCCGCTTCTCAAACACAATCCAGAGGCCCAAAGACGCGCCGGTCGCAGCCAGGCTTCACGCTCATCGAACTGCTCGTTGTTATCGCTATTATCGCCATTCTCGCAGCGATCTTGTTCCCGGTCTTCCAAAAAGTCCGCGAGAACGCCCGCCGTACCGCCTGCTTGTCTAACCAAAAGCAAATCGGCCTTGGCATCCTGCAATATAATCAGGATTATGACGAAAAGTACATTGCTGGTGGCAACCAGTGTGGCAGAGGCTCAGGCTGGGCCGGCCAGCTCTATCCCTACGTCAAAAGCACTGCCGTGTTTAAATGCCCGGATGACTCTTCCAACTTGCCTGGTACGCCGGTTTCTTATGCCCTGAACGCCCAGTTCAGCCCCTACAACGGGGCGTGTAATGGTTCCAATGGCCTCGCTCTCGCACAGGTCACCTCCCCGGCCAAAACAGTTTTGATCTTCGAAGTTACCAATAGTGGCTACTACAACATCACTATTCCATCAGGGGCTAGTTCCACAGCCAACTGTCCTAATGTGTGTGCTTCGGATGTTGACTATTACGGCGGATCGCCGGCGGGATGGGGAACCGGCAACACAGTGACGCAGGTTGAAATGGTCGGCTTCAACACGGCTTTCATGAGCGCGAACGACGGTAAACATGTTCAATATGCTACTGGCGTCCTGCGGAACGCGGCGACCAACACCAACAACAATTTCACTGCTACACCTCGCCACAACGATGGCGCAAACTACACAATGGCAGACGGCCATGCTAAGTTCTTCCGATCTTCCGCTGTGTCCGCCGGTCTAGAAAATTCCAAGCCTGGCGACTGCGGCGGTCCCGAACTTGCGGCGACAACTACCTGCTCCGACAGCACAATTGCGGCAACCTTCAACGTCGCTCAATAAATGCGCTTCGTGGGGGCGCTTGCGGCGAACAAGCTGTAAGCGCCCGTTTTCTTGCCTAGGGAGTTTCTATGACCAGACAAATGACATGGCGCACAAAAGCAGGCGTCTTCGCCTTCCTTATTTTCGTGACGCTGGCTCTTGCCGGATGCGGCAGTCATGATCAAGCGGGCGGCAGCAGCGGCACTATGACCCCTCAACAAATTCAGCAGAACGCACAAAAACAAAATCAGCCGCCGAGCAGACAGACCGCGCCCAGCGCACAAACGGCACCTGCTGGGCATTGATGACTTTTGATCTAGCTGGATACCAAAAATAGACGCAGTGCAGACCGTTCATGCTTTCTTCCAAACAATCCCCTACCATCATGGATTTCGGGATTTGGGTACAAGCCGGTAAACCTGACGGGATTTCGGAAACTTACTTGACATCCGCTCCCGTAATAGGCTACACTGATGCGAAACCACCTACCCAAACGTTTGGGGGAAAGACCAACATGAACGCTTACGCAAGACCATCCATAACCGGAGCCCGTTTCCAAAGCCGAAAGACAACCGGCTTTACGCTGATTGAATTGCTCGTCGTCATCGCTATTATCGCGATCCTGGCGGCCATTCTGTTTCCCGTCTTCCAGAAGGTGCGCGAGAATGCCCGCCGCGCGTCCTGCCAATCCAACGAAAAGCAAATCGGACTTGCTTTCATTCAGTACACTCAGGATTATGACGAAAAGGAGCCTGCCGGCTTCAGCTACGGCGCGGGTTGGGCAGGCAACCTTTACACTTACATCAAAAGCACCGGTGTCTACAAATGCCCGGATGATCCCTCAAGTCCAATCACCAGCTATGGCCCTTTTCCGTACAACGTGGTTTCCTACGGGTTCAATCAGTCTCTGCAAGGCTACGGGCTGACGTCGACGCTGTCTTCGCTCGCTGCACCGGCCTCGACGGTGCTGGCTTGCGAGATGGAAGGTGGCAAAGCTCAATTTGACCGCGACCCTTCTGAGGGAACGGATGTGGGAACAGGCTACATCTCGCCTGCTGTAGATGGTTTGGTTGCGAACATGACGACACCTCCTGCGGACATCATCAACAACACTTCCGGTAAATACGCGATGGGTGACTCTAACATGGTGACGAAGTACGCGACCGGCCCAATGGGAGGCATCACTCCTTCGGCGGCTAATCAAACTGCTTATTACACCGGCCTGACAGGCCGCCATACCGACGGCTCCAACTTTCTGGCAGCGGACGGCCATGTGAAGTGGCTCCACGGCTCGGCGGTTTCTCCCGGCTTCGCGGCATTGTCTTCAACATCCGCTCAGGCAGCCGACGCGACAGGACCTTACGGCGCGAACAAAAACGCTGCCGGCACGGACGCTTTATCGGCCAACGGCGCAAACTTCGCTATGACCTTTAGCCCGACCTAATTTGCGCTGCCGGTTAATTTGACCAATCACGGCACGAAAGGGCGGGTGCGTTAAGCACTCGCCCTTTTTCGTCGCAGACAATTTTTGACGATAACCTCGAATCTTGATGATACTCTCGAAAGCATGACTTATGAATAATTGGAAACGCAAAGCCGCGAGCCTGCCGATTCTTGCCGTGACGACTGCCGCGGCGTTCGCCTTGACCGCTGGCTGCGGCAGGGCGCACACGGCGGCTCCGGCCGCCGCCGGGCCGGCACAACTCCTTGCCGCCGTACCAGATCCGGCGGCGGCAAACAGCGCCGCACCGCAGTGGCCGGCGGGGTCGGTGATTTACACGCTGTACCCACAGATTTTTTCACCGAAGGGGAATTTTGCGGGCGTGACGGCGCAGTTGCCGCGACTCAAAGCGCTGGGCGTGACGGACCTATGGATCATGCCGGTCACGCCGGTCGGCCAGCCGATCAACGGCCATCCGTCGGTAGACAGCCCGTATGACGTGCATGACTACTACGGCATTGATCCGCGCTACGGTACGGCGGCAGATCTGCACGCGCTCATCGGCACGGCGCACCAGCTCGGAATGCGCGTGCTGCTCGACGAAGTGCTGAACCACACGGCCTGGGACAATACCCTGATCACCCAGCACCCGGAATTTTACATCCACAGCGACGGCGACAGGCACAACCCGGCGACGATCCAGATGGCGTTTAACTACTCCGATGTCGCCCAGTTGGATTATTCCAACCCCGACCTGCGGGCGTACATCACGAAAATGCTTCAATACTGGATCACGGACTACAAAGTAGACGGCTTCCGGTTCGACTCGGCGAACAACCCGGACGGGCCGGCACGCAAAATCCCCGCCGACTTCTGGCAGCAACTTGGGGCGTCCCTGCGGCAGACCAAACCCGACGTTCTGATGCTGGAAGAAGGGGAAGCCCCGGATCTGGCCCGCAAGCCGTTTTCGCTGGATTACGCCTGGCGGATGTACGATCCCGGCGGCACCGGAGCACTGAAGACCGCCGCCGACGGCGATGCGTCGGCCGTCGAGCCGGCCTGGCAGAGTCAAAAAAGCGACTTCCCCACGGGAATGCAGCACATGGCGGTTCAGGACGACTGGGACACGCCTCGCGATGTCAACGCCTTCGGCGGTCCGGCGGGGGCGATGGCCGTGGCGGTCTTTAACTTCACCACGACTGGCATCCCCCTGCTTTATAATGGCATGGAAGTCGGCAACAGCGCGGGTGCGAGAAACCCGCATGCTCCCATCAAGTGGGCGGCGGGCGATCCGCGCTTTACGCCGTTTTACAAAAGCTTGATCGCGCTTCGGCGCAGCAATCCGGCGTTTACGACGGGCGCGATGACCTGGCTGCCGAACACCGCTCCCAAGCAGCTTCTCACTTACACGCGCAGCGGCGGCGCGGAGTTTCTCGTCATCATCAATCCGACCGACACACCGGCGTCAGGCAAGATCAGCGCCGCCGTCGGGTCTGGATGGAAAGCGGTGCCGATCGGGGGGATGCAGGCGCTTGTCCCCGCGGCAGGACTGCCGTCAGTGTCCCTACCGCCGCGCTCTTTCGCCGTGTACCGCCGCCCGTTCAGTGCCGCCGCGCAGGCCGCCGAGACAAGCTCGATTGTCGCTTTAGACACAGCCGCACAGACAGCGCCGGGCGATGATGCCGGCAGAGCGGCGTATTCCAATGGCTACGCGACCGGGCAAAACGGCGGCTCCGGCTTCCTGCCGTTCAGCGTCAAGACCACCGGAACCGCCGGGACATTTGTCTTTTCAGCGGCAGAGGCTGAAGGCAATCAAGGTAATCCGCTTCCAGCCTCTATTGATACTCACGGCAAATCGTTCGGCTTGTTCGCCCAAAGCAAAGACGCCGTCATCACCATTACACGCGGCTTTGCCCGGCCGCTGACGCAAAAAGGCGACTCGTTTGCCCTGGACTTTGTCAGCGGCTTCAACGATGCCGGAGCGGTCGGCGTCGCACTCACCACGGCAAGCAGCCCGGTCGGCAGCTTCATGTTCCACAGCAAGGGAGTCGGGGTACAATTTAACGATCAGCCGACGCCGCTCGGTTTTGTGCGGGGGGCCTCGCATCTGGTCTACACACTGACCTCACCGACGACTTACTCGCTCACGGTCACCGGCGCGGATGCGTTTTCCGGCACCGGAACGTTCTCCGGCCCGATCACGGGCTTTCAAGTGCAGCAGACAAACTCCGGCAGCGCCAAGCCGGACCACAATGCTTACTTCAACAACTTGTCCGTCAGCCATGCGTCGAAATAAAGGATGCCAACGATGATTAACCAAGAGGTCGGCCTGGATGGAGCTTCGGTCGAGGCGCGGGAAGAAGAAAAACGGCCGCTGCGGATCGGCGAGCTAGCCACGATGAACTTTGGGTACATCGGTATCCAGTTCGGCTGGGGGCTGCAAATGGCGAACATGGCCGCCATTTATCTCAAGCTGGGCGCTCACCTGGATAAGCTGCCGCTGCTGGGCCTCGCCGGACCGGTGACGGGAATGCTCATCCAGCCGATCATCGGCGCGATGAGCGACCGGACCTGGAGCGAGAAGTGGGGCCGCCGTCGTCCCTACTTTCTCGCCGGCGCGATTTTGGCTTCCATCGCCCTGTTTTTTATGCCGTCCTCGCCGTTTCTGTGGGTGGCGGCGACCCTGCTTTGGATTTTGGATGCCAGCGTCAATGTCTCCATGGAGCCGTTCCGGGCATTTGTCGCGGACAAGCTGCCGCCGAGCCAGCGTGCCACCGGCTTTTTAGTTCAAAGCTGTTTTATTGGGCTGGGCGCGACGCTCGCCAACAGCCTGCCGTATGTCCTGCACTATTTCGGCGTCACGGCGCAGGCCGCGAATGGCGTCCCTTTGTCGGTCCTGTACTCATTCCGGGCCGGGGCGGCGGTGTTCCTGCTGGCGGTGCTGTGGACCGTGCTGCGAACGCGCGAAGACCCGCCGCTGGACATGGCGGCTTTTGAGCAGCACAAGCGGGAAACACGCGGCATCGGAGCGGGGGTGAAAGAAATCGTCCACGCGATCCTGAAGATGCCTCTGACCATGAAGCAGCTTTTCCCGGTGCAGTTTGCCATCTGGTTCGGCTTGTCGTGCTTTTGGAGTTTGTTCACGCCGGCCATCGCCAGCAATGTGTTCGGCACGACAGATATTAAATCACACCAGTTCGACCGCGCAACCGAGTGGGGCGGGATCTGCATGGCGGCCTCCTCCGTGGTAACCTGCCTGGTCGCGCCGCTGATGGCGGGCGCGGCGACGCGCCTGGGCCGCCCCACTCTGCTCGCGGTCTCGCTTGCAGTCGGGGGCGCGGGACTTTTGAGCGTGACGCTGATCCACACGCAGAACCTGCTGCTGCTGCCGATGGTCGCCTTCGGCATCGCCTGGGCGGCGATTCTGGCGATGCCTTATGCGATCCTTTCCGTGGCCCTGCCGCCGGAGCGGGTCGGCGTGTACATGGGTATCTTCAACTTGTTCATCGTCATTCCGCAGCTTGCCTACGGTTCTTTGATGCCCCTGGTGATCAAGAACATCTTTCACGAGCAGCCGCTGCCGACGCTGACTGTCGGCGCAGTCTGCTTTGTGATCGCCGCGGTTCTGGCAACGCGGGTGAAAGAAGTCCCACCGGCAAGCTTCTTAGAGCCCGCCGTGTAGTTCCCTTACGGTTGAGCCAGGGCGAACAGGAAGAAGAAGGGCGAACACAAGGTTCGCCCCTACGGGGTTAGGAACAGAGGCGGGATCGGGAACGAAATGTAGGCATGGGTAATGTAGGGCGCGAACCTTGTGTTCGCCCTCTTTTGACCTGCATATGCAACTACCCCAGTTCCCTAACGGTTGAGCCTGACGGCGGCTGTGGAAATATGCTATACTGAATGCCGAAGTCATCCGGGTGGCCGCTGCGCGTGCCGCCGGGCGCGACGCAGAGGAAAGTCCGGGCTTCACAGGGCGACGATGCCGGCTAACGGCCGGGCGGGGCGACCCGCCGGAAAGTGCCACAGAAACATACCGCCATTTATTGCAAAGTAGATGGTAAGGGCGAAATGGTGCGGCCCTTCGGGGCTTAAAGTAAGAGCGCACCGGGCCTTGCGGAGACGCAGGTGCCGGGTAAACCCCATCGGAAGCAAGGCAGGAGGGCGCGGCTTGAGCGCTTTCGTCCTCGCCTGGAATGGCGAGAGCGTGACGTGCCTGCGAACGCCGCTTGAGGCATACAGAGTAATGTATGTCCCAGAGAGATGGCCACACAAACACAGAACCCGGCTTATAGGGTGACTTCACACAGACAAATGCCCGGACGCAGTGCGCGTCCGGGCATTTTTGCGTTTTGGAACACTACAAAGACATGCCGCCGGAGACTTCAATGCGCTGGCCGTTGACCCAGCGGTTGTCTTCGGACAGCAGCGCCGCGATCATCAGGCCGATGTCATCCGGCAGGCCGGGGCGGCCCAGGGCCGTCGCTTCCGAGACCATCTTGTTCACGGCGGGGTTGTCACGAACCATGCCGCCGCTGAAGTCTGTCTGGATCGCGCCCGGCGCGACGGTGTTGACGGCAATGCCGCGCGGTCCCAGTTCTTTGGCGAGGTAGCGGGTCAGCACTTCCACCGCGCCTTTCATGGAAGCGTAGGAGCTGCTTCCCGCATACGCGAAGCGGGTCAGCCCGGAAGAGACGTTGACGATGCGCCCGCCGTCATTCAGCAGCGGCAGCAGCTTCTGCGTCAAAAAGAACACGCCCTTGAAGTGGACGTTGTACAGGCTGTCTAGTTCGTCTTCGGTCGTCTGGTCAAACGGGGCATGGTGCGAGGTTCCGGCGTTGTTGATCAAAAAATCAAAGCGCTCTGCGCCCATCTCCCCCAGCGCTTTTTTCACTTCCGACACGAACGCATCGAAGCTGCCGACTTCTCCCGTGTTGAGCTGCAAGGCCACCGCAGGACTTCCCATTCCACTGGCTTCGGCCACGACTTTGTCTGCTTCTGCCTGATTGGAGTGATAGGTAAAGATTGAGCGGACGCCGCGCCTGGCAAGGCTTAACACGGTGTTTTTTCCAAGTCCCCGGCTCCCGCCAGTAACGATTGCGATTTTTCCTTCGGGAAGTGCAGCATTTTCTGTCGGCATGGTGTGTCTCCTAAGTGTTTGAGTAGGGTATCATAGTACCTCTTCACTCCCTTGAAGGAAATGCCGAAACTCTTCTGATTTCTGCCTAATCCTGCTTTTGATTCCTGCTGTCGACCGAAAGAGAAACCAGCCATGCTCAGCGAACTAGTCGAAGCGGTCAAAAATTATACCGAAACGCAGAGCGGGCCTAGCCCATTCGTCACGGCCGTTCCGGGGCTGACCCTGCTGCGAGCAGATCACCCGAAACCGCCGAGCCACCTGATCTTCAGGCCCGCGCTCTGCGTTGTTGTTCAAGGGGCCAAGTGGGCCATTTTCGGCGGCAGGCGAATTGACTACCGGGCCGGGCAGGCGCTAGTGGTGAGTGTGGAGATGCCTGGCTTCGGCACGGTCGCTGAGGCAACTTCCGCCGAGCCGTATTTAAGCCTCGTGATCGAGTTCGATTTGGGCATCCTGCGCGAAGTCGCCGAAAGCTTGGACCCGCTGCCGGAAGAAAGCCGGGAAGTGAAGATGGGCGTTTTCGTCACGAACTTCGACGGGCCTTTGGCGGACTGTGCGCTGCGGATGGTCCGGCTCCTCGGAACGCCGCAGGCGATCCCGGTCCTGTACCCCGCCATCATGCGCGAGATCTGCTACTGGCTGTTGTCCGGCCCGCACGGCGGCGAAGTGCTTCAAATGACGATGACGCACAGCCACACGCGCAGCATCCTGAGCGCGATCCATTCCCTGCGCGACCGCTTTTCAGAGCAGATCCGCATTGAAGAGCTTGCTTCCGCCGCCCGGATGAGTCCGTCGGCGTTTCACCGGCAGTTCAAGTCCATCACATCCCTGACGCCGCTTCAGTATCAAAAGCAGCTTCGCCTCCTCGAAGCCCGCCGACTGATGGTCGCCGAGGAAGCCAACGTCGAAGCTGCCGCCTCCCAAGTTGGCTATGAAAGCTCGTCCCAGTTCAGCCGCGAATACTCACGCTTGTTCGGCCTGCCACCGCGCCGGGACGCAGCCCTGCTCCGTCACCCTTAATATTCTCCGGCATCGGCTCCCATCAGCGGCGAGCGCAGGAGCAGTTTATTGACTATCCAGCCATCGCCACGGATGCCGGCTTTCATGTCAAGGCAGGCAAGAGAGATCAACTGCGCCCACCAGAGAGGCGTAATAAGCGCCCATTCTTCCGGCTCCAGCGGCGAGACTTCGGCATATCCCAAAACGAAATCATCATACTTGCCGCGCCAGGAAAGCGTGAAGTCGCCAACCCGGTGGTCCCAGTGAGCAAGCTCAAAATCTAAGATGCCGGACAGCCTGCCGTCAACGAAGCGCAGGTTCCACGGCGTAAAATCCCCGTGAACAATGGTGCCGGGCCGATCTTGAAGCGCAAGATTGGCGATCCGCTCACGCGCCTGCTCCAGATGCCGCCGCAAAACGCGAACTTCTTCGGGACGCTCCCGCTCATTTTGAGCTAACACTTCGTCCAGCGCCGGGTCGGCTAACAGTTCCTCGCAGCGCCGCCAGCCGGGCCGCTGCTCCATCTCAGGCACCTGCGCCATGCCGGCATGAAATTCCGCCAGCAGCCGCCCCCGCGCCCGCTGCTCCTTGTGACCGCCGTGGACATTGCCGTTCAAGGCGGGCACATTGCCGGGGAGAAAAGGGGCGAGGCTCCAGATATGCCCAGCCATCTCCCACGGCCCTGCGACCACTGCGGCGACGGGCCAACCCAAAGCCGCAAGCGCCTTGATCAAATGCACTTCGTAGCTGATTGACTCCACATGGCTTGCCGCAGTATCCAGAAGCGGCGATTGCCCCCAGCGGCGCAGAACAAGCTGTTCCTTCTGCGCCTCAACCAGCCAGTGCTGGTTGATCCTGCCGCCGAGCGGCGCGACAAGCCGAACGTCGAAAAATGCGAGGACCTCTGGGCTTGGCTCCATAGACTTCTCCTGACTGTGTGACACAAAAAGACCCAGCCTGGCAATAGGATGCTGGGCTGGGTCTTCTGCAATCGGCACTGTTAATGGTCGGCGGGCATGAGGAAGCCGACTTTCCAGGTGCGGGTGAAGTGGAGGCGCTTGTCCAAAATCTGGAAGCGGGCGGCGTCTTCAGGCGAGAGCTGGACGGCGTCTTTGGCGGGGCCGAGGACGGCAATGGCGGTCAAGATCAACGGGTTGGTGCCGCCGACGCCGCTGGCCGCTGAGTCGACGGTCCAGTAGTAGCGAACGATGGACTCTTCCTGCACTTCGTCCGGGGTCGGGACATGGGAGCGGTCCGGGTACAAAAGCGTCGCATCCGGGGCGGTGGCGTAGATCGCCGGAGCGGGCGAGCGGCTGATGTCCGGCAGGGAGCGGCAGTCAATCAGAATGCCGGTGTAGGCGTCCATGTTCTCCGTGACAGGAACCGGCGCAACCACCGGCGCCGGAGACAGCTCTGGGGCGGGCAGGACACGCACACGGTCGGCTTCAACGAGGCCGCCGGGCAGCAGGACACCGACCACATGAACGCGCATCCCGCGCGACAGGTCCGCGACCTGACCGGCCCGCTCGGTGCCGCGCAGGATGATATCCGTATCCTGAAGGTTCGCCGTGTACCGCTTGTCGTCGTCGCCGAGCAGCGTCACTTGGTAATGGGGGGCGTCAATCTCACGCACCAAACCGTCCAAGAGAAACTGCGGGCCGGGCGCGGCAGCAACAGTCGGGACCGGCAGCGGCAGCACGGGAGTCACCGGCGCTTCCGGCAGCGGGTCTTCCACTTCCGGCAAAGACTGCGGCGGGATTTGAAATTCGCCGCTGCCGCCGAAATTCGGCAGGACGCGCAGACGGTCGGCTTCCAGCAGATTTCGGCCGAGCAGGGTTCCGACGACCCGGACACGCATTCCGCGAGCGAGGTTTCCTGTCTCGCCCATGTGGCTGTCCAGCAGCGTGATGTCCGCGCCGTAAGCATCTACCACATAGCGGTTAAAATCATTGCCGTTGACGACCAGGCGGTCGCTGGAGCCGCTGACGGACTGCACGGTTCCCACGACCGTGTAATGCTCCGCCTGCTGAAACGGCGTGATGTCGTCATCGGCACGGGACAGGCCCGGCATCAAGAATAGGAGTCCAAGCGCCAGGCAGGCGCTCCCAATTTTGGCGTGCAGTGTGTTTTTCATGGCCGCGTCTTTCTGTCCCAAAAGTGCCGAAAAAGAAAGTCTGATTATTGGTTCATTATACAGCACTTTTCAGAGCAAAAATGCGAGTCTTTTTTGCAGAAAAAACTTTATTTTATGGCCCGCGCCGCACGCAAAAGCCATGCTGCCAGGGCATCCCGACTTGCAGCCATTTCCCGCTCCACTTCCGCATGGGAAAGCGGCGCATCTGGAACCAAACCTGTGCCGTAATTCGTGGCCAGCGCCACTCCGGCGTAGCGCAGCCCCACTTCACGGCACAATATCGCTTCGGGAGCGCCGGTCATGCCGACGACCGCCCCGCCCCACTGCCCGAACAAGCGCACTTCGGCAGGTGTCTCGTACCGCGGCCCGGACACGCAGACATAGGTCCCGGCCTTGTGAACACGCGGCGCGATGTCCGCCGCCATCGTTTGAAGCAGCGTTTCGCGAAGGGCAGGGTTGTAGGGATGCACGAAATCCGTGTGCCGGACCTGGCCCGGCTCCGAGTAGAACGTCACCGGGCCGCCTTTGGTGAAGTCCAAAAAGTCGTCCAAAATCACAAAATCGCCCGGAGCGATTTCCGGGTGCAGGGAGCCGACGGCGGTGGTCGCAAAGACGGCGTCCACGCCGAGGTCCCGCAGCGCGGCGATGTTGGCGTGGTGGTTGATCTTGTGAGGCGGCAGGGAATGCCCGGCCCCGTGCCGGGCCAGAAACAGCAGGGTCAAGTCATTACTTAAAGCCGCGCGGGTCAGCGACGCCGGCCCATACTCGGTTTCAACCGTTTCCGGCTCACCGGTGACAAGAGCGCTGCCGAACCCCGTCCCGCCGATGATTGCGACTGTGAGCATTGACAAACTCTCTTTCCGCGTGATACACTGCCTGCCGTGCGCGTTTCCGCCGACAGTCTTCATTCTACACGAAACGGGCGCTCCTGGCAAGCGCGTTTCCTTGTCGCTGGGCTGCTGCTTCTGCTGACAGTCGTTTATTTTTGGCGGCAGGTAGTGCTGGGGCAGGCGCTGTACTGGGGCGATACCGGGCTGTATTTCACGCCGATGGCGGGCTTCCTGAAGCAGAACTTAAACGCGGGCCGTCTGCCGCTCTGGAACCCGTTGATTTTGTGCGGGACGCCTTACGTCGGCAACCCGCAGACGTGGCCGCTGTACCCGGCCACGGCCCTGCTGCCGTTTGTCTCGGCGACGCAGTTTCTTAATCTCACGGTCGCGCTGCATACCTGGATCGCGGGCCTCGGCGTGTATGCGTTCGCCCGCCGCGCTTTGGCGCTGGGGGTCGGCCCGGCGCTCCTCGCCGCCGTGACGTTCATGTTCGGCGGGCAGCTTGTCTCAAAAGAACAGTTTCCCAATATGGTGCAGGCATCGGCCTGGCTGCCCTGGATTTTGCTGTGCCTGGACTCTCTCCTTTGGAGACGCCGCGTGCAGGACGCGCTTGTTCTCGGCACGGTCCTGGGCTTACAGCTTCTCGCCGCCCATGTCCAGATGACCCTGCTGACGCTGTACCTGGCGGCGGCTTACGGGGTGTTTGTGTGGCGGGGAGGCGGAACCCACCCCGGCTCGTTCCTCGCCGGCCCTCCCGAAACGGGAGGGCGAAGAGCTTTAGATTTGGGCGACGCCACTGCTTCTCACTCTTTCCCTCTCCGCTTCGGGGAGGGTGCGGAGGAACGAGGCAGGGGGGGTTCCCCTGCCCGGTTACGGGAGACGGGGGGGCTGATCTTTCTCGCCCTCATCACCGCCTCTGGCCTCGCGATGGATCAGCTTTTGCCGACGCTGGCGCTGTTCCGGGACGCCGCCCGGCACCGGTTGTCGTTTGCCGTCGTGGATCGTTTTTTCCTGCCGTTCAATCAGCTCGGCAATTTCGTCCTGCCGCACCTGCACGGCAGCCCCTTTTACGGCAACTGGACCGCGCGGGGAAATGCGTGGGAAACATGCTGCTATGTCGGCGGGCTGTCATTTGGCCTTGCACTTTGGGGAGGGTTCACGGCCTTTCGCAGTTCCGGCCGCTCGGCCCGGTTCTGGGTCGGCGTCTTTGGCGTCAGCTTGTGGATGGCCTTCGGCGGGCGCGGCGGCTTGTACCATCTGGCGTATTTTGTGCTGCCCGGCTTTCGGTCGTTCCACGATCCGGCCCGCTGCCTCCTGCCGGCCTGCTTTGCCTTGTCGCTGCTGGCGGGATTTGGATTGGAGCAGTTGCTGCAGAAGGGGAAGCGGGCGATGGAAATCACGGCAACTGAAGCGCAAAGTCCGCCTGCGCGGACTCAAAGCTCGGACTTTGTCTTAACCGGCGCAGGCCGGTTTAGTGCCTTCGTTGCTGCGATTTTAATCGCCCGTCGGCAAAACGGCCTCTACCTTCTTGTCGCCGGTCTTATTCTGCTGGCGTTTGCCGATCTTATGCACTTCGGGCGGACGCTGTACCCGCTGGCCGAACCGTCTGCGCTCAGGCCGTTATCGCCGAACATTGCACGGGTGCAGGCTGACCCGGACATCACCGCACATCAGGCGCGAATTCTTGCTCCGACCAATGGGGTTTGGCTGCGGTTCACGAACTACAAAGACTTTCGGCAGTCTGCGCCGGATTATCAAGAACTGTGGGCGGACACGCTGACGCCCAATCTGATGATGTCTTACGGGATTTACGATGCATTCGGCTACGAACCCGTGGCGCTCCGAAAGACCGAGACCGCGGCGAAGAAAGCGGCAGATGCATTTGAACCGAAGGCGACACAGGCGCAGAGAAATGAAGCCGCGGCCCTCTGCGGGGCGCTCGGTGTTAAATACATCGCGCTTCTGCGGGTGACGCCGCCGGAAACAGCCGTGCCGGGCCTCGCGGCCGTGCGCGTGGCTCCGACAGTCGCGCCACCGGGCCAGAAGCGCGGCCCGAAAGCGTTTGTTTATCTTTCACGGGACCTGCGCTGGCAGGCGCGGGCGCACTTAGTTCATTCGCCGTCGCCAGTGGCGCTGACCGAAGACGGCCCGGACCGAGTGAGGCTCTCGTTTCGGACATCTGCCCCTGACACGCTCATTTTAGAAGACGCCCAGGCCGCCGGATGGTCGGCATTTTTAGACGGCCATGCCGAGCCGATAGATACCTACGACGGCTGCCTGCGGGCGGTCGCCGTACCAAGTGCCGGATTGCACACGCTCAGATTTCTTTATGCCTCTACCCCGTTCCGGCTAGGGTTTTATGTCTCGCTGCTGACGCTGGCGCTGCTCACGGGCGCGGGAAGTTTCGGCATCGCAAGAAAACTTGTGGTGCGGGAAGGATTTCAGCGGCCTCGTGCCGAATAGTCTCTTAATCCGCTTCCGGGCAGTGCCGCCCCGATCTTTTTCACACCAACAACTCGAAGGAACTTTTGTTTATGCTTGCTTTCAGCGCTTCAGCGCGTTTTTCGGCATGTCTGGCCGGCGGGTTCTGCTCGGCAGCCGTCTTTGCCGCTGTTCTCGGCGGCTGCGCCAATAAATCCAGCGTCAACGCCGTATCCGGCGGCGGCGGAGCGGCGAACGCAATTATCATCGGCGAATATGGATCGCTGACCGGGGACAAGTCGACGTTCGGCCATTCTACCGACAACGGCGTGGAGCTTGCCGTGAAAGCCATTAATGCCGCAGGCGGCGTCAACGGCCACACCCTGAACGTGGACGTGCAGGATGACGCCGGAACCCCCGACGGGGCTTCCAGCGTGGTCAAGAAAATCATCACGAGCGACGCTCCCACGGCAGTGATCGGCGAGGTGGCGTCTACGCTGTCCATCCAGGCCGCGCCGATCTGCAACGCCGCCAAAGTGCCGATGATCTCACCGTCGTCCACCAACCCCAAAGTCACCCAGCTTGGCCCCTATGTGTTCCGGGTCTGCTTCATTGATCCATTCCAGGGAACCGCCGCCGCGAAGTTCGCCGCCGGCACCCTGCACGCCAAGAAAGCCGCAATTTTGACCGACGCCGGGAACGATTATTCCATTGGCCTGACCAAGTTCTTCACGCAGAGCTTCACGCAGGGCGGCGGGCAGATTACGCTGGCACAGAACTACGGCAAAGATGACGTTGATTTCTCGTCGCAGCTTACGCAGATCAAGGCGACCAATCCCGACGTGCTGTATGTGCCGGGCTACTACGGCCAGGTCGGCCCGATTGCCAAGCAGGCGCGGGCCATCGGCCTGAATGTTCCCCTGCTCGGCGGCGACGGCTGGGACTCGCCGAAACTCGTGGAAGGCGCGGGTGGGCCGGGCGCGGCGCTGGAAGGCTCGTACTTTACCAACCATTCGTCCATGAGCAACCCCGACCCGACGATCCAGAAATTCGTCACCGCCTACAAAGCTGCCTACGGCGGGGCGCAGCCCGATTCACTCGCGGCTCTCGGCTACGACTCAGTAGGCGTCTTGGCGGATGCTCTGAAACGCGCGGGCGCTCCGGCGGACGGAAATTATGCCTCCCCCGAGTACCGCGCCAAGCTGCGCGAGGCGATTGCGGCCACCCAGGGCTACAAGGGCATCACGGGAACGATTACGATTGGCCCGGATCGCAATGCCGTCAAGCCTGCGGTCGTGCTGCAAATCCACGGCGCAGACTACAAGTATGTGACCACGGTGAATCCGTAGAACCCACCCCGCTCGTACCTCGCGACCCTCCCGAAGCGGGAAGGTAAAGAGTTTCAGACAAGGCAAAGGACGGCATCGGCTTCTTTGCTTTGCTCCTCACCTTCCCGCTTCGGGAGGGTCGCGAGGTACGAGCGGGGTGGGTTCCTCTCTGTTATTCTTATGCACCAACTGGCAGAACAACTTTTGATCGGCATTCAGCTCGGCTCTATTTACGCGCTGATCGCCCTCGGCTACACGATGGTCTACGGCGTCCTGAAGCTGATCAACTTCGCGCACGGCGACGTGTACATGGTCGGCGCGTATGCAGGCCTCGGCGCAGCGGGGGTTCTCGGAACCTGGCTGCCGGGCCACACGCCTCTGCATAGCTTATTGCCGTCGCCATTCGGGGCAATTTTGGTGCTGCTGGTGGCGATGCTGCTTTGCGCCCTGCTGGGACTGGTCATTGAGCAGGCCGCCTATCGGCCCCTGCGAACCCGTGCCTGGATTTTGCCTAGCGTGTTCGTCGGCGGCGCGGCGGGGTATGTCGCTTACGGCATTGCGATCAACGGCAACCGCACCCCGGCGTCGGCGATTGCCATTGGGATTGTCGTCTGGCTCGGCATTGCCGCGCTGTTGCGGACGACGCAGCGCCGCCGGGCGGTCGGGACGCCGTCGCGCCTGACGGCGTTGATCACAGCCATCGGCGTTTCGCTGTTCTTGGAGAACTTCGGCCTGCTGCCGCAGATTTTCTCGTCGGACCAGCGCTTCATCCAGACCGGGCAGATCGTCAGCCTGCCGAACCGCGTTCAGCTTTTGGGCCTCTCGCTGAGTGTGCAGACACTGCTGATTTTCGGCTTGTCGCTGGTCTTGATGGCGGTTTTGACCTATATTGTCACCTACACGCGCATCGGCAAGGCGGTCCGGGCGGTGTCGTTTGATGCCGACGCGGCGGCGCTGATGGGTATCAACACCAACACCGTGATCGCGTTCACGTTTGCGCTCGGCGCGGCGCTGGCAGGCGCGGCGGGGGTCATGGTGACGGGGCTGACTGGGACGGCATTCACGCCGTATGTCGGTGTTTTGATGGGCCTCAAAGCCTTTGTCGCGGCGGTCCTCGGCGGCATCGGCAACATCCCTGGCGCAGTCGTCGGTGGCTTGATCATGGGCCTGGCTGAGACTCTAGTGGTCGCCTACGGCCCCGGCGTCGGCGTTCCCAGCACCTACCGGGACGCCGTTGCGTTTTTCCTGCTGATCGTAATTTTGCTGGTACGCCCCGCCGGCCTGTTCGGGCGGCTGGCCCCAGAGAAAGTTTAACGAGATGTAATGCCGGGGTTGTGGAAAACCACGGCAGGATTGTATCTTTCGGACAAAGATGTTGTCAACTTCGGCGTGCTCCTCGTCCGAAGGACGCCTCTTTGCCAGGGTTTTCTACAACCCCGGCTAAACAAAGCCTATGACCATGCGTAACGCACCTACATCCGCCTTTAAGTCCCCTACCCTGCCGGGGCGTCTTTTCGGCATTATCGCCCTGCTTGGCCTGCTGTTTCTCGGCAACGCCTGGGTCGAGCGGCCGCTGCTGGATCAGTCGGCGACTTCGTTTTACGGCATGGACCAGTACAAAGAAGGCGTGATCATCTCGTGCGGGATTTATGTGATCCTGGCCGTCTCGCTGAACTTGGTGAATGGCTTCACGGGGCAGTTCTCGCTGGGGCATATCGGCTTCTACGCGGTCGGCGCGTATGTCGCGGCGGCGGTTTCGACTTACGGCCACGCCCGGCTGTTCCCCGGTCTGCCGATTGACGGCTCGCCTATCGGAGTCGCGCAGGGCGCGTACCCAATTTTGACACTGTGTTTGATCGCGGGCTTGGCGGCAGCTGCCGTCGGGTTTGTGGTTGGGCTGCCGTCGCTTCGGCTGCGGGGGGATTATCTCGCGATTATTACGCTGGGGTTCGCGCAGATCATTCAAGTGGTCATTCGGAACATCAAAGCAGTGGACGGCGCGACTTCGTTCACCGGCATTTCGCGCGGCGACACGACCATTTTAACCCCGCACCTCACCAACTTCTTTTGGGTCTTTTTGTTTGCTGCGCTGACACTGTGGGTCTCTTACGGCCTGCGCTTCTCCACGCACGGCCTAGCGTTTCTCGCCGTGCGGGAAGACGAGATCGCGGCAGAGGCGATGGGCATCCCGACGACACGCTACAAAGTGACGGCGTTTGTCCTGAGCGCCTTCTTCACGGGAATTGCCGGGGCATTGTTTGCGCTGTATCAGCCGTCGCTGTCTAACGATCAATTTTCGTTCGTCCGCTCAATTGATACTGTGGTCATGGTGGTTCTTGGCGGCCTCGGCTCCATCAGCGGCGTCGCCATCGCCGCCGTGCTGCTGACCGTTCTGCCCGAAGCCCTGCGCGGGATTGACCAGTACCGCCTCGTTGCCTACTCGCTTTTGTTGATTATTCTCATGCTGACCCGGCCCCAGGGCATCTTCGGGCGCGAGGAACTGTCCCACGCCTGGCTGCGCGGCCAGATCGCGGCGGTCAAAAGCTGGTTCACCCGCCGCCCCGTTCCCACCCCGGCGCTCGCCTCCGGCTCCGACGTGATGACGACAAGGCGGGACCGGGACGACACGGAGGTTTAATTCTGTAGGAGCTACGCAGTTGCTTCATTTGCAGCCTCATCAAAAATTGACCATGTAGTGAATGGTGCGGCCAGAGCCGTCAGGTAAATCTACCCCAGTTGGCACACTGGTTATGTTGCAAAAAACATGGTGAAGGGTCTCAAAACTTGAGCCGTGGCGATTCTGGTCATTATACTCCTGTCTGAAGCGGCTCTCTTCATCTGGTCCAACGAGGGTGTCCAACACGAGGCGGGCTGTGCCGTGATAGAACTGAGCCACCATTTCTGAACGTTCTCGCCGATGCTCTCGGTTCCTCCGCTCTCCTAATATACGGTCACTGCCTAGGTCTCCTACTACGTCATACAGTCGCCAATCGGAGATGAAGCATCCTGCGTCGTGGATCAATTTGTCACCCAGTAGTTTGACTTGCTCTAGTGCGGCTGCGTCAACTTGAAAACGAAATCTCAGGCTTCTGTGAAAGTCATTCTCATAGAAGGCGTCAGGAACTTGTGCGATCTCGCAGTCATTCACATCGCTGCCCCGTACATTGACGTAGCGCGAAAACCAGAACCAAGACAGTTCTGGACTGCCCTCTACTAGCGGTCGAACAATATGGCCTAGAGCGGTCTCTACCCATGTGTCTTCTGTATCATAGGGAGGAGACGGCGGGATAAAAATACGTGTTTGATAAGTGATCATGGATGCTAAGTTCCTTCGGAAAAAGTGGTTGGACCTTGAGCTTGAGCGGTTCTGATAATTTGGTGGCCGTCAGCCTCTGGTCGCCGCCTAGTACCGGATCGTAGAGGTTTTTTCAGGACGAGACGATCTCGTCCTGATGACGAAACACATGAACGGACGGGGCTTTACTGAGGCCGCTCAAAACCAGTTTCCAGCAGCGAAGTTCGGAGGGTCTTGATCTGCGTCATCCGATGCCTCCGTAAACGACTTCGCCGCCGATAATCGCGGCCTGCACGGTCGGGGCGTCGGGCCAGCCCTTCAAGACGGCAAAATCGGCACGGTGGCCGGGCGCGATTTGGCCCCGGTCGTGTTCGGAAAAGACGCTGTACGCGGCGTGTTCGGTGTACGCCCGCAGACCATCCAGTGCCGAGACGCATTGACTGGGGCCAAGAATGGTTCCCGATGGGGTGCGGCGATTGACGGCAGACGCGATGCCGTCGAGCGGAGCGCCGGGGATGACGGGGATGTCGGACGAGAAGACGAGCGGCAGGCCGGCAGCCGCCGTTTCGGCATATGGCATCAGGCGCTTGGCTCGTGATTCCCCGATAGCATTTGTGTAGGAGTCGCCGAAGCGCATGATAAATTCCGGCTGGTAAACAGGCAGAATGCCGAGCCGGGCGAGGCGACCCACTTGATCGGGCCAGAGCAGCATGGCGTGTTCGATCCGGTGCCGGGCGTCGGTACGCGGATGCTTTGCCTGCGCTTTGCCGTAGGCATCTAAACAGAGGTCAATCGCACCGTCCCCAATGGCGTGCGCCGCGATCTGCCAGCCTGCTTTGTGCGCCTTCAGCACCATCGCGTTTAGCTCCTCGGCGGCCCAGACGGCGGTGCCGAGATCGCCGCTGCCGGCAAACGCCGAGCGCAGCAGGGCGGTGCGCGTGGTCAAAGCGCCGTCTGTGAAGACTTTTGCCGGGCCGATCTGCACCCAGTCGGTCTCTGTGGTCACATCACGCGGGTGAGGCACACTGTCCAGCGCGGCGATCTGGGAAAGAAGCATCATCAGCGAGCAGCGGACAGTCAACGCGCCGGACGCCGCCGCTTCGTGGTACACATCAATCTCCCGGAAGCTGTCACGGGCGGCTAGGCCGAGCGTTGCGTCTACGGCGCTGGTGATGCCGAGCGCGTTCATCGCCGACGACGCCCGCTGAAGGGCGGCGACCCGTTCGGCGACGGTCGGCTCCGGCGCGGCGTCATACGCGAGATTAGCCGCCGTTTCCAGCAGAACTCCCGTAGCTTCCCCAGATTCATCCCGGACAATCGTGCCGCCGGGCGGGTCCGGCGTGTTTGGACCGACGCCCATGCGCTCCAAGATACGAGAGCTAACGGAAACCGCATGGCCGGAAGCGTGGGTGATCAGCACAAACGGCTGGCCGCCGCCGACAGCGTCTAAGTCCCTGCGCGTCGGATGGCGCTTTTCATCCATGATGTTTTGATTGTAGCCGCGCCCACGTATCCAGGTGTCGCCATCGGCGTTCTGCTCATCCGCGCGGGTCTGCAATCGCTGAACCAGTTCAGGAATTGTCGGAACACCGGTCAGGGTCACGGCGGCCAGGGTCAAGCCGAAGCCCAGCACATGGCAGTGGGCATCATGGAAGCCCGGTACGAGCGTCCGCCCACCGAGCGGTATGGTCTGCGTGTTCGGCCCGGCCAGCGCCCGCAGATCGGCTTCGTGGCCGACCGCGACAATGCGCCCTGACGCAACTGCGACCGTATCGGCGGGAGTATCCGTTAAAGGCAGCCGCGCCTGGGTATAAAGAATGTCAGCAATGGAAGTCATAACACTATGATACCCACAGAACTGGAATTGGGAGAAACACATGCCGACACGTGAAATCGCACGCACCGAATGGAAGACCTACTTTGATGACTTCAGCCGCGCCCGCGCCGGGGAACCGGTTTCAGTGGAGCTGATCTACAACCCGCAGGGCGACCCGTCGTTCCCCTGGAACAAGCAGCCGCTGGTGGGCATGACCTTTGAGGAGAAAGACGGCGAGATGGGCAGCATTGTCATCTCGGCGGGCGGCGGGGAAAACGATCAGCTCACCCACACAGTCACAAACCCCGTTCATGTGTACCATAAAAACGCACGCGGCCTCATATCCGACGAAGTCAACGTTGATGAAGTGGTTGAAATCACATCCACCGACGACCCGCGCATTGTCTTTCTGCACTTCTCCCAGGTACAATAACCCCTGGGAGAAACTTCATGCTCAATCGGTTCGGCATCACGGCGGCTCTTGTTTTGTTGACGTTCCCACTGCGGCCTGTTTTTGGACAAACGCCAGCGGCGGGGGACGCGCTTTTCGCGCAGGGGCAGTTTGAGGCGGCCCGCAAAGCGTATGCGGCGTCCGCCGACCCGACCGCGCAAACGGGTCTTATTCGCAGCCTGCTCCGGCTGGACCGCTGGGACGAGGCCCTAACCGTCGCGCAGGGCTTCGCGGCAAAGAACCCCAGCAGCGCCGACGCTCACGGCCTGCTGGCGCTGTGTTTGATTCGGGCCGGCTGGCAGCCGCCGTATGCCGGCGAAGCCAAGCAGTCACTCGCGCTGGACCCCAGCAACTACTGGGGCCTGGTCGCCTCGGGCCGGATCGCCGACTGGGACGGTCATGCCGAAGACGCCCGAACCCTGTTCCGAAAAGCGTCGGCGCTCCACCCCGAATGGCCCGATGCCTGGCTGGGATTGCTGCGGACCCTGGATGACGACAAAGACGCCGCCGAAGAGACGGCGGCGACACTCAAGTATCTGGCATTAAAACCGCAAGGGCATCCTTATGATCGCGAGAACGAATGGCTGCGGGATTTCCATGCCAACGCCGCGGTGTATCAGCACGCTCTCAATGCCGACCCGTCATTCCAGCAGATTGAAGGCCCACCATCCGCAAAAAATGCGGCGACACTGAAGGTCAATTTTTCCGGCGACTGGGCAGTCTTTCCTGTAACCCTCAATGATCAGCAGTTCCGACTGATTTTTGACACCGGGGCTGGGGACGTGATATTGACACCGAACGCAGCGAAACGGCTGAAACTGCCGACGCTGGCCCATCCCTACATTCGCGGCTTAAATGGACGCGAGCCGTCAACAATGCTGAAGGCCAGCACAATGTCTTTAGGCGAACTGAATTACCGCTCGATTCCGATTTATACTTCGGCATTTTCTCCAGAGAATTCCGATGGTCTGCTTGGTGGCAGCACGCTTGATGACTGTGTCATCACTCTGGATTATATAGGCGCGACTGCCACCCTGAGTCCCGCGAAGACAGCCGCCGCTCCGGTGCCGCTTGCCGGCGACCAAGTGGTTGCCCTGCCGTTCCGAGTCTACCGAGACCATCTATTTCTGTCTGTTTGGGTCAACGGCCATCCAGCGTGGGCGATGCTGGACAGCGGGGCGCAACAGACTATGATGTCTCTCCACTTCGCCAAAGAGCAGCTCAAAGGCGTACCAAAAGATGACTATCATATGGGGACATTTCGCGGCAGGACTGGAATTGGCGACACGGATCAGCACTCTGAATATGTCTACTCACATGATCAGTCACACATTACTCTCAGCGACAAGCCGCCGATTTCGGTAGATACGGACACCATCGGCGAATCCTCGTTAGACCGGGAGTTCAGTTCCGACTATGACTTTGAGATTGGCCTGCTTCTCGGCGCGTCCAGCCTGACCTACGCCCGCCGGGTGACGTTTGATTACCCGCGCCGCTTGATGACGTTTGAATACGAAGCCCCGGAAGCTGCGCCGGCGCCGAAAACGAAGTCTGCGAAGAAGTGATGCTGACCATTTTATGCCGCCTTTAGTTCAGTGCGTCCCGAACTTCAGCGCCGGGGGCGACGACGCCACAATCCAGGCGATTGTGGACGCCGTGCGGCAGACCCCCGGCGTCCGCCTGGCGGATTGGAGCGCCGATGCCGACCACAACCGGCTGGTCGTGACGTTCGTCGGCTCGCCGGACGCCGTGCAGGCTGCCGCCCTGGCGTCGGCGTCCGCCGCGATTGTTCACATTGATTTGCGGGAGCATCAGGGGGTTCATCCGCGCCTCGGCGCGATAGATGTTCTGCCGTTCGTGCCGCTGTCCGGCATCACGCTGGCCGAGTGCGCCGCGCTTGCCGTCCGCGTCGGCACTGCGCTTGCCGCCCTGCACAATCTGCCGGTCTTCTTCTATGAGGCCGCTTCGCCGCAAAATTATACACTGCCGTTTGTTCGCAAAGCGGCGTTTGGGACACTTGCGCCCAATGTTGGTCCGAATGCCCCCCACCCCACTGCCGGAGCCGTCGTCGTGGGCGCACGGGAACCGCTCATTGCGTACAACATCAACCTCACTGCCTCCGACCCGGCCGCCGCCCGCCTCATCGCCCGCGAACTGCGGACACGGCCCGACTTGCCCGGCATCCGCGCCCTGGGACTGCGCCTGCCGTCGCGCGGCCTGTCCCAAGTCTCGATGAACTTGACCCAGCCCGCAGAAACGCCTCTGCTTGCCGTCTTGGAGTACGTTGAGCGACGCGCCAACGATCTTGGCACGTCTGCCGTGGAAAGCGAAGTCATCGGCGCTCTGCCCGGTTTCTCGGCGTTTGGCCTGCTGTCGGATGCGCTGCGCTGCCCTAGCCTTCAGCCGGGGCAGATCCTTTGGGAAATCTGGCCGGAGGCGAGGTGAGTGTCACACCTTCATTGAATACTAAACTTCTACCAACGTCCCCAGGCGGACGCGCTGAAAGGCCGCGACGCAGGCCGGGTCCCACTGGATTCCGGCACCGTTCCTGAGAATGCCGAGCGCCCTCTCCGGGTCCATTCCCTTGCGGTATGGCCGGTCCGTCGTCATCGCGGAGTAGGCATCCGCGACCGCCATGAGCCGGGCAATGAGCGGCGTTTCCGTGCCTTGCAGTCCGAAGGGGTAGCCATTGCCGTCCCAGCGCTCATGGTGATGGCGCACGGCATCCAGCGTTTCCTCGAATCCGGGAACCGCACCGACAATGATTGCGCCCATCATGGGGTGAAGCTGAATAGATTTGAATTCTTCTTCGGAAAGCTGGCCCGGCTTCCGCAGGATGGCATCAGGGACACCGATTTTGCCGACATCATGCAGCAGCGCGGCGACTTGGACCGTCTCCTGGACAGCCGCGCTCAGGCCGAGTTCCTGGGCGATTTGCAGGCTGTAAACCAGCACATCCTCGGAATGACGACAGGTATAGCGATCTTTGTTGTCAACCGCCGTGACCAGCGCACTGAGCATGGAAAAGCCGGACTGGGTGGAAGTCAGCCGGGCGACCAGCGGCATGATCAGATCCTCGGCTTCTCCTCCGCCGGTCTTGGCCCGGCGCAAACGCTCGTCAGCCAGCGCCACTGCTTCATGGCGCAGAGCGGCCTCATCCGGGAAAACAGCGGCTCCAACTGACAGGCCAACGGGAATAATTGTATCATAACCCGGTGGCTGAAATCCAAGAGTGGCCAGCGCGGCAGACAGGCGCGGGGCAAGCAAAGCCGCTTCTTCGAGCGGGAGGCCCGGCAGGAGCAGCGCAAATTCATCGCCGCCAAAACGTGCCAGCGTATCATAAGAACGACACTCGGCGGAAAGGGCGGCGGCGACTCGGCGCAGCACATCATCCCCGGCCAGATGCCCGTAAGCGTCATTGAAAAACTTGAAATTGTCCAGGTCGAGAACAGCCACTGTCAGCGGATGGCCGGTGCGCTGGGCGCGGTCGGCTTCTTCTTCCAGACGCTTCTGGAACGCACGATGGTTTAACAGACCGGTCAGGGGGTCGCGGTCGGCCCGGTCCAGCGCTTCCGCCAGAAGCTGGGCCGTCCGCGCCAGCAGACGTTCCTGGCTGTCTTCCAATTCTTTTTCATGGGTGATGTCGCGCGAAACTCCAAGCAGGCGGCCCGGCCCGCCGCTTTCTTTCAGCACCTGCCCTTTGGAGACGATCCAGTGCAGCGAACCGTCCGGCCACACCACCCGGTATTCTGCGGCGTAGTCCGTTCCGGCAGTACGGCTTTCTTCCAAAAGAGACTTGACACGGGCACTGTCTTCCGGGTGAATAGACTCACCCCAAGCCGCCATATTCTTCCCCGCAGCAGCATCCTTTGGATCGCCGTCAAGACCAAGCATCCGCCATCCACTGGCGGAGCGGGTGCCGATGCCGGTTGCGAGATCAATTTCCCAAGTGCCGAGATGGGCGGCCTCGATTGCCAGATGTGTGCGTTCCTCGGTTTCCCGCAGAGTAGCGGTCCGCTCCTCGACCCGCTGTTCCAGCCGGCCATTCAGCGCTACCAGCTCTTCGCGGGCCTGCCAAAGCCTTTGCCGCGCTTCGTCCAGGCCCCCAGCGGCTTCGGAAGTCCGGGCCAGCATCGCATTGAAGCTGGCAGCCATTGCACCGATCTCGTCCTGCGTTCGCACCGGCACCGGAACGGCCTGAACCCAGGGCCGCGCTTCCTCAAGTGCGCCGGCCCCAAGCGCCTGCACGGCACGCGAGAATTCGGCCAGCGTTCCGTTGGCGAGCTGGTACGCGCCCTGCGCGACTTCTCCGGCGGCGCGGCTGATCCGGCACGCGACGCGCCACAAGAACCATCCACCGACTCCCGCCAAAAGGCAGCCGGAAATCAGCAGGGTCAGCGCCATCCGCTGCCGGCCTGCCCGCAGGCGCTCTTCAAAGCCCTTGAAATCGTCGGCCCGTGTGTCCGCCACGATGACCCAGTCCCAGGGCTTGTAATAAGTGACCTGGGCGAGATGCCACGCTTCCGGGCTGCCATGCGCCGCCGGGGCCAAGTACCGGATTTGAGTGGACTCGCCGGGCGGCAGCGCCAGCGCACGCGCCAGCAGATCTTGGACGTAAAGTTCGCCCTGCGCGTCGCGGGCCTCAAGCACGCTTCGGCGGCTCGGCTCCCCCGGCGGTGGAATCCGGTACGACCCTTTTTGGGGACCGGTGCCGCACAGAACACGGATGGTTCCGGTGGTCCCTACCCGCGTTTGAAGAATTGCCTGACGCAGAGCCGCCACCTGCTCCTGCTTTAGCCCGGTATAAAGTGCGCCGATCACCCGGCGGTGGTGGTCAAACAGCGGCGTGTATTCCGAGACATACCAGGCATTGACCACGAAAGCGTTTCCGTGGTAGGTCTGTCCCCGGAGAACGCTGGCGGCAATGGGATTAGGGCGACCGTCGGGGTTAACGGCCGGGATAAACGTGCCGGCGGCTCGCTGCCCGCTCAGGGTTTGGACTGTGGTGGCGACGCGCAGCAGATCGCCCCGCGCATTCATCCGCTGGAACACGGTGGCATCGGCGCCGGTCAGGTCTTTAATTGCATCCACTACCGGCGTCGCCCGCTTCGGGTCCCGGTTCTGCCCAAGCCAGCGGCTGCCGATCCGCATTTGGGGCAAGGTCAGGGTTTGCGACGTGTGCGTGAACTGGTTGGTCACTGTCCAGTGAACAGGGACTGGAGCAAATGTCATTCCCCCCTGCTGCCTCACGATATAACTCGCCATGCGCTCCGTGTGCGCGATCTGGGTCGTCAGCGACTGGTCTTGGGAATGGACCAGATCGTAGGCGCTGCGGGTTGTCCGCCGCAGTTCCGCCCCGACAAGCTGATCCACTTCACGCTTTGCCCCGGCGTGGAACACGGCGCTCTGCCAGATGCCGAGACCAGTCAGGATCGCCGCAGTCGCAAGAATGCTGCCGGACCCCAAAAGCGTGAGTTGTGTACGAATGTTCATGGATTGCGTGCTGTTCTCTGCGCGTGGGCGCAGCGCTCCATCCGATTATCGGCACTAAAACTCAAGATCGTTACCGCTCGCCGGGCGCAGGAAATATGTAGATTCGTCACGCAGGAAGAACAACTTGCAGGTACCAGCGCAGATTGAGAGAGATTACCAAATCAGGAGGGTGC
Organism: uncultured Armatimonadales bacterium; assembly: GCA_964252595.1. Lineage (GTDB taxonomy): Bacteria > Armatimonadota > Armatimonadia > Armatimonadales > Capsulimonadaceae > JANXMY01. The sequence goes on from CAXUNT010000033.1 coordinate 35,004, forward strand.
CGACGACAAATTGGGGGACGGATTTGTTTGTGCAAGCGGGGGAAAAGATCAAGCGAACGGCGGCGCAGGGCTGTGATAGAAGAAGCGGCTCATGCAGACAATGAGCCGCTGCGTCAAAGCGCACTATATATATTGTGGAAAGAGTAGAGGGGGAAGGGGCCAGCTCGCTGTTTCTCGTGCAGCCGTTATTTTTCCTCGGCTCCTGTTTTCCACATCAGCCGGGGGATTTCCGCCAGAAGCTCGCGTGCTAAAAATCCCAACGGCCCGACCCGCTCCGCCAAAACTTCCCCCGCGCGTGCATGGAGAAGAACGCCCCAGACGGTTGCCTGCTCCGGCGACGCGCCCCGTGCCGCGAGGCCCGCGATGATCCCGGCGAGCGTGTCACCCGACCCCGAAGTCGCCAGGCCGATGCCGCCATGCTGGTTGCGGAAAACACGGCCCTCTGGGGTTGCGATAAATGTCTCGCTTCCCTTCATCACGACGACGGCCCGCAGGGACGACGCCGCTTCAATCGCCGCCGCGCACGGGTCGGCTTTGATCTCGTCTTTGGATCGCCCCAGAATGCCGGCCATCTCGCCGGCGTGGGGAGTTACAATGACATTCCCCTTGAGGGGATGCAGCAGGTGCGGGGCATCATGAAGGCAAGCGAGCGCGGCAGCATCCAGAACCACCGTCGGCGCGTGAACCTGCGGCAGAAGCGCTTGGAGCAGTGCGCTTGTTGCTTCTTCGTCCTGCATTCCAGGGCCGATCAAAACGGCATTGGCGTTGCTGGCATCTTCCGCCAGCGTCCCGACGCAGGCGGGATCGAAGCCGCCGCCGGGCGTCTCCGGCAGCGGCACGACCCAGGCTTCCAGGACGGCTGCGGCAACATGCCGCGCGACGCTGCGGGCCGTAGCGATTTTGAGCTGTCCGGCTCCTGCCCGCAGCGACGCGAGGGAAGACAGGATCAAAGCGCCGGGGATTTCCGGCGACCCGCCCGCGACAAAGATGCGCCCGCGCCCTTCCTTATCGTCTCCATCGTCATGCTGGGGCAGCGGCCAGCCGGCCAAAAAGGCCGGAGTAATTTCTGTTTGCGGCGTTGTCATAGTGTATCAGTTTGCTTCAGGGATGTACCGGGGCATCAGGCTCGGTCGTAATATCTTCGCCGGCTTCTTCCAGCGGGGCGACAAAGTTAAACTCGCGAAGCGCAAGCTTTCCGTGCTTGCCTAACGCCGGGTCAAAGACATAGGAAGTCACAGAACAGTTGGCGACTTCATTAGTCCGATCAATGTCTAAAATCTCTTCTTCGGTCATCCGTTCCAGCAGATACCGAAAGCACAGCACGACCACCGAATGGCCGACCAGCAGGACACGCTCGCCGCGAAACTCGCGCGTGATCATGTCAATGCTGGACCGAAGCCGCAGGATTACGTCGCACCAGCTTTCGCCGCCGGGCGGGCGATGATAAAATTTGCCCAGCAGGCGGCGGAACTCGGCCTGCTCCGGGTACAGTGCGGCCACTCCCGCACGGGTCAAACGATCCAAAATGCCGAACTCTTTTTCGCGCAGCCGCTCATCCACAATCAGCGTGTCTTCTTCGCGCTCCAGGCCAGCGGCTTCCAGCGCAAGATCGGCGGTCTGGCGTGCGCGAAGGTAAGGCGAGGCGAGGATCACGGTCGGGCGCTCTTCGGGCGGGAGCCGGCCGAACCACTGCCCTAATGCCTGCGCTTGGCGCTCGCCGAGCGCTGACAGCGGAACATCGGCATCTCGCGTTGGGATGTCAATCCGGTCATGTCCTGCGGCTTCGGCGGCGTCGCGGGCGACATTGCCCGCGCTTTCGCCGTGCCGCACAATCCAAAGGCGCTCCGGCCATTTTTGCGTTTCATTCACCAGCGTCATTCGTCGTCAACTTTGCGCTCTTCGCACCCGAATTGACACCCTTCCAGCTTCACACTTTTGCTAAGAGTGATTACCCGGACTTGGGAGCGGGTAAACTCACAGAATTGCTGCCTGCTTGCTCGCCTCGGCTTCCGCCAGGCGGGCGGCAACGAAAGGACTGATGCCATTGCGCCCCTACCCATCCCTGCTCGGCGTCCTGCTCGGTTTTGCCTGCGTCTTCCCCCTGCTGCGGAAGCGCGAAGCAAAATCATCTCCTGCGACTTCTGAAGTTCTCTTGCAGCACGCCCAGCAGCAGATGCGCGAAGCTCAGGCCAAGAACCGTGACTGGGCGGTTCAGGCCATCACGCAGAAGAACAATTTGCAGGCGCTGGCCGACCAAAGGCAGAAGCGCGCAGACCGGCTGACGGAGCAGATCAACAGCGCGGACGACGAAACCAAACAAGAACTGCTGGCTCTGCGGCGCAGGCACGCGGAAGCACTTGCGGAAATGCAGAAGCCACTGGCTTCCGCCATCGAAACGGCAGAAGCCGTCAAGATTGCTATGCGCCGGGAAGAAGAGCGTATCCGCGCGATGACCGCCGAAGCATTAGCCCTGAAAGCAGAAGAAAAGCAGGCGCAAATCGAGATCGAGATTGCCAAAAGCCGCCTGGCCCTGACGACAAACCTCGCAACGGACTTGTTTGTCCAAGCCCGCGAGAAGATACGTCTGACCAAAGCCCAGCGTGACCTCATCACCCAGATTGTGCAGACCGTCGAAACGCTGGATACAGCAGCGCAGGAAGCCGAGGCAGCAGGCAACACAGCCTCGCAGCAAAAGCTGACGGCGGCAAGGGATGCCCTCCGAGACAGCGCATTGAACGCTGCGCTGTGAAAGACGTAAGCAGTGCTGACATCACCTATACCGCGCGTTATACCTAACGTCAGGTGGATACTTATGCCGAAGATCAAAACCACAATTACGATTGACGAAACACTATTCTTGCAGGTGAAAGAACTTGCAGTCTTATTGAAAGTCTCCCGCAACCGCATCTTCGAGGTAGCGATGGAAGAGTTCTTTCGCCGACACGCAGAACCACAACCTGAACAGCAAGCAGAAGAAAAAATAAATCTATGAAACGCATCGCGCTCGGTCTATTACGCCTGCTGATTGGTGTTGGCTTTACGTTCTCGCTGGTGTTTGGCGTGGCGTTGACAATGCTGACGCTTTTTCATGGGTTCGGGGATAACCTCATATTGAACCGCCCTGGTCCAGACTGGGGCTGGGGCGGCGGGGCGGCGACTGCCTGGGCTTTGACCGTGTTTTGGTGGGTTTGCTGGCGCTGTCTGCCGCCGGTGAAGCAGAAGCAGCTTTTCCCTTCGCTGGAAAACTTGATACAAAAGCCTGCATCCCCGGCAAGCATCATTATTTTTGTTCTTGGAGCGCTTTGCGGCTGTTACCTCATGCTGGGCGAGGGACTGAAATTGCTTGTTCATGCTGCCGGAGCAAGCTGGCCCCATTTTCTTTGGGTGTCTTCAATTGCAGTCATGAATGGATTACGGGCTTTCTCCGGCTGGAAGCAGTGGTGCGGAAAAAAGCAGGCGAAGTCATTTACAGACAAATTTTACGGTAATGGCTGATCACACTAAGAAGGGGCGCGGCATAAGCCGCGCCCTTTTTCCTCTATCTCTGCGCGAGCCGACCGAGTGATCACCGTGGAGCGGCTAAACTGTGCGGATGTTTGCCGCACAAAGGGTATACTTTATCCAACGACGGCCTAGCGATTGAGGAATAGCCATGACAACCACGACACAACCCGAAGCCCGAAAGACGACCCGCCTTGACCTGCGTGTTCGCCCGGATGTCAAAAAAATTATCGAGCAGGCCGCCGAAACGCTGGGCATTTCCACGACGGATTTCGCCAGTGCCGTCCTTGTCAATGAAGCACAGGCCGTCCTGGAAAAGCATCACCGAATTATGCTGAACAATGCAGATCGGGATCGGTTTCTGAGCACCCTGGCGTCTGAGGAAGAACCGAACGCCGCGCTGGTCCAGGCGGCGCATCAGTTCAACCAGCGATACGGAACGTAAGTGCATTGACAGGGAGGTTGCACATGCTTCAATTTCAGGCGCTGACGAAAGCTCATAATCGCAAGGACTTCGACTGCGGCGTTCCCAGCCTCAACCAATACCTTCAGCGCTCGGCTCGGCAGAACCAAGACCAGGACATGGGCCGCACCTATGTCTTGGTAGAAGAAGGCGAAAGCCGGGTCTGGGGCTACTATACGCTTTCGTCCGCTACGATTGATTTTTACGAGTACCCTGAAAATGTGGGGCTGCCTCTTTATCCAGTCCCAGCAATTTTACTGGCGCGTCTGGCTGTAGATCAATCTCGGCAGGGCGAAGGATTGGGGCGGGATTTATTGCTCCATGCCCTTGCTGCCGCAAGGCATCATGCCGACGGCATCGCCGCTGCCGCCGTCGTGGTAGACGCTCTGGATAAGGCGGCTCAGGCATTTTACGAAAAATACGGCTTCCAATTATTGAACAAAGAGGGCCGACATCTTTATTTGACTATGAAGAAAATACGAATGCTGCCGTAGGAACCCGCCCAAATGGACGAACTAACCCGCTACGTTTTTGTCAACTTCAGCAACCTGATGACACTGCGAGAACATGCAGCCTATAAATCAATTTTAGGCGAAGAAAAAGCCGAGACTGCTCAGTCAGTTGGTATGCAGCGGATGCTGAGGAAAAACTGGATTTCCAGCGACCCAGAAGTCCTGCGGCTGCTTGAAAACGGCGCAGAGCAGTTCTACCGCAATGTCGTTCAACGGATAATGCAAGACCGTCCGACTGAAGTGTTTTTCAATCGTTGTCCTAAATGTCACAGCCTGGCGCGGACTCCGCAAGCGAAACAATGCCCGCATTGCTTCTTTTCTTGGCATGACCCGAACTAAAAAAAGGGCGCGGCGTATGCCGCGCCCCTTTCTTGCCCTCTACGGGTGAGTAGGTTTAGTAATCGTCGTCGTCGTGGGCGGCGCTGGCGTTGCCTTTCGACTTTTCCTTCTTCTCGACAATGAGCGAGTTGGTGGACAAAATCATGCCGGCGATGGACGAAGCGTTCTGCAACGCGGACCGAGTCACTTTGACCGGGTCTACGATGCCGGCGGCGACAAGGTCCACATACTCTTCGGTGAGCGCGTTCAGGCCGTGGCCGGTGGGCAGCGTCTTCACCATCTGCACGACAACCGAGCCTTCCAGCCCGGCGTTGGCGGCGATCTGGCGCAGCGGCTCTTCCAAAGCGCGGCGGACAATGTTCGCGCCGACTTTTTCGTCTCCCGTAAGGCCCAGGTTGTCCAGGACGGGGATCAGCGAGATCAGGGTCGCGCCGCCGCCGGCGACAATGCCTTCTTCCACGGCCGCGCGGGTGGCGGACAGGGCATCTTCGAAGCGATGCTTCTTCTCTTTCAGGGCCGTTTCGGTGGCCGCGCCGACCTGGATGACGGCGACGCCGCCGGCCAGCTTGGCGAGCCGCTCTTGCAGCTTCTCTTTGTCATACGACGAGTCGGTGTTCTCGATCTGGCGGCGGATCTGCTCGATCCGGCCCTTGACGCCGTCAGTCGTGCCGCCGCCCTCAACCAGAACCGTGTTCTCTTTGGTGATGACGATCTTCTTGGCCGTGCCGAGGTCGGTCAGCTCCACGCCGTCGAGCTTGATGCCGAGGTCTTCGGTCAGGAAGCGGCCGCCAGTCAGGATGGCGATGTCTTCCATCATGGCCTTGCGGCGATCACCAAAGCCGGGAGCCTTGACCGCGACGACGTTCAGGATGCCGCGCAGCTTGTTGACGACTAAAGTGGCAAGCGCTTCGCCGTCTACATCTTCGGCGATAATCAAGAGAGGCCGGCGGGACTGAGAGATCTTCTCCAGCAGCGGGATGAGGTCCTGGGCCGACGAGATCTTCTTTTCGTTCAGCAGGATCAGCGGGCTTTCCAGCGTCGCTTCCTGGCGCTCCTGGTCGGTGACGAAGTAGGGAGAAATAAAGCCCTTGTCGAACTGCAAGCCTTCGACGACTTCCAGCGTCGTGTCGGTGCCTTTGGACTCTTCGACCGTGATGACGCCATCTTTGCCGACTTTGTCCAGCGCTTCGGCGATCATGTTGCCAATTTCCGGGTCGTTGCCGGAGATGGACGCGACCTGAGCAATCGAGGCTTTGTCGGTGATGTCAATCTTGCGATTCTTCAGCTCGGCCACAGCCGCTTCGACCGCAAGCTCGATGCCCCGGCGCAGGGCAATCGGGTTTCCGCCAGCGGCAACATAGCGCAGACCTTCGTTGACAATCGCCTGGGCCAGAACGGTCGCAGTCGTGGTGCCGTCACCCGCGACATCGTTGGTTTTGGAGGCGACTTCGCGGACAAGCTGTGCGCCCATGTTCTCGTAAGGGTCGTCCAGCTCGATTTCTTTGGCGACCGTGACGCCGTCTTTGGTGATAGTCGGGCTGCCCCACTTTTTGTCTAAAACGACGTTGCGGCCCTTCGGCCCTAATGTCACTTTGACGGCGTTCGCGACGGCGTTCGCGCCGCGCTCCAGTGCGCGTCGTGCTTCTTCATCAAACAGCAATGTTTTAGCTGCCATAGTTTGTGTATTCTCCTTGCAAAAACCCACCTCCCCCACTTCGTGGGTACTCCTCCCGAAGCGGGAAGAGGAAGATGTGGAATAGTTTTACTCTTTCCCCTCACGCTTCGGGAGGGGTGGCGCAAAGCGCCGGGGTGGGTTACCCCTTGACGGCGTAAATCTGGTCTTCGTCCAAAATCATGTACTCTGCGCCGTCGAGCTTCAGCTCGGTGCCGCCGTACTTGGAATAAATTACGGTGTCGCCGACGGCCACAGTCAGCGTCGAGCGGGAGCCATCGTCTAGAATGCGGCCGGGACCGACAGCGATGACTTCGCCTTCCTGCGGCTTCTGCTTGGCCGAGTCAGGAATATAAATGCCGCCGCTGGTCTGGGTCTCGGCTTCGCTGGGCTTGACCAGCACTTTGTCCGACAGGGGCCGGAAATTGACTGCCATACTGGGTGTCTCCTTGTCACAGTTCGTTGTGGTTTTTGCTGAAGTCTGTGCGTTAGCACTCTGGGCGTGCGAGTGCTAAAATCGTTGACATTCTACTTCATTCCCACCAGAATTGTCAAGCAGTGCCAGCAAACCCGGCACAATCCGGGTAAAATAGATGCGATGATTAAACGCACTAAACTTCTTCTGCCGATTATTCTTTGTCTTGGACTGGGCGGCGCTCTTGCCTACCGCCAGGTCCAAAGTGCAAACGCCGCCGCTCAAGTCCATTACCGAACGGACATCGCCGCCGACGGCGATGTCACCGACACGGTGGAAGCCAGCGGCGTGGTTCAGCCGCTGACGATGGTGGACTTGAAGTCCCGCGCGGGTGGGCGGCTAATCAAGCTTGCCGTGGATGTCGGAACGCGCGTTAAGCCGGGAACCCTGATTGCCCGGATTGACCCGTCGGACACGCTTTCCGCGTACAACCAAGCCGCCGCTGACCTGCTGACCGCCCGTGCCCGGCTGTCGCAGGCCCGGCAGCAGGCGCAGATGCTGGGAATGCAGGATGTTCTGACTGTTTCCGGCAGCCAGCAGGGACTCAACTCCGCACAGGCCAAGCTGACCCAGTCTGAGCGCTTGGCCCAGGTCCAGCCCGCCCTGACCGAGAGCGCCATTGCGGAAGCCCAGGCCAATTTGACTTCCGCCCAGCAGCAGTATGAGCAGCTTCGCGCGGCCGGCAATCCCCAGGCAAAAGCGTCCGCACAGTCGGTCTATGCCCAGGCCCGCGCGAATGTCGCCGCTGCTGACGCCGCCTATAACCGCCAGAACACGCTGTCACTTAAAGGCTTTGTCGCTCAGCAGTCGGTGGATACGGCTTTGGCCGCCCGCGATGTGGCCCGCGCGACCCTCGCCGAAGCGCAGCAAAGACTTCAAACGATTGACGCCGATCAAAAAGCGGCCCTTGCGGGAGCCGCCGCACGGGTCAGCCAGGCGAAAGAAGCTTTCCTCTCCGCACAAACCAACCGCTATGAGATTTCAACCCGCGGGCAGGATGTCGCCGCCTCCCGTGCAGCCCTGCTTCAGGCGCGGATTGCCGTGCAGAACGCGCAGGCGGGCCTCATGCAGAGCAGCATCCGCCAGTCCGATATCCAGGCGGCGCAGGCCGCTGTGTCAAAAGCACAGGCGCAAGTCAACATTTGTTTGATCCAGCTCCATGACGCCACGATCTATTCGCCGCGTGACGGTGTCATCCTTCAGAAATATATCGAGGAAGGTACGATCATTTCGAGCGGCGAGTCTTTGTCTTCCGACGGCACGAAAATCGTGCAGGTCGGCGATGTCAGCAGTTTATTTATTGATGTCAGCGTCGACGAGTCAGACATCAGCAAGATCCACATGGGGCAGAAAGTCAAGATTGAGCTGGATGCCGTGCCGGACGCAAAGCCGGAAGGCCGCGTTGTTCGCATCGACCCGCAAGCCATCAACGACCGCGATGTGACGACCGTGCATGTTCGGGTGGAGATCAAGAACGCCGATCCGGGGATCAAGCCCGGCATGAACGCGACCTGCCAATTTATCCTGCGCGACGTTCACGACGTCCTCGTTGTCCCCAGTGATGCGGTAAAAGAAGACAGAAACGGCGGCAATTCAGTGCGGGTTCTGGCCAAAGACAACAAAGCGGAAACGCGACCGGTGACTGTCGGCGTGGTCGGCAGCGACAAAACAGAAATCAAGAGCGGGCTGCGGGCCGGTGATACGGTCATTCTCGGCATTGTCCCAGCGGCCACAGATGGCGCACCGAGCGGCAGCAGCCCGAGCAGCAGCTAATAGCCCAAGCAGCAGCTAATAGCCCAAGCAATAGCTAACCAATGGTGCTAGTTTGTGTTCGGGTTCGGCAAGGTCGTTTAGAATA
>CAXUNT010000034.1:0-43025 GCA_964252595.1 uncultured Armatimonadales bacterium
GACGGGCGGCCGGTTGTCGGCGGCGAGCGTGAAGGCGGGGCGGTCAGCCCGCCGCGCGATCGTCCTCGGCGTGAGCGCAGCGGCGGAGGCGGCGGCGGTGGACGCGGCCGGGATACCGGCTACGGCGGGGACTCGGAGGAAGATTACAAAGAGTTCAAGAACTACCGTGCCAACCAGCGCGAGGAGACGTTCGGAACCAGCTTGGCCGACATCTTCGGCGAGCATTTCGGCAAAGAGCTGACGGAAGCCGAGCCGGAAGGGACGGAAACCGAAGCGGCGGCTGAGAAAGAATAGCGACCGTTGGAAAAGCCCCTGCACTCCGCAGGGGCTTTTTTGTTGGCGAGGCTACCATGCTCATTCTCGGTATCGCCGGTGGCGTTGCTACTGAAACAAGCATAGTCCGACATTACCTGAGTATGATGGGTGCTCCAGCGGTCAGTGAGTCTGCACTCGCCTCGCATGTTCTTGACCGAGGTATGCCGACGACCCTTGCTGTTATGGCAGAGTTTCCAGAGTGCGTGACATGGCAAGGCGATGGAATTGACCAATCTGCTTTAAGGCAAATTGTTTCTGTTGATCCTGCCGCACGTCAGCGTCTGGAGGAGTTGACACAGGCAGGAATTCTCGCGCTTCTCAAACAGCAGCTCCGCGATTGGCAGAGCTACCCGCCGGCCCGCGCCGCCGCTCTGGAAATCCCGCTACTCTTTGAATCAAAACTAGAATATCTTGTTGACAAAACCGTGGTTGTAACCTACACGAAGGAGCAGCAGCTTGAACGCCTGCTGTCTTGGATTCGGGAACCAGAAGCAGACCGGCGGATTCGCGAGGCGGACGCGCATCAGAAAATCGCTGCCCAATGGCCGCTGGCAGACAAAATTGCGCGGGCCGATTATGTGATTACAGCAGACGCCGGTAGAGACGACATCAAGCGTCAGGTAGAGGCGCTTTGGGAGAAGCTATGAGCGAGCAGCGGGGCTTTAGGTTGTGGATGACGGAGATGTAGGGTGTGAACCTTGTGTTTGCCCTTTTATGAGGTTCCTATGCGTGTTCTCGGCATCACCGGCGGTATTGCGACCGGCAAAAGCACAGTCACACAGATGCTGGCGGAGCTTGGCGCACCGACAATCAGCGCCGATGCCATCGCCCGCGCTGTGCTGGCACCGGGGACAGTGACGACTGCGGCCGTGCTGGCTGCTTTTCCCGCCTGCGCGGATGCGGCCGAGCCGCAGAAGATCAACCGGCGGGCGCTGGCGCAGATCATCTTTGCCGATGCTGACGCGCGGCAGCGGCTGGAAGCGCTGACGCATCCGCCGATCATTGCCGCACTGCGGGCGCAGATTGCTGGATGGCGAGTGAGCGGCATAGCCCGTGTAGCGGCGGCGGAAATCCCGCTGCTGTTTGAAGTCGGTTCCGAGCATGACCTGGACGGAGTCGTTGTCGCCGCCTGCGCCGCCCCGTTGCAAATTGCGCGGCTTTGCGCCCGTGACGGCATTGAAGCCGCCGAAGCGGAGCGGCAGGTGCAGGCGCAGTGGCCGCTGGCGGAAAAAATCGCACGGGCGAATTATGTCATTCGGACTGATGAGGGAATGGACGACACGCGCCGCCAAGTCGGGGCGCTATGGGAGAGCTTATGACCAAGCAACCAATAGAAGAGAGGGGCTTTACGCTGTGGCTGACGGGGATGTCGGGGGCAGGCAAGTCTACACTGACGGGGCGATTAGATACGATCTTCCGTGACCGCGGGCTCAAAGTGGAGCTGTTAGACGGCGACGAAGTGCGGACGCATCTGTCCAAAGGCTTAACGTTCACGAAAGAAGACCGGGACATCAATGTCCGGCGCATCGGCTATGTCGCGCGTCTTCTCGCCCGCAATGGAGTGATCGCTTTGACGGCTGCAATTTCGCCGTATCAGGAAACGCGCGATGCCGTGCGGGCCGAACACGCCGCCGATGGCGGTGTGCCGTTTGTGGAAGTGTACGCCGCTGCGAGCGTCGAAGCGCTGGCGGCACGAGATGTGAAGGGGCTGTACAAAAAAGCTTTGGCGGGTGAGATCGCCCATTTCACCGGCATCTCAGACCCCTATGAGCCGCCGCTGTCACCTGACGTCGTCGTCCACACGGATCGGGACAGCGTGGAGCAGTCGGTGTCGGAGATTTTGGCGGCATTGACGCGGTTCGGCCTGATCACAGAAGATAATTAGCTTCCCGCAAGAGGGTCCGGGTCTGGATCAGGGGCGGAAGGTGCTTGGACGGAACGGCGTCTCGGCTTCACGAATGGCCGCTCGAACGCATGGTAAAAAAGCCGGGCGGCAAGCAGGGAAGCGAGAACCGAGGCAAACAAGACTGGCAAATACCCGGCGTCTGGAAGATGTGTCAGACGCAGCATCTGGTTGACGATGCCGAGCGTGAAAAGATGCGTCAAGTAGAGGCTGTACGAGAACACTCCCACCGCGGCGAAACTGCGAACGACAAGAACACGGCGCAGCGCGTTATCATAGCGATGAAGCAAGAGCAGCAGCAGGGCAAAGCCGAGCGTGAACGCGAATGTCAGGCGGCTCGGCTGGTTTTGCAGGCTCATCGCCAGGCTGCGTGAAAGAATAAACGCCGTCATAGCAAGTCCGACCGCCAGCAGCCACCACTTTGGCCGCGCTTGGTGCGGGTGCTTAAGAATGTCGTAGACAACAATGCCCAGGCCGAACTGCGGCCATAGATCAAGCGGGAAAAATCGGGCATTCGGCGCGGCTGTCAAAAGAACCAGGGCCACGAGCGTGATGCCGTGAAGGCCGGTCAGCAGGGTGGCTTCTTCCCGCCCCGGCACCCGGCGAACCAGAAACAGGCTGACGATGAGGTAGAAAGCGATCTCATAACACAGGGTCCAGCAGACGGAAGAGAAAAATTCCTGGTGAAAAACCATCTGGGTCAGCGTGAGGTTGGTGAAATAATACGCCGCAGACTGGTGCAGGATGTCTACTGCGGCAAGCGCACTGGTCTGAAGCCGCCCGGCGCCGACGAGAAGATGGGCCAGCAGCGTCAAACCCGCTGCCAGGGCCAGCGAAAACCACAGCGGCGGATAAATCCGCCAGGCGCGGGCGCACAGGAAAGCCGCCCAGCCATCCTGCCGCCGCACGGCAGAGCAGGCCGCTCCGGCAATGCAATAACCGCTGATGACGAAAAACATTTGAACGCCGAGGTAGCCGAGTCCGCCCGCCCGGTAAAAAGAAGACGCGGCCAGGCGGGGATTGCGCGTGACCAGAATAAATGCTTCATGGTGCAGCACGACGAGAAGACAGGCGACGCCGCGCCACATCTCCAGCGTCATGTAAGGTGTCAAGCCGCGTTTCGCAGGGTTGTCTGAAGCAAGCGGCAGCATTTACCGTTTCTGAAATAGCACGAAGAACAAAAACAAAACAAGCTACGGCATTGCCGTAGCTTGTTTTGCTGTTCGGTGAAGTAGCCCCTACCGGGCTCGAACCGGTGATCTTCCACGTGAAAGGCGGACGTCATAACCACTAGACCAAGGGGCCGCACGGAAAAGACTATACCCGGAGCGGTCGCAGTTTGTCAAGCCGCCTGCCAATCAAAAAATTATTCTGCGCCGCCGGCAATCCGCATCCGGGCGGGCAGAACGCGCCGGATGCCAGCGAAATGCGCCTGGTAGTAGGACGAGTTCAGGCTGTCGGCCCGGACGCCTTTGTGGGCGTTCGCAGCATGGACAAACTGGCCGCCGCCGACATAAATGCCGACATGGGAAATGCCTGGCTTGTAGGTGTTCTTGAAAAAGACCAAGTCGCCCGGCTGGGCCTGCGCCTGCGAGATCGGCGTGCCATGTTCATACTGCTCCATTGCCGTGCGGGGCAGAGCGACGCCGTCGGTGGCACCAAGAATAAAGCGAACGAAGCCGGAGCAGTCGAAGCCGGAACGGGACGTGCCGCCCATCACATAGCGGGTGCCGCGAAACGCATAAGCGGCCTGGACGACGCTGCCGGAAGCAAGAGCTTTGTTCTGGGCCTGAACGACGGGGGCGGGGGCGGAATGGGCTGCGTGGGAATAATGGGCTGAAGCCGGAACAGAAGCCGAAACAAGGAGAGAAAGCGCACACACGATACGGACAGCGGAAGCGCGAGAAGACAAAACAAACAGCAAAAGCACGAATTCCTTTCGAGAAAGCCCAGTAAACGTACCAGGGCATTTTCGGAGACAAGGTATTTTAACACAGGTTTATCCGTTTCGCAAGGCAAAACAGAAAAAACAGCCAAAAAACTTGTTCCCAATGGAACTATCTTTGCTCTAGGAACGCTGTCTACAACGGAGGAACTTACCATGACCAACCGCAAGACAGTCCTTGCTCTGATTCCCGCCGCCCTGGCTTTAATGGCCCCGGCGATCGCCCAGAACCCGAACTTTATCCAGCGTCATCCGACAATGACCGGCATCGGTGCCGGCGTCGCCACCCACCATGCACTTAAAGTTGCGGCCCGCAACGCCAAAATGCACGGCAAACGGCTGAACTTCGCCGAGCGGCATCCGACCATGTCCGCCCTCGGCGCGGGCGTCTTGACCCGCCACGAGATCAAGGCCCACACCGCCCACTAATCTCTCTCAATAACGCCCGTTGCTTTTGGAGCAGCGGGCGTTTTGTGTCTTATTTTACTCCGTGATCGCGACGCCGATTTTGCGCTGAACGTCGTCCAAGATTGTCAGGCCGGAGCGCAGCTTTTCCAGGCCATCGCCGATCATCGGGATCATGCCGTTTTCAATCGCGGCTTCGCGCAGAACATGAGTCTCGGCGGATTCCATCGTCAGGCGGTTGATGCGCGTGTTCGTCACTAGAACTTCATGCACCGCCACCCGGCCGCGCGTTCCCATGCCGTCGCACTTCGGGCAGCCCGGTCCTTCCCAAAGTGTCATGTCCGGCGAAACGCCGCCGCCGAGGGCGCGGTACATCGCCAGCGTATCGGCGTCGGGAACGATTTCCCTGCGGCAGTGCGGGCACAAACGCCGGACCAGGCGCTGAGCGACCACGCCCACCACTGTGGACGCAATGAGGAACGGCGCGACGCCCATATCCAGCAGGCGGCTGACGGCCCCGGCAGCCTCGTTGCAGTGCAGCGTGGACAAGACCAGGTGGCCGGTCAGTGCGGCCCGGAAAGCAATCTCAGCGGTTTCGGCGTCGCGGATCTCACCTACCAGCACCACGTCCGGGTCCTGGCGCAGAATGGCGCGGAGCTGACGGGCGAAGGTCAGCCCGGCCCGCTCGTTGACGTTGGACTGGGAGATGCCTTCCAGCTCATACTCCACGGGATCTTCGCAGGTGATGATATTGGTCGTCGGCGAGCGCAGGGCGTTCAGTGCGGCGTACAGGGTCGTCGTCTTGCCTGATCCCGTCGGCCCGGTCACCAAAATAATTCCATGCGGCTTGCGAATGAGCGAGTTGAACGACAATAAATTATGCGGCGAGAAGCCCAGCTCGTCCAGGCTCATGGACGCCGTGGAACGGTCCAAAATCCGCATGACGACCCGCTCGCCGTACTGGGTCGGCAGGGTCGAGACGCGCAGGTCAATGTTCTTGCCTTCGACCCGCATGGCGATGCGTCCGTCGAGCGGCAGGCGGCGCTCGGCGATGTCCATCTCAGCCAGAATTTTAATGCGCGAGACGGTAGCCGCCAGCAGGTTGCGCGGCACAGTTTTGATGGTTTGAAGCTGGCCGTCCACCCGGTAGCGGATCAGAAAGTCTTTTTTGCGCGGCTCAATATGGATGTCCGACGTGCGGCGGCGGACAGCTTCCGAAAAAAGCGTGTTGACGAAGCGAATGACCGGCGCCTGCTCGCCCTGCCGGACATGGTCGCCTAGATCTAATTCTTCGGCGTCGGGAACGGCTATGTCCAGTGAGTCAAGGCTGGCCAGTTCGATCGTTTCCGACATTTCCGACGAGTGCGCGTCGTTGCGCGACGACTGATATGCCCGTTCCAGCGCGACTTGAAGGCCCGTTTCCGAGGCCAGCAGCGGCTCGATGCGTCGGCGGGTCTCACGCTGCACCCAGTCGGTGGCTTCCACGTCCCACGGGTCCACCATGGCAAGATGCAGCCGGCCCGGCTTGTCGTCGGTGCCGGCTTCCACCGAGAGCGGCAGCAGCAGGTAGCGCTGGGCAATTTCCAGCGGCACCAGCGCGACCGCAAGTGGGTCCGGGGTTTGGAGGGTGATGTTAACATAGCCAACATCCATCTGGACCGAGCGGGCTTCGGTGATTTGCTCTTCCGTTGCCCAGCCGTGGCCGATCAGGACTGTCCCCAGCCGCTGCCCGCTCGATGCCTGCATTTCCAGCGCGTGCTTGATCTGGTCTGCACTGGCAATGCCGTGTTCGATTAAAATGTCGCCCAGCCGAGGAATGGTCGCACGCGGGGCGCTGAGTATCTGCATAGCAATCTTTCAATGTCTAAAGCCGTGAGGCTGTGACGGTCGGCGAAACGCGCCCGCCCGCTGTGACGGTGATGGTTCCCTGCGTATCGGTGCGCCAGACGGCGGCACCGGCCGCTTCCAGCGTGTGCAAAGTCGCCTGGTCCGGCGCACTGGCCGGGCTGCATGACAGCACGACAATCGCTGGGGTCGCCCGGCGCAGCAATTCGGCGGACGGCGACCCTTCGGCGCGGGTCGCCATCTGCAAGACTAAATCCGTACACGCGCCGCCGCACTCGATCTGCGTTCCTGCCTGGCTGACCACATCCCGCTCGGTCGGCACCGAGGCCGGCGCTTCCAAAAGAAACGCCGTGCTGCCGTAGTTGATCCGGCACAGCAATGGGTCGCGCCGGAAGGCGTCGCCGTGGTCGGGCGGCCACAAAGTCGAGACAAACAGCCGCGCCCCGATTTGGAGCGTGTCACCCGCCCCGGCAACGCTGGACGGCACATGACGCCTCCGAATGGCTTCCAGCGCGGCCCGGCGCGTTTCCCCGGTGTCCGCGACGGAATTGTCCCAAACCTGAGACACGGAAACCCTGCCGGCCAGCAGGGCCGGCACCCCGCCGGAGCTGCCTGCGCTCGGCGACATCAAAATCAGCAGATCCACCGTCTGGATGCGGCGCTGCGCGAGAAGCGCCGCCACGGCTGGTGCAGCGTCCGCCGGCCCGGTATCAACCAGGATCGTGCGGCCGTCCGACGACTGGATCAGGGTCGCGTCACCGTCGCCGACATCCAAAAATGTCACGAGGAGCCGGGGCGCATCCCGGCTGGGGTGGCTGCGCCGCCAGGCGATCCCGAACAATATCCCAATGAGCGCGAGAACAACAAACAGCAGGGCTGCGCTGCTGCGCCAAAGAAGCTCCGTGCCGCGCGTTCTCATGCTGGTATCCTCATTATCGGCAGTTTCCCAGCAATTAAGAGGGGTAAGAATCGCTTCATACGCCGATTATGCCACAAAAGCTTCCTTTGTGAAAAAAATCACAAGTAAGGTTGATTCACGTTTTTGCATACGGTATAATAAGAAGACAATGCCAAAGGCAAATCCAAACACGCTGCGCCTGCACGATTTGACGATGGCCTACGGGCGGCGGGTGCTGTTTTCGGGCGTGTCTGCCGAAGTTTCGCCGGGCCGCTGCCTGGTTGTCGCCGGAGCAAACGGGGCGGGGAAAAGCACGCTGTTGAAGATCATTGCCGGGCTGCTCCGGCCCGAATCCGGGTACGTCGAGCTTCCCGGCGTCTGCGGCTACGCCGCCCCTGACGTGCAGCTTTACGGCGAGCTGACCGGCAGCGAGAACCTGCAATTCTTCGCCCGCCTGCGCGGCCTGCCGCCCGCCGACCCTGCCGGGCTGCTGAAACAAGTCGGCCTGCCGGCGGCGCGAGGGCGGGATTTTGTGTCGGCGTATTCGTCGGGAATGCGCCAGCGCCTCAAGCTTGCTGTGTCGCTCTTAGGCGATCCGCCGCTTCTGATCTGGGACGAGCCGACGGCGACGCTTGACGCGGCAGGCCGGTCTCTTGCCGATGCGCTCTTGACCGAATGCCGGGCGGCGGGCCGGATCACCGTGGTCGCGACCAATGACCCTGCCGAAGCCGAGCGCTGGGGAGACTTATCGTTAACCATTGGTTAAGCACTTATCACTGGATGAACTGCGCGTGGGCGGTCTTCCGAAAAGACCTGCAAGCCGAAACACGGACCAAGTACGCGGTCGGCGCGACCCTGCTGTTTGCGGTCTCGACGCTGATTGCCGTGTCCGCCGCCCTCAGCACGGCAACGGTGAAATCGGAAGTCAAAGCCGCGCTGCTGTGGATCATCCTGCTGTTCGCCGCGCTGTCGGGCCTAGCCCGCGTGTTTGTCCGTGAGGAAGAAGCGGGGACTGCGCCGCTTTTGAAGCTTTATGCGCCGCCGACCGCCGTGTTCGCCGGAAAATGGCTGTTCAACTGCGCGTTAGTTTTTCTCGTTGAAATTGTTAGCGTCCCGCTGTTTCTGCTGGTGCTGCCGCTGGAAGCCGTGAACTTCGGTTTGCTGTTTGGTGTTCTCGTTCTAGGTGGCCTCGGCCTTTCGGGCGCGTCCACGTTCGTTGCCGCGTTGATTTCGCAGGCGTCTTCGGGCAAAAGCTCGCTGTTCTTTGTTGTTGCGTTTCCTATTCTTTTGCCGCTGCTGCTGATTGCCGTGCAGGGGACGATCGGGGCATTTGACGGCTTGCCGAGCCATATCATCAAGTCGCGCGGTGACATTGAGATGCTGGCGATTTACAGCCTGGTGATGACGACGGCGGCCTTTGTGCTGTTTGAGTATATCTGGAATGACTAATACGCAAAAATTAGGACGTGTTGGCTTGCTGCTTCTCGTGTGCGCGTCGGTTGTCGCAGGTTTTCTGTGGCTGCCGCCGGTCCCGATGTTCGTCAGCCCGGCCCTGGCCCGCATCGCCGTGTTTCACATTCCCTGCTCGATTGTCGGCTCGGTTGCCACGGCAGTCGGCGTCTGGTACGCTGTGTGCTACTTAAAGAACAGACGCTTGGAAGACGACGTCAAATCGTCCGTGTCTCTTGGCCTCGCGCTGCTGCTGTGGACCCTGACGACCGTGACCGGCGCGATCTTTGCCAATGCCGAGTGGGGCGCGTACTGGAGCTGGGACATCAAGCAGATCAGCATTGTCATGCTGCTCTTGATCTACTGCGCGTATTTTGCCCTCCGAACTGCGATTGACGACGGGCGCAAGCGGGCGACAGTCAGCGCTGTGTACACACTGTTCGCGCTGGTTTCGGTGCCGTTTCTGACGCTCATTTTGCCAAACTCGACGCCGAATACGCTGCATCCGAAGAACGTGGTTTTCGGCTCCGACTACCAGATTGTCCTTTGGGCCTTCTCGGTCGGCTTGACGCTAATTTATGTCTGGGCCTTTCGGGTCCATGTTGCGCTGGAAAACGTGCAGCTTCGCTTGAACCGTCACGTCCGCGCTGCGTCGACAAACTCGCCGCCGACACAAACACCCATTGTGAAAGGGTGGCTGCAAGATGCCTAGCCTCGTCCCCTTGATGCTGGTGCCGCTGCTGATTTTTGTCGGCTTTTGGGCATACTTGTGGAACCTCGATGGCAAAGTCAAGCGTCTGGAAGAAGAAATGCGGCGGCTGGAAGAGCCGGAAAGCGAACCATGAAAAACAAAGGGGCTGTGATTGGCCTGATCATTATTATCGGAGCGCTGGCATTCAGCGCCGTGGCGTTCAAGAACAATCTGGTCAACGCCGTGCCGTTTTCTGAGGCGATGAAGGCGAACGACTCCGACGTGCAGATCATGGGAGCGCCGGTGCAGGGAACGATGGCGTATGACAGCACAGTTCATGCCCTCCACTTCACCATGCTGGAGAAGACGACGGGCCAGATGCTCCCCGTCGAGTACAAAGGTCCCAAGCCGGAAGATTTAGACTCAGCCATGAGCAAAGCCGTCGCCATCAACGCGACCGGGACGTATGACCCGGCCCAGCGCATTTTCGTCGCCGACAAGCTGCTGGTCAAGTGTCCATCCAAGTACCAGGGCCAGACGACCGACCGGAGCTACGGGGGATAGCGGTCCCGGCCACGAATGGCCGGGCATTGGAAATACCCGTTTCGGAGGCGCTTCGCGCCAACCGTCCTGCGGACGGGATACAATTTGCCTGCGTGATGTTCTGTGTCCCCTGGACACTCAGCGAAGCCTCCGAGACGGGTATTTCCAATGCCCGGACTTCTGTTATTTAGAACCACAACACTATGCCGTCACCACTTCTGCCGCTGCTCGGCACTTCTGCAATTTGGATCGCCGTTGCCGCGCTGCTCGTCTCGATGGGCAGCTATCTGGCTGCCTGTGTCCGGCGCGATGCGCCCGGCAGCGGGTCCGTGTTTGTGCGTCTGGGCCGGGCGGCGTTTATGCTGGCGGCGGCGGGAACTCTTGCCACGGCGGCTGTGCTGGGAACGCTGCTGGTCACGCACCGCTTTGACGTGCAGTACGTCTATGACCATTCCGCGCGGGCGATGTCGCCGCTGTACTACTTCCCCTCGTTCTGGGCCGGGCAGGAAGGCTCGTTTCTGCTGTGGGGATTCTGGATTGCCATTTTGGGAGTCGTGCTGGCGCTGACGGCGGGAGCCGCCGAGCGGCGGGTCATGCCGATCTATGCCTCCGTGCTGCTGTTTTTGATGGGAATGCTCGTCATCAAGCCGCCTTTCCTGCCGACCACCGACTCGTTCGGCATTCAAGTGACGCCGACGGAGGGCCTCGGTCTCAACCCAAACTTAGAGAACTACTGGATGGTAATCCATCCGCCGACGCTGTTTCTCGGCTTCGCCGCGCTGACGGTTCCGTTTGCGTTCGCCCTGGCGGCTTTGGGCTGGCGGGAATGGGACGGCTGGCTCAAACGCGCTTTGCCCTGGGGTCTGTTCGGCTTTGCCGTGCTGGGTCTTGCCATGATGATGGGCGGCTACTGGGCCTATGAGATGCTGGGGTGGGGCGGCTTTTGGGAATGGGACCCGGTGGAAAACGGCCCGTTCGTGCCGTGGATGCTGCTCTTGGGGTTTCTGCACGCCGCGCAAATTCAGCGTGTACGCGGAGCGTTCTTAAAGCCGACCCTGCTGCTGGCGTTGCTGCCGTTTTCCGGGGCGCTGTATGAGACGTTCCTGACCCGCACCGGTGTCCTGGACAAGTTCAGCGTGCATTCGTTCTCGACCCTCGGCGGCGCGGCCAACAATGTCCTGCTCGGCGTCCTGCTCGCTGCCGTCGCTGTGTCGGTTGGGGCGCTGGCCTGGCGCTCCAAGGCAATGCCGAAGAGCGAAGCGGCCACTGAAGATGTGTCGTCCCGCGAGTTTGGCTACACTATGGCGATTGTGCTGCTGACGCTGTGTGCCGGGATTGCCGCCGCCGGGCTGTCCGCGCCGCTCCTCACGGGCATCGGGGTCAAGCTGCATCTGGCCGATTTCCAGGGCGCGGTGCGTGAAGATTATCACAACAAAGCCATGTTCCCGCTGGCCGTGCTGATCGCCCTCGGTATGGGGCTTGGGCCGCATCTGGCGTGGCGCGGCAAGGGCGGAGCGAATGGCATTAAGCTAGTCTGGGCGTATGCGATCTCAGTAGTCGCCGCGCTCGGCTTCGTGCTGGCGGCAAAGTATCTGGGAACCCCGCTGACCGGCGGCAAGCTGATCCCGCAGCTTTTGCTGTTCACAGCGTCGGTCTTCGCTGTGGTCGCCAACGTTTTGCTTCTATCCCGGCTGTTCCCTCGTCAAGGGCAGGCGAAGAGCATTGTCCGGCTTATTTGGACCCTGGGTGGGACGCTGTCGCATCTCGGCGCGGCAATTATGCTGCTTGGCATCGTTGCTTTAGTTGTCTTTACCCGAAAAGACCCGGATGTACTGCTTGTCCAAGATCGGCCCGCCGCCATTCTGAACGGTGCGTACACGATGGTATACCGGGGTATGTCGGGTGACTGGCAGAATGACCGAGACAATCAACTGCTGTTTGATGTCGCGTCCACATCGGGCCGCGAGCGGTTCACGGCGAAGCTGCCGTTTGCGATGCGGCCTGTCGAGGGCGGGGCGAAGAAGATCTTTGGCCATCCGGCGATTGTGCATCACGCCGGGGAAGACTTGTACTTTGCGCTGAAAGACGGCCCGGACGAGTTTTATAAAACCCCGGTGATGCAGCCCAAATTCAAGCTCGGCGATGTCAAGACAATCGGACCGTACACGGTCGAATTCATGCGCTTTGACAACCCGATGGGGGCGCTGGTCCGGGCGACTGGGCAGGTTCCTGACGTGTTCCCCGTGTCGGCGATTTTGCGCGTGACCTATAAAGGCGCGACCTCGCTGGTCAAGCCGCAGTTTATTCAGTACAAGGACAACCCAAACCCAAAATCCCCGGAACTGAAACTGCCCGGCGGCTGGCTGGTAGGCTTCGCGGGCATGAACGCCGGCAGCAGCGATCAGGCCAACCCTGGCATGGGTGCGGCGAATGAAGCGGCAACGATCACGATGCGTGAAGACAGCGGTCCGCCAGCGCAGGCATTTGAGCTGGAAGTGACGACGCGCCCGATGATCAGTCTGGTCTGGGTGGGAACTCTGCTGCTGTTCTTCGGCGGCTTGATTTCCATGCGCCGCCGGATCTTGGAAAACCGCTTGGAGCCAGTTGCCGATATGGCCCTGGCGGAACCCGCCGCGCCGGTCGTCAGGACGCGGAAGCAGCCGCGCCGCCGGACCGCTAAACCTGCGCCCTCCGCGAAGCCTGCACCGTCGCTGACAGCGGGTAAAAGTGGGGGACGGTAAGTGCGCCTGCGCCAGATGCTGAAGTCTAAAATCCACCGGGCCACCGTGACCGAAGCCGATGTCAACTACATCGGCTCCATTACGATTGACTCAGAGCTGATTGAGCGCGTAGACTTGGTCCCGAACGAGCTGGTCCATGTCTGGAACGCCACCAACGGTCAGCGCTTAGAAACGTATGTCATCCCCGGCCCGCCCGGCTCCGGCACCGTCTGCATGAACGGTCCCGCCGCGCATCTGATCGGTGTCGGCGACGTGGTCATTGTCGCCGCGTTCACCTTCACCGACGAGCCGGTTGCACCGAAGCAGATTCTCGTGGACGAGCGCAACCGCTACTTGAAAGATTTGTGACCCGAAAGATTTGTAATTGTTATGTTTGAAGTCCGCGTTGAAAAAACCATTGCCGCCGCCCATCGCCTGTACAACTATGACGGCCCCTGCGAGAACCTGCACGGCCACAACTACCGGATCGAAGTCGCCTACACCGGCACCGAGTTGGACAGCTTCGGGATGCTGGTAGACTTCACCGACATCAAATGCGCGTTCAACGCGGTCTTAAATACAATTGACCACACTTACCTCAACGAAGTCGCTGGGTTTGAAGGCATCTCGCCGTCTGCCGAGAACATCGCCCAGTATATCTACCGTGCGCTGAAACAGACCCCTTTCGACCGCGCCAAACTCGACCACGTTTCTGTGTGGGAAACTCCCACTCAAGTCGCGAAGTACTGGGAATAGGATAACATAAAAAGTTGAAAGTCAAGGATGTCGTCAAGCGGCTGGAAGCCGAAGGCTGGATATTCGTCAGGCAGAAGTCTAGCCATCGCACTTACAAAAAGAGCGGCGTTTCTGACATTGTAACTGTCTCAGGAACAGACAGCAAAGATGTCACCCCAGGCCAGTGACAGCAGATCACGCGAAAGGCAGGATGGAGATAATGACAGTTCTTGATGCGCCCGTAAAAATGACGGTGCCAAATGCTGAGGCTGAACACAAAGACCCCCTCACGCGCCTGCTTGACCTGACTGCCGGCTGGGGGGAGTACGTGGAGCAGGACGAAACGGAACATCCCGATGGCATTCAAAGCGCCGACATCTACCAGGCTTATCACTTGGCTGCCACATTCGCCGAGCCATACTGGAACGCTGCGCCGGAAGTTCAGGAAATGGCCGTCCGTCAGTTCGTAGACACGCGCCTTTTGCCGTTGCTGCTTGGAACCAAGTCTTAACCCTCTTCCTTTTCGACCCTCTCCTTCCAAAAGGAGAGGGATAAGCTTTGGGGTTTATTGGCGAGTTCCCTCACCGCTCGGTCAGGGGCGTGAAGTCTACGCCGGGGCTGTAAGCGGAGTCGGTGCCGAGGATGGTTCCGGTCTGCCCGTTCCGGTAGTAGTGGCTGCTGCCGCTCCCGACATTGACCGTCGGGCCGCCGTCGCCGCCGACATCGGTGCGGTCGCCCAGGTAGTTGACGAAGCCCCGCTGTTGCTCGGCTTGGGCGTTCTCATGGCCCCAGTACGCGCCCATGCTGGACTCCCGCGCGGCTTCACTGTCGCGGGCGATCTGCTGCGACCGCTCGGCGCTTCGTTTCAGCGCTTCCTCATTCATCCGCCGCGTTCTCTCCAGCGTATCTTGCCCGATCTGGGCGATGTGCTCTCCGTCGGCGGTGAGTTCTCTTGACCGCCGAGCGGCCCAAGCCGGGTCTTCGCGGAAGCTTTGAATCAGGTGGGTCAAGACCGCCATCACCGTCTGCTGGTAATGGGATCTCGCGCCGTCGTCGGTGCAGGCCAAGAGGATCGGGCTGCCGTTCCAGGTTGTGGTTTCGTTGCCGCCGAAGCCGCCGGTCATACGCTCGGTCGTGCCGAGAATGAGGCCCGTCATCGGCTTGCCGGTCACCTCGCTGCGCCCGGAAAACTCGGTGGCGCCGACGCTGACTTCAATCTGCATTCCGCCGCCGAACGCCCGCTGTGCTTCCGCCGTCCGCTGACGCGACAGAGCGGGCAGGGGATGCTCTGCTCCGATCGCCAAGTTATCCGCCGCGCCCTTGCTGAAGTTCTCCAAGTACCAGCGGTTGAACTCCAGCGCAGGCATGAAGTGCAGGAGGCCGCTCATGCCGTCGCGCATTCCTATGCTTTCTTCGGCGGCGGTCAGGGTCTGGAAGGCCGTCGGTAGGCGCGGATCGCCCACCACGACCGCCATGTTGTGGTCCGGCGACCGCACTTCGTAGGCGATCCGCACATCGGACGGCCCAAAGCGGAACACGCCGCCGTCCGCCTTCCAGCCTGCGGGAACCGACAAGTGGAACCCATGCTCGCGCGGCTCGGTCCACGAAACAAAATGCAGCCCGCGCACCGCGGCCGCAGCCTGGGCCGCCGCACCTTTCGCGGACGCCGCGCTTGCTGCCGGAACCATAAACCGCAGGGATTTGACGATACGTGTCAGCGCCGGCTGATCTGCCGCGAACTTTTCACGGGGTGCCGCCAGCACAAACAGCAGCCCCTTTCCCTTGACAACCGAGCAGAGGGCGCGTCCCTGCCCCGCACCATTCTCATAAGTCAGCGACGCCGCGACTTCCTCGCCTTTAGACTCCTGCGGCGTCGCCTCACCGATCTCCGCGTCGGGGAACAGCGCTATGTGGTCTACCGCCAGCCGGTTCAGATGCTCTTCGGCAGAGTCGCCCGGCGACGCCGTGAATGCTTCCATCAGCACCGTCTCGCTGCGGCCTGGGTCCTGAACCGTGATCGAGCGGCTGTCCCCCCGGACTGTCCATCCGGCAGGCCGCGCCACTGCAAAGCCAAGCCGCGCATCTGTGTACGTCTGCCACCCGTTTCCCCCGCTGACCGCTTTCTGAAGTTTCGCCGGTGCCGACTGTACGCTCTGCTGACCCGCGACAAACACTAAGCCGCCGACGGACACCAGCCCGCAGGCGCCGCCAAGCAGGGTTCCGAGAACAACCGCCCCCGTTTTCTTCTGCATTTGTGACCTCTTTCTACGACATTGACCGTAACGAACTCATTTCGTAGTCTCATCGTAGCACCCGACCGTTAAAGCAGCGTTAAACTCAGCGTTAATTTTTTGCCCGCGAAAAAATTATTTCGCCGCCGACAGCCGCACCGTAAACGGCTCCGCAATCCCTGCCCGCTCTATCTGCAAGGTCAGTGTCGGCTTTCGGAACAATTCTGAGTAGCGATCCAGTGACAGGCTTACGGTGTCTTCCCCATCAATCTGTATGATTTTATCACCAATCAGCAGCCCGGCAGCGTCGCCGGGACAGCCCTTTGTCAATGCCAAAATCATCCAAACATCACCGGGCGCTTTGTCCATCGCCAAACCGTCTACCGCGCTGTGAGACGAACTAAACTCATCAACCGGCATCCATGACAGCGCTATCTTCTTACCGGTCCGTAGTGCCTGAACGTGTACGGGGACGCCGACGATTCCCGAAAGCAAATGCCCGACTTGCAGCTTGGAGAGTCCTCGCACATTGATTCCATCTACAGTGACTAATTCGTCATTCAGTTGCAGTCCTGCGCTTTGTGCAGGAGACTTGCCCTGAAATTCACTGATTGCCCAATTTTCGCTTGCGGGCTTGATGTCTAAGCCTGATTTTCCGTAAACGTAACGACCATCTTTTGCTGACGGCTCCAGCGTAAGCTGTCCATTCGGCCCATCTAACGTCAGCCGATAACCTGCCAGAATGTCCAGACCAAGAGACGTACCACTAGAAGAGGGAAGAGTGCCGACAACCGCGTTCGGCACATCAAGATGCCCAAGTTTTAGGTCTGTTAGGCGCAAATCCGGGCCGAAATAAATGCCCTGAATCCGAACCGATCCACCCGCGAAAGCCACTGCTGCTGGATGAAGTGTGGGAAGCGCCGAAAGCGGGATTTGGGTTTCCACACTGCCGGTGTCGACAATAAGGTCTGCCTCTGTCCCAGGCGCAAGACTAGCGCGAACTGCAAGTTCCGCTCCACCTAAGACCGAGTACAGCGGCAGAACAATCCCGCCAAGTGTACTGAGCGGAGGATGCGGTGTCGTGAAAAGAGTCAGTGTTTTGGCGGCAAAATCAAAGCGCGATGTAATCGGTGCAAGCAGTCCCAGCCCCAGCAGTCCTGCTATACGCTGCCCCGGAAAAACCTGGTCCATGAACTCAAAATTAACGATCTGAACTGTTGGAGCCTCAAGTTTGACATCGTGGGCGTGGTCGGCTCCCAGCAGTACAATATGCTGGCTGGGAAGTTTGACAAATGTAAAACCAATTCCTTGTCCCTCTGTTCCGTCGGCCTTTAATCCAAGCTGCTGGGCAGCCCAGGGATTAATTGACAGGGCCGCAGTCGTGCCGGTATCTACGACAAACGGAAGCGGCGGCTTGCCGTTAACACTGACTTGAACAACCGGGTAGGGACTCGTGATCGGGTCATAAGCAAACGGAATGACCTCACCTTGTTTCTCGTCGAGGCTGCCTGTCGCCGCCGGTTGCTCGATCACTGGGACTGTGATCGCGACTTTGCCCGGCCCCATGCTGGTCACGGTGAAGTTAGCTGCCCGAAATTTACCGGTAGCGTAAACAGCACCCATGTCTGCAACCAGTGCGTCACGGTCGAAGATGTCGCCGACTTTGGTGTGCATCTGCGCCAAAATATCGGCGGTTTTGATGCGGCTGTTGCCCGTGATCTGAATGGACTGAACGTAGTATTCGGCTAGCAGAATTGTCAAAATGCCTGTTTTTGGGTCAATGTCAGCACTGCTGACATCTAGGAGATGACCCTGCTTGACGGCATAGCCGTCAGTGTGGTTAAACAGGCTGTTTACGTCTTTGACTAAAACATTTGTGTTTAGTACCTGGCCGACTCTGGTCTTCATCTGCGAAAATAGCTCACTGAAGGAAACTGATGGCTTTCCATTGGGGGCGTTGGTCGTGAACTTGATGCTCTTGACAACCGGGTTCTCGGCGACGGTGTAAGTCAGGTTAATGCCGCTGAGGGAAGTTTGGGTCGCGCTGACGCTGATCGTGGATTGAAAAACGCCCATGCTCTTGAGGGCATCCACGTCTTTTTGAGCAGCGGCGGGAGTGTAGACATCACCGACTTTGAGGGTCAGCTTTGACTGAACCGTATCGGTAGAGATATTTTTAAGGCCGACAATGCTGATCTTCGCGACGGTGCCGATCAGCACCGGAGCAGCGGAGCTCGGCGCTGTCGCCGGAGCCTGTGCAGGCGCGGGGGCAGGGCAGACGGCGAGAGGGAGGAGGGCCAGGCAAGCGGTCCAGAGCCGGGGGTGTTTCATATGTTAAGTTTCGCGCCTGCCTGCTGATTTTCCTGCCGGCGATTTTCATGGAAGACCCTGGTAAAAGTATGGTACAAACAGGCCATGCAGGAATTACAGGCGATGGATCTGGCGCGTCATGCCATGCTGATCTCGCTCCAAATGTCGATGCCGATTTTGATTTTGTCACTGGTCATCGGCGTTGTTGTGTCTTTGTTTCAAGCAGTGACGCAGATTCAGGAGCAGACGCTGACGTTTGTGCCGAAGATCATGGCGCTGGTGGTCGCGCTGACCGTGCTGGGGCCGTGGATGCTGCACACGATTGTCGGGTTCACGGCGGGCCTGTTCGGCAGCCTGCCGACGGCAATCCATTAGGAGGCGGCGCACGATGTTTGACCTCGCGGCGTTTTCCGCCGACTCGTTCTGGGCTTTTTTGCAGGTGTTTGCCCGCGTCTCCGCGCTGTTTGTTTCCGCGCCGGTGTTTGGGGCGCAAGAAGTCCCGGCGCAGGTGAAGATCGGGCTGTCGGCCCTGTTGTCCCTGGTGCTGCTGCCGCTGGTCAAGGCGACCGTCACGGCGTCCGTGCCGGGGACGGTGTTCGGCATGTCGGCGGTGATTTTGGGGCAGGCGCTGATCGGCCTGCTGATCGGCTTTGTCGTCTCGCTCTTGTTTGTTGCGGTCCGCATGGGCGGGGCTTTGATTGACTACGGGATGGGCTTCACGCAGGCGGCGACATTTAACCCGCAGTTCAATGAGTCGGTCGCCCCGATCTCCAGCTTCCAGTACCGCTACGCGATGGTTCTTTATTTGATTGCGAACGGTCACTGGCTGCTGCTGGCGTCGCTGGAACGGTCGTTCGTCAAGCTGCCGGTGTCCCAGATTTCGGTCAGCGGCCTGACGGGTTCGTTCACCGACATCACGTTTCAGATGCTGCTGGCGGGGCTGCAAATCGCCGCCCCGGCGGCGGCGGTGCTGATGGTGACAGATGTTGCGTTCGCGTTTCTGAACCGGGCGATGCCGGCGATGCAGGTCTTCTATGTGGGAATGCCGCTAAAAGTCCTGGTCGGCTTCGTGGTGGTGATCGCCGCCCTGCCGCTCTTGACCGCCGTGGTGACCCAGATGACGGCGTCGTCTCCCGACGGCGTCGCGCTGCTGCTGCGGGAGATTCACAAATGAAAGCCGGGGTTGTGGAAAACCCCGGCAGGGAAATGTCCTTCGGACACAGATTGTTCCGAGTCTATCCTCGTGCGAAGCACGCTTCTTTGCCGGGGTTTTCCACAACCCCGGCTTCTTCCCTTAACTTATGCCTGACGGCGAAGAAAAATCATTTCCGGCGACCCCCAAGCGCCGGGCGGAAGCGCGGAAGCGCGGGCAGGTGGCACGGTCCGCCGAGTTCGGCGCGGCGGCGACGCTGCTGGCCGTGGTCGCCGTCCTGCACCTGCTGCTGCCGGGCGACGCCGGGACGAGCCTCATCCGGGACACACAGGCCTCGTTCCGGTTTAACCCGCACGATGCCGCGTTTACGTTTGAGACCGTGCACCAGTGGCAGCTCACGGGGCTGGCGTGGGCCGGGAAAATCCTGCTGCCGGTCGCGCTGCTGGCGGTCGTCCTCGCGCTGGTGTCCGGCATCGGCCAGGTCGGCTTCGCCGTGACTCCTGAAGCGCTCCATCCGAAGTGGGAACGCTTGAACCCGGCGACGGGGCTGAAGCGTCTGGTGTCCCTGCGTGGGTCGGTGGAAGCGCTCAAAGGGCTGCTCAAGATGGGCCTCGTCGCCGGCATCTGCTACTCCGCCATTCGGGGCGGCATTCAGTCGGGCGAGCTGCTGGCCTTGATGCGTGAACCGCTGACTCAAACCATCGTCGTGATCGGCGGCCTGCTCTGGACCATCGGCCTGCGGGTCTCCGCCGTGCTGCTCATTCTCGCTGTCGCTGACTATGCGTACCAGAAATACGACTTCGAAAAGTCCCTGAAGATGAGCTTGTCGGAGATCAAGCAGGAAAACAAGCAGTCGGAAGGCGACCCGCAGATCAAGGCGCGGGTGCGCCGCTTGCAGCGCGAGATGTCCAAAAAGCGCATGATGGCCGATGTCCCGACCGCCGATGTCGTGGTGACAAACCCCACCCACTTTGCGGTTGCTTTGAAGTACGAGCGCGGCACATCGGCCCCGAAAGTCGTGGCGAAGGGCCAGGACGAGATGGCCGCCCGCATCCGGGAAGCCGCGCGGGAGCATAAAGTCCCTCTCGTCGAAAACAAGCCTCTCGCCCGCTCCCTCTACGCCGCGGTCGAGATTGGCCGCGAAATCCCCCCCGATCTCTTTGAAGCCGTCGCCCAAGTGCTGGCGTTCGTCTACCGCACCCACGGGCGGCGGAAGTAACCCACCGGGAGGGTTTCAAAAAGCAGGAATTATTTTCACCAGTCGCGAATAATCCAGGAACATTTACCAGGCAAGCGTCGTCACAGGAAGGATTTCAAGAATATGATGAACGGACCGGGCGCGATGCAGCAGGCCGTCGCGGCAAAACGAACACAAGTCGGGGGCGACTGGTTCTTCTGGATCGCCGGATTTTCGGTGATCAACTCTGTGCTGGCGCAGATGAACGCCAGCATTCACTTTGTCATCGGCCTTGGCACGACGGAAGTTTTTGATTCGGGCGTTCTCGGCATTCCAAAAGCCGCCGTGCTTGCGCTTGACCTGCTGGCCGCGGCGTTTTATGTCTTGTACGGCTTCTTCGCCCGCAAAGGCGCACGGTGGGCCTTCATTGTCGGCGCGGTGTTCTACCTGCTGGACGGCCTGCTGCTGCTGACCGTGAAGGACTGGCTCGCGGTGGCGTTCCATGCGTATGTGCTGTACCGATTGTTCCAGGGCTTTCAGGCGGCGCAGCAGCTTGCAGTTCTGCAAAAGCAGTCGGCGGGATTTGCGGCCAGCGGCTACGTCCCGCCGCCCACAAACCCATCCAGCGATGTCTGGCCCCCGCCGCCGAGCGCGTAGAAGCAATCCGTGCTATAATCAATGGCAATGGAACTGATTTTATTTATTGACGGCGCGTGCAAAGGCAACCCCGGTGCGGCGGGCATTGGGGTTCTCGTGACGGACAGCGAGGGTGCGACGCTCGCGGAGATCGGCGAAGGCATCGGGCAAACAACTAATAATGTCGCCGAGTACAAAGCGCTGATTCGTGGCTTGGAAGAAGCGAAGGCACGGGGCGCGGCGCGGGTGACGGTGCATACCGACAGTCAGCTTATGGCCCGGCAGATGGAAGGGCGCTACAAGATCAATGCCCCGCACCTCAAAGCGCTTCAACAGGAAGCGCAGGCCCTGTGCCGCTTGTTTCCCGGCGGCGTGACGCTGACTCACATCCTGCGCGAAGGCAATGCTCGCGCCGATGAGCTTGCCAATCTGGGCGCACGGCGCAACTAGAGGAGCCGAGATGATGCAACTGTTGAGACGCTGGAGCTACCCGTTGTTCCTGATCGTGGTTGTGACTGCTGTTACAATCCATAATCGCAATGTTGTGAGTATGCTTTTGCCCATCAGCTTCCTGCTTGGCACACTTGTCTACACTCAGTACAAGAAGTCACACAAGTGGATTTGGCTTGTCACGATAGGTACCGCGCTTGCACTTGTGATGGGAGGCATCTATTATGTGGCGGACGCCATACTTTTTCCTCATTCGCAGCAGGCCGCCCAACGTCTTAGCGAGGCATGTATGTTAGGCCCGATGTCGGCTGTTTTCGGTCTGCTTTTTCCAGCAGCAATATCTCCTCTGGGTAGACGTGCTAATAAGACCATGCCATAAATGGCACGGCTATTGAGCGAGGACGCTGAGAACTTCGCCTTCGGCGCACTCGGATTTGTTCTATTTTCTGTTCTCAGCCCCGCGAAGCGGCGGGTTCCCGGCGTCTGCGCCCATAGCCGTGCCGTTCACGGCATGGTTTCTAATGCTGGTCCTTATCTTTCCTGCCTCATTTAGATCATACACATTATGTGCCCTTATTGCAGTCATAAAGATTCTCCTGGTACACCGGTCTGCGGCCAGTGCGGCGTTCTGCTGAAGCTCGGCAAGACCAGCCGGGCCGTCCCAGCGACCAGCACACACGGCGGCGGATTATCGCTCCTGCGCGGCATCCTGCCGGGAAAGATAAAACACCGGCATGGGGTTTTGCTGTCGCAGATCGCCGAAACAGGAACGAAAATTCAGGAACACGCGGAAGGAGAGCTGAAGGATGCGGCTCTGGCCCCCGCCGCCCGGCTGCGGCTGGCGTCGCTGTTTCTGCTGCAAGGCGAGATTGAGAAAAGCATCCACTGGTTCCAGCAGGCCCGGCAGCTCGGCAGCGCCGATGCCGAGTTCTTCAACAATGTCGGGGTCGCGCTGGCAAAGCGCGGCGCGGCGGCGCAGGCGCAGGAAATGTTTGCGCGGGCCGCGCAGGCGGGACCGAAATTTGTCGCGCCGGCGGCGAACCAGGCGCATTTGTTCGCCGCGTATGGAGGCGAGCCGGACCCTGCCGGAGAGCCAGCGATCCTGGCCGAACTCCAGCGGGCGCTGAAGCTGGAGCCGAAGAACCCGACGCTGTATAACTGCGTGGGACTGGTCTTCTGCCGCGAAAAGCGCTATGATGAGGCCGTGCCGCAGTTCCGGCAGGCGCTGATACTGTCCGGGGACGACGCTGCGCTCAAAGCCGATGCCCACAACAACCTCGGCCTGGCGCTGACCTTGTGCGGCGACGAAGCCGCATCGGAGTTTGAGGCTGCGCTGCAAAGCGATCCGGCCCACGCCCCCGCGCTGGCAAATTCCGCGCTGGTCGGAATGAAAGCGGCAGGCACGGCCACGGATGTGGAAAAGCTCGCGCGGGCCACCCATATTGATCCGGCCTCCGCCCCTGTTCGCGCCGACTATGGCTACGGATTGTGCCGCCTAGGCGCGATCAATGACGGCATTCTCGTGCTGCGGGAAGCCGTGGACTTGAACTCGCAGCTTTGGGAAGCCTGCGCGAACCTCGGCAAAGCGTATGCGGACGGTGGGGCGATGGACAGCGCGGACCGCTATGTGTCCCGTGCCGCCCAGTTCAGCCCGCACTCGCCGGAAGTGCTGACGACGTTGGGGGTCATCAAGACTCAACAGCATCTCATCCCGCAAGCCGTGCAGTATTTCCAGGCCGCCGTCAAGATTTGGCCGCAGTCGGCTTTAGCGCACACAAACCTGGCGGTCGCGCTGGGGTTATCCAACGAGTTCGGCGAAGCGGGCGTGCATCTGAAGCGGGCGGCCCAGCTCTCTCCGAAGGACGCCCAGATCCCTGCTCAGGTCGGCTGGCTGCACCTGCGCCGGGAAAGCATCACGGCAGGCTTAGAAGAACTGGGCGTCGCGCTGAGGCTCGACGAGCATATTCCCGAAGTCCACAACAATTACGGGGTCTGCCACATCGCCATCGGCAAGCCGGAATTGTCGTTCCCGAACTTTGCGCGGGCGCTGGAGCTGCGGCCTGACTTCTACGCCGTCCACTACCAGTGGGGCTACGCCCATGCGCTGCTGAAGAACGACGGCGCCGCCATGCGCGAGTGGGACCTGTCGATACGCCATGAGCCGCAGAACGCCGACTGCCGCTCGAACCGGGGGATCGTGTTTTACCAGAAAGGCCAGATGGACGAGGCGATTGCCGAGTTTCGCCATGTCGTCGGCCTGCGCCAGACCCGCATGGAGGATTACTCCAATCTTGGCCTCGCTTATGCAAAGTCCGGTAAGGTACTTCAAGACCTCGTGAAAGCTTCCAAGAAGACAAACGACCCGCGCGGCAAGCTGGCTTTGGAGCGGCACAAGCAGGCGATTGATATGTTCGACCGCGCCCTTGTTTTGGACCCGCGCAATGTCATGCTGCACTCGAACCGGGGCCTAGCCTGCTTCTTCGCGTCCCTGCCGGAAGAAGCCATGAAAGAATGGGGGCTGGTGTCAAAAATCGACCCGGCGTATGCCAACCGGCGCGGCAAGCGGCTTCAATCGGAGTACGACGATTCGCAGATCGCGTTCGTGCCCTTCTCGGTCCCTGACCGGGCCGCGCCGATTGCCCCGAAAACCGCCGGCTTTCTGCCGCGCTTTGTGCCGGGCTACGACACGGACGAATGGAACCTGATTCTCAGCGACCCGGCCCTATCGCACTTGTCCGAGCTGCGCCGCGAGCTGCGCCATGTTGACCGCACCCTAGCCGCTCAAGGCGGGAGGGGTTCTTAGACGAAAAACCGCCCCCGGTACACTCTGTACCGGGGGCGGTTTTTGTCTGTCTATAGAAACGGGCCGGGCAGGCCGCGTAAGGGGAGCCGGCCCGGCGTCGCCCTTGACACCGAACCGTTCCCACGGATTACGACGGCGTTTGGAGGCTGTTTGTTCCCGCCTCCTGCGTTATCACTGTCTCCGAGGGTGTCACAATCCTATCTAGGCGCAGGGCGTGCAGGGCCACCGACAACGCCTGCCTGGTTTCCGGCGCTGCCGCGAGGCCGTCCGGCCTCAGCCAAGACTCGACCAGTTTTCGGAGGCGCTTTTCGGCGTAGTCGTCGGCCCAGCGCTCGATTTTCTGTTCCACCAAAGCTGCTTTTCGGGGCGGGGCGGCCCGCTTGTTCAGCAGGCGCGTGACATGATGCCCGACTTCGTGGAACAGCGTGTATCCGACATGCAGGCGCAGGGCCAGCGCCCGGACCGGCGGCGGCAGACCGAGCAGGGGCCGGACATGAGGCTGGGCATACAGGGCGATCCCCGCGCCCTGGTGATCCAGCCGCCAAATGCCAAGCGCTTTGCCGCGCGGGTCTTCGTCTTCGGTCGTAATGACGGCAAGCTGCCGCAGATGCTCGCGCGGCACACTCGCCAGTGCGTCTTCCACCGCGGCGCGGAGCAGGTCCGGCCCACCGATTTCCGGGTAGTCGTCTGTGAGTTCCCATTTCAAGTGCATGGTATATGATAGCCGCCTGCGCCTGATTTTGAGGAGCGCACGAAAAAGATTTCTGGTTTATTGTGAATTTTTGCCGTATGGGCGTTTTTTGGTTGACAAACTCCAAAAACCATGTCATGATAGGTCAAGTTTGGTTGTTTGGACCGACAGCGTATGGAAAAAAATACTCCACGGAAGAACAGCCGTCTCTTTGAAGTTTTGGCCGAGCGCATGGCGCAGGGCGTGTACCTGCCGGGAGCGCGGCTTCCCGCCGAGCGGGATCTGGCGGCGGAGTTCGCGCTGGACCGCTCGGCAGTTCGGGCCGCGCGGACCGAGCTGGCCCGCACCGGGCAGATTGTCCGTGAGCCGGGCTGCCGGCCGCGCGTGAGCGGCGCGGCCCGCACGGCGCGTCCGGTGGCGCGGCTCCATCCGGCGTCTCGGAACATCGCCGTGATTTTGCCGCAGCACGCGGCAGACCACGGCTCCCGCGAAATCCTGCGCGGGATCGCCCACCTGCTGCATTCGCAGGAAGCGCCGTACCGCCCGCTGATGTTCGACCTGAACCTGCGGACCGCGCCGCGCGGGACCCTGGAACAGCAGGCGTGCACGGCGGTGTTAGACGAAGACATTGCGGGGGCGATTGTCTGGCCGACGCTGGAACCCGGCTCGCTGGACGGCTGGCGCGGTGTCCAAACCGCAGGCCGGCCGGTGGTGTTCGTGGATCGCTGCGACGACGATTTTTTGTGCGACTTTGTCGGTGTGGACAATTATGAGGCCGCGAAGGACGCTACCCGGTTTCTGCTGGCGCAGGGACACATGCAGATCGTTCATCTGACGCGGGACCTGCCGGCTTCCTCGATTGAGCAACGGGTCGAGGGCTACCGGGACGCTTTAATCGACGCGGGCCTGCCGTTTTCGGCGGCGTCCGTGTGGCGGCTGCCGACGGAAGCGTCTGCGCCGTCGGTGGACGAGTTCGCCGCCCACCTGCTTGCCCTGAACCCGCTGCCGACGGCTGTGTTCGCGGTCAACGATCAGATCGCGCACACGCTGATTGCGGCTTTGGAAGCGCGGGGCAAGACTGTCCCCGGCGACATCAGCGTGCTGGGGTTCGACGACGACGACCAGCATTCGGCCCGTCCGGCCCTGCTGACCACCGTGCGCCAGCCGTTCGAGCGGATCGGCCAGCGAGCCGCCGCCCTTTTGCTCCGCCGCTTGGGTCCGGCCCCGCCGCCGGCGTTCCAGCACGTGTTACTGCCGACGATTCTGGTAGAGCGCTCTACCTGCCGTTCTCTCTGACAATTTCATGCAACGAAGGCCGGGGAAAATCGCCGCTTGATTTCTCGCTGTTCCGGTTTTGCCCTCACTCTCAGTCCCACTTGAGCCGCTGCCGTCTCTTCATCTTTCTTAGCACTGCCGCTTCATTTTATCATCCCGCCCCCTGTGGGCATTCTTGCACGGCATCATTAAGGAAAACTCGAATGAAGAAAAGAACCCGTTCCACGCAGGCATTCACTTTGATTGAACTGCTCGTCGTCATCGCCATCATCGCGATTCTCGCTGCTATCCTCTTTCCCGTCTTTCAAAGCGTTCGCGAAAATGCCCGCGCCGCCGACTGCGAATCCAACCTGAAGCAAATCACCTTGGGCATGATCCAGTACACCAATGACAACGATGAAAAGTATCCGTTTGGAAACGACGGTGTGCCGGGAGAAGGCTGGAGTACGCACAACGTCTTCGTCGTCCCGCCGAGCTTTGCGACACCCGCCCAACTCGGCCGATCCAATGACATCTGGGCCAACAGTATTCAGTCATATCTGAAAAGTTATGATGTTTACCAGTGTAAGGACTCAACTATTTGGAACATCTTATCCCTAGCCTCGACTGCTGGCCGACCCAACATGACCTACACTTACAATGGTGAATTGCAGTCTTCCAGTCAGGCCGCCGTTCTGGCACCCACGGACGTGCCGCTGATTTGGCCTGGAGAACTGAAAAATGCTCTGGTTGGCTTTGCCACGACAACCCCCGCTCTGAACTGTCCTGATGCGAACTCTCCCTGTGTTTATCAGCCGTCAACCCTTGACAGTGCTGGAAATACCGTCTGCGCCACCGGCAATGGTGGCATGAGAAGCTCAATTGTCTTTGGTGTGCCGAATGGGTCAGGATTTGCTCATCACACCGGAGACAATTTTGCCTACTGTGACGGTCATGTGAAGTTTGTAAATTACAATGTTCCTACATATCCTCACGCGGGTGGCAGCCCTGCCCTTTCTCCCTATGTCCCGCAGGACCCCTCCTCCGGGGCTGTCCTCGTGAACGGCAGTTACAACCTCTGGGATGACCATTGTGGTGGCGACTTCGGGTTTGGGCCTGACTTTAATCCCTGAATCCTGCTGATCCTTGTGACATTCAACCAGCACGTTGGGGTACGCTTGTTACCCCAGCGCGTCCTTCAGCGAAGTCTAACCCATTCGCTAAACGAGAAACCAAAAAGGAACGTCCAATGACCAACACGAACCTAAAAGTTATCATACTCATGTCGTTGGGGGCATTGAGTGTGACCGGATGCAGTCACCCAGTAGCCACGGTGCCTTCTGCGCCCATACCGACTGCTTCATCTCCGAGTGCCGCGCCTGTCGTAATGACCCCGACTTCCTCGGCGTCCACGGCTCCGAGCTACAACCCTGGCCCAAGCACTCCTTCGGCCCCTGCGCCTATGGCGTATGGCGGACCCAGTGCGCCGGCAGCCAATACGCCGGCAGCCATTGCTCCAAGTGCGCCTGCCTACTCAAACCCCTCGGTGATGATGACATCTCCGCCGCCCCCTGTCAGCACACCGCCGGCGATAGCAGAAAATGGCAGGCCCGTTACCACTGCGATTGAAGTCAAAGAAGCGCCAGCCAGTGTGAATCCTTAAGCTGGTATGGCCCTGCGGCCTGCGGGGCGTCTCTTGGGGCGGCCCCGCGGCAGCCCCAGTAGGGGGACGGCAGCCTTTCGGCGGATGGCGTCCAGTTCTGACAAAGAAAAGTCCTACGGACCAAAAGCAGAAGCTGTTGACCTTTTCTTTGTCGAATCTGAAATCTAGAGGATAGAAAAGAACATGAAAGCAATGCGGCGCTTGCTCCAAATCTTAGCCTGTCCGCTGCTGGCCGCGCTCACGGGATGCCACTCGCAGCCGGACGCCGGCTTACCCGCGCTACCGTCCGTCTCAGTCTCTTCAGCGGAGCAGTCTCAGATGGAACAGCTTGCACAGCAATATGTTACAAGCCTGCAATCACAGGACGTCTCAAAGGCCGAGGCCATGATGTCGCCGGGATTCCGCGCCGCGACACCTCCTGCTCGTTTGAAGACGCTGCTGCGAGGGTCGTATCAGCCTCTCGTTGGTGCAAAAACGTTTCAGTTCGATCCCATCACGCTCATGGCACACAGTTCCTCCCTCGTGCTGCGTGCCCGCTTCGTCGGAGGCGATAATAAGCCGTACCGGACGAACTTTTCGCTGGTAAAGTCTGGTGCAGCCTGGCAGGTGAGCGGCCTGGTTCCGCCGGCAACGCATCAGGTGCCCATGTTACGACACTCGGGCGCATCAGCCTCATAAAGAGGCCGTTATCTTGTTGAAATGTTTGTCAGCAAAATTGCCGCCTACAGAAAGGTTTTCAATGAAAAACAGAACCACTTCCACACGGGCATTCACGCTCATTGAACTGCTCGTCGTCATCGCCATTATCGCGATTCTCGCTGCCATTCTTTTCCCCGTCTTCCAGAGCGTCCGCGAAAACGCCCGCCGCGCGACCTGCCAAAGCAATCTGAAGCAAGATGCACTTGCCGTAATCCAGTACACCCAAGACTACGATGAGGCTTACCCAATTGCTGAGCCTAAGTACGGTGGTGGTTATAGCGAGGGTTTTATTGGCTGGCAATTTCCGTGCAGTGCCAACGAGGCTAACACAGACTGTGCAGTCTGGGGAAACTCCTTGCAGCCTTACATTAAGAGCACACAGACCTATTCCTGCCCTTCAACCCGAAGTGCCTGGAATCCCTACGGTTATACCGACAATAGGGCCGCTCCCTTGTACACCTACAATGGTGATTTGCAGGAGTCGACCGGCAACATTGTTGTACAACCCTCAACAACTGTCTTGCTTTGGTCGGGGAATGAGAATACAAGCTGGGAAGGCCGTATCTCGTCAAACCCCTTCCTTTATTGCACGGACGGTAACAGCCCTTGTGTGTATAAGCCTGGGAATGCGAACTGCGGCGGTGCCAATGGAGATGCCGATACTTACCTGATTTATGGTGGTTTGCCTTCTGCTTACTACATAAAATGGGTTCACGGTCAAGGTGACAATTTTGCATTTGTCGATGGTCACGTCAAATGGAACCCAGAACACAGCGACATCACCAAGGACCCCTGGGAAAGCACCGGCGCGGGTGGCAGCATCAACAGCGACAGCGGCAGTGGCAGTGCTTTGTGGTCTGACTCGATCAACCAATGTCATGCCTGTCTTTTCGCTCCTGACAATCCCTGCAACTTATGAAAGAACAGGCGCTCCTTATGAAGAACGGACAAACAACACACAAAAATCTACTCCTGCTTTTTGTTGTTGCTCTCATCGGGATCACACTCGTTGGTTGCAGCCCGAAGACTGACTACAGCGACACCAACCCGCCTGAGAAGCCCCAGGCTGCTGGGCTAGCAGGACAAACTGCTCCGCACGTTCCTCATGGCAGTGCGCGTCGTGTAGGAACTACCCCTATCCCAGCAATCAACAAGCAAGGGCAGTAACGGAAGCTCTCGATAAGTGTCCTTTGGACAAATCGTTGTCCAAAGGACACTTCTTTGCCGGGTACACCTACAACAACACTATGACCAAACGCAAATCCTCTCTGCGCCGTTGCGCTGTTCTCGCCGCCGGACTAGGGCTGCTTGCCCCCGCGCTGACACTCCTGCCCGCACCGGCTCATGCCCAGAAGCCCCACGCTGTCCAAGTGCCGTCCGCCGGGCCGGTGGATGCGCTGGTTTATTCTACCATGCCGTCTACGAACGCCCATCGCCCGGAGATGGCGCTGGACGGCGACCCGCAGAGCTGGTTTCAAACCCTGTACGGGATGGACGACGGCGATGATTTTGAGGTGATCTTGTCGCGGGCGATTCCCGTGTCGTCTTTGCAGGTGGTGACGGGCGATCCCGACGGGCAAGATAAGCTGACCGGCGGACTGCTGGAAACGTCCCCGGACTCCGTCCACTTCTCACAGGCTGCGACGTTCGGTGCGGACGGCACGGCGTCTGCCGCTGGGCGGCGGCTGGTGCGGGCGATCCGCATTCGGCTTAATCTGAACCAGAACGTCTCGGCGCTGGTCGTGCGCGAGATGACGATTGCTTCCCCCGTCAAAATTGCTCATGTGCTGCGGGGGCCGGGGCGCGGGTTTGTGGACATCTCGCAGGCGCCCGATCTCGGCGTCTGGTCCGCGACTGCCGAAAAGCAGATGGAAGAGTCTTGGGACGACACCGCCGCGCTGCTTTATACGGACAAGTTTATTCCGCCGAATGCGGTCAACGTCGTCTACAAGACCGGGCCGGACGTCACCGGCGTCGCTGCGACCGGCGGGGGCGTGATGACCGTCAATTCCGCCTGGTGCCGGGGCCATCCCGACGACACCGGGCTGACCGTCCATGAAACGTCCCATGTCATCCAAGCCTACTCGGCCTACGACCCTGTGTGGCTGGTGGAAGGCATCGCCGATTACGCCCGTTGGGTCAAGTTTGAGCCGGAGCATTTCCATCCGCGCATCAATGTCAAACGCGCCACTTATCATGACTCCTACCAGACGACCGCGACGTTTTTGGGCTGGTGCGAGCTGCACTACGACAGTCGCCTTGTTTCCAAGCTTTCGCAGGATGTCCGCTTCGGGACCTACAAAACGTCGCTGTTCCAGAAATACACCGGCAAAGATGTGGACACGCTCTGGTCGGAGTTCATCTCGGCGTACCAAGCCGATCCGGTCAACATCCTGACCCCACCGGTCGCGCCTGCCGACAAGCCGCGCGTCCTGCCGGCCGTCCTGCCCGGCTCCGGTACGCCTGTTGATCTCGCGGCCCAGTACAACGCGGTCGGCATCGCGCATGACGGCGCGACATTTGCGCTGACCAGCGGCCTCGACGGCGGCGGCGTGTCTTATTCCGGGGCGCTGCTGGGCCGCACTCTCATCTGGAAGAACGTTCCGTTCGCTGTCGGCCCGCCGGATGCGCCCGATGTCGTTTCCTGCCGGGGCCAGGTCGTGCCGCTCCCGTCCGGCCAGTTTGCCGGCCTGTGGCTGCTCGGCACAGCGATCAACGGCGGCCGCCGCAGTCAAGACCTTTTAGTCACCTACACCGACGGCACGATCGCCGCGCTGACCCAAAACTTCAGCGACTGGTATGCACCGGGCCGCTTCCCCGGCGAAACCCGCGCCGTGTCCATGCCCTACCGGAACATGGGCGACGGCACGAAAGACCCACGCACGTTCTACGCCTATTCCTACGGGTTCAGTTTAGACCCCGTCAAGACTGTCCGCAGTCTGACTCTCCCCGCCGACGACAGCGTTAAGCTGCTGGCCGTCACACTGACGAAGTAGAAACCCCTCCCGCCTTGCTTCGCAGGGTCCCTCCCCCAGTGGGGGAGGGCCAGAGCGTAAAGCAAATGCTGCTGCCTCTCGTCAAGAGGCACAGGGTCATGATGTAATCTCATGCCCTCCCCTACTGGGGGAGGGACCCTGCGAAGCAAGGCGGGAGGGGTTACCACTGCCGCTTGATTCCCTGTATCAGCGGCGGGCAGGCATGGATCGCCTGGCGCTTGCGGAATCCCTCGCGCCACCGATACCCGCTTGCCATGTGCCGCGCCAAATGCCCGTGAACCGCAAACGGCACCTTCCTCCCGGCCTGGGCGATGTCCATACCCCGCGCTTTCATCCAGCCCACGACCTGTGGATTGCGGCTGAGAACATACACATGCCGCCCCCGCCGCCAGGCCCGGTCCCAGGCCGCCGAAAAGAGCGCATTTCCTAAGCCCTGTCCCCGAAAGTGCGGCAGCACCAGCAGTGCCGCAATCTCAGTCCAGCGCCGCCCCATGTCTGCCGAAAAGCACAGACCCGCAAATAGGCCGTCTTCTTCCGCGACAAACACATCCGTTAAGTCCAGCAGTTCCCGCACGGTGTAGCCGAGAATGTTCGGCGTCTCGCGAAGCGCGTGATGGACCTGCCGCGCTTCGTCTGGAGTTAAGCGCCGGCGAATAATCCGGGGCGTGTCAGGCACTTTTCTCTTAGCATACAAATCATTTGACTCCAGTGTTTTTCTATCGTTTAATGAAAGCGGTTATCAGGTAATTATAATACTGTTAGCCCCAAAGCAGTTATGGTCCGATGATTGTTGTAACACTTTTTGCTGCCGGCATTTATTATGCAGAACCATTCACAGGATACTACTCCATCTGACCATCTTTTGGTCCTCAATGACGGCGTTCCCGCTCAAAGCCGGGAGCAGCTTGCCGAGTCAAACCGGCGGCTCCTGGAAACCGAGCAGCGTCTGCGGCTGGCGCTGGAAAGCGGGCATCTCGGCACATGGGATTTAGACCTTGCCATGCATTGTTATGTGGAGATTTCCGACCAGTGGAAGCAAAACTTCGGCAGGCCCGATATCGGCGGCATCACTCAGGATGAGTTTATCGGCTTTCTGCATCCCGACGACCAAGAGCGTACTCGTCAGGCCGCCCAGGACGCGATTGCCGATCGCCGTGACTACCACTCTGAGTACCGGGTCGTCTGGCCTGACGGCAGCATTCATTGGATGGAAGCCAACGGCAAGCTGCTGTATGATGACGCAGGCATTCCGCGCCGACTGATTGGAGTCACCCAGAATATCTCCGACCGGAAGCAGGTGGAAGAGCAGAAAAAGCATGAGCTGGAAGAGGCTCTCGCGCGGGCGGACCGGGACCCGCTGACGGGGCTGCTGAACCACCGGGCTTTCTACCGTCGGCTGGACGAAGAAACTGCCCGTGCCGCACGGGAAAACACCAGTTTCGCAGCCGTCATGCTCGATTTGGATAATTTCAAGTTCTTTAACAATGTCTACGGCCATGCCGTCGGGGACACTGTCTTGAAGAGGGTCGCCGAACGGCTTCTTACGCTCTGCCGGCCTTACGACACGCTGGCCCGGTTTGGCGGGGATGAGTTTGCGCTGCTTCTGCCGGCTGGACCCGACGGCGGGAACACCGAGGTTGTCGCGGCCGCTCTTGTCTCCCGTCTGCAAACTAGCCTTGGCAAACTGTCTTTCCAGCCGGACGGGGAAGCGTCTCCTCTTCCGTTGTCCGTTTCCCTCGGCGCAGCCCAGTTCCCGCGCGAAACGCCCGACCGAACCCGGCTGATTGCCTTGGCCGACGAGCGCCTGCGCCGCTCCAAAGGCGGCGACCAAACGGAAACCCCTGCCGACCGAGTGCGCCGGTCACTTGCCCGCACCATTGAAGGCTTTTCCATGCTGGACGCTCTCGTGACGGCGGTAGACAACAAGGATCGCTACACGGCCCGGCACTCGGAAGATGTCATGGAGTGCGGCCTGCTGATCGCCCGGATGCTGGAACTCAGCGAGCCGGAGCAAAACACGGTTGCGCTGGCGGCCCTGCTGCACGATGTCGGCAAGATCGGAGTTCCCGACGCCATTCTCCGCAAGCCCGGGCGGCTCACCGACGAGGAGTTTGACGCTGTCAAGCAGCATCCGCAGATGGGTGCGATCATGGTGTCGTCGGTGGCGGGTCTGGAAGAAACGCTGCCTGCCGTGCGCCACCACCATGAGCGGTGGGACGGCGGCGGGTATCCGTCGGGCCTGTGCGGCGAAGAAATCCCGCCCCTCGCGCGTCTGCTGGCAGTCGCCGATGCGTTCTCCGCCATGACCACCGACCGCCCGTACCGCCAGGGCATGAGCCGCGACCAGGCTCTGGCTATTCTCGCCGCAGGCTCCGGTATCCAGTGGGACCCGCAGTGCATCCAAGCCTTCCTCAGATCCCAATCCCCACGTTCTTCCTAATTCTCCCGGCAAACGCGAACGTGAATGCCCTTCCATCTGGGGACGTCACTCTCTCGTCATTCACTGCTACCCTTCACTTCTCAAACTGCGGCGGCCAGGGTTCGTCGGGATAAACTGACCAGGGTTGACTTCGGTTTGGATCACCCCCGATGCCGGGATGCCACCCTCCTTCATAGTATTGCCACATCTGCGTCTGCCCTTCAGGCACTCGTGACACGGACCCATTTTCACGAAGCACGATGTACAGTCTTTCGCTGTTGCAGTGCTGTACGTCCTCAATAAGCACAGACATTGGCTCAGGCTTCATTATGGCGCTTGGAATGCCGCAGGGAAATAGCCCGTGGTTGCAGTTCAGCAAGTCGGCAACCCGATAATTGTAGTCAAGATAGATTTTGCCGAATGGCCCGCTCATGCCGTCTACATGATACGACGCATCGGGACAGTGGTAGATGGCTGAGGCGTGTTCGTAGGGCAGGAGCGGGTCCAAACCAAGCCGCTGATCCGATGCAATCTCACTGGTATCTCCAAACGCTTCCGGCAGAACGCCATTGTGGTCCGCCTGG
The DNA here is from genome assembly GCA_964252595.1 of uncultured Armatimonadales bacterium. Taxonomy (GTDB): domain Bacteria; phylum Armatimonadota; class Armatimonadia; order Armatimonadales; family Capsulimonadaceae; genus JANXMY01. The sequence continues at coordinate 34,516 of CAXUNT010000034.1, forward strand.
TACATCTGGATCGCAAGCCCAATCTGATGCAGGTTAGACTCGCAGACGGTTTGGCGGGCGCGTTCTCTGGCTTTGGCAAACACCGGAAACAGCAGGGCGGCAAGCAGGCCGATAATCGTCATGACAACAAGCAGTTCAATCAGCGTAAAGCCTCGGCGGGAAGCGGCAGTGGTCATGGATTTCTCCTTTTAGGCAATGGAACCAACTTAACGAGTCGTGCGCGGGAAATGCCGGAGGCGGCATTGACGGGCGAGTCCGGCGACGACGGCGGCGGACAAAGCGCCGAGGGGAAGCCAGACGAAGAGCTGGAATGCGGCGAACTGGAAGCCTTCCTCGCGCGGCAACAGCAGCAGCCCGACCACGCCCGATGCGACGGCCAGCGTCCCGACGGCACGGCAAATGCCAAGCCCTGTTCGGCCGTGCAGGCCGAGGCCGGTTAAGATGCCGGCGATCACCGGCGCAATCACGGCGAGGCAGGCGACATAAGGCTGACACCAAGATGCGCCGGGCTGAAGCAGGCTTATTTCTAAAAGCAGCAGGGTGGCGACGGAAAAGACGCCGAACCAGCCGAAGGCCCGAAGCGTGGCGGCGTCGGCGAAGCGCACTAGTCGCCCGGCGGCGGACGCGCCGGCCCAGGCATCGGCGAAGCTTTGGCCGACCGCCCAGGGGTCGCCGTATTCGCGTAGGGCAAGCCTCACGGCTTCGGGTGGCGCAAAGCCTTCGGCAGCGTAGTCTTCCGTCAGCGCGTAGAGGTGGTCCGCCGCTTCCAGCCGCAGGCGGCGGCGCTGAGCGTAAGGGACGATGCCGAGCAGGGGAGCGCACAGGTAGTCCAAGTAGTCTTCAACAGAGTTCTCAATCTGGGCGTCGGCGCTGTCTGCCGCGCCCGCCGGAGGGCTGGCAGAGAAATTGGGGTCATGTGGGCTGCTCATGGGCTGACACTCCGTTCTGCTTGCCGATCATTGTGTCCATCGCCTGCGCGAATGTTTTCCAGGCGTGGATGCGCCGGGTCAGCTCGGCGCGTCCGGCTTCAGTGATGGCATAGACCAGGCGGGGCCGGGCGCCGGGGTCGTGCCGCCATTCCCCTGCCACTAAGCCGTCCCGCTCCAGCGTATGCAGGACTGGATACAGCGTTCCCTGTTTGAATTTCAGTGCGTTCCGGGTGCGCGTGTTGATTTCCTGCGCGATGGCGTAGCCATGCTGCGGCCCATGCGCGAGGGCAGATAAGACCAGCGTCGGCACATTGCCGCGCAGCAGCTCACTGTCGGGTGTCATTGGGTTTGCATTGCCTCCGGGCATAGTATATACTATGCCGTAGAATATGTCAAGCCAAAAAACGGCGGCGTCCATTGGCAGACGCCGCCGAGAAGAAACTAGCGCAGCAGCCGGGCGCTCCGAACAGGCGCGGGCTGAGGAATGCCGGGCTTGAGCGCGTGCCACAAGATTGCGTTCAGCGCGTCGGGGTCAGCGCGGTCGGGTCCGGAGAAGTCCAATTTTGCGGACGCAGTTTCTCCCGTTCCGCGCGTTGGGTTCTTGGCTTCTAAATCCACTTTCGGCCCAATCATCGCGTAGGCGGTCATGTCGGGTGCATTGGTGAAGCAGGACAGCATTGGCGTTGCGGCACGGTCATACTGGGTCATCGGCGGCAGGTTCAAGATTAGCTCCATTGTCCGTACCATGGACGCCGTCGTATACTGCGTGCTGTCCACCACATTGCGCCGGACATACGGCGAGATGACCAAGCCGACGGTGCGGTGTGCGTCTACATGATCGGGGCCGTTCTGCGCGTCGTCTTCAATCACGAAGATCGCTGTGCTCTTCCAGAAGCGCGAGCGGCTGATGCCCTCGACAATCTGGCCGATGGCCTGATCGTTCGACGCCACGGCGGCGGTCGGAGTAAATGCACCCGCTTTCAGCCCCGCGGTATGGTCTTCGGGCAGCCACGCGACCATGAACTGCGGCCAAATGCCGGTCTTCTCGGCGGTTTTGAGTTCCCCTAAAAACAGCGCGGCCCGCTGCGTGTCGCGCCCGACCCCAAAGGGGAACTTGGACCATTCGGTGTTGACATGGCCGGTCAGCCCTTTGTCGCCGGTGAAGACCGGCGGCGTGTTCGGGGAAGACGTGAAATCGGCGGCCTCGCCGTAAGAGCGGTAGGTGACGCCGTGCCGGGCGCAGTTATCCCAGATCTGACCCGCCGGGGAGTCCGCCACGCGCTCGTCGCCGTCCGGCTCGCCCCGCCCCGAATAAGACGACGGCCAGGCGCGTTCGATGAAGTCTGTCGCGTAGGCGGCATCACACCATTTATGCCCGTCTTCGGAGACTTCGCCGTTGCAGTACAGATTGTCTAACAAAACGTAGTGGGACGTCAGCGCGTGGACGTTCGGCGTGACGCTTTGCCCGAACAGCACCAAATTGGGAGCGCCGTTGCCTTTGCCGACATCGCCCAGCACCTGATCGTAAGTGCGGTTTTCGCGGATGATGTACAGGACGTGCTTGATATGGCTCAGGGCAGCTCCCCCTGACCCCAATAATCGGGGAGCCGGAGTTGGGCGCGGTACGTTTGCCAGCGCCTGCTGCGTGTAGGCTTTGAGGCCCGCCGCTGTGGGCAGCTTCACTGCGGACACGGCACCGCTCAGAATGCCGGCGATGTAATCGTACTTGTGGCTGGTCCCCGGTTCGGAGCGGACCGATTGCGGATCAGTCAGCGTCGCGACCGGGTTACCCCGGAAGCCGAGACCCTTACCCGTGCCGACAAACAGTGTCCGGCCATTCGGCGCAACCGCCAGCGCCGAAGGATACCAGCCGGTCGGGATGAAGCCCAAGACGCGCGACTCGGCGGCATTGGAGACGTCTACCACGGCGACATCGTTGTTGTCGGCATTGGCGACATACAGCCGCTGGCCGTCGGGCGAGACGGCCAAAGCATCCGGCGTCGAGCCGACCAGATCGCTGGGCGACAGCGACGTTTTGATCGTTTCCCGCACGATCCCATTGGCGATGACGCTGACGGAGTTGCTGCCGGCATTCGCGACAAACAGCCGCCCGTCTTTGGAATAGACCAGCTCATTCGGCTGGCTGCCGACGGCGACCCGCGCGGTTTCCTTCAAGTCGGCGGCCCGAAGCAGGCTGACTGATTTTTCGCCCATGTTGGACACGGCGACCGTTTGCCCGTTCGGCGACAGTGCAACCGCGTAAGGCCGGTAGCCGACCTTTGCCGACGCCATGACCGTGCGCGGCTTCCCAGCCAGCTTATAGACCGTGTCGGTCTGGATATTGACCGCGTACAGCGCTTCGTCTGCGCCCGATGCCAGCCCTGCCGTGAACCGGGAAAACTTCAAGTGGTAGTCGCCGGGAATAGGAGCAGAGCCTTCGGGCAGGCCGGGAATGTCAATCGGCGTTTTCGGGGTTAGTGTCCCGCCCACAAATCCTAAGTGCAGAATCGGGTGGCTGAACGACTCCAGCATTTCCGGGGTCGCGCCCGCTTTCGCTGCACCTTTCAGAAATCTGTCGTCCGGCGTGCCGCCCCCGGAGACATACAAATCGTCGCCTTCCGGGTCAAAGCACATTCCCGCCCAGTCTTTGCCCAAGTTAACACTCTGCGTCACTTTGAGAATCGCCGGGTCAATGACCGAAACGCTGTGATCATGGTAGCCGCCGGTATTCACGAGCAGATATTTCCCGTCCGGGCTGAACAGCATTTTCAGCGGCAGGTCGCCGGGCAAAGCAATCGCTGTTCCCGCCGGCGTGATCTGCCAGCCGTTCGGCAGGCGCGTACCCCGTCCGCCGCCGACCGGCACGTCCGGCAGCGTCACGGGTTTTGCCGCCTGGACTGTGTGAAGGGAATGGGACAAGCCGAAGCCGGCCAGCGCGGCGGTCAAGCCAAGCGTCAGCGAGAACGCCGCTAGACGAGGTTTCAATAAGTTCATGCGGCTATTATAGCCGATAAACGTTAAGACAATGTTAAGAGGCATGATACAAGAGCAAAGGCAGCCCGCGGAGGCTGCCTTTGTAATCTTGCCGAAAGGAGGAAAGCTCTTGAAGCGAGAAAATTGGCGCAAGGCTCTGAAGCTCAGAGTCATCGCCCAGACACTCGCGGCGATCATGTCAATCATCGCCGCGATTCATTAGCTCTTTAAAAAGTAGCGGATGGGAAGGGAGCGCCGCTACTAACAGCGCTCCCTTGTCTGTTTGTATTATGGCACAAACGCCGCGAAAAATTAACAAGCGGGAAGTGGAGTCTACTGAAAAGGGCAAGGGCAGCTTGTGCAGGCTGCCCTTGTCATCTTGCCGATCCAATATTTGTCTGACGTGGCTGCATCAAAGCTGCGTGGCGCCGCCATCTACCACAAGCTCGGCTCCCGTCGTAAACGTCGCGTCAAACGCGAGGAACGCAACGGCTTTGGCGACTTCTTCGGCTTGTCCCATGCGCTTCATGGGATTGCCTTCGACCATCTGCACCGCGAACTGATCCATCATCGCTTGCGGCAAGCCCATTTTCCCCATGATGGGCGTTGCAATCGGTCCTGGACTGACGGCGTTGACCCGGATGCCGCGCGGCAGAAGCTCCGCCGCCAGGGTGCGTGCAAATGAGCGGAGTGCGGCTTTGGCCGCTCCGTAGGCGCTCGCGGAAGGAATGCCTTTTTCGTTTGCGATAGAGGTCGTCAGAATGACCGTGCTGCCTTCCGGCAACAGGGGCAGAAGCTTTTGAACCGTGAAGTAAGGCCCTTTGGCATTGAGGTTGAACATCTCGTCATAAACGGCTTCGTCCATCTGGTCGAACGACACAAAGCGGCCAATGCCAGCGTTGACGAAGAGAACGTCGACCCTGCCGAACGACTCTGTAACCTTCGCGGCCAGCGCATCAATGTCCGTTAAAGAGGCCGCGTCACTCTCGAAGACAATCGCGTTTTCGCCGAGTTCAACGCGGGCTGCGTCCAGAGTCGCCGGGGTGCGTCCGGTCACAAGAACCCGTGCGCCCTCGCCAAGAAAAAGTTTTGCTGTCGCGAGGCCAATTCCACTCGTGCCTCCCGTGATAACCACCGTTTTGCCGTCGTAAAGTCCCATGCTCCGTTACCTCCTCGGCTGTTCTGGTTTTTATGAACTGTTTAGTAGTATAATAGGTAACGGAACGAAAGTCAATGCTTTTTGAACTGTTCAGTTAATAATTAATTTCAGTGAACTCAATGAATGGAAAATCCATGCAAATATCCATGCGGCGGGGCAGGCCGCGAAGCTTCGACGAAACACATGCCCTGGATCAAGCAACTCAGGTGTTCTGGGCCAAAGGCTACGACGGAGCGACGGTGGACGACCTCGTTGCCGGCACAGGCGTCAGCCGGCCCAGTCTCTATGCGACATTCGGGGATAAAGAAGCATTTTTTATGCGCTGCCTGGAGCACTACGCGCGGAGAGGCGGGCTGTTCGCGGCGCAGTCCATGTCCGCATCTTCCAACGTTCAGGAAGCGGTTGGCGGGTTTTTAAGAATAACCGTAGAAGGTGCCACCTGTCCCTCGAATCCCTCCGGGTGTCTGATGGCCTGCGTCGTCCCTTCTGTCGCTGATCAAAAGGTCCAGGACTTTTCTGCGCGTGCGGCGGCGCAGATCGCGCAAGTCATCGAACAGCGGCTTCGGGAGGCGGTCGCCGCCGGGGAGCTGCCGCCGGACTTTCCGTGCGCCATACGGAGCCGCCACATTTTAGGAATGGCGTCTGCCCTTGCCCTCCGCGCCCGCGCCGGAGCGACGCGCGAAATGCTTTTGGCAGACGCGGCCGATGCGGCCATATTGCTTCTTCAGCGATAGCTTGGTGCTAGTCTTCTTCAAACGGCATTTTTCCGGCATCGCGCAAGGCCCGCAGGACTGCCGTGTGAGCGTCTTCCAGTTGACGAATGAGCCGGCGAAGGCGGCGCAGAGTGTCTTCGGGCAGATGCGCGTACATGGGGCCGCAAATATAGGCGGTGCAGCCAAACGGGCGCAGATCGTCGGGAAACGTGCAGCGGCCTGTGTGCAGATATTCGCACGGCTCCTGCATGGCATCCCCGTTCAGCATCGGCAGGGCAAGCCGCGAGCCGGCGTAAGATACCGACGGTGCGTAAGGGTCGGTTCCGCTGAGGTGCGGGAACTCGTGGCCCAGCCCGACGGCCAGGGCGACATCAACGGGGGTCACTTTAGTTGGCTTGATGCAGCACGGCGTCAGGCACGTCGCGCAGTGTTTGGCGGTGAACGGGTCAAAAACGGCGCGGATTTCGCGCTGCAAGCGGCGGTACTCGGCCAGCGGCTTCGGCCCTGCCCGGCGACTTTTATGCTTCATGTTTAGGAACTTCTTCAGGAGCTTCCGCTGCTTGGCGCGGACGCAAAGGGGTCCCAGAGCGGCAGGGCGCGCTGAAATGCCGAGTGGGACCCCGCGGAAGCCGTGAAGAGCGTGGGAACCGCGCTGTGCGGCCCCGCTGCAATGGACGCAGCGACAGTCAGCGCCGCAAAACCGATCAGTGCCAAACGCCAGACATCGGCCCGCGCCCGCCGCTGCAGCGCAGGAACGGCAAACCGCACGGCCCAGCCGCCGAGGAAGCCCGGCAGCAGCAGAAAAAAGCCGAGATGCGCTCCCCACAGCACAGAGCCGCGCAGCAGGGCGACAATGAACAGCCGAGCGACTTCCCCGAACGGCATCCCGTCGGTTAGCATATCTGGAGTCGGCCACGACGGCCCGGCGGCATCGGCCGGGGTCAGCAGCGCGGTCAAAGTCAGTGTCAGGAGCGACAGCGCGATGGCTGCCAGCGACAAACGCCGGGTCGCATCTTCGGCGGGCGTATAGGCTGGGCCGTGCAGCAGGCCGCGCCGCCGCAGCTCGCGCCCGGCAATATCTAGACGCGCCGGGTAGCGGTTCGGGTCCAAATGCAGGGTGATGTCGAGCAGGTCCGTGTCGGACTGCGCCCGCAGATACGCCCCGTAGACCCCGGCATCCGTTTCTTCATCAGCATGGAGCAAAGACGACGACATGGGGAAATTATACCCCGTTTTGCATGGGGAACGGTGGTCAGCGCAGCCCTTTCGGCACGACGGCCCGGTCCAGCAGATCAAACCCATACTGAACTAAAAGCGCTAACACGGCAGCGGGAATGGCCCCGGCCAGCAGCAGAAAATTGTCGTTGTTTTCCAGGCCCTGCGTGATCCGGTCGCCGTAGCCGCCCGCGCCGACAAACGCGGCAATCGTCGCCGTGCCGACATTGATCACAGCGGCGGTCTTGATGCCCGCAAAGATCGCCCGCGACGCCAGCGGCAGCTCCACAAGACGCAGCCGGGCGGCAGACGGCAGGCCGAGCGCCTGGGCCGACTCCCGCAGAGCCGGCGAAATATCGGTCAGCCCCGTATAAGTGTTGCGGACAATCGGCAGCAGCGAGTATAGAAAAAGCGCGGCAATCGTCGGTGCCGGACCGATGCGGTGAAGCAGGGCAATGAGAAACGCCAGCAGGGCCAGCGACGGAATCGTCTGGATCAGGCCCGTAAAGCTCAGAATCGGCTGAGACGCGGCGCGTGTCCGGGCCGCCCAAATGCCGAGCGGAATACCCGCTAAAATGCTGAGAGCAAGAGACGAGAAGACGAGAAACAAGTGCTGACGGGTTTCCGGCCAGAAATCCGGCGCGGACAGGGCCGACCAAAGCGTCTCGCGTGTTTGCGTGGCGACAGTGCCGGACAGATAGGCTCTCGCGTCCGCGTCCGGCGTCAAATTGCTGATCTCCACTTGGGCGTTCAGTGCGATCATCTGCGGGGCCGTGATTTTGTCTTGCAGGGCCGAAAACGCCGCCCAGGTACGCGGCAGCCGCGCCGGCAGGTCTTTGCGGTACAGCAGCACGGCATCGTAAGCGGGAAAATAATGCTTGTCGTCGTCTAAAACGCGCAGATGATACTTCGCGATTTTCGAGTCGGTGGAATAAATATCTGTGACATCAATCTGCCCGGCGGCAATCGCACCGTAGGCAAGGCCGTGGTCCAGCCCTTGCGGCGACCCGAACGGCAAGCCGTAAGCGGCTTTAACGCCGGGCCAGCCGTCGGCCCGCTTCAAAAACTCTTGAGACAAGCCGAGCCTCAGCTCCGGGTGCTTGGCGAGATCGGAGAGCGTTTTGATGCCCAGCTTTTGGGCTTGGTCATCGCGCATGGCAAGCGCATAAGTATCGTTAAAGCCGAGCGGTACGCCTGCCGCAAAGCCGAGCGGCGCAAGCTTCTCGTTCATCTGGGCCAGCGAAAGCTTGTCCTTGCTTTTGAGCAGCTCCTGGCTGATGGTGCCGGTGTATTCAGGATACACATCAATGCTGCCGCTGCCGAGGGCAGCGAAGACAATGCCGGTGTTGCCGAGGCCCGATTTATGCACGGCGTCGCACTCGCCGGTCTTGTTCGCGGTCTGGGTCAAAATCTCGCCTAAAATGCGCGACTCCGCGAACCGCTTGGAGCCGATAGACAGGGTAGGCTTTTGGGCCACAGCGGGCAGGGCGAGGAGCAGGAGGAGAAGCCCCCACCCCCAGC
>CAXUNT010000035.1:0-15248 GCA_964252595.1 uncultured Armatimonadales bacterium
GTTATGGCGCACCCCCGCAGGCGGCGGGCGATGGCGCACGCTACTCTTCGGCTCCTCCGCCGCGCGATTTGCCGCGTGAGCAATCCGCGCCGCGCGATGGCGGCGGTCCGCGAGACGGGTCGGACGCGCCGCGTGCCGAAGCCGCCCGTCCGCAGCCAAGCCGCCCATCCCCTGCCCCCGCAGCATCGGCAGTTTTAGACGAAGGCGAAGATGACTTTGAGGCCCTGATCGGCGGCAGTGCACTGCTGGAGGCGACGGAAGACGATCCGTTCGGCGATGATGCGCCCGCCGCGCCGAGAGCCGAGGCCAGAGCGGCTTCTGCTTCTGCACCGAGTCCCTTGGGAACTCCTGCCTGCGTCAACTGCGGCAAGGCGCTGACCAAAGCTCAGATGGAGCTGTCCGTGCGAAACTATGGGGAGGCGTTCTGCCCCGGCTGCCAGCGCGATAAAACCCGGCGCCCTGTTCTCGCCGAGCGATAAGCCTCACAAACAAAAAAGCCCGGCACGAAACGTGCCGGGCTTTTCTATGTTTACCGTTACCCCCGCGAAGCGACGAGGGCATGATGCGAGCTGCGGACAATCTGAGCGATAACTTTGGGATTGGTGACAGGAATACGGAGACGCTGACCGGGCAAGAGCGGCGCGGTGCCGGTCAGATGATTAGCACGGGCGATCTGATCTTCGCGCTGGAGCAAATATGTGTTCGGATCGCCATAGCGAAGAGCCAAACCAGCCAGTGTGTCGCCACGCTTCACAGTCTTTGCGATTACGAGCGTCTGCGGCAGTGAGGAAACCGCATAATTCTGCTGAATAGAATGCGTCAGGGAAACAGCGGCGCTGCACAGGAAATAGCCGCAGGCAGACACGGCGGCGGCGGCGAGCAGCGAGTTCTCAAGGCGGGCGAACGGCTTGCGGTACGGGCGGCGGGAGCTGGGCGCAGCTTCTCCGGTCAAGTCGCGCAGCACCAGCAACGGCCGGGAGCGCGAGGAAGCCGGACGGTCATTACACAAGTCCAGTGTCAGCGGAACCATAGTCAATTCTCCTCACAATGCACCATGCCAAAACGAACAGCAAAGCAAACATTAGTTTGTATTGTTTGCAGTATACTCAACATATAGAGCAGTGTCAAGAAGATTCTGCCCATATCATGAAAATAACAAACAAAAGTTTGTGTAAGTTCCCGGCGGCTGTGGTATAATCCCCACGAACACAGCTATTCGCTGTTGTTCGCTTTTATTCCATTCATAACATAGAGGACTCCTCATGCAGACACTCACTGATAAACAGAAACACATTTTAGAAGTCATTCGGACCGGGATCGAGCAGCGCGGTCATGCTCCCACGGTCCGTGAAATCGGCAAAGAAGTCGGCCTCAGCTCGTCCTGCACCGTCAAAAAGCATTTGGACAGCCTGGAACTCAAAGGGTTCCTGCGCCGGGACCGCTACAAGCGGGGATTAGACTTGATGGAGGGCGGCGAGCGCCTGAGCATGGGCCGCTCGGTCTCGGTTCCCCTGCTAGGCCGGGTGGCAGGCGGGTCGCCGATTTTGGCCGCTCAGTCGGAAAGCCCGGAAATGCTGCCGATCCCCGTCTCGCTTTTGCGGCGCGGCGACCAGGGCGGGCGGGACCTGTTTGCTTTGGAAGTATATGGGGACTCGATGCAGAACGCAGGCATCTCCGACGGCGATATTGTCGTGGCACGGCGTCAAAGCACGGCCAGTGACCGGGACATTGTGGTGGCGCTGCTGGGGGAAGAAACGACAGTCAAGACGTTTTACCGAGAGCCGAAGGGCGGCGTTCGCCTTCAGCCGGAAAACCCTGACTATGACCCGATTTACGCCGATGAAGTCGTCATCATGGGCAAAGTTGCCATGGCAATCAAGCGGTTCCACTAATCAATCGGTTCGCACGGGTTTTTGCCGCCGGATCACAAGTGCGGCAGCGGCATAAGAGGCCAGCCCAATTCCTAGATAGACTGCGCCGGTCCCGATCCAGAGGGGCCATATGCCATAGCCGATCATGCCGACCACGGCACTGTCACGGCCAAAATCCGGCCGAGGATTACCAGTGTCCGCTAACTGCCAAAGCGGGACAAACGGACACAAGTAAAGAGAATTCACGCCTGGACTGCGGGCCGCGGCGGCGGCATCCTGGCCACTCAGGGTGGCATACGAGAAGAACGGCAGGGCGGCGGCAAGGATCAGCGCCAGGTACACCAGCGTCAGCGACGACCACCGGTTGTTGAGTAGCACCGACAGCAAATACCCGAAGCCGCTGATGCCGGCAGCGAGCAACGCCAGCAGGGCGGCTGTCTGCGGGCCGATCTCGCGGAACGACACCGGCAGGGACGGCGGAGCGGCAAAATAAGGCCGGGGTCCGGCCCCTCTGCCGAAAGATCCAGGTCGAAAAGCGGCCGAGGCGGCGGGACTGGTTTGGTAATGAATCGCGGCGAGCGTGATGCCGGCGACAACCGCCGTAAGCAGCAGGGCCAGCGGCAGGCCGGACGATAGGGTCGCGTCGCTGAACATCCGCCAGGGCTGCCGTTTTTTTCTTGACGCGCTTCGCCCTCCCCCTGTCTTCAAATCTCCCGTCACCAGAACCGGCACGAACAGCAGCAGCACCAGGCAGGCCAAGCTGAGTTCCACCATGAGCTGCCCCGCCGATGTCGCGCCGACGCCAGCCGGCAGACCAGCAGCAATCCCTTCCCCGAAAAACACCAGTAGTGCCGCGAACAGCAGCGTGACCAGCCGGAGCGCGGCGGCGCGTTTGGCCGGAAAGTCTTCCAGACGGTTCATCGCTGCCAAGACTAAAAGCGCCGTCAGTGTCCCGTTCAAGAGCAGTGCGGCCACCCAGGCGGGAAGAGTAAAGCCGTAATACCGCTCCGGCAGGACCGCACCGGTCACAGCCCCAACGGGATTGACCGCGCACAATCCGAAGTTCGGCGTAAAGCCGGTCGTATCAAAGGTCGGCAGGGCAAAGGGAAAAGTCACCCCAAAGAACAGAAAGAGGGTCAGATAGGAAAGCACCGTTGCGGTCGCCGTGTTGGCCGCAAACGCGGACCAGCAGAGGCCAATGGCCCCGAACAGAAACGCATCGCCAAGCAGCAGCAAGTAGGCAAAGAAGACTTCGCCGGGAGACACGCCGCCCAGAAGAAAACAAAGGGATAAAAGCGGAAGCGAGGAAGTCAAAAGCAGCGCGACAAACGAGACCGCCGACACGAGCTTCCCACATACAATCGCGCCGGGCCGCAGAATGGACCCGCGCAGCAGCTCGAATGTTCGCTGCTCGCGCTCTACCGAGATCGCCCCGGCGGTCAGCGCAGGCATGATCAGGGCCATCATCACCGCCTGCGAGTAAAATAAGGTCTTGAAAAAAGTGCGTCCGACCGTGAAGCCTGCCTCGCTGCTGCTGACTTCTATGCCCGAAGAATGCTGCGCCGACCAGCCTAAGTAAGAGAAAAAGAGGATTAGTGACAGGATGAGCAAGTAGCCGAATAGCAGCCAGTAGGTCCGAGTCCCGCGCATCCGCCCGCGCAGTTCTTTGGTGATGACAGGGTTATCAAAAAGCGCGAGCGGCATGGCATTCTCTTTAGCATAGACGGCAGACAGTAGAGGAGAATACGACGCAGGGGCAGGGAACTCCTGCAACAACCCCTCCTGCTATGCCCCATGCAGTAATACCGAAGCCATAGTGGGAGGGGTTCAGCGCTCCCGTGTCAGGGCGTAATCGGCCAGTGCGTGCAGCGAGTCGCAATACGAAGACGGCGGCAGTTCCAGAAGCGCCGCCTGCGCTTCCTGCACATAGCGCCGTGCGGCCTCCGCCGTGCTGGCATACCCGTCGTGCCGAAGAATAGTTGTCCGGACATCGGCGATCTCAGCGTCGGTCAAGGCTTCCGGTTCTTCTAAGATATGCAGCAGGTGGGCGCGTTCGGCTTCCGTCACCTCGCGCAGAGTCAGAATGAGCGGCAAAGTCATCTTGCCTTCACGCAAATCGCCGCAAAGCGGCTTGCCAGTTTTCAGGGGATCGCCGGTATAGTCCAAAAGATCGTCGGCGATCTGAAATGCCAGGCCGCAGTTCAAACCGTAGCGGGTCAGGGCCGCGATTTCGGCTTCGTTTGCACCCGCCAGCATCGCGCCGACTTCGCAGCAGCCGGCGATAAACCCGGCTGTCTTCTTCCCGATAATGGTCAAATACGTTTCTTCGGAGGTATCCACGTCGCCTTTGGCCGTGATTTGCAGGACTTCGCCTTCGCTCAGGCCGACGGTGACATTCGAAAAGACACGAATGACATCAATGTTGCCCTCGCGGGCTGCGAGGTAAATACTTTTTGCCAGCAGATAATCGCCTACCAGAACACTGATCTGGTTGCCGAACGTCGCGTTCGCGGTCGGACGCCCACGCCGCTCCGCCGAGCCGTCTACCACGTCGTCGTGGATCAGCGACGCCATGTGGATCAGCTCGGCGGCGGCGGCGGACGCAAAGACCGTTTGTGCCGGGAACTGCCGATCGGCGGCGTGAGCGGCCAAGACAACCAGCGCCGGTCGGAGGCGCTTGCCGCCCGCAGACAGCGTGTGGCCGGAGATCGCATAAGCGGCTTTGACGTCCGACCGAATCTCATTTCCCAGCAAACCTTCGACAGCGACTAAGTCGTCATGCACGATGTCCAAAAACGAAACTGGACTTGGTGCGGGCTTAACAGCTTCGGGCAGAACGGCAGCAGCGGCTCCCATTGTATTCATCCATTCTAAAGCCGCTTACTGCGGCTTGACTCCGACATGAACGCAAACCAATCCAAACGTCAGATTTACCCAGCGCACCGGCGCAAGTCCCGCCCCCCGCATCCGGTCGGCAAGCTGCTCACGGCTGTCAAACCGAGCCACAGACGCCGGCAAGTACGCATACGCATCCGGCCGGCCGCTAATCGCCCCGCCGATTTTCGGCATGACATGGCGGGCGTGCAACTCGTACCCAAAGCGAAACAATCCCGGCGGCGGTTGGGAAAACTCCAAACAGACGACCCGCCCGCCGGGCTTCAGAACACGCGCCATTTCCCGAAACGCTTTGTCCCGGTCGGCGACATTGCGGATGCCAAAGCCGATGGTCACGGCATTAAAACTCTCGTCTGCGAACGGCAGAATTGACGCATCCGCCTGGACCTCCTGCGCCGTCTCGTGCCGGAACCGTCCGTCGCCAAACTGAAGCATCGGCAGCGAAAAGTCCGCTGCCATGACTAAGCCCTCCGGCCCAACCGCCTGCCGCAGTGACGGCGTCCATTCCCCTGTCCCTGAACACACGTCCAAAGCACTGTTACCCAATTCCAGGCACGCGCACCGGGTCGCGAAACCGCGCCAGCCTTTATGAATGCCCGCCGACAGCACCGAGTTCAGCAGGTCGTACCGCGGCGCGATGTCATCAAACATATCCCGCACATACGCCGCTTTTTCTTCCGCCGTGACCGGATTGTCTAGGACTTCAAGGCCGCTCTGCCGAGTAACTGTTGACATTGTGAAAAAAGTCGCAATCTAATTGGCTTGATTATACCCAAGAGACATTGAACTGTCAACGCAAAATATGCCATGATTGTTGCAAGGTTGGTAGACCTAATGCTGAGTCCTAAAACTATTGCCCGAATTGGTTTGCTGTTCAACGCCGAGGAGCGCGAAGAAGCTGCGCTGCTGCTGGACGAGCAATGCGGCAACAACTTACCCTTTCTGGAAAAGCTGAACTCTCACGAACTGGAAAGGTATCAGTTCGCCGCTCTCAAAATCAGCAAGGGCAACCTTCTAGAGCTTCATAAAGCGGTCAAGGCAGCCCAATTTGATTGGCGAGATCTCTTAATGGCTGCTGGGTTTGGCTACGATGTTCACGCTCATGAAAACTGGATGCCACTATCTCAGAATGGCAACCCGCCGTAGCCAGCGGGCATGAAGGGACAGAAATCAGAAAGTACCGCTTCTGGGATTTAGGAAGACGCTAACCATGCAGACAAAGCAGTGGATGTTGAGCCGCCGTGATGAGATACTGTCTCTTGCGGCACAGCACGGTGCTTTCAACGTGCGCGTTTTTGGTTCGGTAGCTCGCGGCGAGGATGATGCGGCGAGCGACATAGATATTCTCGTAGACTTGGAGCCGGGCCGCAGCTTGTTTGACCTCGGCGGCCTGCTGACCGACCTGAAGACACTGCTGGGACGCGACATAGATGTCGTGACGGAAAAAGGACTTCGTTCTGCGCTTCGAGAGCGAGTCTTGCAGGAAGCAATCGTCTTATGAGAAATGATCAACTGCGCCTACGCGACATTGAGGAAGCAATTCAGCGTATCGAAAGATATACGGTGCGCGGGCGAGAAGTCTTCGACACGGACGAGTTGATACAAACCTGGATCGTGCATCATCTCCAGCTTATCGGCGAAGCCTGCCGCGCTTTGCCGGCGGAGTTTCGGGAGAAGCACCCAGAAATCCCGTGGGGCCAAATTATCGGAATGCGCCATATCCTTGTTCACCATTATTTCGGCATTGATGAAGACGCGGTATGGACCGCAGCAACACGCGATGTACCAACCTTGAAGACGCAGATTGCAGCCATGCTGCTTACTTCCGAAAATCCAGAAACATAATTATTATGAACATAACCATGCACGCGACGACGATTGTGGGCGTTCGCAAGGGCGGCAAGGTCGCCATTGCGGGCGACGGGCAGGTGACGCTGGACAAGACCGTGATGAAGAACACGGCCCGGAAAATCCGGCGGTTGTATCAAGGCAAAGTTCTGGCAGGTTTTGCCGGCTCCGCCGCCGATGCAATGGCCCTGGCCGACCGCTTTGAGGCGAAATTGGAGGCGTCCAACGGCAACTTGCAGCGGGCCGTGATTGAGTTTGCCAAGGAATGGCGCTCCGACCGGGTGCTGCGCCGCTTTGAGGCGCTGATGATTGTCGCAAACCCGGAGTACCTCTTGGTCGTCTCTGGCGACGGCAATGTCCTAGACACCGACGACGGCATTGCGGCAATCGGCTCCGGCGGGCCGTATGCCCAGGCGGCGGCCAAAGCGCTGGTGGAGAATACTGACTTGTCAGCCCGCGAGATCGCTGAGAAAGCCCTGCATATCGCCGCCGACATCTGCATTTACACCAACTCTAATATCACCGTGGATGAGCTATGAAGGCAAATTTCCCCCTGGTTTTTTTCTTTGCTCTCCTCCCCCTGACGGTCCAGGCAAAAGCGCCGCAAGCGGCACCTGTCGTCCCACGCGTGCAGGCGCAGGCGTTCCATCTTGGGTATGCGCTTCGGGCAGCAGACCTGCGGGCTGTCGCCTACACTCAGGCGATGCAGTCGCTGAAGAACGTCAAAGACCCGCAAGTCGCTGGGGCGGAAGTGGCGCATTTCGGGAGCGAAGTGCCGAGCCTGCGCCATTCGCAGGCGGCGTCGTACACGCTCGCGGCGGCGCTGCTGACAAACATGGGAGCGCCTGCGCCGCTGCGGGCGTGGGCGTCCCAGTCGGCGGCCCTGCTCAATGCGCCGCTGGTCTACCCCAAAGACGCGCAGAAGCTGGCGAAAACCGAGCCGGATACGGCGGCAGTGCTGGCGGAACTGATCGAGATCCAGAACATCAAAGCGGTGGCAGACGCTCAGCAGTCGCCGCTGACCCTGTGGCTCAGCCTCATCGGCGGCACCGCCGCACCCTGGAACGCCGATGTCGGTGCGTTCACCGCCGAGCTGCACCGGGCCTCGTCGGCAGCCCCCACCCGTCTGTCAAGTGTCACCGCGCAAATTCTCCTGCACCATGCGCCTTTGACAGCCCCGGCGGCGGCGCGTGACAGCCTGGCCGCGCTGATCCCACAGGGCGGCGGCAATCTACAAAACCTGGCGACTCTGGCCCCGGCGAACGTGACGCCGGCCGCAGTCACCCGCGCGGCCGAAGCTCTTTTGTCGCTTTATGGTGCAGCAGGTGAAGCGGACGCTTTAGACAAAAGCGCGGAATAACCGAACGAGGCTTCTGTCTGGGTATACTTGCAGTTATGGATGAGATGGAAACTGTTTCTGAGATGGAAGACATGACCCCGCGCCAGATTGTCGCGGAGCTGGACAAATATATCGTCGGCCAAAAAGCCGCCAAACGCGCGGTGGCGATCGCTCTGCGGAACCGCTACCGGCGGCGGCGGCTCGCCGACGACCTGCGGGACGAGGTCATCCCCAAAAATATTTTGATGATCGGACCTACGGGTGTCGGCAAGACCGAAATCGCCCGGCGCCTCGCGACCCTTGCCCATGCCCCGTTCGTCAAAGTGGAAGCCACCAAGTTTACCGAAGTCGGTTATGTTGGGCGGGACGTCGACTCGATGGTCCGTGACCTCGTACAAGCGTCCCTGCGGATTGTGGAGCGCGAAAAGCTGGATGAAGTCAAAGAGCAGGCCGAAGACCGCGCCATTGACCGCGTTTTGGACGTTCTTCAGCCGCGGCGGGAGCGAAAGCCGGTGCGCCTCAAAATGCCGAAGGCAGGCAGCGGCGAAAATCCTTTAGAAGCCCTGGCTCAGTTGTTTTCGCCGTCGGGCCAGCCGAACACCGAGCCGGAGGAAGCCGAGGCGGCAGAGACGCCGGACGAAGCGCCGGACGAAAATGCCCAGCGTCGGCGCGACCAGGAAAACCGGGTGCGCGAGCGCCTGCGGGCGCAGATTGCCTCCGGCGTTAAAGACGGCGACGTGATTGACATCGAGGTCGAAGAGAACGGGCCGGCCCCCTTTATGCAGGTGCTGACCCCGCAGGGCGGCATGGACGAAATGGGCATGGATATGCAGGGCCTGTTCGGCTCGATGGTCCCGAAAAAGCGCCGCAAGCGGACGCTGACTATTAAAGAAGCGCGGGCGCATTATGCCGGCGAAGAAGCGCGGGCGCTAATTGATCAAGATGCCCTGACCCGCGAAGCTGTCACCCGTGCCGAGCAGAGCGGCATTATTTTCGTGGACGAGATGGACAAGATCGCCGGGCGCGGCGGCTCCGGCGGCAGCGGCAGCGGGCCGGACGTCTCCCGCGAGGGCGTCCAGCGGGACATTCTGCCGATCATCGAAGGCAGCACGGTCCAGACCAAATACGGCCCGGTCAAGACCGACTTTGTCTTGTTCATCGCCGCCGGCGCGTTCCACCTGTCCAAGCCGTCCGATCTCATTCCAGAGCTTCAAGGCCGCCTGCCCATTCGTGTTGAGCTGGAAAGCCTGACGCAAGATGACTTCAAGCGCATTCTCACTGAGCCGCGCAATGCGCTCATCAAGCAGTACGTCGCGCTGCTCGCGACCGAAGGCGTCACCATCGAGTTCGCCGACGACTCCATCGCAGAGCTGGCCCGCATCGCCGCCGATGTCAACGCCCAGATGGAGAACATCGGGGCAAGACGTCTGCACACCATCATGGAGCGCCTTTTAGACGACCTTTCGTTCGAAGCCCCGGATTTGGACGACAAATACAAGCGCATTGACGCCGCCTACGTCCGCGAAAAACTCGACGACATCGTCAAAGACGAAGATTTAAGCCGTTATATCTTGTAGGAGACTGCCATGACTGTCGCTGAAAAAGTGCTAACTACGTCACCAGAAAAGAAAAACACTGGGCGCGATGAATGGCTTTACGCAGCTAAGGCGTTGATGACTCAGGTAACGGAATGGTCTCATTCGCAAGGGTGGGATGTGCTTGCGCGAGCCAGAGAAGCCGACCGCGACTTTTCCACTGAGGAACAGGGGGCATCTATTATTGAGATTGATGCACATCCGCAGGATGCTCGGTCTGGAAGCGACGTAAAGCTCGTTTTAGAACCAATTACTTACAATTCCGTGACCGGCATCGGAAGAATAGACTTTTATGTCTGGCCGGCGCTGTACCGAGTGCGGCTGCTTTACCGGCTTAGCAGCAATGAATGGACGATCAGAACCGATTCCGGCTTGGATTGGCCCCTTCCTTGGAGCAAAGAAACATTCATGCAGATTGTGCACGGCCTATTGAAAGCATGAGCTACATTCTCATACGGCGTCTTGCGAGTGTTCGGAGTGAGTTTGAGGCGGCAAAGGCGGCCATTGATTATCTGGAAAAGAATTGGAGCCGTATCCACACAGAAGCAGGATTTGAAGACTCGGAGCTTTCGGAAGTACGCCATGCATCGGCAAATCTTGAAGCGACTTATGTGATACGTCTTTTTTCAATGTTTGAGAGCGTTTTGCGGGAAGTATTACCTCCACGCACACTGAACAGTCCTGACAAACGCGGCGCTTACGAGCTTATCAATCGCGCGGCGAGCAAATGGCGCGTCTCCGCTGCGGTGAAAGACAAAGCGCATCTTGTGAGACAGTTTCGTAATGCTGAAGTTCATCAAAGTGAAATAGATAAAGATGTAACGTTCGCTGAGGCGCTGGCGGGTCTGAATCGGTTTTTATCTTGGCTGCCTTAACCCCTATGATAAATGTACGAATGCTGTTTTTTGCCCACTTGCAGGACGTGGCGGGAAGCCACGAGCTAACCGTATCACTGCCCGAAGACGCCACAATCACGGCGGCGGCGGAAGTGCTGGCGGAGCGAAGCGCGGGGTTTGCCAATCTGCTTTCTCAGGCACGGGCGGCCGTCAATGCAGAATTTGCCGACTCGTCTACACTTCTGCACGATGGCGATGAAGTGGCCTGGATGCCGCCGATGAGCGGCGGCAGCGTTTCCATGCTGACGGAGGGCGGAATAGACCTCACGGCATTAAGCCGGGCTGTGGAAGCGTCGGGCTACGGGGCCGTCGTGACTTTCAGCGGGAATGTACGGGACAACGCGCGGGGGCGGGACGTGCTGTACTTAGAATATGAAGCTTACGCGCCGCTGGCGGAAAAGCAGTTAGTACGGCTAATTGCGGAAGCCGAAACGCGCTGGACGGTCAAGTGCGCGTTGCAGCACCGGCTGGGGCGCCTGGAAATCGGCGAAAGCTCTGTGGGAATTGCAGTCGCCGCCGCGCACCGAGCGGAAGCGTTTGATGCCTGCCGCTGGCTTCTGGACACGCTGAAAGAAACGGTGCCGATCTGGAAGCGCGAGTTCTTTGCCGGCGGCGACCACTGGGTCGAAGGCCCGCAGACCGTCAGCACGAAGAAGAGTACTGGTTTAGAAGTTCAGCCATGATCCAAGCCCCCCAAGCGGCGGCGGAGGCGCTGCCCCCCGCCGTCATTACCATCCGGCTGATGCGGATTGATGATATTGAATATGTTTCGCGCTTAGAGCGCCGCTGTTATACCCTGCCGTGGAGTTCCAGCGCGTATGTCACCGAAGTCGGCAATCCCAACGCCTACTACACGGTTGCCGCGCTCTCCGACGGCACGATTGCCGGGTACGCGGGGATGTGGGTGATCATGGACGAGCTGCACATGACGACGATTGCCGTGGACCCGTCGGTACGCGGCCTGAAAATCGGCGAGCGGCTGCTGCTGGACACTATCCGGGAAGGCATCCGGCGCGGGGCGGAGCGGGCGACACTGGAAGTCCGCGAGCGGAACACGGTCGCGCACAATCTGTATGTGAAGTACGGGTTTGAAGATGTCGCCGTCCGCAAGAACTACTACAGCGACAACGGCGAGAACGCGATTATCATGTGGGCAAACGATTTAACTCTGCCGCCCTATCAAGCCATGCTGGCCGACTATGAAGCACGTTTGGCCGAGCGCTGATGCAGATATTAGACCAATTTTTGTCCGGTCCCGACGTGTGCCATTACCTGCCGAACAGACTGGCAACCCAGCAGTACGCCGTTGCGGCCCAGCTTTCTCCCGCCGAATACGAAGACTTGATGAACAGGGGCTGGCGCAAGTTCGGGCAGACACTTTTTCGCCCTGTCTGCCAAACGTGCGCCGAGTGCCGCCCACTTCGTATCCCCACTGCCGCATTCATCCCGGACCGCAGCCAGCAGCGCTGCCTGCGCCGGAACGCTGACCTGGAAGTTCGTTTTGCGTCACCGGTTGCCGATGCCGCACGTTTAGACTTGTACCGGCGCTATCAAGCGGCGCAGACGGAAACCAAAGGCTGGCCGGACGCCGAGCGGACACAAAGCAGCTACAAGCATCAGTTTGTCCAGAATCCCGTACCGAATATCGAGATTTCAATTTGGGAAAACGATGTTCTGCGGGCTGTCGCCCTCACCGACATCACGCCGAACACGGTGTCCGGCGTTTACCACTTCCACGACCCTGACTGCCGCTCACGCTCGCTCGGCACATTTGCGCTCTTGCAGACAATTCTCTTGGCGCAGAAACTGGAAAAGTGCTGGGCCTACTTCGGGTTCTATGTCGCGGGCTGCCCCAGCATGGAATACAAGACCCGCTTTCAGCCGCACGAGATTCTGTCGGCACAAGGCACCTGGGAATCGCAGGCAGGATGAAGCGGATGTTTAGGAAACAGATGCGGGTATAATATGCCAACACACTTTGGACAGGAACCCTGTTATGCCCCGTGGAATTGATCTCATGCCTGCCGTTATGCCCGGAGTCCAGACGGTTGACGCTCCCGATGAGCAGGGGCAGCGTACCCCGCCCGGCTCCGATGGCCCTTACATCGTGATTTTGTACAACTGCGACTGCCACACGTTTGACCAGGTGGAAAAGCAGCTTCGCAAGGCCACCGGCTGCACCCAGGAGAAAGCCGAAGTGCACGCGCTGGAAGTCCACACTAAAGGCCGCTCCATCGTCTTCTCCGGCGACGACGAGGAGTGCGAAAAAGTTGCAGGCGTTCTGCGTCAGATCAAGCTGCAAGTGGAAACCGACAAATCCGCGTGAGTGACCTGTTGGTGAGAGAATTTCTGCCGCGCATCGTCACCGACATTCCTGGCCCCCGCTCCCAAGCGCTTGCCCGTGATCTGCGCCGGGTAGAAAGTCCGAACGTTACCTATCTCGCGCCGGACTTCCCGGTCTTCTGGGACAGCGCAGACGGCTGCCTTGTCACCGACGTGGACGGCAATCGTTTTTTAGATGTCACCTCTGCCTTTGGCGTCGCCTCCGTCGGCCATTCCCACCCGCGCGTCGTCGCCGCCATCCGGGAGCAAGCTCAGAAGCTGACGCATGGCATGGGCGATGTTCACCCGTCAGAAGTCAAAGTTCGCTTCTGCGAGCGGGTCGCGTCACTTGTTCCCATCCCAAACGCCCGGCTTATTTTAGGCCAAAATGGCGGCGACGCCGTGGAAGCCGCCCTCAAAACTGCCGTTCTTGCCACCGGCCGCCCCGGCATCCTCGCATTTCACGGCGGCTACCACGGCTTGACTTACGGGGCGCTTGACGCCACTGCCCGTGCTGACTTCCGCGCCCCATTTCAAGCTCAGCTTGGCGGCTTCACCCGCCATCTTCCTTACGGCTGCTCTTTAGAACTTATTGCCGAACACATCCTTACACACAAGCCGGGTGCCGTTCTCGCCGAGCCGCTGCAAGGACGCGGCGGCATCGTCGTCCCGCCGCCCGGCTGGCTGCCGGGCCTGCGCGCCCTCTGCACCGACACCGGCACGCTGCTGATTTTAGACGAAATCTTCACCGGCTGGGGCCGCACCGGGGACTGGTTTGCGTGTCAGCACGAAAGCATCATCCCCGACATTTTGTGCGTCGGCAAAGCGATGGGCGGCGGCCTGCCCCTTTCCGCCTGCATCGCGTCCCAAGAGCTGATGTCCGTTTGGGGCGAATCTGCTGGGGAAGCTTTGCACACTTCCACGTTTCTCGGCAACCCCCTCGCCTGCGCCGCCGGCCTCGCCGCTTTGTCTGTGCTAAAAGACGAGCATCTGCCGCAGCAGGCTTTTCAGAGAGGCATGGTTTTTGCTGATGGCTTACAAGGCTTAAGGAGCCATTTCCCTAAACAAATCGTAGACGTGCGCGGGTGCGGCCTGATGCTGGGGATAGAAATGGTTTCGCCGGATTTAGCACTGTCGCTCGTCCCGGCGGCTTTGCGTGAGGGATTGATCTTACTGCCGGCAGGGGATGGCCGTGTTTTGGAGTTTGTGCCGCCGCTTGTGATAACGGAAGATCAAATCCGCTGGTGCCTGGGAACAATGCACCGAATAATCAACACATCGCAAAATTGAAATATGCCACTAGTGCGTCAGCAGGAGGTAAAAGCCGATGCCGATAAACAGGGCGTCAATCAGCAAGGCCCGCTGCCGGCGACCCTCAAATTGACGCTGGACCTTCGGCACGTCCGGTAGCGTCTTCGCCCGCTGCTTGAAGTAGGCGACGCTGATCGCGCGGAACACAAAGCCCAGCGCGACCAGCACGCCGCCGATAATTTTGAACGGGTCCAAAGTTTGCCTAGCGGTAATTGGTGAACTGGATCGGCGCGTCGAGATCGGCGCCCTTAATAGCGGTCATGGCTTCCTGTAAATCGTCCTTGTTTTTACCCGTGACCCGCACCTGCTCGTCCTGAATCTGCGTCGTGACTTTCAGGCCCTTGTCTTTAATCAGCTTCGTGATCTTTTTGGCGGTCTCCGTCGGCAGGCCGCTCTTGACCGTGACCACCTGGCGCACGGTGCCTTTCGACGCCTGTTCCAGCTTGCCGTAATCCAAGAATTTAATGTCTACGCCGCGCTTGATCATCTTTGATTGCAGCACGTCAATTAGCGCAGTCAGCCGGGCTTCGTCGTCCGACGTCAGCGTGATCTTTTCTTTGCCGTCATGGTCAATCTCGCTGACGCTGCCCCGAAAATCGAAGCGGGTTTCAATCTCGCGCTGCGCCTGCTGGATCGCGTTCTTGACTTCCTGCGGGTCCGCTTTCGAGACTGCATCAAAACTATATTCCGTTGCCATCGTGCGTGTGTCTCCTGTGACGAAAAGTTAGGTTTCCTCTATCATACCCCGGCGACGGGCAATCGCAGACATTTCGGGTGTGGGCGCGGTGACGCCCGGCTTCCGCCCCAAGCCAATGACCGAAACGATCAGCAGGGCCAGCCCAAGCCACCCGGAGGGCGTCAGCAGCGTATGCTGGACAAATACGCTAATGGCAAGCGCCGTCAGCGGATAACAGAGTTCCGCTAAGGTCGCCGCCGACGCCGGAGTGCCGCGCAGCCCGAAGTAATAAAGGACCATGCCCAGCAGATCTGGCAGCAGGACAATCAACAGCAAAAAGATCGCTGCAAAATGGACCGAATGGGTCGGCGCGGCAGATGTCCCGCTGGAAACCAGCGTCAGCAGAAGCAGTACGGGAACCGCCAGCGCGAACCGTGCGCCCGCCAGCCCCCCAGGCGACAGCACTCCTGAAAGCGACCGGCCCGCCACCGTCGC
>CAXUNT010000035.1:15258-42662 GCA_964252595.1 uncultured Armatimonadales bacterium
ACAAGCCCTGCCAGCAAAATTGCCACAATCGGCTGCGTTTTTTGCAGCAGCACCACGGTCAGCGCGTGCGAAAAGTCCAGCGTGAACGCCTTCGTATACAGCCATGTCGCGAGGGCCGAGCCGCCCCACGCCACAAACAGCAGTGCGCCCCACTGCATTCTGGATAGCCGGGCAAGACGTGTCCGCTCCCGCCACAACACCGGCAGGAACAGCAGCGTCAGCAAGAGATGCTCGCCCAGCACCACCCACGCCGGCGACCAGCCCGCGCTGAGGGCATTCGGGCGCAGCAGCAGATCACTGCCCCAGAGCATCGCGGCCAGAGCAATCAGGAACGGGGAATACACGCGAGAAGGCATCACGCGCTTATGATACCCGGTCCAAGGCGCTCAAACCATAAGACATTTGTTCGCTTTTCTGTTATAATAGGGCATCTGATGCTGAACTTTTTGGAGACCCGTTTGTATGGCCGTGAAATCGTCCCCTGAACGCCCGGCAGCGCGGCAGCCGCGCCCGTCCCAAGCGCCGAGCCGGACGAAGCCGCCGCGCCCGCCGCGCAACAATGACCGCTTTGCCCATGATATTTCCGGCCTTTCGCTTCTTGCGCTCGGCCTCATCCTCGGCGTCAGCCTCGTGCTGTCGCGCCGCGGTCATGCCGGACTGCTCGGCGACTGGCTTGTGCTGGGCCTGCGCTTTGTCGTCGGCATCGGGGCGTGGGCGTTTCCCGCGCTGCTCTGCGCCATCGGCATCATGCTGATCCAGGGCAAGCATCGCAAGACGCGGACCAATTTTGCCGGCGGGGCGGCCCTGCTGTTCCTCGTCGGCATTTCCTGGTGGCACCTCGGTCACACGACCCGCGCGACCGAATGGACCGACATCACCGAAGGCGGCTGGCTCGGCGCGGCGGTCTCCGGCGGCCTGCGGGCATTAGTCGGCGACGTTTCAAGTCATATCGTTTTGTTTCTGTTCTCCGTCGGCGCGGTTGTCTGGGCCACTGACATGCGCCTGCTGCATTTGTTCGATCATGCCGTCGCGGGAGGGCGGCGCGTGACAACGCCGCTGGCACAGGGCGCAAAAGCCTCCGCGCAGGCCGCGCGGCAAGGTGCGGACGCTCTGAAAGAGCGAGCCACCCGTCAGCGCATTTACACGCCGGAGGTGAAGACGCCTACCCCGCCTCGTTCCTCGGCTTCCCCTCCCGCCCTCCGGGTAGCCAGTGCTGAAGCGGGAAGGGCCAGAGTTTCAGAGCCGACCGTAGGGGCAGGGCTTGTCCCCGTCCTCCCTACCCCTGCCGCTATAAACCCGGCCTTCCCGCCGCCGTCTCTCAAGATCACCGCACCGGAGCCGCCTCCCCCAGTCCGCGGTACCTCCTCGTCCTCCCTCTTAGGGAGGACCCCTGTGAGCGAAGCGAACAAGGAGGTGGGTTCTGGAAAGGAGGTGGGTTCTATCCCGATCCTCACGCCCGACAAGCCGAAAGAGCCGGCGGGGCCGCTGGTCATCCCGGATGCCCTCGGCGACGACGGCACCAAGCACGATTATGTCCTGCCGCCGCTGGAACTGCTGAACGAGTCCCCGCCGAAGCCTGTTCAGCATGAGTCGGCCATTCAGGAGAAGCAGGCGGTTTTGATGCGAACCTTGAACGACTTCAAGATCGGCGCAAATGTCGCCCAAGTCGCGATGGGGCCGACCGTCACCCGCTACGAAGTGCAACTTGAGCCGGGCATCCTAGTTCGCAAAATCGTTGCGCTGGCCGACAATCTTGCCATGTCGCTGGCCGCGATTGATGTCCGGGTTGAAGCCCCCATTCCCGGCAAGGCCGCCATCGGTATTGAAGTCCCAAACGACGTTACACAGATGGTCTCCCTTCGTGAGTGTTTGTCCACAAACGAGTTTATGAACGCGCCGTCGAAGCTGACGTTCGCGCTCGGCAAAGATGTGTCCGGCGAATACAAGTACGCCGATTTGACCCGGATGCCGCACCTCTTAGTCGGCGGCAGCACGAACAGCGGCAAAAGCGTCTGCCTGAACGTCATCATCTCCTCGATTATCTACCGGGCGACCCCGCGCGAAGTCAAGTTCGTGATGATTGACCCCAAGCGCGTCGAGCTGTCCTTGTACGACGGCATCCCACACCTCTTGTCGCCGGTCATCAAGGATGTCAAGCAGGCCGCCGGCATCTTCCGCAGCGTCCTCAAAGAAATGGAAGAGCGCTACGACCGTTTCGCCCGGCTCGGCACCCGCAACATTGAAGGCTTCAATTCCCGCGTCCCGCCTGACGAGCGCCTGCCGTTCATTGTCGTGGTCGTGGACGAGCTGGCCGACCTGATGATGCAGCAGGGTCCCGAAGTCGAGACGAGTATCTGCCGCATTGCCCAGCTTGCCCGCGCCACCGGCATTCATCTGGTCATCGCCACCCAGCGCCCATCAGTAGACGTGATTACCGGCACCATTAAAGCCAACATCTCCAGCCGCATTGCGTTTGCCGTCGCGACCCAGATTGACAGCCGGACCATCATTGACATGCCCGGCGCAGACCGTCTCATCGGGCGCGGCGACATGCTGTATATGCCGATTGACGCCGCCAAGCCCGTCCGCGTCCAGGGCTGCTACGTCGGCGAGCGCGAGACCGAAGAGCTGGTCAAGTACCTGCGAAACCAGGAAGAAGCCGTCTACACCATGATCCCGTCCGAATCCAGCGGCGGCGGCTACGGGGCCGACGGCGAGGACGACGGCTCCTCCGACGAGCTATTTGAACCCTGCGTTCGGTGGCTCGTCATGCAGGGCCAATGCTCCACGTCCAGCCTCCAGCGCAAGTTCAAGATCGGCTACACCCGCGCCGCCCGCCTCGTCGAGACCATGGAAGCCCGCCAGATAGTAGGCTCCCAAGACGGCGTCAAGCCCCGCGAAATATTGCTCCGCTCCGAAAACCTAGAAGCCTTCTTCGCTGGCTCCCAGCAGGGCGACTTAGGGCAGTGAAGCCAGTTTGGACGAGGCAACAAGATGAAGCGACAAGGTTTAGGCGGGACAATTCTTCGTGGTGTGCTGATCGGTGGACTAGCGGCAGGTTTTGTCGGTGGCCTTTGGCTTGCAATCAACTGTTACATGGGCCGACTTGATCCTGACATTTATCCTAATCGCTCCCTATTCACGCTGGGCTTTATGTTCGTACTGGGTTTTATATTCACCGCTGTTCCAGGTATTGTGCTAGGGATCATAGGGAGCCTCGTAGTTTTTTTTGTTCCACGCCGGAAGCAGCCCGTTCAAGTCTCAGCTACCGTGCCTTCACAGAACTCTTGGCCTCCTGCGCCGACAGCAAAAGATGAAATTGATAACAACAACACTACCTAATTTGAAGCCCAAAGGAAAAGTCAGTGGCATGACCGAGAAGCGTGGGCGAGGAAAAAATTGAGCCTTCACTACTACCCTGATACTGATTCCCTTTATATTGACCTCAGTGACAAGCCGAGCGTAGAAGCGCAAGAAGTCTCTCCGGGCGTTGTTTTTGACTTTGACGACGCAGGGCAAGTTTGCGGGATTGACATAGACTCAAATGCAACCTATCTTCTCAGCGAGTCGGCTTTGGCGAAAGATTGGCTCAGGCCGGAAGAAGACGAAGCGTGGAAGGATTTATGAGAGGAGACATATGATGACAGTAACATCACAACAAAGACCGAACGCAGAAGCAGAGGCTTCTCGACCGACGGCCACAGCCGGGCCGACCTTGCAGGACCGCATTGACGCTCTCATCGCGGAGGCCGTCAAGAACGCGCCGCCGTCTTTGTCCGTTGAGGAGCAGCGAAAAAAAAATCAGGCCGCCATTGAGATGCTTGATCAATGGGATGAAGAAGACAAAACCGATGATCCCGAAGAAATCGCGCGGCGGGTAGCGGAGTGGGAAGAATTTAAGAAGGGGATGAACGAAAATCATTCTTCGGGTAGGATGATTTACCCATGATCAAAATCGTTGTTCTTGACAGCGGCCCACTTGGGTTGCTGGCCCGCCGAAAAGAGGTACTTCCCGCTGAAGAGTGCCGCCAATGGCAAAGAGCATTGCTGGCAAGCGGGGTTCGCGTCATCTTGCCGGAGATCACTGACTTTGAGGTGCGGCGGGAGCTTTTACGGATCAACAGCCTTGAAAGCATCGCGCGGCTTGACCGGCTGCCAGAGGCAATCGAGTATCTGCCGATTACGACAGAGGCAATGCGCCTCGCCGCCGTGCTGTGGGCGCAGGGCAGGAAATCCGGGCAGCCGACGGCGGACCCAAAGGAACTGGACGGGGATGTCATCTTGGCAGCGCAAGCGCTTCTGCTGGGCGAACCCGATGTCGTGGTGGCGACAACGAACGTCGGGCATCTGTCGCGCTATGTCAACGCGAAGTTCTGGCAGGACGTTTGATGACTTACGCGCTGTTTTTGCTGGTGTTCTTGTGCGTTCCGATTGCGGCGCTGCTGGTTGTCCTGCGCGGGAAGATTAAAGCCCGGTACTTGGTCGCCTGTGCGCTTGTCTGCGGGCTGGCATTCGTCTACACATCGCCGTGGGACAATTATGCGGCGAAGACGAAGCTTTGGACGTATGACCCGAAGTTTGCGCCGCCGAGCCATTTTGTGCTGTTTCTGCCGTGGGAAGAATATGCGTTTTATTTCGCGCAGGGGATTTTGATCTGCCTGCTGGTGACGGTGCTGTCCAAGTATCTGCGTCCGAAGCTTGGCGGGAGCGATTTGTGAACCCGTGGGCGTATTTAAGCTACGAGCTGTGGTGGGCGCTGCCGGTAATCGCCGTGCAGTGGCTGGCGGCGGGGCGGGAGCTGTGGCGCTGGCGGCGGCTGCTGGTCGTCTCGGTGGGGCTGGCGACCGCCTATTTGGGGGTCTGCGATGCGTTTGCGCTGGGCCACGGCATCTGGAGCGTAGACAAAGCGCGGGTGGTCGGGGTGTATGCCGGGCCGCTGCCGCTGGAAGAATTAGTGTTTTACTTCGTGACGAACATCATGGCCGCGCAGGGGTTTGTGATGATTGCCGGATTTTTGAGGGAGCGACAGGCGAAAAATGGCGGATAACAACTCAGCAATTGACACGGCGCATCTGCGGAAAGATTACGGCGGGACGCTCGGACGCGGGGCGTTTACCGCCGTACAGGACTTGTCGTTCTCGGTGCCGCGCGGGCAGGTGTTCGGCTTTCTGGGGCCTAACGGGGCGGGCAAGACGACGACGATTAATATGCTGCTCGGCAACATCAAGCCGACTTCCGGGTCGGCGACGCTGCTCGGCAAGCCGCTCGGCGATCTGGACGCGCGGGCGCGGCTCGGCTTTCTGCCGGAAAAGTTTCAGTTCCATGAGTTTCTGACGGCGGAAGAGTTTTTAGATTTGCACGGCAGGCTGTACGGCATGGGGCCGAAGGCGCGGCGGCAGCGCATCCCGGAAGTGCTGCACCTGGTCAACTTATATGAGCGGCGCACCAGCAAGCTGTCGGAGTTCTCCAAAGGCATGCAGCAGCGGGCGGGGCTGGCCCAGGCGATCTTAAACGACCCGGAGCTGGTCATCTTGGACGAGCCGACCTCGGCGCTGGACCCACTCGGACGCCGGGAAGTGCGGGAAATTGTGGCGGGGCTGAAGGAGCGCGGCAAAACGGTCCTCTTGAACTCGCATCTTTTGGGCGAAATCGAAATGACCTGCGATCAAGTGGCGATTCTCAAAAAAGGCGAAGTGATCCGGGTCGGGACGATGGATGACCTGCTGGCGGCCCCGGCGACAGTCGAGATGCGTGTGCAGAACATCTCCCCTGCCCTGGTCAAGTCACTGGAAGCGCTGGCGCGAACTGTCACCGTAGACGGTGAGGAAATCACCGCAGGCATCGGCGATGAGGCGATCATTCCCGATCTCGCGGCGGCAGTGGTCGGGCATGGAGGGCGGCTGATGTCGCTGATCCCCAAGCGCGAGTCACTGGAAGACTTATTTATCCGCGTGGTTGAGGCTTGATTGGGGTGAGGCTTAATTATTGATTAACGGAATTTGGGTGCTGGCGGGGCTGACGGTGCGGGAGGCGATTCGGCGGCGGATCTTTCTGGCCGCGCTGGTGATTGCCGCGCTGTATGTCGGATTTATGTTTCTGCCGCTTCACATCAAGCCCAACCCGTTGGTGGGCTTTGATATGGTTTCGGCTCGGAACAATACCGGACGCATCTTTGCCTGGCTCGGCTGCGGCACGATCAAGTTTTTCGGCGCGGTGCTTGCAGTTGCGCTTTCCGCCGGAGCGATCTCGGCGGAAGTGGACCGGGGGGTTCTGTCGGTCATCGTGCCGAAGCCGATCCCGCGTGCCGCCGTGTACCTGGGCAAATGGCTCGGCAATGTCTTTCTGCTGGCCGTCTGCGTCGGTGTCTGGGGCGGTCTGCTGGCATTCGGCATCTGGAAGCAGACAGGGACCTACCACCCACGCCTTTGGGACGGCGTGCTGGCAGCGGGGCTGTTTCCACTGCTGTTCACGACCCTGACGCTGTGCTTTTCCACATTTGCCGGGTATGCGCTGTCGTCCAGCCTGGCGCTGATCGCCGCCGGGGTCGCGCTGGCCGAAGACTTGCTGCACAATCTTTCCCTGCCGACCCGCTTAGATGTGCCACTGCTGGACACGCTGAGTAAGCTCGCCGGGTATATCGTGCCGCTCGGACGTATGAACCACTGGATCACACGGGGCCTTGAGGCCGGAGGCGTTTTCGGACCGACACCGCCCGGCAGCGCGGGCCTGGACCTCAGCCTGCTGGCGGCGCAGGGCGATCCGACCCAGGCGGCGACGGTGGCCTCCCTTTCCGGCGCAGACCTCACCTACATTCTGCTGTATATGCTGTTTTTCTTTGCCCTCGGCCTGGTGCTGTTCCAGCGGCGGGATTTGTAAGAATCCCTTTCGCCGGAGCTAAAACGGATGTACCAGCTTCAACGTGATTTTGCCGCGTGTCTGCGGCGAGTTCGGGTCACCGAACAGCAAAAAGACATCGGTTCCCTGGCGGACCCGCTGGCTGAACGAGAAGTAAACATCGGTACCGAGGCCCGTTCCCTGATCCGCCCCGCCCTGGTTCACCGCCCGCGCTCCAATCGTCTGGAACGGGTTCAGGCGGTATGTTCCCGTGAGGATGCCCTGCGTGGAAGAAGTCGGCCCCAGCTTCAGCCGGCTGTAACTGAGCTGAAGCGAAAACGGACGAGAAACGAACACCCCCTGCGACAGTGTCAGAAAGTTGTATGCCTGCCCTGCTTGGCTGCCGAACACATCTTCCACGGCCCCATTCTGGTACAGCGTCTTGTGGCCCCAGGAAAACGCCAGGTCGCCGGTGTGGTCGTGAAACAAGTCTCGCTGCCCCTGGTTGATCCCCAGCGACAGGCCGTATCCGATTCGCGTTTGCCCATAAATACTTATGTTCGCCGAGTCATGGAAAAAGCCACCCGTATGATGCTGATAATCGCTGACGCTGGCCGACGCATAATACTGTTCCAGTGGGCCTTTATCAAACTGGTTGAATTGGAACACGCTGAGGTACGCCCCGCGCAGGTCGGTTTCTGGCACAAACCCCAGTGCGCTCGTGAAGTTCGGGCTGATGTCGCTGTAAGCCATATCTAGGCCCGGCTTTCCAAACGGCACATTGGTAGAAAACTCTAGCTGGTCGTCGCCGCCGCCCGGACTGCCCCTAAGCGACGACGTGGTGTGGAAGCCGCTCAGCGTGTACCGGGTCTGCCCCCGGCGCAGTCCGTAGGAGCCGTACACCCGGCTATCCGTGCTGCCGGGCTGCCCCGGCGCATGGTCGTCCGTCAGTGCGATTCCCGCCTGCGAAAAGAGACCGATGTCTTGAGCCAGGTTCAGCACAAGGCTGTCCTGCGCGTCTGGCCCGTTCGTGTTGGAGCCGAGCAGGCCGACGGTCGTGCTGCCCTGCTTGCCGGCGATTTTCAACCCTTCATCCACCGCGCCGATCCGGCGGGAGTAAAACAAGTCCGTCGACGGCAGAAAGCCGGCCCCTTCGGCGAAAAACGGACGCCGGTCGGTCAGTAGCTTCTCAGTATAAGAAAAGTTGATGTTCGTGACATCCTGCTCAATCGTCTGGAAGTCCGGAAACAGCGTTCCCACCCCGGTCAGCGTCGTAGACAGCGGATACTTGATGTCCAGCCCAGTGCGGGCCGAGTTGCCCGTGCCGCCCGTGACAAGCGTGTACGGCAGAAATGTCGGGCGCGGCGTATAAAATGGCGGCGCAAATCCTGTAAACTCACTCAAGTACTGCGGCTCGGTCGAATTGTCCACCCCAGCAGGCGGCATATACGGCCACCCTTGAAGACTAGTCAGCCGGGCAATCTTTCGGTACAAAACCATGCCGAACGCTTGTGCGCCGCGCGGATAACGCAAAAGAGCAAAGGGTATTGCCATCTCGCAGGTCCAGCCGCGCGGGGTTCGCTGCACCGCGGCTGTCCAGTCGCCGGCCCAGGTGATGTTGTCGGCGGTGCCGCCTTCCACCGTCTCGAACTGCGTTCCGCGGGGCGTGACGATAAAGGTCGAAAATCCCCGGCGGCTGTTCTGGCTGTCAATGTCAATGCCGACAAAATCGTCTTGGCCGATGTTGCCGTTTCGCAGCGTCTCGCCTGCTTTGATCAGACCCGGGCGGTCGTCGAGGCACCGAAACGCGAGGTAAAGATGGGTCTTGTCGGCGCAAACAAAGGCTTGTGTCTGCTCCGCCGGCGGCAGCGGGCGACCGCCGCCATAGCGAAAGAACCCTGCGGCTTTTGTCGCCGTCTTCCAGCAGGCGTCGTTCAGCTTGCCGTCAATCGTCGGAGGCACGGGGCAGGGGGCAACAACGAAGCTCTGCCGCGCCCAAACGGCAGGGTCGGTCGGCACGGAGACAGGCAAATCGCCGAGTTCATCTTGCATCAATGCTTCCGACGATCCCGTGTGCGGCGTCGGCACCACCTGCGGCACGGGCTTCGTGGGGATCGGGCTTGTGTTCGGTGCAGACACTGTTCCCGGAGCGGCGGCGGGGACTGGCCCGGAGTGTTCCGCGGCTGCCTGGGCCGAGGCGGTGCGAGCAGTAAGCGAAAACAGCAGGCACAGCAGCAGGCAGAAACAACGCATGGGACGACAGTGACCCTTTCGGCGGACGATGCAGGAGGAGAAAACAAGCGAAGAAGCGTGAAGTCGCGTGTCAGTGTAACACAAGATGCGGAGAAATGCAAGGAATAAGATGTCAGGAAGGGAAAGATCGTTGAGAGGGCGAACACAAGAGAGGGCGATCAAGAAGGGCGAACACAAGGTTCGCCCCTGCGGGGTTGGGAACACGATGTAGGGCGCGAACCTTGTGTTCGCCCTTCTTGATCGCGTTCACTTATGGATCGCGTTCACTTATGGATCGCGTTCACTTATGGAACGGCAGACACATTACAAAGACCCGCTCGCGCCAATCTGCTTGTCGGCGTCGTCAATCTCGGCTTGGGCCTCAAATAAATCAATCACGCGCCGCGCGATTGTGGCCGTGTCTACCTGCGCCCATTCAAACTCTGTCCGCCGCCCCACCCGCTCCGGCCACTGGCCGACCTCACCGGGAAGGTTCTTGAATGCAATGTCGCCGGGGTTCGCCGCCAGCGTGTCCGCCAGCTTCAAAAGCGACG
The DNA here is from genome assembly GCA_964252595.1 of uncultured Armatimonadales bacterium. Classification (GTDB taxonomy): domain Bacteria; phylum Armatimonadota; class Armatimonadia; order Armatimonadales; family Capsulimonadaceae; genus JANXMY01. The sequence continues at coordinate 24,879 of CAXUNT010000035.1, forward strand.
CCGACGCCGCTTTAATTTCCGCGTTCAGCTTGATAATGCGGTTCTCCGCGCGGGCTTTTCGGAGCAGCAGCGCCCCGAGTTCTTCATCAGTCATGGATGGTCTCTCCCAAAGAAGTCTCTCAAAGAAAAAGCCCGGATACGAGCTGTATCCGGGCAAATGACGCTTAGCCGTGATAGCCGACGCGATGCAGGCGGTGAATGTTGCCTTTGGGTGTCACGACCGCCCGGTACGTTTTGTTGCCGTTACGGCGATGGACGACCGACTTTTCGCCGACTGCCCGGTGCGCCACGATGCTGGTGTTTTCCGTAGCCTTGCGGACCGGGTACTGAATGGCGTTGCCGAGTTTGTGCAGCGTGTTGCTGTCATGGCCTTTGGCCTGCACCGCCGGGGCCAGCAGAGCGAGACCTAGCAAACAAAGAGAAGCGGCCGCGATGCCGCGTGAATTGAAATGTGTCATAACATCCTCCTGTCCGCCGGAAGCGTCACAAACACAGCAAAAGTTCCCGTCCAGGAACCCTGAGCGCTGAATTCCTGTTTAGATCCCCACTATGACACGCATTAAAATCTGTGGCATCTCCAATGGTATGGACGCGCTGGCGGCGGCGGACGCCGGAGCGGACGCGCTCGGCTTTATCGCCGTTCCCGGCTCCCCGCGCTTTGTGCCGCCCGAAGTTTACCACGAAATCTCCGCTGCTTTACCTTTGTTCGTCAAGCGCGTCGTCGTCGCCCACCGGCCCGAAGACGCCGAAGAGTATCTCGCGGAGTATGTCCAGCACTACGAGGACACGACGGACAAATCCCGTTTCCGGCGCGGTGCCCAGTGGCGCATCCGCGCCTTCCGTATGCGCGATGAGTCTTCTTTGGCCGGAATCGCCGCCTACCCCGATCCCGTCGGTGCGTTGCTTTTAGACACCTACCACAAAGACACGCTCGGCGGCTCCGGCGAAACGTTTGACTGGTCCCTTGCCGCCCGCGCTAAGTCTTTAACCGACCGCCCCGTCATCCTCGCCGGCGGCCTCACCCCCGAAAACGTTCAAGCCGCCCTAGAAGCCGTCCACCCTTATGCCGTAGACGTGGCTTCCGGCGTTGAATCTTCCCCCGGTATCAAAGAACACGCCAAGATCAAAGCCTTCGTCCGCGCCGTGCGCGAATGGGACCTCGCGCAAAAATAAATTTTCCTACCTCTGTTAAATATGCTTGGTTGGCATGGTTTGTGCAGCAACTGAAAGCATCAGTAGCCCTTCCCAGTCAGGCACAGGTTAAATAGTATTTTATACCATGCGCCTCTCGTCATCCGAAAGAAGAACACAGTGCAACTATCACCCAAACCTGCCCTCCCTCTCCTCGTCCTCCTTGCCCTAGCGGCATCTGCCCCCGCTCAAGCTCAACAGAAGATTACAGTCGGCACCAATTCCGGCCCCGAAGCGTTTCCTTTTGGAACCACGAATGATCCCGCTTTTCCGTTCTACGCGGCGGGAGGCGAGTATCAGCAGATTTATGCGGCCACCTACTTCAGCGGTCCCATCTCGGTTCAAGATATCGCGTTCGCTTCCTCCAGTGGCACCGCCCCTACCTCTGCGACCTTCAACGTCACGCTCGGTCTGTCTACGACCAGCGCGACAGCCGGCATCTCCGGCTCGGCCAGCCCCAACTTCGCCGCTAATAAAGGGGCAGATTTTACGCAAGTCTTTAGCGGAACATTGACCACGCAGCTTCAGACCAACAATACGTTCGATCTCGTGTTTCCCACCGCGCCATTCGTCTTTGATCCCAGCAAAGGCAACTTGCTGTTCGACGTGGTCATCAACAGTCCCTCAATATCGTCTAGCCAGGCTGGCTTCGATTCCACTGATGACCAAGAGCGTGTTTACCAGTCTTTTGGCAAGGGATCGGCTACAGTAGATAATTTTGGGCTTGTCACCCAGTTCACCGTTAGCCCAGCAACCGCTCCTGTCCCCGAAGCCTCTACTACCGTTTCCTTTGGCTTGCTTCTCGCGCTCGGATTCGGCGGCGTGGCAGTGGCGGCCCGCAAGAAAAAAGCGGCCGCATAGATTCCGATTATGACGACTTCTGCGGCGCGGGCGACTTGTTTGCCTGCGCCGTTTGCCGTCTGTTCTCCCGTTGACAACCTTCCGCGCACAATGCTACAATAACGGCATAAGTTAGAAGGAAGTGCTTCTCCATGACCATGACAGGCGCAGTGCGCGAATTTGCGAAAACGAACTCGGCAGAGGCCGCGCCGGACCAATTTGTCGCGGACGCGCAGGGGCGGTTCGGCGGGGAGTTCGGCGGGCGGTTTGTGCCGGAGACGATCATTCCAGCCTTGGACGAGCTGACGGAGGCATATGCCCAGGCTAAAGCTGATCCGGCGTTTCAGACGGAATTTGATTACTACGCCAAAAACTATGTCGGGCGGGCGACGCCGCTGTTCTATGCGGAAAAGATGACCCGCGAGCTGGGCGGCGCGAAAATCTGGCTGAAGCGCGAAGATCTGGCCCACACTGGGGCGCACAAGATCAACAATGCGCTAGGGCAGATTCTGCTCGCCAAGCGCATGAACAAGCCGCGCATTATCGCCGAAACCGGCGCGGGGCAGCACGGGGTCGCGACGGCAACCGCGTGTGCGCTCTTTGGCTACGAGTGCATCGTCTACATGGGCGAGGAAGACGTGAAGCGGCAAGCGCTGAATGTCGTGAGGATGAAGCTCTTGGGGGCAGAAGTCCGGCCTGTGTCGTCGGGGACCAAGACGCTCAAAGACGCGCTGAACGAAGCCATGCGGGACTGGGTGACGAACGTTCACAACACGCATTACATCATCGGCACAGTGGCCGGGCCGCATCCTTATCCGACGATGGTGCGGGATTTCCAAAGCGTCATCGGGATTGAGGCTCGCCAGCAGATTTTAGAAGAGACCGGCGGCTTGCCCGACGCCGTGCTGGCCTGCGTTGGCGGCGGCTCCAACGCTATGGGTATCTTTTACCCGTTTGTCCGTGACGCCGCGGTGCGCTTGATCGGGGTAGAAGCTGCTGGGGACGGCGTTCATACCAAGAAGCACGCGGCGACGCTGACGGCAGGCTCAAAGGGCGTTTTGCATGGGTCGTCGTCCTATGTGCTTCAAGACGATTACGGGCAGGTAATTGAAACCCACTCGATCTCGGCCGGGCTGGACTACCCCGGCGTCGGCCCCGAACACGCTTTCTTCAAAGAGATCGGCCGGGCCGAGTATGTTTCCATCACCGACGAAGAAGCCCTAGACGCGTTCCAGTGGACCTCGCGCACCGAGGGGATTATCCCGGCGCTCGAAACAGCCCATGCGTTCGCCCATCTCCGCAAGATGGCCCCGCAGATGTCGCCGGAGCAGAACGTGATCGTGTGCCTGTCCGGGCGCGGCGACAAAGACGTGGACTCCGTGGCCGTGCGCCTGGGGCTGCTGTAGCATGTCCCAGCGCCTCGACCAGACCTTCGCTCGCCTCAAAGCTGCCCGTGAAGGCGCACTCGTGACCTTTATTACGGCAGGCGACCCTAATCCTACGGGAACGCCTGCGCTTGTCGCCACCCTGGCAGCCGCTGGGGCGGATGTGGTGGAACTCGGTATCCCCTACTCCGACCCCCTCGCCGACGGCCCAATTATCCAGGCGTCGTCCCAGCGCTCACTGGATGCCGGCATCACGCCGGACACAGTGCTGCAAATGGTGCGCGACAGCCGGACCCTGACCGATGTGCCGATTGTCCTGATGACTTCCTACAATCTCGCCCTCCGCTACGGCCTGACGCGCTTTGCTGAGGCTTTCGCCGACGCCGGGGCCGACGGCACCATCTTGACCGACCTGCCACCGGAAGAAGCCGGACCCTGGAAAGCGGCGTCGGAAGCCGCCGGTCTCGCCACCATCTTTCTCGTCGCCCCAACATCGACCCCGGAGCGGATTGCCCTGATTGCCCAAAGCACCACGGGCTTTGTTTACTGCGTTTCCCGCACCGGCGTCACGGGCGCACGGGCCGAGATGGCCCCAGAGCTTGCCGCGCTCTTGACCCGCATCCGCGCCGCCACCGACAAGCCGCTGTGCGTCGGCTTCGGCGTCTCGCGCCCTGAACATGTCGCGCAGGTACTGGAGATCGCCGACGGCGCAGTCATCGGCAGCGCGTTGGTCCAGTTTCTGCACACGTCGAAAGACGATCCAAATGGCGGCGAAGAGCTGACCCGGCTGGTCTCATCCTGGAAAGCGGCGACGCGCCGGGGAGATTAGGCCATGTACACGCGCGAACAGTTTGCCAAGACCATTGACAACACGCTTCTGCGCCCGACAAGCACACAGGCGGAAGTGCAGGCGCTTTGCGAGAGCAGCGCAGAACGCCACTTCGCTTCTGTCTGCATTCTTCCCTGCTGGGTCAGCGCGGCGGCCCGCGCCCTCGGCGGCACGGATGTCAAAGTCTGCACCGTCGTGTCCTTCCCGTTTGGCGCGGGAACGCGGCTGGCGAAAATCTACGAGACGAAAAACGCCGTCGCGAACGGGGCGACGGAAATTGACGTGGTCATGAACCTGGCCCGCTTCAAGTCCGGCGACCTCGCCTATGTGCGGGATGACCTGCGCGGAGTTGCCGACGCCGTGCGCGGCTCCGCCCTGCTCAAAGTTATCATTGAGACCTGCTATCTTAGCCCCGATGAGATAGACACGGCCAGTCGCTTGGTGCTGGAAGCGGGCGCGGACTTTGTCAAGACGTCCACCGGCACGGCGGGCGGGGGCGCGACTGCCGACGACATCCGCCGTATCCGCCGAGCCGTCGGCGCGTCCCCCATCGGCATCAAAGCCTCCGGCGGTATCAAGACCATCGAGATGGCTCTGCAAATGCTCGACGCCGGGGCAAATCGGATCGGAACGTCGTCCGGCGCGGCCCTCTACGATGCCTACCACTCGCAGGACTGATCCTTATGCCTGCCTATACTGCCGACGCGCTGGTTCTGCACCGCCGCCACTTCGGCGAGACCGACAACATCCTGACTTTGTATTCGCCAGGCATCGGCCGCTTTTCGGCCATCGCTAAAGGCGCCCGCAAAGCGGTTTCGCGCTTGTCCGGGGCTACCGAAGCCCTCACCTGCACTCGCTTTGGGCTGGCATCCGGGAAGTCGCTGGAAATCATCACTCAAGTGGAAGTGCAGGAGTCGTTTTCGGCGCTCCGCAAAGATTTAGTGCGTCTGGCCCACGGCCTGTATCTTGCCGACTTGGTGGAACACTCGGTCGAAGACCACTCTCCTAACCCAGTTCTTTACGATATGCTCTTAAACGCCCTGCGCCAGACCGAGACGCTGGCTGTGCCGGAGCTGGCCGCCCGCTGGTTCGAGATTCAACTGCTCGGCGACCTCGGTTACGCCCCGAACCTGTCCGAATGCGCCGTCTGCCATGCTCCCCTGCCCGGCGCATTTACCCGCGACGACGTGTTCGCCCTTTCCGCCTCCCTCGGCGGCGCTCTTTGCCCATTCCACGCTCACACGGAATCAAACGGCGACCATAGCCCCCTTGGCCTCGGTGCCTTGCGCCTCCTGCTCACGCTCGAAGCCCTCGGTCCCGGCGGCGGTGATACCTTGCCTGCCCTGCCTGCCGCCGGCCCAAAAAGCCTCGACCAAGTCCGCCTCGCCCTCCGCCGCTCCCTGCGGCTCCGGCTGGAGCGTGACCTCAAAAGCCTGGAGTTCTTGGACAGCCTGCGGCCCGGATGATGCCAGGGACCATGTGTTGAAACACACGGCTATGTGGCGAAGACGCCACGAAGTACCGCTTCGCGGCACTAAGAACAGCCTTAAGTGGCTTTATCTTAACCCCGCGAAGCGGGTGTTTTGTGGCCGAAGGCCATATAGCCGTGTGTTTTAACACATGGTCTTGTTCGTCAGATTATGAAGTCGGGAATGGGTTGCGAGCGAAGCCGTCCTGATGCCAGTAGGGGTAAATGCGCGTGACGGTGCTCGCTCTGTCCAGCCGCGCGACCTGCTCCGGGGTCAGGTTCCAGCCGACTGCGCCGAGATTTTGCCGAAGCTGCTCTTCGTTGCGAGCGCCGATGATGACGCTGCTCACAGTCGGGCGCTGCAACAGCCAGTTCAAGGCGACCTGCGGCACACTTTTTTCGACTTCCGCCGCAACGGCGTCCAAAGCCTCCACGACCGAGTAGACATACTCGTCGGACACCGGCGGCCCGGCATCGGCAGTCACATGAAGGCGGCTGTTTTCCGGCAGAGGCTGGCCCCGGCGGATGCGTCCGGTCAGGCGGCCCCAGCCGAGCGGACTCCACACCATCGCACCGACGCCCTGGTCTATTCCGAGCGGCATCAGCTCCCATTCGTATTCGCGCCCGATCAGCGAATAGTACGCTTGATGCGCGACATAGCGGGTTAGACCGTACTTTTCGGAGACGGCCAGCGACTTCATTAAATGCCAGCCGGAAAAGTTGGAGCAGCCGATGTACCGAATCTTGCCCGCTGTCACCATGTCGTCCAGTGTGCCGATCGTTTCTTCCACCGGTGTTTGGGCATCAAACGCATGCAACTGGAACAAGTCAATGTAGTCCGTGCCGAGGCGGCGCAGAGACGCTTCCACAGCCCGAATGAGATGAAAGCGCGACGAGCCGACATCATTTGGGCCGTCCCCCATCGTAAACGTCGCTTTGGTTGAAATCAGCACGGAATCCCGGCGTCCCGCAATGGCTTTGCCGAGTATCTCTTCGGCGGCTCCACCGGAGTACACATCCGCGCTGTCGAACATCGTCAGGCCGGCGTCGAGGCAGATACTCACGAGGCGCGTGGCTTCTTCCACATCGCTGCTGCCCCACGCTTCAAAGAACTTGCCGCGCCCGCCGAAGGTGCCGGTGCCAAAAGAAAGGGCTGGGACTTTGAAGCCCGACCGTCCAAGTAAGTTATATTCCATAGCTCCCCTATCCCCACTGTCACTTGCAGCAAAACTTATCTATAGCAAAACTTATTCATAGCGAAACGCCGTGTCGGCAAGCTGAATAGTGTCGCCCGACGACAGCAGGCGCGGATCACTCACCCGCCCACCATTGACAAACGTGCCGTTGGAAGAGCCGTCGTCGGCAATGAAGTGGCGCCCGTCCGCGTAGGTGATGCGGGCATGAGAGCGCGAAACCGACGTGTCGGCAGGCAGGGGAATGTCCCGCTCGGCGGCTCGTCCAATCGCCATAGGAACATGCGACAGTGGGAACGACTGCCCGGTGTAAGGTCCCGACACGGCGACTAATCGCGAGCCGAGGCCGCCGAAGCCCGGCCCAGTCAGCACCGTCGCTTCGCCCGCGCTGCTGGGTGCAGGGGCCGCGCCCATCTGCGCGACAATGTCGGCAGGCGTCGTCAGCGGCGGGCGGCTTGCGGGCGGTGCGGCGGACAGCTCTTCACCGACATAGCGCGTCGCAGGCCGTGCGTCGCGGGGAGCCTGGCCCGGCGGCGGTGCAGCAGATGCTGTGCCTTTGCGGGTCGCTTTTTCCGAGAACAGCAGCGTCCGCTTTCCTAATTGGATCGTGTCGCCGTCCACGAGCCACTGCTCGCCAGCCACCGGCTGCCCGTTGACCAGCGGCGGCGCATATTCGGCTCCGCGCTTGTTCGCCTCCATCACGGCCCGCAGACGGTGCCGGTTTTGGGTAGGGAGCGACTCAATCGCCGCGTGGGTCGGAGCGATGGTCGGGTCACCGAATAGGCCGATGTCTGCGAGTTCACTGCGTCCGATGGTCGTCACCGGCTTTGCAATCAGATATTCTTTGCCTTCGTTCCGACCCAGCACAACCCGTATCCACGCTTGTTTGAACAAGTTCTGCACCAACCCGACAAAGAACCCGGCCAGCGCCCCGGTTGCCGCCAGCGCCAGCAGCCGGGAAAGGGATGACGGAAAATCAAGGCCGCTTAAAATCTGGAAGACCGTGCCGCCCAAAAATCCGCCGACAAAGCCGCCAAAGGCTCCCTGCCGGGCAATCACGGCTGAGCGGCTGCCGATGCCCTGCGCTGCGCCGACAATTCCGCCGATGAGGGCGTAGCCGAGCGCCCGGCCAACGACCAGCACCAAAAATTGTCCGGGATTGTGCGGCGACTCGTCGGCCCGCAGCCCCGTTGAGTTGTAGATCAAGCCATACACAATTTGTCCCACGCCGAGACCGAGCCAGCCAGCGACTGCCCCTGCTCCTGCCCCGACTGCCAGCACCTGAGACTGCCGCCGCCGTTCCAGCGAAAGCGCGTCCACCAGCGCCAGCAGCAGGCCGAGCAGCAGGCCAAAGATGATGCCGTAGAGCAGGAACTTGAAGTTCGCGAACAATCCCAGCCGCAGCACATGGTTCGGCTGGAACACGTCGGCGAACCACCCCGTCAGGTCGGTCAGGGTCCAGGCCAGCAGTCCGGCAAATGCGCCTGCCAGCAGATTCAGATAGGTTTTGGCTTGAAGTGACATGATGTGTTACATTAAGAGGGCAACAGCACCACACGCGCGACATCACGGAACTGCCGGGCGCGGTGCAGGAGACTCGGCCAGTCGCCGCCGGTGACGTGGTGCCGGAATTCGGTCTCCACTTCGGCGACCCGGAACCCGGCTTGCAGGGCGCGGAGGGTCAGATCCACTTCGACGCCGAAGCCCGGTGCAAACGTTCCTCCGAGAGCATCGAGGACGGACCGGCGAACGGCCCGCTGGCCCGACAGCGGCTGCTGGAACGTCTGCCGTGTGCGGCGCTCAATCCCCTGCCGGGCCAGCCGCACGACAAAGCCGCGCCCGCCGGACTGGCCGGTCGCGGCAAACGCGGGATCGGGCGGCAGCATCCCGATTGTCATATCGGCATCGCCTGCGAGAAGGGGCGGCAGCAGCTTCACGGCTTCCCCGGCGGACGCGCCGAGGTCCGCGTCTAAAAGCAGAAAGATGTCGGCCCCGTCACGGGCGGCGGCATAAGCTGCCGTCAGTGCCGCGCCTTTGCCGCCGTTTCGGCGTGTTAGCACGCGCCCTGCGCCGGCGGAACGAGCTGCCGCCGCAGTAGCGTCGGAAGAGCCGTCGTCCATCACCACGATCTCACCGATTTCAGGCCGCGCCCGCAGTGAAGCAATCGTCAGGCTAATTCTTTCAGCCTCGTTGTAGGCCGGCACCAACGCACAGACGCGCGGGGAATCACTCATGGAGCCGCCGTGCCTCCAAGCGAATCGGGCAGACGCTGCTTGGCCGTGGCTTTGACGCCGTAATCCCCCGCCTCGCCGCGCAGGGCAAACGGCAGGGCGATCTGGCCAAGCGGCAGGTCAACACAGTCCACGGTCGCAATCCCGGCGGCCTGATACGCCGGAACCGAAGACGATGCCGCCGAATATGGCTCACAGCCGACAAGCGTCACCGGGGTGGCGAGCGCCTGGAACCCGGCGAGAAGAGCGCTGTCTGCTGCCGTGTCCGGCATGTCGGCGGAGCTGCCGCCGATCATCACAAACAGCGTGCAGGGCTGAGACAGGTCGCCGGAAACGGTCAGCAGGCCCGCCGACTGAAGCGCCGCCGGCCCAGCCGGCCCCGCGCCCATTAGAGACGCCGCCGTTCCCGACGCCAGGGCGGACGCGAGCGACGCCAGCAGCGCTTTGTCCTGCGCCGCCGGGTCCAATGCGCTTGACGGCAGCGCAGCCCGCTGCCGGGCGGTCAAACCGCCCCAACGTCCGGTCAAAACCACGGTGGCCGTCACCGTCGCCCCGGCATCTTCCAGCGCCTGATTCGCGGCCTGGGTTGCGTCGGCGTAATCCCCGGTCTGGATCAGCACGACTTTTTTGCCCGCCAGCTTGCCGCGTACCAGCGTCGGTCGGAGCGACGCCAGCGCCTGCTCGTCGTCATTAAGACGGTCTCTGATCTGATTGCGCTCTTGAACAACAGCGTTGGTTTGGTCTCCCAGCCGTTTCACGACTTCCCGCTGCTGGCTCATCTGCACCGGGCCATAAAACGATGCGCCGATGGCGACGCCGAAGCCAAGCATCATAAAGATAGCAATGGAGTAGAATAGGTGATACCGTGCATCAAGCATGGAGCCGCCACCAGATATGAAACAGCGCGGCGAGATTTTCCCACATCGGCGAAAACCGCAAAAGCATCAAGACGGCAAACAAAAACGACAGCAAAAGCGCGACATGGGCGAGAAACGGCGGGCGCGGCTGATACAGCTTAAAGACGCCCCGCGCATCCACCAATCGCGGCCCGACTTTCAGCCGTACCAGGTAGGTACTCGCCATGCCGGCCCGGCCTTTATCTAAGAAGTCTTCCAAATTGGAGTGTGTGCCGAGCGCGACAATAAGATCGGCCCCGTGTTCATACGCCAGCAGCAGCGCGGCGTCTTCGCTGGTTCCCGGCACGGCGAACACATCGGCGGCCAGGTCTAACGCTTGAACCCTGTCCAGGCCCGGCGCGGAGCCGTTTTTATAGGCATGAACGATGATCTGCGCCCCGGAGCGCAGGGCGTCATCGGAAACGCTGTCCATGTCGCCAAGAATGATGTCGGGCCGATGCCCCATTTCAAGCAAAGCATCCGCTGCGCCATCTACCGCGATTAGCACCGGCTTGTAGTCGGTCAGGTAACCGCGCATCAGCGCCAGGTCTTCCTTGTAGCCCTCGCCCCGGACGACTACGAGGGCATGACGGCCCGAAAGTTTGACACGGCGCAGAGCGGGAACATCGGTTGGGTCCAGCAGCAGATCTTTGTCGGCATCTAAGTATTGCAGCGTGTTCCGAGCAAACTTTTCCAGCTCGGTTCCTAAATTCGCCCGCGCCCCCGCCGTCGCTTCCGCAATCTTACGGTCATCCCACAGCGTCAGAGAATCGAAGAACACCTCGTTTTGGTACAGCCCGCTGCTGCCGTCCACCGACAGCGCCGCGCCATCGCGCAGCCCCGTAAATTTGGCAATCTCGGAGAGCTGGAACAGCGGGATTTGAGCGGATGCCAGCACGGATGGGCCACGGTTTGGGTACTTGCCGCTGATGAACGGCTGGGCATTGACAACGGCGGCGACGCGGGCGTCGGCCAGGGCGCGGGCCGCTAGGCCGTCAAGATCGGCATGGTCAATGACCGCGATGTCGCCGGGACGCAGCCGCTTGACCAGCGCTTTGGTGCGCCGGTCGCAGCGGGCTGGGCCGCGCAGGAAGTGGAGCGCCGCCGAAACAGATTGGGTGGAAGCAGGCCGTACCGCCAAGTGCGTTTATGTCTCCTGTCAGCGCATGGGGAAGATTTCTGTCAGTATAGCACAAAGAGGGTCATCCTGCGTGTTATACTGTGTACACCATGCTTGAACTGATCGACACGCACTGCCACTTGAACCACGAGGATTTTGCCGGCGACAGGGCCGAAGTTTATGGCCGCGCCGAGGCCGCCGGCGTATCCCGCTTCTTGTGCATCGGATATGACAAAGAAAGCAGCCACCAGGCGGCAGAACTTGCCGCCGAACACGCAGCCATCTATGCCGCCATCGGCATCCACCCGGAGTCGGCGGAGGAATGGAGTCCAGACTTAGCGGCAGAATTCGCCGCACTGTTTGCGGCACGCCCCGACAAGATGACGGCTTACGGTGAGATCGGCCTGGATTACCACTGGGACACGGTTCCTCAGAAGCGTCAGCAGGAAGTTTTTGCCGAACAAATCGCGTTCGCCCTCTCGCTGCGGCCTTCCACGCCGCTGCCGCTAATCATTCACAACCGGGACGCACTCGCCGATGTGCTGGCGCTTCTAAAGTCGTCCGAGACACCTGCTCCCATTGTCATGCACTGCTTCACGGGGGACACAGACGACGCCCGAAAATGCCTGGATGCGGGCTGTTATCTCGGCATCGGCGGGGTGGCGACATTCAAGAAGTCGGACGCTGTTCGGGAAGCAGTCGCTTATGCGCCTTTGGACCGGCTGCTGCTGGAAACGGACTGTCCTTATCTTGCGCCTCAGTTCAAGCGCGGACGCCGCAACGAGCCGTCGTACCTGCCTGCGATTGCCGAAACCATTGCCGCCGCGAGAGACATCTCTGTGGAAGAAGCGGCGGCAGTCACGACGGCGACAGCGAAAGCGCTGTTTCGGATGAATGAGCTGTTTCGGATGGATGAGCTGTTCGGGTAGGGGTCAGTCCCTGTCCGCCGGAGGGGACCGCATCACGAGGGTCTCCAGGACTGCGCCGGTCCCGCAAGCCAGCGCGAGCAGGGCCAGGAGCCAGCCGGCCACCGGCACGGCAGCGGCGAGGCCAAGGGTCCACCAGCCCAGGCGCAGTGCGCCGGGTGTTTCCGTGAGCGGCAGCGGGATCGCCTCGGAGAGACGCGTTCCCGTCCACAGCGCCGCGGCCACGAGGCCGAGACCCGCGAGGCAGGAGCCTGCCGCCAGCACAAGCACACCCAGAACAGCGAGTGCGTGCGTCTTGAACAGCGCCACCGCCAGCAAAAAGACCAGCAGGCTCGCCGCCAGCCCCCAAAGCGCCGGGATAATCCGCGGGCCTTCGAGCCGCGCCGCTGCCCGCATCCCCAGCCGCGCCAGCGCATCGCTCCGTCCACCCAGCAGCGCCGCCAGGGTCAGCACGGCCGCGCATCCGGTCAACAACAGCACGAGTAGTGGGCCGATGAGAAACAAGCGCAGGGGATCGGCAGCGTTTATGATGCGCTCCTTTGCCGGGCATGAACACAAAAGCCCGCGTTCAGCAGGAAAGCGCCGAACAGACCCGCCGTAGTCCAAGCCGGCACGAACGCGGCCTGCGGCGGATCAAACGCGGCCCGGGCTGCGTCCGGCAGCGCCGTCAAGCTCGCGCCTAGCCAGCCCGGAAGAGCCGGCAGATCGTGAAGAGCCGACAAAAACGGCATCGGCAGGCCCGCCCACGCGCTGTCTCCTCCAGGAACAAGCGGCAGCAGTCCCAGTCCCAGCAGAGACGCCGCCAGCGGCAGCCCTACCCGAAGGCGCGAAGCCTCCGGATGATCCAAACGGGAATCCTGATCCAAGCGCGAAAGCACCTGTGCGGTAAAAGCGTCGCCGGGATCGGACAGTTCCATCGCGCGAGCGGCCCACTGGTCCGTCAGCCGCGCCAGCCGCCGCTGAGTCTCACGCTCCGCGCGGCAGGCCGCGCATAGTTCCAAATGCACGTTCAGCGCCGTTCGCTCTGGGAGCGACAGCGCTCCGTCCGGGCCGCTCTGGAGAAGCATTCTGGCATTGTCGCAAGTCATGGCTGTAGATACTCCGAAAGCGCCGCGCGAAGCAGGGCGCGGGCGCGAAAAAGGTGTGTCTTGACGGTGGAAGTCGGAACGCCCGTTGCCGTACCGATGTCCTCATACGATAAGTCATCTAGGTGCCGCAGCAGGAAGACGGCCCGGAGCTTGGGAGGCAGGTCTGCGACTGCCGCTTCCAGCCGCCGCTCGCCTTCATCCGTCAGCAGCACGTTCAGCGGGTCCGCATCTGGCGCGGCCGATGGCTCCGTGACCGTGTCCCATCTCAGCACAGCCCCGTGCCGTGCTTCGGCCCGGAGCCGGTCTAGGCAGCGGTTGATCGCGATCCGGTACAGCCAGGGCCGGAACGGCAGGCCCAGCCCGTAGCCGGCGCGTTTTTCGTAGGCGGCCAGAAAGGTTTCCTGGGCCACGTCTTCGGCTTCTTCCGCGCTCCGTCCCGCCAGCATCCGCCGGGCCAGGGCGACCACCCGTGCTCGGTAGCGCGTCACCAGCCGCGCAAACGCGGCCCGGTCGCCGGATGCCCGAACCTGTGCCGCGAGCGACTCGTCGCTGTCCGCGTCAAGCGTCTTTCGGTTCCACGCCATGTGCGATGCGAGAGGAGACACAATCTCAGACATGAACTAAACCGATTTCTGCGGGCGTCAGGCCCGGAAAGATGGACGCTGCGTTTGGGTTTTTGAGGCGCTTCACGATAATCTCCGCTAGTACAGCCCGGTAATCCGTCGTCACTTTGAGGTCTCCCGGCCCGTCAAGCTGGCCTGCGCCGAGACCCGGCCATGGGCCGTGCACCCGTCCGCCTGTCACATGGCCGCCCAGCACCAGCATCGCACCGGCCCGGCCATGATCGGTGCCGAGACCGCCGTTTTCCGCCGCCCGCCGTCCAAACTCGGACATCACGACCACGGTTGTCCGCTGCCACTGCTGCGGCCCGATGTCCGACGCAAACGCCGCCAAACCTAATGCGAGGCTTTGGAGCCGGCTCGATAGATAGCCTTGACCGGTTCCCTGCGCCACATGGGTATCATACCCGGTGTGGTCAAGGCAGGCGGCTTCCAGCCCGACCCCGCTTTTCATCAGCAGGGCGACTTGGTGCAGGCCGACGCTTAGGTCATCGTCCGGATAATGGCCGATATGAGCATTCTTGTGTGCATTCTCCGGCGGCAGCTTGTCCAGCGTCTTCAGGACGGACAACGCTTCCTGTCCCGCTTCCGCCAGCGCGTCTTTACCATATAGCAGGGCTAGGGCCGCCTCAAAGCACTCCGGGCCGCCGCCGAATGGTGACTGCAAGCGCAGGTCGGCCACAGAGCTGAGGGTCGTGGTCTGGCCCGCGCCGCGCAGGGACTGCGGCAGGATCGCGCCGAGCGCCACCGCTCGTAGGGGCGAAGGATTATTCCACGGCGTGGTTTGGAGATGCCGCGCCAGCCAGCCAGAGGCCGGGCCGGTTTCGGCGGCGACCCCGCGCTCCATGGTCGCCATGGCCTCAAAATGCGACCGGGTCTGGTCCCCGGACCCGCAGGCATGGACCACCGCAAGCTGCCCGGCCTTCTGCAAAGGCACCAGAGGTGCCAGCGCCGGATGCAGACCGAAAAAGCCATCCAAGTCCAGTGCCCGGTCCACTACGCCGCTGCGCCGGTCACCCGGACGTGCCAGCGCGAGTGTCGGCCTGAGACGGTAGTAGTCGTCATCTCCGTAGGGGACGACGAGGCTCAGGCCATCCACCCCGCCGCGCAGGAAGATCGAGACAAGCGTATCGCCCATTGGACCGTCCGAGCGCGGGCGAACGGCAACGCTTCCCAGCGCCCGGCTTCGTCCGGCCCAGCCCAGCGCCGAAAGGGCGCCAAGCGCAAATAATCCCCGCCGCGTCGTCTGCATCATCTTTGTCCTTTCGTATCGCAATTTACCGCCACTGAAACTGAGGCGACATCAACAGCAGCGCTGCATATTCCCGAAGCGGCAGCGTCGCCGCTGTGCTGTGACGCAGGCAAGCGACTGCCGGATGATCGGCAGGGCAGGAGAACACCAGTTCCAGCAGCGTGTCCGGGGCGTTCAGCCCGGCTTTGCGCCCGGCGTCTGCGAGCGCCGCCGTGTCCAGCGTCGTGTTATTCAGCGCCCCACCGGCCAGCGCCAGCGCGAAGTTCCAGCGCGGGATCAGTGTGCCGGTCCAGGCGGCGGCTTTGTCCGGGAAGCCATCCGGCATCGGCCAGGTGAACAGCGCCTGTCCCATCCGGGCCAAATGCTGCTGGACCGCCGCGCCGCCGTCCGTGTCGCAGTCAAAGGCGCGAAGAGCGCTGACCGCATAATCAAACGGCCGCTTCAGGATCGGCGGCGCAGAAGCTAAGTTCGTTTCCGTCAGCAGCGCCCGCAGCACGGCTTTCATGTCGCCTTGCGTCTTGAGGTAAACGCCTGTCAAGCAGGCGATTTGGGATTCGTTTTCTTCGCCGAGAAAGTGCCGGCAGAGCTTGCGGGACAAGTGCGCGGCCGTTGCCGGATGCGCGGCTAAAATATCCAAAACATGCTCGCCGTCACGAACGCCGCCGCCGCTGAGGATCGTTTGTCCCAAAACATGCTTCACGCCGTCATCATGCGCCGACGGGTCAAACCAGAACCGGCCGCGATGCCAGTGTTTTTCCGCCTTCCATCCCGTGAGGCAGCGGGCGACTTCCTGCACATCCCGCTGCGTGTAGCCACCGTGAACGCCCAGAGTGTGCAGCTCCATCAGCTCGCGGGCGTAGTTTTCATTCGGGACACCCTTGCGGTTCGCCGTGTTGTCCAGATACCCCAGCATGGCGGCGGACCGGGCGGACGCGCCGAGCAGCTCCCTAAACCAGCCCAGAGCGTGGGTTCGGATAACACTGTGGTCATCCACAACTTTGAGCTGTGCGCCCTGTCCCTTGAACGCGTAGATATTGAAATGGTCGGTCCAGAACTCCACCATGCGCTCCTGAAGCTGCCGGCGGCTGTAGACCGCCCGTAAAAGCGCGGCTTGACGCAGTGCCAAGACAAGCTGATTATCGTCCTGGTCAAACAGCAGGCCGGGATCGGGTGTCAGCGTGTCGGCGAGAGCGCCGAGCCGCAGGGTCAGAACCGAGTCTTCGGCCAGCGTCTCCGGGTGAAGCTGCTCTTCAACAAAAGCCGTCTGACCCATTTCCGTCACCCGCGCAGCGTCGCCGGGACGCGGTCCATAAGCTGCTCGGTTCAGCAGCCGCACTGCTGGGAAATCGTGCGCGAACCCTGCCGCCGGCAGGGCATCCAGCGGCAGTCGCGCGGACGTGAACCGCTGTTCCAGCGTTTCGCAGCCGGAAAGCGCTCCGGCCGCCAGCAGGGCCGCGCTTCCCGCCAGCAGAGACCGGCGCGTCGTCTTCATACTGCCTCACTTTGGGTGCGGGCAGGCTGCGCCGCGCGGCGCGGCAGCATCACCGACGTCGCACTGCCGACCGACAGCAGCAAAGCGCCGGGAACCAAAACAAACCAGCCGAGCAGCGGCAGAAACCCGGCGAGAACATACAAAATCGCCGCGCGGGTCACCCCGCCAAATGGCGGCGGAGCCAGGCGAGGAGAACTGATCCGTTCCGCCAGCAAGCGCACGGCCCCAGCGCTGCCGAGCGCGGCGGCCAGCCCGATCCCGCCTGCAATCAGCCCGGCCAGCAGCTTCACCGGCCCGGCCGACGCGTTCCAGCAGAGCGCCGCCAGAAAAGCGGCGATCAAGATTACCGCCAGCCCCTGGCCGAAGCACGCGCCGGGCGCGGCCGTCAGTCTCGCCTGTGCCGCCGCTGTCCGCCCCGGAAAGGCCAGAACAAACAGCAGAATTGTTGCCGTCCAGGCCGCGCCAACCAAGCTAATTCCCGCAGTCACTGCCAGCACGTCTCCGATTGTCATTGCTGCCTCCTTTGCGTCTGTTTCCAGCCGCCTTCAGTGGGAGTACGCCGCAGAGAGCAGAAAGTTTCAAAAGGAACTTTCCCGCCGCGTAAAACAGTTAAAGACACCATGAACAAAATCTTTATGCCGCTTGCCATTGCGGCTTTCACGGTTTCCAGCAGCGCTTCCGCGCAGCTCGGCGGGACCAAAATCGCCACAGCCCATGCGGCGGTCCAGCCGGCGGCCGTTCCGCGCGGCAGCAAGGGGATGATGACTGTGACGCTGAACGTCGGGGCGAAGTACCATGTCAACGCGAACAAGCCTAACGACCCGGCGTACATTGCAACAGTCTTCACGCCCCAGCCTGTGCCGGGCATCACATTTGGCGTGGCACGTTACCCCGCCCCCAAACTGATGAAGCTGTCGTACTCGCCCAAGCCGCTGCTTGTTTATGTTGGGCGAGTGATCGTTGCCGTTCCGTTCACGGTGACCCAGAGCGCCAAGCCCGGCATGGTCCCGCTGTCGGGGACGATGAACTTTCAAGGCTGCGATGCCCAGTCGTGTTTTCCGCCTGTTGCCGCTCAGGTCAAGACCGTGGTGCTGGTGAAATAGTCACATTCTTAGAAGCCGGGCGAACACAAGGTTCGCGCCCAACATCCTCCGAACAGACTCTGTAGGGGCGAACCTTGTGGGGGGGGGGGGGGGGCGGGGGGGGGGGGGGCGGGGGGGGGGGGGGGGGGGGGGGGGGGGGGGGGGGGGGGG
>CAXUNT010000036.1:0-42539 GCA_964252595.1 uncultured Armatimonadales bacterium
GTCGGGAACAGCCATGATACAGTCCTTTACAGTGTCAACGAGAAAAAATGAATATGACAGAAATTAGTATGACAAAAACTATTATAACACACAAATCGGAAAAGCAGGCAGACAGGGGCAGGTAGGAATCCTAGATGGCGGCAAAATCATCTTTGCGGCACTTCCGCCTAGGGTATACTAAAGAGTGACGGAGAGCTTTTCTTTTTATGGCCGCGAACGATCCTAACCCCAAGCCCGAAAAAAAGGCGCTGAGTCCCGAAGACCGCCAAATGCACATCACGCTCGCCCTGCTGGCGCTGGCGGTGATGATTGATGTCCTCGGCTTCTCGATCATTATTCCGCTGATCCCAGACTATGTCCAGCGCGGCCTGCACCTGGCAAACGCCCAGGACCCGCGCATCGGCGAAGTAGGAGGCTGGCTCGGCGCAAGCTACGCGCTGATGCAGTTTCTGTTTGCGCCGCTCTGGGGCAGCCTCTCAGATCGTATCGGGCGCAAGCCGATTTTGATCGGGTCTTTGGTCGGCGACGCCGTCTTTTACACGCTGTTCGGACTGTCGGAGCATTCGATGACCGGGCAGTTTGCTGCGCGTATTCTGGCCGGCATCTTCTCGTCGGCGTCTCTTTCGGTCGCCCAGGCATATGCCGCCGACATCACGCCGCCGAACCTGCGGGCGATGGGATTAGGTTACTTGGGGGCAGCATTCGGGGTCGGCTTTGTGCTGGGTCCGGCGCTCGGCGGCCTCATCGGCCAGATCGGCCTGGCCTGGCCGCTCTATTTTTCGGCGTTGCTGGCGCTGGTCAATTTGATCTACATCGCCCGCGTTTTGCCGGAGCCGCCGCGTGAGCCGGCAGTGATTGAAAACAAAGCCCCGGCAGGATTTGCGTCCCGCGCTCGCCTGATGCTGGCTGCCGTTACCGGACCCATCGGATTTCTATATCTGCTGACATTTGCAGTGACGTTCGCGTTCGGCAATCTGGAAGGCACGTTCACGGTCTACTTGAAGCAGCATTTGGAGCCGGGCCTGAGCGGGCGTCAAAGCATTGCGGCGGCGGGCGGCGTGTTCGCCTATATCGGCATTTTGATTGTCGTCGTTCAAGGTGGGTTGATCCGGCCTTTGGTGAAAAAGTATGGCGAAGCGCGGCTAATCGTGGTCGGGATCGGCCTCATGGCGCTGGGGTTTTTGTGTTTCCCGCTGGCGCCTCTGCTGTCTATTTTGCTTCTCGGCCCCATGGTGCCGATTGCGCTGGGCAGCGGCTTCAATTCTCCGTCGCTGCGGGCTTTAGTCTCACGCCGGGCGACCGCGCAGGGCGCGGCATTGGGACTCTCTGCCTCATTTGACAGCCTCGCGCGGGCGACCGGCCCGGCCGCCGCCGGATTGCTGTACCAAAACGTCGGCCCGACCGCCCCGTATTGGTGCGCAGGGATCGTGATGAGCATGTGCTTTGTCTTCGCACTGGCCCGGCGGAAAGAAATGACGGTATGAGAGAGATAACGGCATGACGCAGGGAAGAACGGGCTACGGCAAAAAACGCCCCCTGTCGCCGGGCCGGCGGCGGTTCCTAAAGCTCGGCGGGGCGGCGGCAGTGGCTGTCGTCGGCGCTCCGGTCTACGGCGCGGAGATCGAGCCGAACCATCCGGTGGTGACGCGCCGGGATGTCAAAGTTCCGGGCTGGCCCGCGTCCGCCGCCGGGCTGACGATTGGGCAGCTTGGCGACCTGCACTGCCAGGACCATGCTTCTGTGGTGCGGACAGCCCATGCCGCGCGTCTGCTGCTGGCCGAGAAGCCGGACATCGTGCTTCTGACCGGGGATTATATCTCCAACGGCGACGGCACCGCGTGGGCGCAGGCTGCTGCCGACGCGCTTTCCCCCCTGCGGGCCGCCCCGCACGGCGTCTTTTGCGCTCTCGGCAACCATGATTACCCCGACGGCCGCCCGCCGGAAGTCGCGGCGGCCCTGGAGCATGTCGGCTTCCATGTTCTGCTCAACCGTGCTGTCCCGTTTCCGGCGGTTCCAAATACTTGGATTGTCGGCTTGGAGTCGATGTCCCTGGCTTACCAAGATCCGATCAAAGCCATGCAGGGCGTGCCGAAAGACGCCGTCAAGATTTTGCTGATGCACGAGCCGGATTATGCCGACGAAGCGCCGGTCGGCATCGGCTTGCAGTTGTCCGGCCATTCCCACGCCGGACAGATTCGTCTGCCCGGTCTGCCGCCGCTGCATTGCCCGGAATGGGGACAGCGCTACCCGGAAGGCTTGCAGCAGGCGCAAAATCACCAAGTCTACACGACACGCGGGGTCGGCATGATGGGGCCGCAGATTCGCTTCTGCTGCCCGCCGGAAATCACGGTGCTGCGGCTTTATCCGGCGTAGCAGTCAGCCCCTTCGCCCTTCCCTCATTTCTTCTCGGAGAACCTATGCCGCCACCGGTCACACAGGCCGCCAGCCTGACAAGTCTCATTGGAACCGTCGTCGCCCCGGTCGGGCTGATCTCGACCACGGCGATTTTGCTGTCGGGGTACACTGGCAAATACACCAGCATGTCGGACCAGATGCGGCGCATGACCGCTGAGTTCCGGGCGAGTGCCACGTCCCATATTCGGCGGGAAAGCTTGAAGCGGCAGCTTGACCTGTATCACCGGCGAATCACAGCGATGTGGGGCGCAAGCGCCCTGCTTTCGGCGGCCCTGCTGTTCTTCGTCGCGACGGTACTTTCCGTCATTCTTTCGGCACGGGCAACGCATTTAGGCATTGTCGGCCTTGTCACTCTGCTGGTGGGGTTGGTTCTGGTGGCGTCTGCGGTTGGCCTGGAGCTGTACGAGATTGGACTGGCCCGGCTGACGGCGGCGGGGGAGCTGGCGGACATTTTCGCCGACCGTGAGACGCCGGACGGTTAGCGCTCGGCCCCTCGCGGGTACGAAGCAATGAGTACGGTGAAGCAGACACAGAAAAGCGAAAGAGGCATATTGATGGCAGTGAAAACAGGCAAAGAGCTGGCGGGATTAGCTGTGGTGACACTGGCTGGCGGCGAGAAACTGGGCCGGGTGGATGATGTGGTCTTTGACCCAAATACCGGGCGCGTTACGGGATTTTTCGTGGACCGGGGCGGGATGTTTTCCAAACCGAAGTTTCTGCCGACCGGTGATGTGCAAAGTTTGGGTGACGACGCGCTGACGGTTGCGTCGGACAAAGTCCTGCTGGACGGCCCCTCGGCGCTGACCGGAGAGCTGGCCGCCAAGACCGCCGAAAACCTGCCGGTCTTGAACCCGGCGGGAACCGTGCTGGGCAAAGTCGCCGACATCGCGGTGAACACGCAGAGCCTTTCGGTCCCCTACTTGATTCTCGCGACCGGCATTATCGGCGATACGCTGCACGGCAAGCCGCATCTGCCGATTACCGCCGTGCAGACGGTCGGGGCGGACAGCGTGATTGTGGCGGCTTCTTATGATCCCAAAGCAGCTTAACCTCCCTGCCGTACTGCAAGGCACGGCGCTTCTTGTCGGCATCGCGTTTCTCACCGGCTGCGGACATCCGGTGCAGGAAACGGCGGCGCACAAGATCGCCGATGTTCTGCCGTCGGCTTTAGGCCCGGCGGCGCATTACGACGTGCAGGTGGACGGCGATCCGTTTGCGCTGGCGCGTGGCCGCGCCCGCGCCGTCCATGTGCAGGGCGTCGGCGTTCAGCTCTCCCCCAGCCTCACGCTGGACAGCCTCCACGCCGATGTTCAAGACGTGTCGTTCGACACGAAAACCCGCAAGCTGTCTCATCTCGGCCAAACTGCGTTCACGGCGTCTTTGGGTCAGGAAAATCTTTCTCGCTATTTAGCTCAGTCCAAACCATTGCTGCCTGGCCTCGTCGTTTCTTTGCTGCCGAACGTTATTGAAGCTCAGGTGCCTGTGTCCGCGCTTGGCCTGCAAACGTCCGCCCAGCTTTCCGGCTCGCTGCGTCCCGACCCGGCAGACCCCCGCCGCCTGGATTTTGTCGCAAATGCGGCTCAAGTCGGCAATGTACCCGTGCCTTCTTCCCTCGTTAACCTTGCGCTGGACAGCGTCAACCCTTTGTTGGACTTGTCTGGGCTGAAGGCCCCGCTGGCGGTGAAGGAGGCAAAGGTTCAAGACCGTCAGCTTGTGCTGTCGGGTACGGCAGACCTCTCTGGTTTAGCTCCCCCATAATTGGGAATAATGACCTTGCCTACCAAAGGAGGACATTGCATAGATGGGAAGCTTACTTTACATCATCGGGGCCGTTCTGGTTGCCCTGTGGCTGATTGGGTTTTTGATGCACGTCGGCGGCGGGTTGATTCATATCATCCTGGTCATTGCCGTAATTGTGTTTGTGTTCCAGTTCATAACAGGCCGCCGCTCGGTCTGACAATGCGATAACGAAAAAGCCCCGCCGTTCCATTGGAACAGCGGGGCTTTTTCGCGTCTTTGTTTCCGTTACAAGATCTTTGATAAAATGAGCAGCGCCTGCGGTCCAAGGGCATAGGCGTCGGGAATCTCGTAGCGATTGCTGTCTACATCGGTCATCATCACGCGGGATGCGCCCAGGGTAAACGTGCTGTCTTTCAAGTTGCGGACCAAAAAGCGGCGGCGGCCTTTCGTCGTGTCTACATCCCAGGTCACGACCCCAAACTGCTCGCTGACGCTGTAGACTTTCGTGATCTGCGGCGTGAAATACCGGCGTTCCAGTTCTTCGTCTAGGATAGCGCGAGAGGCAGCGTCAAGGCCGTGCAAAGTCTCAAAAATGCCGATGTCCTTGTCGTCGCCGTCCCGCAAGCCGATAAAACGATCAGGGTCGGACAGCGGGAACGCCCGCGCGATCCGCACCTCGCGCCAGGAACGGTCGCCGTCAATTGTCGCCCGGACGGTCGTGTCCGAGGAGTAGGTGCGAAACAAGCGCACGGTTTTGGGGTCTAAAACACGCACGGCGAACGGGTTGTCTGTCTCTGCGGCCGGCATAGTTACTACGCCTCCACGAAGTTTTCTTTGAGCTTGTTGACTTCCTGCTGCATATTCACGAGGCGCCGAAAGACGCCTTCCGGCTTGTCCAGCAGCTCATCATGGGTGCCAAGCTCGACCAGCTTGCCTTTTTCCATCACCATGAGGCGTGAAGCATTACGGAGCGTAGACAGGCGGTGGGCAATCGCAAAGGTCGTCCGGCCTTGAATCAGCCGGGCCATTGCTTCCTGAATTTGCTTTTCTGTCTCGGTGTCCACCGATGCCGTCGCTTCGTCCAAAATCAAGATGCGCGGATCATGCAAAATGGCGCGGGCGATGGACAAGCGCTGACGTTCGCCGCCGGACAGCCGTGCGCCACGCTCGCCGACATAGGTGTCGTAGCCGTCGGGGAAGCGCATGACGAACTCATGGGCGTTCGCGGCTTTCGCCGCCTGCATGATCTCCAGCGGGGTCGCACCGGGCTTGGCGTAAGCGATGTTGTCGGAGATCGTGCCGGGGAACAGGAATGGCTCCTGCAAAACGACGCCGATCTGCCGCCGCAGATCTTCCATTTTGATCTTACGAATGTCCACGCCGTCAATCAGTATTTTGCCATCTTTGACATCGTAGAAGCGCGACAGCAGGTTAATGATCGTAGATTTGCCCGCGCCGGAATGACCGACTAGGCCGATCATTTCGCCCGGCTCGACTTGCACCGAGACATTTTCCAGCGTCTGCTGGTTCTTATCGTAAGAGAACCAGACCCCATCCATCTCGACCCGCCCTTCCATGTGCGGCATCGCGACGGCGTCCGGCGCATCGGCGACTTCCGGCTCGGCATCAATTACCTCGAAAACCCGCTCCGCCGCCGCGGTCGAGCGCGAAAGCCAATCGGCGATCTGGGTCATCTGCTGGATCGGACTCATCAGTTGCCCAATCGCGCCAATAAACAGCGTCAGCGCACCGACAGTCATACCACGAACTGCGAGATTATGGGAATTGGCAAACACTTGATGCCCGCCGTAGAACCAGACAATGAAGACGCCCGCTGTGGTCAAGAACGACAGCACCGGAAAGTAAGTATTCCATGCCTGGCCGACCTGCACATTCGCGGTAAACAGCGCCGATGAGCGGTTTTGAAACCGGCTCGCCTCGCGCGTTTCCTGGGCAAATGCTTTCACGACGCGAACTCCAGAGATCGCAGCGTTGATCGAGCCGGACAAGCCGGAGCGCAGATGCCAGACCCGGTGGAAGCGGTTCCGCAGCATCTTCCAAAGCTTGTTTGTCGCCAGCACCACCAGCGGCACGGGAATAAGCACCAGCAGAGTCAGCTTCCAGTCCTGCCGCAGCAGAATAAACAAAAAGCCGAGAATAGTGAGCGTGTTGACCAGAAAGAACGTGATGCCCTGGACCAAAAAGTCCTGCAACTCACCGACGTCTTGGGTCACGCGGGACATCAAAGACCCTGTCTGCCGCTTGTCATAGTACGAAAGCGACAGCGACTGCAAGCGATTGTATGCCTGAACGCGGATCGTATGCACCATGTGGTTCGACATCCAAGATACCAGCCGCCCACGCCAAACTTGAATGCCGACGCCCAGAAGGCTGGCCCCGATCAGTCCCGCTACGATTGCGCCGATCCAGGAAGGGTGCCGATGCGGGATCAGAACATCGTCCATCAGCCGCTTTTGCAGCAGCAGTGGCAGCATCGTCATGTAAGTCCCCGCCAGCATCAGCAGGACGACCACCGTCACCCGAGCTTTGTACGGCAAAGCATACGACAGCAGCCGGAGCAGAACCGCTTTGCGATCCACGCACTTCGGGCAGACATTCGTGTCGTCGGGCAGCGGGTCACCGCACTTGCCGCAGGATTTCTTGCTGTCAAAGTCGGCGAGAAGCGAATCCGACGGGTCTTCGTCTTTGATGTACGCGCTGAGAACCCGCGCCGCCGCCTGGAACGCCGGAGCCGCGCCGAGGGTATAGCGCACCGCTTCCAGCACCTGCCCGTCGCGCAGCGTCAAGCGCAAAGCGCCGTTGCCGACCAGGCTCTCCGTTTTCGCTTCCTTAATGTCCGAAATGGGAATGTCCAACTCGACCGGCGCAGGCGCATTCGGTGACGCCCGCAGCACCCGCACATGAGTCTGGTCCACCACCAGCCAGCGCTCGCCAAACTGACCCTCCCGATCCAAATCCGCCTTAATGGTCAAGCGCGGCTCCGGCGTATAGCCGCGAGATTGACCGTCACGCGGCTGCTTCAGCGTTTCCTGCACAGAATCGGGAGGAGTTTCTAAGATAGGCATAGAGCGGTAACACCCGAACCGCGCTCGCGGTTCCTTCTCATTGCTGCCTGTAGATTACCCGCTCGGCCCGTTTGCCAAGCATCACCCAATATGCTACAATAAACCATGGCAAGGTTAGAATTTCGCGGCGGTTTTTTAGCGGATAATTCTTCTACTATCAGCACCTCGCATCGTGCCTCGCCTGGCACCATGAACGCCTGCTGTCAACGTTGCACTTCAGAATACGTCCACTTCCTGAGCTGACGGCTTTTTCGCAAGGCATCCTTTTCGCGAAGAAAAGTAATCACTATGAAAACCGTGCTGTTTGCCCTTGTCGTGTTCGCTTTGTTGGTTTCCTGCCAGCCTCCGGCTTCTTGCCAGAGTTGGGAAACGCCCTCATGGATGCAAGCTTCTTCAGACGGCAAGCCGATCATCCGCCTGGACAAGTCACGTTTTGCTTCCGGCGAAAATGTTTTCTTTTGGGTTGGGGTCCAAGCAGTCAACCACGGCAGCATTCCCAAAGAGGATTGGAACACCTGCCGCCTGACTATCACACGGCCTGATGGTGTTAGGAAAACTCACCCGATAGGCTGGCCGGCCGATGGAATGGTTGACAAAGGGTGGGAAGGCGGGATGGGCTTGTTTGAGAAGCCGCAGCCCGGTGTTTATCATCTTCAGTTTGAGTTCGCCGGCCAGAAAACGCAGCCGGTTTCGCTTACCGTGGAAGACTTGCCTATCTTGAAGAAAATCCAGGCGGGCTTTGTCTTCGGCTCCGCACAAGCCAATGGAGAGGTTCCGGTGACCTTTGTTGTCAAGAATGGCTCAAGCGAGACGATCCGATTTTCCCACCGTGACGGCTTTAATGGTATGGTCTGGGTCTCACTTACGAAGAAAGACAAAAGCTACAGCAGCAACTCGTTTTATCCTGCAAATGGCTTGCTCGATCAAGACGAACCTCAACTACCGAATCAGGGTTATACAAACTTTACTTGGGATATGGCGCAGAAAGTGCCGACCGTTGTGATCGCTCCCGGCATGACCTACCGGCAAAAGTTATCGATGAACGATGCTTTTAGCGAAGCAAATCATAATCTGCCTTTGACACCAGGCCAGTATCAGGTGACTTTCGGCACAAACCTTCAGGTGTTAGTTGGAGAAGCAGACGGCGCATTGGCAGCGTTCTCGCCTGTTCATATTGCCGTAACGGACTCCACGGTTCATACTCTCAATCCATAAAATTCTATGCAACCTGTTAACCAAGCTATCATTGACAGCCTCGTTCAGTCTGCGTCGGAGATGCTGGTGCGGCGTGGGGACGGGGATAATCACACGGTCGCGGCGGCGATTTATGCTGAGGATGGCAAGATTATCAGCGGCATGAACTTGTACCATTTCACCGGCGGGCCATGTGCGGAGATTGTCGCGCTGGCCCGGCTGGTCTCTGAAGGCGACGGGGCGAGGCCGCTGGCGATTGTCGCGGTGGCCGACCGGGGGCGCGGCGTGATTGCGCCCTGCGGACGCTGCCGGCAAATCTTGACCGATTACTGCCCCGACATTCAAGTGATTTTGCAGACGGAACACGGCGTTAAAACGATGCCGCTCGCTGCACTTTTGCCATATGTCTACCTGCGGGCCGACCGGCCTGAAATCACGCGCAATGTTTGACACTGACGATAGGAATATCCATGCCTGAAGAAACGACGATCCGAACTATCCTTGCCACGGACTGCGGCAGCACGACGACGAAGTGTATTTTGATTGAGAGGGTCGGCGACGAGTACCGGCTGACGACGCGCGGGGAAGCGCCGACGACAGTGGAAGCGCCGTTTGATGATGTTACCGTGGGCGTGTCCAATGCCGCGCGGGAAATTGAAGAATTGTCCGGGCGGACGATTTTGGACGAACACGGGAAGATTATCACGCCGACACTGCCGGATGGGCGCGGTGTGGACCTTTATCTAAGCACGTCGTCGGCAGGCGGCGGGCTGCAAATGACTGTCGCAGGCGTGGTCAAATCCATGAGCGCGGAGTCGGCGCAGCGGGCGGCCCTCGGCGCAGGCGCGATTATCATGGACGTGATCGCGGTGGACGACGGGCGCAAAGACTATCAGAAGGTGGAGCGGATACGCGCCCTGCGGCCCGACATGATTCTCATGTCCGGCGGCACCGACGGCGGGACCGTCACGCACTTGACCGAAATGGCCGAAATGCTGCGCTCCGCCGACCCAAAGCCGCGTCTCGGCATCGGCCTGAAGCTGCCGGTCATCTATGCGGGCAACATTGAAGCGCACGCGGCGGTCGAAGAGATCGTCGGGGACACGGTAGACCTGCGCGAAGTCGCAAACTTGCGCCCGACGCTTGACAGAGAGAACTTAGGCCCGGCCCGCGAAGCGATCCACGATCTCTTTTTGGAACACGTCATGCAGCAGGCACCGGGCTACGCGAAGCTGATGACGTGGACCTCGTCGGGCATCATGTCCACCCCCAACGCCGTCGGCAAGATCATGGAAACGATTGCCGCCGAGCGGAGAATTAACGTGCTGGGCGTAGACATCGGCGGGGCAACCACCGACGTATTTTCGGTGTTTAACAACAACTTTGTCCGCACCGTCTCCGCCAATTTGGGAATGTCCTACTCCATCTGCAACGTCTTGACCGAAGCGGGCCTGCCACAGATCGCCCGCTGGATACCCTTTGAGGCCGATGACGCCTATCTTCGCAACCAGCTCCGCAACAAGATGATCCGGCCGACCACGATCCCGCAGACATTGAAAGACTTGCAGATTGAACAGGCCGTCGCTCGCGAAGCGTTACGGCTGGCGTTTGACCATCACAAATCGCTCGCGCGGGGCCTGAAGGGCGGCCACACGGAATCCGGCATGGAGCTGGACAAAGCCACAGGTAAAACCCTCGTAGAGATGCTCCAGCTCAACATGATTGTCGGCTCCGGCGGCGTCCTCTCCCACGCCCCCCACCGCGCTCAGTCCGCCTTGATGATGCTGGACGCCTACCTGCCCGAAGGCGTGACCATGCTGGCTGTAGACTCCATCTTTATGATGCCCCAGCTCGGCGTCCTGTCTACGATTCTGCCCGAAGCCGCCACGCAGGTCTTCGAGCGCGATTGCTTGATCAAGCTCGGCGACTCCGTTGCCCCCATTGGAGGTGCCAAAGACGGCGAGCCGTGCCTAACAGTCTCCTTTAAGAACAGCGGCAAAACCGAAACAGTCCCCTTCGGCCAGCTCCGCGTTTTGCCGCTGGGCGATGGTGAGACCGACGAAGCCACCCTCACCCCCGCCAAAGGCTTTGACGTCGGGGCCGGCAAAGGCAAATCCCGTACCGTCACGGTGGAAGGCGGCGTGGTCGGTTTGGTCATAGACACTCGCGGCCGCCCCATCGTCATCCCCGCCGAGCAGCCCGCCCGCGTCGCCAAATTGCAGGAATGGCTCCGCGCCTTTGCTCTGCCGATTGTGGGAGAGTAGGCTTTTCAGAACAGGACTCAACAATGGATGAACTTGCAGAACGAATGCATCGTAGCTGGCTAGAATTACTGCTGGCTGGAAATTATAATGAAATAGCAGCTTTGGTTGTTGAAGGGGAGTTCAGTATTCATTCAAGCCGCTCACATCAACAAGTACTCTACGTCGAGATACCACCTGCATCATACCCGTACATTGCAGCCGATCCGAACATCCGTCAGATCATGGAGACTACGGCACGAGTTGTAGCCACAGGTTATATTTATGATGACAATGGCAACTTGTTAGAGCCTGATGCAATCAAAGTTGAGTTCAGGATAAAACTTTTAGAAACGGAAGCTAATTGGCGGGACAAAGTAAAGGAACTGATCGTCAATGCGAAAGATAGCAATCAAGGCATTGTTACAGAAAAGGTGTTTGCGAGAAACAAGAAGTCAGTCATACATTACAACGAGATGAAGTTTGGATCACAGTCTGAGGTAAGGATTGCACAAGAGTTAGAACTACGAAAAGTGCTATTTTTCCCACTGCCTCTGGCAGTTAGAAAAGACACTGACAAGTTTTACCGTGATCATCGCGAACCCGATTTCTTGATTTGCTACAAAGGCAAGTGGGGAATTTTAGAGATTGCTACTCATTCGCCTGACAGATATGAGAATGATGACGAGAAAGCTTTATGGTTTAAGGCGTCTGATATTCTATGTGTGGAACATCGCCCATCGAAGCGGTGCTACGAGAACCCTAAAGAAGTGGTAGATGAGTTTCTCGACCTTTTATCGAAACATAAGTGATGATGAACGGACCAGAACTCGAAGATGACGAACAAAAACTCGAAGATGACGAACAAACACAAGATGACGAGCCAAGCGCGTCGGAAATAACAATTGCTGGGAGCATGGCGACGTTCAGCCGCATTTGGGATACGCCGGAAGAGGACGCGGCTTGGAAGCATTTGGACGACCTTTAGAAACTTGGCAGTATGCCCCCTTTTTCACGGCGGTTTGGTCGGATTTGATTTCTAAGAATTGAGGTGGATTATGAGTATTACGATGGAACTCGCACCAGAAATCGAACAGCTCGCAAAAGCGAAGGCCGAGGCGCGGGGCGTCTCGCTGGAAGAATACCTACCGAGTTTCCTTGCCTATGCCTTTCAGCAGGAAGAGTGGGAGGATGCGATGCCGGAAGAATCGCTTGGCCGCCTGACAATGCTTGCGGCAGAGCCGAGATTGAGTCGCATCTGGGATACACCCGAAGAGGACGCCGCATGGAAGTATCTGGAGGATGAGGAGGATGGCACAGTTTAAGCGCGGCGACATCGTTCTCTTGCCGTTCCCATTCTCCAATGCGACCGGCGCAAAGCGGCGACCCGCTCTGGTTCTTGCTGAACTTCCTTTTTATGGCGGCATGGACTATCTCGTCTGCATGATTTCCAGCAAGAAAACGAGCGACCCGCACAGCATTGAGTTACAGCCGTCGGACCTTGTGATCGGGCGGCTTGCCGTTCAGAGTTATCTTCGGCCTCTTTATCTCTTTGGCGCGGAAGGTGACATCATTGTCAGACGCATCGGAACCCTCAGTCCGGTCATACTAAGCCAAGTGACAAAGATTTCAGTCAGCGTTGTTGATCCATGACTCCATTTTTGACGGCGGTTTGGTCGGATTTGATTTTGATGTCGTATGCGGTTCCCGATGAGGTGCTGACGCCGTATCTTGCGCCGGGGGTGGAACTGGACCGGTGGGACGGGAGCGCGTGGTGCAGCCTGGTGGCATTCAATTTTGAGCAGGCGCGGGTGCTGGGGTGGAGTGTCCCCTCCCCCAAGTCACTCTGCGATTTCCCGGAGTTTAACCTGCGGATTTATGTCACGCAGCATGGGCAGCGGGGTGTTGTCTTCGTGCGGGAACTGGCTCCGAACCCACTCGTATGCGGGCTGGCGAAACTGCTGTATAATGAACCGTATAGTGCCGTGCCGATGACAAGCCGGGTGACGGAAGTTGGCGGGGTCCGGCGGGTGCGGCATGATTTTGCGGTCGGCGGCAAGGCGCAGATGGTCGCGGTGACAGCATCTCACCAAGCCATGCTGCCCCCGGAGGCCAGCTTTGAGACGTGGATAAAAGAGCAGGAAGCGGGATTCAACCGGCAGCGCTTCGGCGGACAAACAACGGGCTTCCGTGTCTGGCATCCGCCGTGGCGGGTTTACCCAGTCCAAGAATACACGATGGACATTGATTTCAGCCACTTATACGGGGCGCAGTGGGACTTTTTGCAGGAACGAACTCCCGACTCGGTGGTGCTGGCGGAAGGCTCCCAGATCAAGATTTATCCGAACAAGACGAGAAAGTAGAACACATGCCGACTGATTTAGAGATCGCCCATTCGGTCGCGCCCCGGCCGATCACAGAGGTTGCCGCCGATTTGGGGCTATTACCCGATGACCTGGAGATGTACGGGCGCGACAAGGCCAAAATCAGCCTGCCGGCTTTGGAGCGGCTGCTGTCCGCTCCCGATGCGCCGCGCGGCAAACTGATTGTCGTGACGGCGATCACGCCGACCCCGGCGGGCGAAGGCAAAACCACGGTGACGATCGGGCTGGCACAAGGATTGAACAAGCTCGGCAAGCGAGCGATTGCGGCGATCCGGGAGCCGTCGCTTGGCCCGGTCTTCGGCATGAAGGGCGGCGCGGCGGGCGGCGGCCACGCGCAGGTGCTGCCGATGGAGGACATCAACCTGCACTTCACCGGCGACATGCACGCGCTGGGAGCGGCGAATAATCTGCTGGCGGCGATGACGGATAACCACATCTACCAGGGCAACGCGCTGGGGCTGGACGTGCGGACCATCGCGCATAAACGCTGCCTGGACATGAACGACCGGGCTTTGCGTGATACGACGGTTGGCTTAGGCGGCAAGGCGAACGGCTACCCACGTGAGTCGGGGTTTCAGATTACGGTGGCGTCGGAAGTCATGGCGATCTTGTGCCTGTCCGAGTCGCTGGCCGAGCTGAAAGAGCGGCTGGGTCACATTGTTGTCGGGCAGACAGTGAAGGGCAAGCCGATCACGGCATCGGATCTTGGCGCTCAGGGCGCGATGGCCGCGCTGCTCCGGGACGCCATCAAGCCGAACTTGGTGCAGACGCTGGAAGGCACCCCGGCGTTTGTGCATGGCGGCCCGTTCGGCAACATCGCCCACGGCTGCTCATCGGTGCTGGGAACGAAGCTGGCGCTGCGCCTCGGCGATTATGTGGTCACGGAAGCCGGCTTCGGCTCCGACTTAGGATTTGAGAAGTTCTGCGATATTGTCGCTGCCCCGCGAATGCCTGCGCTCTCGCCCGACGCGGTTGTCTTGATTGCCACGGTCCGCGCCCTGAAGATGCACGGCGGGGTCGCCAAAACGCAGCTTGGCAAAGAAGATGTGGAGGCAGTCAAGCGCGGCCTGCCGAACCTAGACCGCCATGCCGCCAATGTCGGCCAGATCGGCGTTCCAGTGGTCGTGACAGTGAACACGTTCGTCTCCGACACGCCCGCCGAAGTAGACGCTGCCGTCCGCCACTGCCGCGCAAACGGCTGGCGGGTTGCCGTCAACAATGTCTGGGGCGAAGGCGGCGAGGGCGGCAAAGCGTTAGGGCAGGCCGTGCTGGACGCGCTCCAAACACCCGGCCATTTCCAGCCGATCTATGAGGCTTCTCTGCCGATCAAAGATAAGCTCCACGCGCTGGCGGTAAAAGTCTACGGCGCGGACGGCGTCGAGATGAGCGCCGAGGCCGAAAAGCAGATCGCTTGGCTGGACGCGCACGGCTTCGGCGGACTGCCGATCTGTGTGGCCAAGACCCAGAACTCGCTGTCCGATGACAAGACAAAGCTTGGCGCTCCGACCGGGTTTCGCCTCCATGTCCGCGCCCTCACGGTCTCGGCAGGGGCAGGCTTTGTCGTCGCGCTGGCCGGCGACATTCTGACGATGCCCGGCCTGCCGAAGCACCCGGCAGCGCTGGACATTGACGTGGATGCGTCCGGCCAAATCACCGGCCTGTTTTAGCTGAGAGGAGCCAGTCCATGCGCCGAATACAAGAAGCACCGCCGCAGTCGTCGCAATTTTCACCGGCACGGACGCTGCGGGAAAAGGCCGATTTAGACACTGCCATTGAGGGCTACCGCAAAGCGGTTCAGCGGGCGCCGGAAGCCCCTGCCCCGCGCCTCACGCTGGCCGGGGCGCTGCTGGCGCGGGGGCAGTTCGACGCCGCCTTGATCCAGTATCGGGAAGCCGTGCGTCTCGACCCGGAGAACCCGGAAACGCAGACGCTGTTGGGAAACGCGCTGGCGGAAATGGACCGGCCTGATTTGGCGATTGCGGCCTACCAGACCGCCCTGCACCTCGATCCGGCCGACGGCATCGCCCGGAACAACTTAGGGCTGGCGCTGTGGCAGCGCGGCGACACCGAGGAAGCGTTTGCCCAATGGCAGGTAGCGGTGGAAGCTGTGCCGGAGTATGCCTACGCCCGGACCAATTACGGTACGGCGCTGTATCATCGCGGGGAGATTGACCGGGCCATCGCCGAGTGGCAGATGGCGCTGGAGCTTGCGCCCGCCCTCAGCATTGCCCGACACAACCTCGCGGCGGTTCACATGGAGCGCCGCGACAAGAATTCGGCGACGGCGCTCTATCAAGAGGCCCTGCGGTACGACCCGGACGATGTTCATGCCCACACCAATTTAGGGCTGGCGTATCAGGCCGAAGGCAGGATTGACGACGCGATGACCTGCTGGCAGCGGGCCATTCAGAGCGACCCGAAGTTGGCCGAGCCGCGTCAGCTTCTCGGAGCCGCGCTGTATGTCAAGGGCCTCGGCGACGCCGCGTTCAACGAGATGCACGAAGCCCTGCGCCTCGCACCCGAAGACCCAGCGGCAAACTTCAATTTCGGCGTCATGCTCTCCAACGAGGGCCAGATCGCGGCAGCTTTAGAGTGCTGGCAAAGAGCCGTGCTGGCCGACCCAGATTATGTCCAGGCCCACTTCAACCTCGCCAACGCCCAGTATAAAATGCAGCGCTACGATGCAGCGATGGCCGCTTGGCGACGGACGATCCAGCTTAATTCTCATCATGCCTGGGCGCATTTCAACTTGGGATACGCTCTGCGGAAGCGCGGTCAGCTTGACGCAGGCCAAGCGGAAATCCGCCTTGCCGAACGCATTGATCCCAAGATCGCCGGCCGCACGTTCCCGATGCTGGACGCGCTGAATGACGCGCTTTGACCCACCCCGCAACTTGTTGCGACCCTCCCGAAGCAGGAGGGTAAAGAGGGTTAGACCGCAGTCTCCTCCCGAAACTCTTCACCTTCCCCTTTGGGGAGGGTCGCAACTTGTTGCGGGGTGGGTTCCTAAATCCTCCACTGTCCGTTTTCGTGAATCAACACGCCGTCGGCATAAATCGCCCCACCGCCGGCATCGGGACGCATATCGCAGACCATGTCCCAATGCACCGCCGAGATGTTCGTCCCACCCGTCTCCGGGTAGGCATTGCCAAGCGCCAAGTGGAATGTCCCGCCGATTTTCTCATCGTAGAGCGTGTTGCGCGTGAACCGCTGCACCCCGTAATTATTACCGACCGCCACTTCTCCTAAGACCCGTGCGCCGGGGTCACTGTCCAGCAGGGTCTCTAAAAAGTCTAAGCCTCGCGCGGCATCTGCCTTGACGACGCGCCCATTCTCGAATGTCAGCCGCACATCATCCACTTCATGGCCGAGATGCGCTGTGGGGAACGTGTACCGGACCGTGCCGTTGACGCTGTTCTCAATCGGCCCCGTAAAGACTTCCCCGCTCGGAAAGTTCTTGTGGCCGTCGGAGTTGACCCAGATGCGCCCACCGACCCGCATGGTCAAATCCGTATCTGCCGCAACAAATCGCAGCGTCTCGACTTTACTCAGATAATCCACATACCGCTGCTGCTCTTGGGAGAACGCTTTCCAGGCCGCCGCCGGGTCGTCGTGGTCTAAAAACATAGCCTTCAGCAGAAACGTTTCATAATCCGCCAGCGACATCTTCGCATTCTGCGCCGCTCCCTGCGTCGGGAACAGCGTCACGTTCCACTTCGCTTTGCCCTCAGCCGCCCGCACGAACAGCGACTCCCGCACGGCCTTGTTTGCCCGCTGCGCCCGCGTCTGCTTGTCCGCCGCGACCCCCGCCAGCGCCGACGTGTTGGATGGTGCGACAATCGCGCATAGCGCGTCCATCGTCTCGTACTCCAGTTTTCGCACCGGCGAGACCCAGTCAAGCTGCGCGTCCGAGGCCGTCGTCAGAAAGACTTCATCCAGCCCGTCCACCAGCACCTGAACCGACGGATACGCCCCAACCGCAAGCGCCGCCCGGTACACTTCCTTCGCCAGCGGGATTGCCGCTTCATCCACACGGATTAAGACCTGCTCCCCCAGCTGCAAGTCCAGGCTGTACCCCACCAGCGTCTCCGCCCACTTCGTCAAACGATTCATCAATCGCGGTTCGGTAATCAACTTAGTCCACCTGCCATGTTCTCGAAATGCCGTAAGCATCAAAAATCGTGTCCGCGCTGAGTAAGATGCTGCTTGTCACCAGCGCCGTCGCGGC
The DNA here is from genome assembly GCA_964252595.1 of uncultured Armatimonadales bacterium. Lineage (GTDB taxonomy): Bacteria > Armatimonadota > Armatimonadia > Armatimonadales > Capsulimonadaceae > JANXMY01. The sequence continues at coordinate 17,288 of CAXUNT010000036.1, forward strand.
GATAATCCGGTCGAACGGGTCCTTGTGGTGAAACGGCATCTGCGGGATTAAAGAAATCGCCTCAACCGTAATCGGCAGAACCTCGATAGACTGGCGCTCCGCGATTGCCTGTAAACCTGTAAGGCAAGTCGTCAAAGGCAACTTCCCGGTGCTTGACTTAATACCAATTTCCCAGAACGAGGCGATGCTGATTTGGGTTATGTTGTCTGGATTTACAATGAGACTTCGGACAAAGGAAGGAAGCTTGTCTGACCTATCCCCAAACCAAAGAAAAGTGTGCGTGTCAATGATATGCTGCATCAATTATCATCCGGCATATAGTCTGCAAACATATCATCAATAGGAGTTGCCATCAGCGCGTCCACATCAATTCCTGCTCCTGACAACAGATGGCGGGCGCAACCAAATTCCCGTGGCTGACGGACTTTCGCGGGTGGCTCAGGGTTACTCGGCAGTTGCGCCTCTGGGATAACCTCATCCATAATCAGCCGGGCGATGGCAAGCTTTTCTTCGGCGGAAAGCGGCTTGATCGCTTGTTCGTAAACTTGGTATGCAGTCATGGTATTTGCTCTTTCGCTCTGCCGTCTAAGTCGTGACATCCGTTCCCTGCGCCCGCGCCGCCTGCCGCAGTTGCCCTTCCAGTTCCGGGGAAACTTCTAAAGTGATGTTCATTCTCTGTTCCAGATTGCGCCTTGTAAGCAACTTAATCGTTGTCCGAATTATTTCTCGCAATTTCTTCCGCGAGAAGAGGGGCCAGCAAGTTCGTCATTTTTGGAACTTCATCAACTAACCATCTGATCCCGTCAAGTCCAGCCTCCTTCTCAAACCAAACCCCATCTGTGTTCATTCGCAAGAAATCTGCCACCTGCTCCGGCGTTTCAATGCCAAGACACACCAGAGCATTAATCGGCTCCCTCAGCACGCGCTCCGCTAAATGCGGTCGTAAAAGACAAATCCGAGCCGCGCCTGCAAAAAAGCCTAATGCCGCGCCGGGTGCGCTCAGGCTGACGATAAGTCGGTCGTAGACATAGCAAACCTGCTCATCTGTTGCAGGCGGTGTCTCTCGCAGCAATTCAACAAGCTGCTCTCTGGTAGTCCATTCACTGCGGGGATAAGTCATAAATTTTGCTTTCCTGCTGTCAGTATTATAACCTCATTATCCATGAAAAGCAAAGAAGCCCCGGCCAGTGGTGGTCGGGGCTTTGCTTGATTTGGTTGCTTAATTTGGTTAGGACTTGAACTGGGCCTTGAAGTCGGCGATGGCTTTTTTGAGGGCATCTACCGTGGTCTCGGACAGCGTCTTGTCGCGGGCGATGGTTTCGGGGACTTCCGGGTAGCGGTCGGCCAAAAAGACTTTGAACTCGGCCTCGAAGCGGCGGACCGACTCGACGGGGATGTCGTCCAACGCGCCGGTGTTGGCGGCGTAGATGATCGGGACTTCCTGCTCTAAGGGCAGGGGCTGGGACTGAGGCTGCTTGAGTATCTCGACGAGGCGCAGGCCGCGGGCGAGCTGGGCCTGGGTGTTCTTGTCGAGGTCCGAAGCGAACTGGCTGAAGGCTTGGACTTCGCGGAACTGGGCAAGCTGCAATTTAAGCTGGCCGCCGACGTTCTTGTCCTTCATGGCTTTGGTCTGGGCGCTGCCGCCGACGCGCGAGACGGAGTTGCCGACGTTGATCGCGGGGCGGACGCCGGAGTTGAACAGGTCGGTCTCTAAGAAGATCTGGCCGTCGGTGATGGAGATGACATTGGTCGGGATATACGCCGAGATGTCGCCGGCCTGGGTCTCGATGATCGGCAGCGCGGTAAGTGAGCCGCCGCCGAGTTCTTTGGACAGCTTCGCCGCCCGCTCTAGCAGCCGGGAGTGCAGGTAGAACACGTCGCCGGGGTACGCTTCGCGGCCCGGCGGGCGGCGCAGCAGCAGGGACACCTGACGGTAGGCGACAGCCTGCTTAGAAAGATCATCGTAGACAATCAGGGCGTGCTTACCGTTGTCCCGGAACCACTCGCCGATACACGCGCCGGCATACGGCGAGATATACTGCTGGGATGCGGGATCGTCGGCGGTCGCGGCCACGACAGTCGTGTACTCCATCGCGCCGTTCAGCTCCAGGGTGCGGATAATGTTCGCGACGGTGCTGGCTTTCTGGCCGATGGCGACATAGATGCAGTAGACATCGGTGGTCTTCTGGTTGATGATCGCGTCCAGCGCGACGGCGGTTTTGCCGGTTCCCCGGTCGCCGATGATCAGCTCGCGCTGGCCGCGCCCGATGGGGATCATCGAGTCCACGGCTTTGATGCCGGTTTGCAGCGGCTCTTTGACCGGCTGGCGCTCGACGACGCCCGGTGCGCGGGTTTCCAGCAGGCGGAACTCGCTGGACACAATCGGCCCTTTGTTGTCCAAAGGCTGGCCCAAAGCGTTGACGACCCGGCCTACCAGGCCCTCGCCCACGGGGATCTGGATGATGTTGCCGGTACGCTTGACCGTGTCGCCCTCGCGGATGCCGGCTTCGGAGCCGAGCAGCACCGCGCCGACATTGTCTTCTTCCAGGTTCAGCGCCATGCCCTGGACGCCGCCGGGGAACTCCAACAGCTCGCCGACCATGCAGCCTTCAAGGCCGTAGATGCGGGCGATGCCGTCCCCGACCTGCAAAATTGTGCCGACGCCCACTTCCTGGGTCTCGGCGTGATACGATTCCAGCTCGCGTTCGAGAATGGAGGTGATTTCTTCCGGCTTAATTGCCACTTAGGTTTTCCTCTTTAACAGACATAACCGAGATAATGCACAGGCGAAGCGTCCCGTTGAGACCATGCCATGAATGGCACGGCTAGACGGCGCGGACGCCACAAAACACCCGCTTCGCGGGGTTAAGAGTAAGAGAGTTCTGGTCTTAGTGCCGCGAAGCGGTACTTCGTGGCGTCTGCGCCGTCTAGCCGTGCGTTTCAACGCACGGTCTCTCCCGCAACCGCCTCTACGAAACCATCGCGTCCTGCGAATTCGCGCCGGACAACTGCCGCTCTAACCGCTCCAGCTTGCCGCGCACGCTGCCGTCCATGACCGTGTCCCCGATGCGGACGACAATCCCGCCGACAAGCGCAGCGTCAATGCGTGCCGTCAGCTTAATGGTTTTGCCGGTCAATGCTTGCAGCTTTTCGGTCAGCCGAGCGGTCTGATCGGCGGTCAATGGGACCGCCGACGACACTTCGGCGTCAGCCGTGTTGGCGTGTGCGGCAAGCAGAACGCGGAATTCGCGGGCGCATTCTTCAATCAGGTCTTCGCGCCGCTTGCGGATGAGCAGCTTTAGGAAGTTCAGCGACGATGCGGTCACCCGGTCCCCGAAGGCTTCGTCAACGACTGAGTTCTTGCGGGTGTCTGAGACCAGCGGCTCCATCAAAATAGCCCGCAGGTATGGCACGTCGGTCATGCGCTGGTGCATCAGCGTCAAATCCGAGGCAACGGCATCTAAGATGCCGCCGCGCTCTGCGACCGCAAACAACGCTCCGGCGTACCGCTTGGCGACCCGGATGTCTTTCATGCCGCTGTCCCCGCGCTACCATTCGTGCTGGCACTGGTGCTGGCATACATCGCCGCGCCCGATTTTGCCTGCGTCTCTGTGCCGAGGCTACCGATGAAGTCGTCCACCAGTTTGGTCTGCCGCGCCCCGTCCAGATTGGCCTCAATGACCTTGCCTGCCGCGGAGACGGCCAGGGTCACGATCTGCGAACGCATCTCGAGAAACGCCCGCTGCCGGTCCCGCTCGCTTTCGTTGCGCCCCTGCGCGACAATCGTTTCCGCCTGCGTCCGTGCATCGGCGACTAAGTTATCTCGCAAGCTCTGCGCTTCCTTCACCGCCGCTTGAATCTTCTCGCGAGCTTCTTCTTCGATGCCCGCAAGCCGCTGCTCGTACTCGCGCCGCGTCGTTTCCATGCGCCGCCGGTCATCGTCAAGCTGGTCATAAGTGGCTTTGATGTCTTCCTGCCGCTGGTCCAGCACTTTGTTGATTGGCTTTAGAACATAACGGGCGAGAAACGCCAGGAACAGCAGAAAGCCAAGAGCTGTAATGAAAAGCAGCGACGTATCAACGCCCAGAGACTTGAGCAAATCACTCATAGTATGTGTGCCTCAATCCCTTTGACGGCTTATTTCGACATCATCTGCGTGATTTGGGCTGCGGTCGGCAGCAAAGGCCGGAGGATGCCCAGCGAAATGACAAGCCCGTAAATTGCCAGCGCTTCGATGATACCGAGACAAATAAACATCGTCGTTTGAATGCGCGACTGCGCTTCCGGCTGACGGGCGATGCCCTGCAATGCAGCGGCGGACGCGATGCCCTGTCCGATGCCCGCGCCCAGAGCAGCAAGTGCGGTTGCAAGCGAAACGCCAAGTGCAACAAGTCCAAAAAATGTACCGGCCATGTGTGTCAGTCTCCTATGAGTAAATCTTAATTATGTCGTCGCGGTGCTTGCCAAAGCGGTATTGTCTTCAACACGCTCGGAAGGTGTTTCGCCCTGCTTATGCCCTTCGTCGTCGTCGTGATGTGAAGCGCTCATGATCGAGATGTAAGCGCAGGTCAGCAGAGTAAAAATGAACGCCTGCAAAATGTCGGTAAACAACTGAAGCAGGTAAACAAAAAACTGGAAGGGGATCGGAACGGGCAGCTTCGCGCCGGAGGAAGTCACAAGATTGTTGATGACGTCCTCGCCGAAAATGTTGCCGTAGAGCCGGAACGACAGCGAGACCGGCTTTGCCAGTTCCCCAACCACTTCAATGATAATGAACAGCGGAGCCAAAAACAGCAACGGTCCGAGAAAGTGGCGCAGGTAGCCAAGGATGCCTTTGCTGCGAATCCCCGTGTACTGCACATAGAAAAACACCAGCAACGCCAGCGCAAGAGTTGTGCTAAGATTTGCTGTCGGCGAATGGAACAGCGGGATAAACCCGATCAAGTTGCAGAACAAAATAAAGAAGAATAGGGCGAAGACAAAAGTAAGATGGCCTTCTCCACCCTCGCCGAGAATGCTCAGATAAAGCGTTCGCAATCCTTCCACGGCGGCTTCAAACGCAAGCTGAAGCCGGCCGGGATTGCGAGTCCGTGCGCCTTTTGTCGCAAAAATTCCCAGTGCCAGCATGACAAGTGCCGCGACCAGCGAGTTAAGCGCCCATCCCCACCATTTCATGTCATCATTCATAAATTATTGTCTTCAGCGGTTATCGAAAAGCAAGCCGATTTTCAAGGCAGTAACGGAAACAGCAACTTGCGTCACTAGGTATCCCAAAAGCAGACAAAGGATGTTCACCGGCACAAACAAAAACAGCAGAAGCAGAGCCGCCGCAGTAAGTGTAAATCGGCCTGCCTGCGCCCAAGAGAGGCTGCCTTGTGCAATCGGTCTGCCTGCGCGTTTAAGAAGGCGCATCGCACGGTCAAGGTCGCGGTACAGCAGACCATAACTCAACAGGCTGAGGCTAAGTCCAAGAATGACGCTTACTGCTTCCCGCAACAAGCCAAGCATAAGCAGCGCCGACAGCACCGGGACATTCGCCCAAAAGGCGGCACCGGCAAGGCGCTTCCAAGGCGACACTTTGCGGACGGTAGGCGGCAAGGTAGCCTGGTCAGTCATTGTGCTCCGAATTGTTCAGCAGCCGGTAGATGTTGAGAAACCCGGCGGCAATACCGACAAGTAAAAACACAATGGTTCCCCAGGGTGCAATGCGAGGGAAACGATGGTCAAGCCAGCCGCCGACAAGGATGCCGCCGACAACTCCGGCCCCAAACGTCAGGCCGGACGCAAGGCCGGCACCGACTTTGCCGACACTGATACCCGGCGAGCCCGCAGGCCGAGACGCATTTGGCCCGTCAACAAAAGGCTGCTGAGATGTCGGTGCAGGCCGTCCTAACGTCGGGCGAGTATAAAAGAATTCGGGCGGCGGGGGGAGCGGGTCATGGGAAGGGACGACGAGCGGCGGCGCGTCCTCGTCGTCTTCCTCTTTGTTTACCCGGTTCGGCGTTTCGGCCATGATCGCCCCCTGCATTGCGGGCCTTGTCTTAATTCTCGCACTGCTATTTCTACACTGCTTTTCGGGTTTCAGTATAACATAAACAACGGAAGCAAGTCAACGTGTTTTTGCGGTGTTTGCACTTCTTTTCACAAATTGCTTCTTCTTCAGCGGCTTTCATGGAACTTTTCGGCGGCTTCTGCGCTCTTAATACCACTTGCTGATTTCAATGGAGACTTACTGTGAACGACCCTGGACAACGGCCTATCTTTTTTGACGAATCGCGGCGGCGCTGGAACACCGTCTCGTACTTTTTTGTCGCCCTCGGCCTGCTCGGCATTGTCGCCAGCTTGGCGTTTGCCGTGCAGATCGTGTTCAGCCCGCAGCTTCCCGAAATCTCGCTGGCGGCGTCGCGGCTGGGACTGGTCCCGTCGCTGCTGACCGAGCGGGTCCGGCCGCTGTCGCCAGGCGTGCGGCCAATCAGCCCGAACGCGCGGCTGCACGCGACCCACACCCATGCCAAGCTGCGGTACGTTCTCAGCCAGAACCATTCGGTGCAGGACGCCAAGCGCAGGCTGTCCGAGACCATTCAGCGTGAAACCAAGCCGCAGGCGATCCCGCCTGCCGCGATTGCACCAGGCCATGTGACGGCAACAGTCCGGGCGGCATTCTTTGAGAACAATGACAAAGCGGCCGTGGACTCCCTGACTGAGCATATCGGGCAGACGACCCACTTGTTCCCGGTCTGGCTGACACTTGCGCCCGGCGGAACCGGCATCCGCAGCATCGCGGCGTTCTCCGACAAGTCGGCGGCGGCGGCGGAAACCCGCGCCGATACCAACGATGACGTTGCGGTCAGCCAGTCCCGCGCCCACGGGGTCGCGATCCTGCCGCTGATCCAAAACTATGACTCCGACTCCAATAAGTTTCGGTCCGACTGGCTGCATGCCCTTCTCAGCAGCCCAGCAAAGCGCACGGCGGTCATCGGGCAGCTTAAAAATTATGTTGTTTCGGGCCACTATCAGGGCGTCAACATTGACTTTGAGACGGACTCGGACAGCGACCGCGCCGGGATGACCGCGTTTATGTCTCAGCTTGTGTCGGTGTTCCATCCGCTGGGGCTGCTGGTCACGCAGGACACGCAGACCGACAGCGGCGCGTATGACCTGCCCGCGCTGGCCCGATTGAATGATTTTATCATTCCGATGCTTTACGATCAGAATGCCGACGGCAATGAAGCCGGGCCGATCTCCGGACAAAGCTGGTTCCAGTCTCAGCTCCACTCGGTACTGGCTCTTGTTCCCGCGAGCAAAGTCGTGCTGGGCCTGGGCGCTTACGGCTACGACTGGAAAGACGGCACCACGCAGGCCAGCGATGTGTCGTTTCAGGAAGCGGCCCAAATCGCGCAGGAAAACCGCTTCGGCTCGGATGGCATCATTCGGATTGACCCGCAGAGCTTGTCTCCCTACTTCACCTACAGCGACGAAGACGGCGGGGCGGGAAGCAAAGAAGTCTCGCACACAGTCTGGCTGCAAGACGCAACGACCACTTACAACCAGATGCTGGCGGCGCAGCCCTACCACACGCTTGGCGCGGCCATCTGGGAGCTGGGCAAAGAAGACCCCAGCCTGTGGAGCTTCTTCGGCAAAGATCAATCACTGGCTCAGTTTAATCCCCAGCAGCTCACAACGCTGACCTACGGCACAGAGTTCGGCACGACTTTTATTGGTTACGGCGACGTTTTGGACGTGGTGCAGGCCCCGACCGACGGCTCCCGCACAATTACAGTCAGCCCGCGCACCCATTTCATTGCCGCCGAGCGGTTTGAGACGTACCCGTCGCAGTGGGTCATCCGCCGCACGGGCCTCGTAGACCAGACGAACGGGTCCAATGCCGTCAACAAGAAAATCGCGCTGACATTTGACGACGGCCCAGACCCGCGCTGGACGCCTCAAATCTTGGACATTCTGCACCGGGAACATGTCCCGGCGACGTTCTTTGTCGTCGGCCAGAACGCCGAAGCGCACCCTGCCCTCTTGACCCGTGAGTGGAACGACGGCATGGAGATCGGCAACCATTCGTTCACTCACCCGGAAGTGGATCAAATCTCGCCGCTCCGCACGAAGCTGGAGCTTGACGCCACGCAGCGGGTCATTGAAGCCATGACCGGCCACATGACCACACTTTGGCGTGCGCCGAACCGCGCCGACTCCGAGCCGTCCACCCCCGCCGATTTTGACCCGGTGCTTCAAGGCGATAAATTAGGCTACTTGTTTATCGGCGAGCAGATTGACCCGACCGACTGGAAGCCGGGCATCAAGGCGGACCAGATCGTCGCAAATGTCCTGGCGAACGCCAACAACGGCAACGCGGTCCTGCTGCACGACGCCGGCGGCGACACGCGCATCGAGACGATCAAGGCACTGCCGCGGATTATCGAGGGCCTGAAAGCGCGGGGCTACACGTTCGTGCCGGTGTCCGCCTTGGTCGGCAAGCCGAAGTCCGTGCTGTTCCCCGCCGTCACCGGCCGCGCTGCGTGGGGCGTCGCTTTGGACCGGGCCGTCTTCGACCTGACGTACTGGGTCGGCCTCGGCTTCACCCTGCTGTTCCTGCTCGCGATTGGGCTGGGCATCTTCCGCATGATTGTGATGGGGACGCTGGCGACGATTCAAGCCAAACAAGAACGCGCCCGCGTCTTTGATGACACTTACGCGCCGCCGGTGAGTGTCATTATAGCCGCGTACAACGAGGCGAAAGTCATCAACAAGACGATTGCAACGCTGCTGGCTTCAGAGTATCCGAACCTGGACATCTTGGTCGTAGACGACGGCTCGAAAGACGACACGGCAGGTGTCGTGACTGCCGCTTACGGCAGCGACCCGCGCGTGACCGTGATCGCCAAGCCGAACGGCGGCAAGGCGTCCGCGCTGAATCTGGGCATCAAGCAGTGCCGGGGTGAGATCATTGTTGCCCTGGACGCCGACACGGTATTCGCCCGCGATACCGTGAACCGCCTAGTTCGCCACTTCGCCGACCCTGCTGTCGGCGCGGTTTCGGGAAACGTCAAAGTCGGCAACCGGAACAACCCGCTGACCATCTGGCAGGCGGTTGAGTATATCACATCTCAGAACTTCGACCGCCGGGCGTTCGATCTCTTGAACTGCATCACAGTGGTTCCCGGCGCGGTCGGCGCGTGGCGCAAGGACGCCGTGATCCTTGCGGGCCTGTATTCGTCGCAGACGCTGGCCGAAGACACGGACCTCACGTTCAAAATCCGCAAGCTGGGCTACCGCATCTCTACCGACAACACAGCCCTCGCGTACACCGAAGCGCCGGACACGCTCAAAGATTTGGCAAAGCAGCGCTTCCGGTGGGCGTTCGGCACTTTGCAGTGCCTGTGGAAGCACCGCTCGGCACTGCTGAACCCGCGCTACGGGACATTCGGCACAGTCGCCATGCCGTCGCTCTGGATTTACCAGATCGGCTTTCAGGCCATCGCCCCAATTGTAGACCTGACCATTGTTTGGTCGCTGATCTACAGCCATGTCATTGCGCCGAACACCAGCCACCAGAACGCGTCCATGCTGATCGGCTACTGGGCCTTGTTCTCCGCCGTGGAAGTCTTCGGCGCGTACATCGCGTTCCGCCTGGACCGCGAGGACAAAAAGCTGCTGGTCTGGCTTCTCTTGCAGCGCTTCGTCTATCGCCAATTGATGTACTATGTCATCGTCAAATCGCTCGTCTTTGCCGTGCGCGGCTCGCTCGTCGGCTGGGGCAAGCTGGAGCGCAAAGGCACCGTCCAGCAGCCCGTCGAAGCCGCCCGTCCCGTCAAGCTCACGCAGAGCGAGACCGAAGACACGCAGAGCGAGACCGAAGACCAGATGGCCCCCGACTAGCGGCTGTCGCAGCAGTGCCGGAGAAAACCAAAAGCCCCAACCTTCCAAAGAGGCCGGGGCTTTTTTCAGCGCAGCAGAAAGGCTTAGGTGCCTTCCTGCCAGGAAGCGAGGTAGCGCTCCTGCTCTTCAGTCAGGGTGTCAATGTGGACGCCCAGCGACAAGAGCTTCAAGCGGGCGATCTCGTTGTCAATCGCTTCTGGGACGCCGTAGACGCTCTTCTCGAGTGTTTTGGCGTTCTGGTTCATGTACTCGGCGCTCAGGGCCTGGTTCGCAAACGACATATCCATAACGCTGGCCGGGTGGCCTTCAGCGCTGCTGAGGTTGATCAAGCGGCCTTCGCCTAAGATAAAGACCTTGCGGCCGTCTTCCAGCACGTACTCTTCCACGAAGTCGCGAACGGTCTGCTTAGAGGTCGCCATCTTTTCCAGTGAGGGAATGTCAATCTCGACGTTGAAGTGGCCGGAGTTCGAGACAATCGCGCCATCCTTCATGGCGGCGAAATGCTCGGCCCGGATTACGTCTTTATCACCGGTGACGGTGCAGAAGAAGTCGCCGACTTTGGCAGCGTCGGCCATCGGCATGACATGGAAGCCGTCCATCGTCGCTTCCAAAGCGCGGAGCGGGTCAATCTCGGTGACGATCACCTGTGCGCCCATGCCTTTTGCCCGCATGGCGAGGCCCTTGCCGCACCAGCCGTAGCCGGCCACGACAAAGAACTTGCCGGCCAAAAGAACATTGGTCGCCCGGATGATGCCGTCAATCGTGCTTTGGCCCGTGCCGTAGCGGTTGTCGAAGAAATGCTTGGTCTGGGCATCGTTGACCGCGACAATTGGGTAAGCGAGAACGCCGTCCTTCGCCATCGCCCGCAGGCGGATGACGCCGGTGGTGGTTTCTTCCGTGCCGCCGATGATGTTCTCGATCAGCTCGCGCTTCTCGGTGTGAATGATGCCGACCGTGTCCGCGCCATCGTCCATCGTGAAGTTCGGCTTATGCTCCAGGGCGCTCAAAATATGCTGGTAGTAAGTGTCGTTGTCCTCGCCCTTGATCGCAAACGTCGCGATGCCGTAATGCTGGACCAGGGCCGCTGCGACATCGTCCTGCGTGGACAGCGGGTTCGACGCGCACAGCACGACTTTCATGCCGCCGGCTTTGAGTGTCCGCATCAGGTTGGCGGTCTCGGCGGTGACATGCAGGCAGGCCACCGCCGTCAGCCCTTCCAGCGGCTTTTCCTTCTCGAAGCGCTCGCGGATCGAGCGCAGAACCGGCATTTCGCGCTCGGCCCATTCGATCCGGCGCTTGCCGGCATCGGCGAGGCTGAGGTCTTTAACATCGTAAGCGGGCGGCGCGACCGGCATTTCCGGCAAAGTCGTCGGCGGAGCGGTAGTGAGAGTCATACAATAGCCTTTCCAAGCATCTAAGTGATCGTGAGAAAGTATTTACCGAACATAAAAATCAACTAAACAGCGGCAATGCCGCTTTCCGTGCGCGTCGGTTCCGGGAGCGAGGCTCCGTCAAGCAGCAAGCCTTCGATATGAAACTCAATGGCGTCTTGTATCAAGCGCTCCGTTTCCTCGCGGGTGACGCCTGCCGCCACGCAGCCTGGTAGGTCGGGAACATAAGCCGACCAATTTTTTGGCCCCTGCTCCAGCACGGCTACATAATCGTTCATGGCTTCCCCCATCCTGCCTGCTGATAAATGCTTTTCAGCGTGTCGTACTGCAAATCTAAGTTTGGATGCCCGGCCACAGTGACGCGGCCTGCCTTGTTCGGATGAACAAACTGCCGATGCGAACCGCGCTGTCGGTCCAGCACCCAGCCTTCATTGCCGAGCCGCTTCAGCACATCCCGCACCTTCATTTGTCCACATCCTTGTTAAACGTCCGTCAAAACTCCCCTATTATACACTATTTTGCCAAAAGAGGGCTTGAAAAGGCGCAAGAGTTTCAGCCCGACGTTCTACTTTGGATTTTGCGCCAGATAATCATTGGCGAACTTATCCGCTTGGTTCTCGATGGATTGACGCAGCGATGTTGCCATATTGTCAGTTCCCACAGTGCCGAATTCAGTTGTAGACCATGTGGTAGTGATAGCACGAACCTTTCTTGATCGGATCAGATGAACAATTTCCAACAAGTCCAAATTAAGGGAATAAGCATAGAGACCGTTCTCTTCTTTCAGCGTGTTCGCAACGACATCTAGAGTAGCCACACTCTCATTTCCATTGCTGGCTATCTTATCGAACACTGTGATACCAGCCTTGCGTAGCCGCAGTTCTACTTCTATTTTGACTTGATCTGTATCGAGACCATCCTTTTTGGCATCGCCACCGATACTTTCAACGGCGACGAAAACGCCGTTTAACCCCGTCAATGGCTTATCTGTAAATACTTCATCCGAAGCCACAGGCGTAGACTCAACCGACGGTACAGGAACCAGCATTGGAGCAGGGTTGTTTTCTTGCTCAATCTGCTGCCATGTTACAACTTTGGCGGCGCGGTATGAGCGAATACGTCGGATGTAATCAGAGGCGTAGGCAAAATTTAGATTTTGTCCGTCCTTGTAGAAAAATGAGGTAATGCCCAAAACTTGACCGCGTGTATTCAGCAGCGCACCCCCAGATGAGCCAGGCGATATAGCGGCAGTTGTCTGTATCACTTTAGAACCCAGGTAATTCCGCACACCACTAATTATGCCGGTACTGAGAGAGTTGCCCAAACCTTGCGGACTTCCAACAGCCACAACGGGATCGCCAATTTGGAATGTTCCGTTGGCAAGCAACAGTGGGTGAACACCTTTAGTATCCGCATAGATTAACGCAATATCGCGTGGTACATCCTCATCTACTAGACCCTGAACAGTTTCAGAACGACCATCCGCAAAATTTGCTGTAACGGCATGGGCGCCAGCGATAACATGAACATTTGTCGCAATCATATTTTTGCCGACAACAAAGCCGGAACCTTGTACGACAGCATTTCCATGAGCGTCAATAACTGTCAGTCGCACCACAGAAGGTAGAACCTTCTTTGCAATTTGCTGTGTCGTCAGCACTTTTTGTTGAGCAACAAGTTCTTGGTGGGTGTATATATGTCCATTCTCATCCACAGCGCCGCGTGCAAACAGTTCGTCCAAAATTATAGCAATTTCAGAGTCACTTATCGGTACTTTTGATCTTGATTTCGGCTGTATATGCTTAGTAGCCGCGACTGCGGAAAGCGGAAGCACAGAAAAAGTTAATGCTATGCCTGCACATAGAATGCTAATCGCAGTTGGTTTCATTAATTTATCTTTCGGGTTGTACAAAATGAACACGACAGTAGATGTAGTATACCAGGCAAGCTCAGGAGATGTGGGATGAGTTTGGGAACCTTCCCTTGCCATTTCTTTGTTTCCAGCACCATGAGCGAGTTGTCTGATTTAATGGCGAAGCGGTATGGAGCCGACGCGCCCGACGTGCCGCTCGGCGGCTTTGAGACCGAACCGGTGCTGCCGACGCTGCTGGCGCATAAGTCAGTGCGACGTTTTAAGCCTAATGCTCTGCCAGCGGGAACGTTAGAGATGCTGGGCGCGGCGGCGCAAAGCGCGGCGTCTTCGTCCAATTTGCAGACGTGGAGCGTCGTGGCTGTTTCCGATCCTGAACGCAAAGATGCTGCCGCAAAGCTGTCCGGGGACCAGGACTTTATTCGTCAGGCCCCACTGTTTTTTGTCTTCTGCGCCGATCTGTCGCGGCTCACGGCGGTCTCGGAGCGTGAGCAGATGCCTGGCGCGGCGCTGGATTATACGGAAATGTTCGTGACCGCTGCGATTGATGCGTCGCTGGCCGGGCAGAACGCCGCGGTCGCCGCCGAAGGTCTGGGCCTCGGCATCTGCTATGTCGGCGGGGCGAGAAACCACCCGCAGGAACTGGCCGCGCTTCTCCACCTCCCGCCGCGTGTCATCGCTTTGTTCGGCCTTTCTGTCGGCTGGCCTGCTGACGGCGACACGTCCGAAATCAAGCCCCGCCTGCCCCAGACCGGGGTCATCTTTCACGAAACATATGGTGCAGACGCACGGGATAGCACTGTCACCGAGTACAATGGGACCATGCGGGACTTTTACGCGCGTCAGCAGATGGACGTTCACGGCGACTGGTCGCTGCACTCGGCCAAGCGCGTCGCCGGTCCCGAAGCGCTGTCGGGCCGGGACATATTGAGACAGATTTTGGAAGAGCGCGGCTTTGGGATGAAGTAAGCACACTAAAAAGTAAGCACATTAAAAGGAGACATGAATGACAACAACGCAGACGCGGCGGGAGTTTGTGAAGGCAACGGTCAAGACGACGCTGGCGGCGGGGTTTGCGCTGGCGACCCAGCCGGTGTCGGCGCAGACGATCCATACGGACACGCACGGCCTGACGGCGGGAGAGGTCCAAATCCCGACTTCGGACGGGCATATTCCGGGCTATGCGGCGCGGCCTGCGGGGAGCGGGACGTTTCCGACGATCTTGGTCGTGCAGGAGATCTTCGGCGTCCATGAGCATATCCGGGATGTCTGCCGCCGGTTTGCGAAGAGCGGGTATCTGGCGGTCGCGCCGGAATTGTATTACCGGCAAGGCGACGTGTCCCAGATCGCCGACATCGGCACGATTGTCAGCACGGTAGTCTCGAAAGTCCCCGACGCGCAGGTGATGACCGATCTCGATTCAACGGTTCAATGGGCGCAACATTCCGGGCAAGGGAATGTGCAGAAACTCGGCATCACGGGCTTCTGCTGGGGTGGGCGGATTGTCTGGCTGTACGCGGCGCACAACCCAAATATCAAAGCGGCGGTGGCCTGGTACGGGCATATTCTCGGCACGCCTGACGCTCTGCATCCGACCAATCCGATTGACATTGCGGCCAAGCTTCACGCGCCTGTTTTGGGGCTGTACGGGGGCTTAGACCAGGGTATCACCCAGGATTCGCTGGCCCAGATGCGGGCCGCGCTGGCGCAAGCCCATAACCCGTCTCAAATCATTTCGTACCCCGATGCCGGGCATGGGTTTCATGCGGATTACCGGCCTGGGTATAACGCCAAAGACGCTGCCGACGGCGACAAGAAGATGTACGCCTGGTTTCACAACCACGGCGTCTAATCCCTACCTCTAGAAACACAGGAGAATTCGAAAATGCCCACACGCACAGCGGACGCCGAATGGTCGGGCGGCCTGATGAACGGCAAAGGCTCGATGAAGCTAGGAAGCGGCGCGTTTGAAGGCCCGTTCTCGTTCAAGACGCGCATGGAAGAGGGTCCGGGAACGAACCCGGAAGAGCTGATCGGCGCGGCCCACGCCGGCTGCTTCTCGATGCAGTTTTCCGCGATGCTGGAACACGCGGGCTTTCCGCCGGACAAAATCCACACGGCAGCAAAAGTCTTTTTCGGCCCCGACGGTCCCGGCTTCTCGATTTCCAAGATCGAGCTGACGGTCGAAGGCACGGTTCCCGGCATTGACGACGCCAAGTTTCAAGAGCTTGCGGCTGGCGCGAAAGCCAACTGCCCTGTTTCTAAGGCCCTCGCCGGGACCGAGATCACGCTGAACGCCACGCTGGCGTCATAAGACCAAAAGCCCCCGCGGCTTGGCGGGGGCTTTTTGGTGAGATTTTTTCTGGCGCTGCTCCGTACTCATTACTTGTAGAGCTTCACCGTCGCCGTAAGCTGCTCCTCGCCGTAGCCTTCCTTGTTTGCTTTGGCGAAAACTTGGCGGGCCGCCTGCACCACGGGAAGATCCGCGCTGTGCGCTTCGGCAGTTTCGATCATGTAGCCGAGGTCTTTTTCAACAAGCGCGACTGGAAACAAAGGGGCAAAGTTCCCGGCGAGCATCCCTGCCGCCGCCGTTTTTGATGCCACACTGGACACCGAAGTCGCCGCGACAATCTCCAGCGCCCGTGCGGCATCCATTCCTGACCGCCGCAGGAGGCCGATCAGTTCCGCCATTGCCGCCGCTTGAATGCCGAGCAGAGCATTGACCGTTAGCTTCACCGCGGTGCCGCTTCCTGCCGGGCCGGCATGGTGAACCGCGCTTCCCATCACTTTTAAGATCGGCTCCGCTTTTGCCAGGGTATCGGCCTCGCCGCCGACAAGATAGATCAGCTGGGCCGCTTCCGCCTGGGGCCGCGAGCCGGCCACGGGGGCATCCAGAAAAGCGATCCCTGCCCGGCGGCAGTGGGCCGCAAGCTCTTCCGCCCAAGCGACTGTCAGCGTGGAGCTGTCCACGGCGACGGCCTCCTTCGGCAGAGCCGCGAGTGCGCCATTTTCGGCATCCAGCCAGACCTCGCGGGACGCGGGATCGTCGCGTACCATGCAGATCACGAACTCCGCGTCCAGAACGGCTTCACGCGGGGTTGCAGCGGCTTTGGCACCGCGCTCCACCAGCGGGGCCGTTTTGTCCGCGCTCCGGTTCCAAACCGTCACGTCATGCCCAGCCTTCAGCAGCGACTCCGCCATGCGTGATCCCATCGCCCCGGTTCCCAGCATTGCAATACGAGCCATCATGTTTCCCTTCAAGTTTCCAATAACTGATCTTCAAAAGCCTAAACAAGAGCCGCGTCAATCGCGCTCTTGGCTTGCTGCATCCTCGCTCCCACGGCCGCATCGTCCGCTGTCAGGACTTCGGCGGCAACAGATTGTACCTGTTCTGTTAAAGCCTAACTAGCGAGACCGAGTAGACCGCGGCAAAGCATCACACTCGAAACCGCAGTCAAAAGCTTTATTTCTCGTCCCTCGCTGGATTATACCGCAGAAGCTCCTACCCTAACAAAGCCTTTATCCTAACAAAGCCCTGATCCTAGGCAGCCGAGGTCGGACGAACTTGCAGGGGCTGGGCTTGCCCTTCTTTGCCCCTGCTCTTCTTCTGCTGACAAGACGGCTTTTCCGGGTATCCTCACCTCATGCACGACCCAGCCGATCTATTGCCGACCGACCCGCCGCTCACGGACATGCCGCTTTCTGACGCCCAATTCGCACGGATTGCCCGTGCTCTGGCAGAGCCGCGCCGCCGCCAAATCCTGCACCAAATCAGCGCTTGCCATGACACGCTGCCCTGTTCCATGCTGCCGCAGACCCACTCCGTCAGTGCGGCGACTTTATCCCACCATGTCAAAGAACTGGAAGCGGCTGGGCTGATTGAGATCCTCCGAGAAGGCAAGTTTGCGACGCTTGTGCTTCAGCGCAGCGTTCTGCGGGCGTACTTGGAGCGGCTGGCGGAAATTTAGTGCGGCTTAACGGGAACTTCGGCTGTGCCTCCCCTGTTGCGTCAATTAGATAAGCGTCTAACTGACGTTTTCTACGCCATCAAGGCACCAGGAGAGAACACACATGACAGATTTAATGGGGAAAGTCGCCGTTGTGACAGGCGCATCCAAAGGCATCGGGGCGGGCATTGCCAAGACCCTGGCAGCGGCAGGAGCCGCTGTAGTGGTGAACTATTCGTCCGATAAGCCAGGCGCGGACAAAACAGTGGCCGCGATTGAAGCGGGCCGCGGCAGAGCGGTTGCCGTGCAGGGGGATGTGTCACAGGCCGCCGACGTGGCCCGGCTGTTTGCCGAAGCGCAGCAGGCATTTGGAAAAGTAGACATCTTGGTCAACAACGCCGCCGTCTTTTCGTTTGCGCCTCTCGAAGCCATCACCGAAGATGAGTTCCACCGGCAGTTCAACGTTAATGTCCTCGGCACCATCTTAACGATCCGCGAAGCCGCCAAGTATTTCGGCGAAAACGGCGGAAGCATCGTCAACCTCACTTCCGTTGCCAGCGTCAGCGCTCTGCCGACTTCCGGCGTTTATGCGGCGTCAAAAAGCGCGGTGGACGCGCTCACTCGGATACTCGCCGCCGAACTGGCTCCAAAAAAGATCCGGGTCAACGCCGTGGCTCCTGGCGTGACACAAACCGAAGGCTTCACGGCAATGGGAATGCCTGAAGATATGGTGAACGGCATGATCGCCTCTATTCCGCTGGGGCGCATTGGGCAGCCTGAAGACATCGCCAAAACTGTGTTGTTCCTCGCGTCTGACGACTCAGCCTGGATCACCGGAGAGCGAATTACGGCCTCCGGGGGCCAGCGCTGAAACTCAAAAGCCCAGGCCGCTTGGCCTGGGCTTTTTGTCTCATTCTTTGCCTGCTTCCGAGTCCGTACGGATGCTCTGCAAAACCGCGTCCAAGAGACCGGGAAAGCGGGCGTCGAGATCGGCGCGGCGCACGGAGTTGAAAAGCTGAGTGCCTTCGGCACGAGTGGTAATTAAACCGCTCTCCCGCAGGACTTTCAGATGATGCGACAGCGTGGACTTCGGCGTACTCAAACTCGAATCGGCGCATGTCAGCTCATTTCCCCCGGCCAGATGAGCCACGATTTGCAGGCGGGTCGGGTCGCTCAGCGCATACAGCACATGAGTCAGCACAAGCTGGCTTAGTTCAGGAAAAAAAAATCGCCTCATGCTTGACATTGTACCCTAAGGCTGTCATACTTCTATTATTCTATTATACTAGAACAACTGTAATAATTGACTACGAAAGGAACGGTTATGGGAAAGCTTGACGGCAAAGTTGCGGTGATCACAGGGGGAACAAGCGGGATGGCGCTGGCGACCGCCCAATTATTTGTCGAAGAAGGAGCGTATGTTTTCATCACGGGCCGGCGGCAGGAAACTTTGGATGAGGCCGTCGCGCTGATTGGCCGGAACGTGACCGGCGTGCAGGGCGATGCGGCCGACCTAGACGATCTAGACCGCTTGTTCGGTACGGTCAAGCGGGAAAAAGGCAGCGTCGACGTGCTGTTCGCAAGCGCCGGCAGGGGAGATTACGCCAAGCTCGGCGAGATTACGGAGAGTCACTTCGACGCGGTCTTCGGTCTGAACACGCGCGGCACTCTCTTCACGGTGCAGAAGGCGCTGCCGCTGTTTCATGATGGCGGCTCGATTATCATGAACGGGTCGATGGCGGCGGTCAAGGGCTTTCCGAACTTTGGTGTCTATTCGGCGAGCAAGGCTGCGCTGCGCTCATTCGCCCGCACATGGCTGAACGAGCTGAAGGACAGAAAGATTCGGGTGAACGTGCTGAGTCCGGGGCAGATCCAAACACCGATTCAGGAGCAGTTGTTCGATGCGGAGACGATGAAGCAGTTCGAATCCTTGATCCCACGGGGAAAGATGGGTCGCCCAGAGGAAATTGCGGCCGTGGCGCTGTTTCTGGCTTCAGACGATTCGACCTATGTGAATGGGTTGGAGCTATTTGTCGACGGCGGCACTTCGGCAATTTGACATCGCCTTGCGAAAGAGTAAAAGAGTAATGGGATAAGTCCCCTTGCGGACCATCCCATAAGAGCAATATTGAGAACAATACAAGGAAAACAGACATGGCATACACCATAGATTTGAGCGGCAAAGTAGCGGTCGTGACCGGGGCATCCAAAGGCATCGGCGCGGCAATCGCCAAGCACCTCGCCGCCGCAGGCGCGTCGGTCGTCGTCAACTACGCTTCCAGCAAAGCGGGTGCAGATACAGTCGTTGCTGAAATCGTCGAAGCAAGCGGAAACGCCATTGCGGTCGGCGGCAGCGTGGCCATAGAAAGCGAAGTGGCTGCGCTGTTCATGGCAGCCAAAGACGCTTACGGGAAAGTGGACATTCTGGTCAACAACGCCGGCGTTTTTGAGTTCGTGCCGCTCGCAGAGATTACCAAGGAAGCCTACAAAAAGCAGTACGACACCAATGTCCTCGGCGTTTACCTGGCGACAAAGAACGCCCTGCCGCTGTTCCCGAGAACCGGCGGCAGCGTCATCAACATCAGCTCGGCAGTCAGCCGGGCGGGCATGGCGGCTCACTCGGTCTATTCCGGCACGAAAGCGGCGCTGGATACGATCACGAAGTCGTTGGCGCAGGAGCTGGGACCGCGCGGCATCCGCGTCAACGCCGTAAATCCCGGCCTGATTATCACGGAAGGCGTAGAAGCGGCAGGCTACAGCAGCGGCGAGTTCGCCGCGCAGGTCATCGCCGGAACCCCATTGGGCCGTTTGGGATACACCGACGACGTTGCACCGCCGGTCGTGTTTCTGGCGTCGGACGCCGCTCGCTGGATTACCGGAGAAACAATTCTGATTTCCGGCGGCTCGCGGATTTAGCACACAAAGTTAAAATGGCCTGGCCAGAGAGCCGGGGCGTTATGAAAGTTTATGATTAATATCAGAAGGGCTCCATGATACAGAAAAACTACACAACATTGCGCGTATCGCTTACGGCGGGCGTTGCGGATGTCATCATTGACAATCCGCCGGTCAACATCCTCGACGTCAGACTTATGAGTGAACTCCGCCGGTTTCTCGCCGCCGTTCGTGATGATGCATCAGTCAAGGTCATCGTCTTTCAGAGTGCCGACCCTGACTTCTTTATTACTCATGTTGACATGACACTCATTGATACGCCGCACGCTTTCAACGAACTTGCCAAAGATGCGCCGGATGGCCTTAACGTCTTCCAAGCCTTTGGCGAGATCCTGCGGCACCAGCCACAAGTCACGATCGTCAAGCTTTCTGGAATGGCACGCGGCGGCGGTGCTGAGTTTGTCACAGCGGCAGACATGAGTTTCGCTGCGATCGGTCGAGCGGGCCTTGCCCAATGTGAGGCGCTGATGGGCATCGTGCCGGGCGGTGGCGGCACCCAATACCTGGCAGAGCGCCTTGGTCACGCCCGCGCGCTGGAAGCGGTGTTGGGGGCCGATTTATTTGATGCCGAGACCGCAGAACGCTACGGCTGGGTCAACCGTGCCTTACCCGCAGACCAGATCGATTCCTTTGTTGACCGCCTCGCGTGTCACATTGCAGCGCTCCCTGACGGCGTCATTGCAGCGGCCAAACGCGCCGTTCCGCCGGAAGACCTCTCTGCCGGCCTTATGCGAGAGAACAAAGCATGGGCCAACCTATTCATTCTTCCAGCCGCCGAAACACTCATTCGCGGTGGCCTCGCTCATGGAGCACAGACCCGTGACGGCGAGCGCCGGCTTGAAGAATTGCTCCGTGACCTAAGAATTGCTCCGTGACCTAAGAATTGCTCCGTGACCTAAGCCATGAAGCATAAGACCTCCTAGCCTATCGGGGCAAGTCGTACCGTCTTGATGCTCGTTTTGCGCGACTTAAGGCGTATAAGGCTGAAGATGCGCTTCTTCTGATGAGGTGAATAAGGAGGCAAAAAAGCCCCCGGCCTGATGGCCGGGGGCTTTCTTGCGCGAGTTTGCTTAATCTTTGACAAAGGGCAGGAGTGCGATCTCGCGAGCGCGTTTGATGGCGACGGCGATCATGCGCTGCTCTTTGGCGGTCGCGCCGGAGCGGCGGCGGGGGACGATCTTGCCCCGGTCGTCGGTGAAGGTGCGAAGCAGGGTGACGTTTTTGTAGTCCACCGTCTTGATTTTGTTGATGGTCAGCGAAGAAACTTTGCGGCGCTTGAAGCGCGGGTTCTTGCGGGCGCCGGCGGGACCGCCGGGTGCGCCCGGACGAGCGCCGCGCGGGCCGCCGCTAGGGGAACCGTAAGCCATGGTGAAATCCTCTCGTTGCGATCCTCACCGGCTTGCTTTGTCAAGGAGCCGGTGCGACTTTCGGGTTTGCGTGTGTATTTGTCGTGAAGACTATCTGCGATTATGGCATAAGGCAGAAGGGGAAGTCAACCCACCTCCTTGCTTCGCAGGGGTCCTCCCCAAAGGGGAGGACTAGGAGACAGAGAAGGCACACAGGCGCGTTGGCTTAAACTCTTTGTCCTCCCCTTTGGGGAGGACCCCTGCGAAGCAAGGAGGTGGGTCACAAAAGGAAGCGGGCTACAACTGGTGGCTTTCCGGCTGAAGCGTGAACTCGCCCAGGACAAGATGGGCGGGCTGGGTCAGTACCGTCAGAACCGCGCCGGCGGCATCGGCAATCGTCAGCATCTTGTCGCGCTGCACTTTCATGTCAATGGTGTCCCAAAAGGGGCTGTCCACGCCGCCGAGGTACAGCAGCGAGACTTTGATGTTGTGCTTGCGGCTGACTTCAAGCTGCAACGCTTTAGAAAAGCCCGTGACGGCGTACTTGGACGCGCAGTAAAGACTGGCGTTGGCCATTGGGGCTTTGCCGAGAATGCCGGCGATGTTGACGATATGGCCGCCTTTGCTGCCCGCGATCATCGGGCGCAGGGCGGCCTGCGTCGCCAGCATGAGGCCCTTGACGTTGGTGTCCAGCAGACGATCCATGTCAGAAGCCGTCGTCGTTTCCAGCGGCTTGATCAGGCCGATGCCCGCGCTGTTGACAAGAATGTCTAAGCCGTCAAATGCCCGCGTCGTTTCCGTGATCAGCCGCTCCACCTGGGCCGGGTCGGTGACATCGGCAACAATCGTCACCGCGTCGCCGCCCTCGTAGCCGATCTGGGCCGCCGTTTCCGTCAGCTTTGCTTCCGTGCGCCCGGCCAGCGCGACGCTGACCCCGCGCCGGGCCAGCTCCAAAGCCACTTCGCGCCCGATGCCGCTGCCGGCCCCGGTAATCAAGGCCGTTTTCCCCGTCAATGCCGTTTCCGCCATGTGTGTTCGTCCATTTCTAATTATCAATTCCCCT
The DNA here is from genome assembly GCA_964252595.1 of uncultured Armatimonadales bacterium. Classification (GTDB taxonomy): domain Bacteria; phylum Armatimonadota; class Armatimonadia; order Armatimonadales; family Capsulimonadaceae; genus JANXMY01. The sequence goes on from CAXUNT010000036.1 coordinate 39,748, forward strand.
CGCGCATCTGGTACAATGCATTGAAATCTCCCAGCTTCAGCTTAAAGTATACCCGGAGGACTGCCCCAACGATGGCTTCAATTACCGCGCCGTATGTCGAAACCCAGCAGGTCGTGACCGGCTTTATGTACCAACTGCAAATCGCCGAGGAAGCCAACGGCCCCGGCATCACCCGACTGGACATCGGTCCGTATTACTTTTCCGGCGCAGCCCCGCAGATCAAGTACCCGGAAGCCGTCACGAACGAAATGACCCCACCGGGATGGGCCGCGATCCGCTGGTTTACCGATGAGGCTGGGGCAAGCTGGCTGCGCTGGGACGGCGGGCGGATTGCAACCGAAGACGGCGAAATGCTGTTCCAGATGACTTCTAATTACCCGCCGAGCCATTCCGGCGCGGCCCTGTATGTCCGTCGCGGCAATCGGGACCCGGAGCGGTATGCGATTGCCGCTCCCGATTACTCGCAGCCGCCGCCTGCCGTCAATCCCCGCCATGATGTGAAAGGCCAGCTTCAGTTTACGCAAGGGACTGGCTGCGCCCCGCTGCTGGTCTTTGCGGCGATGGGCGCGGCGGCTTTGGTACGGCACTGGATATGAACACAATTCTTGACACACTCCGTTGGGACAAAGCCGACGGCGGCCTGGTTCCCGCTGTCGTGCAGGACGCCGACACGAAAGACGTTCTCATGCTCGGCTTTATGAACCGAGAGGCTTTAGAAAAGACGCTCCGCTCCGGCCTTGTCACGTTCTGGACCCGCTCCCGGCAGAAGCTATGGACCAAAGGCGAGACCAGCGGCAACACGCTGAACTTTGTATCCCTGCGGGTGAACTGCAACGACGATTCGCTGCTGGTGCTGGCCCGGCCTATCGGCGCGACCTGCCATACCGGCCACCCAACCTGCTACTTCCGCGAAGTGTCGGCGGATGACGCTGCGGCACAAAGCGGCGAGTGGCGAACGATTGCGGAGCCGCAGTTTGACCCGGAACAAGTCTACGCGAAATCGGCGTAGATTAGCCAGAAGCCACGGAATAATTTGCCACGGAATAAATTCCGAGGCTGACGAGAACCAGCGTCCAGGGGACGCAAGAGCGGACAAACCCGGCCTTGTGTCGCTGCGACACTGTTTTGTTCTGAGCCTCGGAATTTATTCCGTGGCTCCATTGTTTTCATTTTCCCATAGCAGCCTTTTATTTACGAAAGCCCATTTGTTTATGAACTCACGCGCCCGTCTCACCCTCAGCGCCGCCGCCCTCGCCGCGCTTCTGGCCGTTTCTCCCGCCGACGCCCGTCCGCCCGTTCCGATCACCCGCCCCGCCCCAGGCCAGCAGCTCAAGTGGGATTCCAAAAAGTTCATGCGCGTTTCCGAGCTACGGCCTGGCATGACCGGCTACGCCCTGTCGGTCTTCAAAGGCACGAAGATCGAGAAGTTCGGGATCGAGATACTCGGTGTCGTCGCGAAGTTCAACGAAGGCAAAGATTATATCATGTTCCGGGCGACGAGCGGCCCGCCGGTGACGCGCGGCCTCGGCATCGCCGAAGGCATGAGCGGCAGCCCAATCTACATCAACGGGCGGCTGGTCGGTGCGATCTCGCTAGGGAACCAGTTTGCCAAAGACCCCATCGGCTTTGCGACCCCGATTGAAGCCATGCTGGATGCCTGGAGTCCCGATCTGCCCGCGAAGATTTCCAATATCAGCGCTTCCGCGCCGTCGGCCGTGGTGAAGGGGCTGGACAGCACGAACTTTCAAAGCGAGATGCCGCTCTCGGTCAGCGGCATGGACTCCCAAAGCTTGTCGCGGCTCGGCACGGCACTGGCTCCCTTCCACTTTCACGTCATGGCCGGCGCAGGGATGAGCGACGGGATTGAGACGAACCCGCTGGCGAAAAATCCTAGCCTTGTGCCGGGGTCTGCGGTCGGCGTCGCGCTGGTACAGGGGGATTTCGATGCCAATGCGACCGGCACAGTGACGTATCGCGATGGAAACAGACTGCTGCTGTTCGGACACCCGTTCCAGAACTTGGGACCGATTGACGCGGCGCTCACGACCGCGTATGTCGTGGACATCTATCCATCGTACCAAACCTCGTTTAAGCTCGGCTCGCCGATCAAGACCGTCGGCCGCATTTTTCAAGACCGGCCCTTCTCCGTCGGCGGCGTCATCGGCCCCATGCCGCAGATGATTCCCATGACGATTGCTGTGCATGACGAGTCCATCCACCGCAATAAGACGTTCTATGTGCAGATCATCAACCATCCCCTCTTAACGGGCCGCTTCATTCCGGCGGTCGCGGGCGCGGCCATCGCCCAGATCCACGGCGATCCTGGCGACACGATGGCGACGGTCTCGATGGATGTGAACGCCGAGGAAGTCGGGCATGTCAAGCGCACCAATACCTACTTCGATCCACTCTCGATTGACCAGGCTGCAACCGGAGACTTGTCGAGCCTGATGAGCCTGTTGTCGTCCAACTCGTTTCATCCTCTGGCTGTCAAGAGCGTCGCCATGACCGTGACCATTCAAAACCGCCACGACACGGCGGAGATTGATCACCTGTTCGTCACCCAGTCTAAGTTTGCGCCCGGCGACACGGTGCAGGTCGGCGTCGTCTTGAAGCCCTACAACCAGCCGCGCTACACGCAGTATTTGTCCGTCAAAATCCCGCAGTCCACTCCCGACGGTGTCTTGCCTTTGTCGGTGGGAGGCGGCGACGACGGCGGCGGGCTTGGCGGCGGCAGCATTCTGGCGCTTCTGCTCGGCGGCGGGCAGTCCTCCCACCCCTCCGCCCCTTCG
>CAXUNT010000037.1:0-461 GCA_964252595.1 uncultured Armatimonadales bacterium
GGGCAGAGAGATCGGGATGCCGTAAAGTGTGTCCACCCATCGGTTCATCCCCACGCACATGGGGCAGAGTCTAGAAGGATGTCTACTAGAGTGATCTCGGAGCAGGTACGGAACGGTGGCAAAAAGTTGTTTAGATTTCTGTGTCGTTCACCGTTTCTTTGTTCTCCTTGCGCCGGCTTTTTTCCTGCGCGGCGGCTTTTGGTGTCCAAACCAACGTGAGGCCTTCCCAGTCAGCTAATTCACGGGTAGTGTCGCCGAAAGACTGAGCCAGGAAGCCTTGTTCAGTGGGGCTGCTGTAGAGAAGCATGCCAGCGCCGGTTTTAGCACCAGCACGAGCTTTGTCCCACAAGCGGTCGCGGACAAGGCCAGACACTTTGCCGACAAAAACTCCGGGGCGCGGCTCGATCATCCAGCGGGACAACTCGCCGCGCAGGGTCGCTGGCACACGTTCTAATATTAAG